>CBDUEV010000159.1:0-1512 GCA_965366365.1 uncultured Acidimicrobiia bacterium | reverse complement strand
ATCACCCCAGAGCTCCTCGGCGTTGAATCCGAGCTGGTTCGAGTAGAAGGCGACGGCGGCCCGCACGTCAGGGACGGGCAGGACCGGGCTCACGCCGATGAGTGTGGCCGATTTCTCGTTCCGGCGGCGCCAGCGCGCTCTCACGATTGAGCCGGCGTGTCGAGTGCCCGGAGGATCGGCGCCGCTACGGATTCGTCGAAGTCCGCTTCCTGGACCGTTTGAGCCACGAGACGCAGTTCGCGTTGGACCGCCTCGGCCTCGAGGCCCTCCACCTGAAGCGACTCCCGCAGCGCCGAGAGCGATTCGGCCAGCGCCAGGAGGGTGGTGGGTTGCGTCGCCGACGACATCCTGATCTCGGAGAAGGCTGCCCGGACGTAGTCGCCGGGCTGCTGACGTCCTGGGGCCAGAATCCGGGTGCCGTTCGGATGGTGGAACGTCCTCCGGGTGTCGGCCGTCAGGTAGGCGGCGCGGATCGGACCGACCAGGTGTCGCACCACGTCGGCGGCGGTGGCAGGATCGTTGATCCCTGGCGAAAGCGCCCGGAGGGCAATGTCGACCAGCTGGCGAACTCCGAACCCCGGATCGTCGCGGTCGATGGTTCGGGCTCCCCCCACCGAGAAGGACTGAAGCATGTGGGCATCGAGCTCTCCGTCGTCGCTGCCCTCGCTCCACACGGTCATCAGTGGCGTCCCCGCCGCCACATGCTGACCCGTTGACCGATCGAGTCTCGCCACCGAACCGGGTGTGAGGCTCTCGGCCAGGGCGGGTACGTCGATGCTCTGCACCCACCCAGAGTGGCGCGCCCTGAGGACGAGTGGGGCAGCTCTGGCAGGGATGTCCCAGGTCGTGTCGTGTGCCGCCGAGTCCGGCTGTTCCACCTCCTCGAACGCACGCTGGGTGGCGGCCGAGAGACGGTCGATCGTATCGTCGATGTCGATGCGGCGAGTGACGTGATCGATGTATGCCACGATGAGCAGCGCTGAACCCACTCCGAAGATGACCCCGACGGTGGCTGTCCAGTCTGCGCGACTCCCAGGAGTTGGATCTGCCCCGAGGGTGGCGAGGCCCACGAGCGAGAAGGTGAACGTCCCCATCACTACCCCGATCACCACCTGCTGGAACCGATCGCGCAGGAACTCTTGGATGACCCTCGGCGAGTATTGGCTCGTCGCCAGCTGCACGGTGACCGCCGTGAAGGAGAACACGAGGGCCGCCACGGTGATGACGGCGCCTGCGATGGTGGCCAGCATCGTGCGGCCGGCCGGAACCGTCGACGGCAGCAGGAAGGGGAGTCCATCGATCGGCAAACTGGAATCGGCTCGGTTGACCAAGAAGGCGAGAAGCAGGCTGATGGCGATGAAGGCCGCCGGAATGGTGAATTGGCTGTCTCGCAGCGCCATCAGGTACCTCTTGGGGCGCATTGTGTTCACGATCCTCTCGTCCGGGCGACGGTCTCACCATGGTGGGTCTGGGCAAAACCTAGAGCGAGCGCCGGCTCCGTGCATGACCCGG
>CBDUEV010000158.1:0-1684 GCA_965366365.1 uncultured Acidimicrobiia bacterium | reverse complement strand
ACGGACCCTCCTTTCGGAGCTTGGCCCACCCGATGTTGACATCCGGTTCGCGCATGTAGAGCGGGCGCAACTCGTCTGGGTGAGGGAAGTCCTCCGCCTTGGCTCGGGGAACCGCCAGTTCGAGCAGGGCGTCGGCCGCCGGATAGCGCGGCCTCCCGGTCTTGACCCGGTGCAGGCCGTTGAAGAAGGTGTCCGGCAGGCTTTCCCAATCTCCCACCACGAGGGCCTCCGCAGGGTCGGAGTCGAGAATGGCGCGGAGGGTGTCGGCCGTCACCAGTTGGCCGTTTCCGTCCTTTACGACGCCGCCAGGCACCGGCCGGTACGACGCGACTGCGAATTCTCCTCGCCGGACGTCCACCACAGACCAGATGTGGCGCCGGCCGGTAGCGGCCCTGAGTGCCAGGGCGTCGAGCGAATTGCCGGGTATCACCGGGATGCCGAGCGCCGCGGCCATTCCCTGGGCGGTCGCCATGCCGACCCGAATCCCAGTGAAGAGACCGGGTCCGAGACCCACGACAACGGCGTCGAGCTGTTCGGGGGTCCACCCCGCCTGATCGAACAGGAAATCGATTGCCGAGACCAGGAAGGCAGAGTGACCTGCCCGGTCGACACGTTCGGCCATGGCCACGACCACCCGACCGTTGCCGAGCGCAACCGACGACGCCGGCGTGGCGGATTCGATGGCGAGAATCTTCACACCGACAACTCTCGCAGAGGACGATCGATCCAGCTACCCGAGGGGCGAAATCGCAACCGTCGCGAGGTCTCGCCATCCACCTCGATCTCCACGACGAGGTGGTCCTTGGGGAGCGAAGCGGCGACCGCGTTGCCCCACTCGACGAGCAACACGCCGTCGGTGGCTTCCTCGAACACGTCGAGGTCGTCGAACTCACCGAGACTTCCCAGCCGATACACATCGACATGCACCAGAGGAGTGAACCCACTGTCGTAGCGACGCATGAGTACGAAACTCGGGCTGGTGACGGGCTCCTCGATGCCGAGACCCTCGGCGAGTCCTCCGGCAAAGGCGGTCTTTCCTGACCCCAGTCGCCCGCACAGCGACACCACGTCGCCGGGACGGCAGAGCGCAGCCAGCCGTCGGCCGATCCCCATCGTCTCGGCGACATCCTGGGACGCTAGTTCGATCATGCCCGCTCACTCAACTGCTTGGCCAAGGCGAGATCCTCCCGCATGGCGTCCAACACTTTCTGACCGCCGCGCAGGGCGGCAGCCGGATGGAAGGTCGGCACGACCTCCCGCCCGGCCCAAGGATAGGACTTCCCGCGCAGCCGGGTGATCCCTTCCTTGGTGTCGAGGAGGCGTCGAGCAGCGAAGTTGCCCAGCGTCACCACCACGCTGGGATCCACGAGGGCCAGCTGACGCTCGAGAAAGGGGCTGCAGGCGCCGATCTCGACGGGGCGGGGATCACGGTTGTCCGGCGGTCGGCATTTGACGACGTTGGTCACGAACACCTCGGACCTGGCCAGCTCGATCTCACCGAGCAACCGGTCGAGGAGCTGGCCGGATCTCCCGACGAACGGCACGCCTGTCTCGTCCTCTTTGGCGCCAGGAGCTTCGCCCAGCACCATGAGCCGCGCCGACGCGGAACCTGAGCCCACCACCACCTGGGTGCGCGTCGCCGACAGGTCGCACGCCACGCATCGGCGCATCGCCTCGTTGAGCT
>CBDUEV010000157.1:0-2064 GCA_965366365.1 uncultured Acidimicrobiia bacterium | reverse complement strand
GGCTCTACCAGAACGACGTCCCGTACCAAGGCGACGGCAGTCTCAGCGTCTACGGCGATCTCAACATCCCGAATGGCTCCAACGTCGAGATCCGCGGCAACGTGAACGTTCAGGGCGAGGTCCGCGACAACTCCGGTTCGACGTACCTGTCGAGCATCTTCATCCGTTCGGACGACACGGTCTCGAGCTTCTTCGACACCTATTTCAACAAGGCCATTGTGGTCGGCGAGGTGCAGTACGACCTGAACGGTGCCATGGCGGCGGGAACCTCGTTCAAAGGAACCGCGCCCAACGTACTGGCCGTGACCACGCTCGATCCGGTGGCCAATCCGGTTCCCCAGATTCCGCTGCCGCTCTTCACGCTCAATGCCGCCCGCGAAGCCCAGTACGTGGCGGACGGCTGGTCGGTGACCCACCACGTCAGCGCGGCTGCCATGCAGGCCTACATCAACGGCAACAAGAACAATTTGGGAGGCATCCACATCATCGACGGAGCCAACGGCGGCACGCTGGAATTCAAGCAAACCACGTTCACGGACCACTTCATGGTGATCGGCAGACCCAATCCGGCGGTCGGGGGCTCCACGGGTTCGCTCGTCGTGAAAGGCACTCCGTCGGCGGGCGGTACCCCTGGCGGCGAACCGGCCACGGTGGTGATCGTGGTCGACGACACTGCAGGGGTGCTCACCATGGGCCAGAACTTCCAATCCATCCCTGAAGAGGTCCATCACCTCATCTTCTCGACGGGTGACATCGACTCGGCGAACCAGACGACGGTCTATGGAGCCGTCTACGGCGAACGCGACCTCTCGAACAACCGGCTCGAGATCCATTTCCGTCCACCGGAGGAGAGCCTCATCGAGGGCTCGTTCGTGTTCGATCCAGCCCTGGCCGACAAGTTCATTCCCTCGCCGGGGCTGTGGAACGACATCGGAGGCAACGAAGTGGACCTCACCACATTCTGCATCCCGTAGGCATCTGCACCCGATAGGCCGGCCCAACCGGACAGGGTCCCGGCGGCGTTAGCATCCCTCCTTCACGGAGGGATGCATGCTTCTCGACAGCCGAACACTCTGGTACGCCCAAACCAACACCTACGCGGTCGGGGCCGCAAAGGCAGGCCCGGTCGTCCTCGTCGACGCTCCGCCCGACGTCCCGGGGTTGGCGGAAATGGTTCGAGCGCTGGGAGTCACGCCGGTGGCGCTCCTCGTCACGCATGGGCATGTCGACCACGCCGGCGGCGCCGGTGGGGTGGCCGGTCGGTTTGGCCTGGCGACGTACGCCCACCCCGACGACGATTTCCTTTCGCTCGACCCCGAGAGTCAGCTCCGATCCCTCTTCGGCGTGGTGCCCGAGGGCGACTACGGATTCCCTGTGGCCGAGCAGCTCTTCGACGGTCAGGTGCTGGAACTGGCCGGCCTCCGACTCGAGGTCCGGCACACGCCAGGGCACACGCCGGGTCATTGCTGCTTCTACATCGAGAGCGAAGGGGTCCTCTTCACCGGCGACCAGCTCTTCGCCGGGTCGATCGGCCGGACGGATTTGCCGGGTGGCAGCTACGAACAGCTCATGACCAGCATGCGGGACAAGGTTCTGACCCTCGACGACGAGATATCGGTGCTTCCGGGGCACGGTCCCGCGACTACCCTGGCTCGGGAACGCCGAAGCAACCCCTTCCTCCAAGGAATCTGAAATGACGCTGCGCGCCCCCAAGGGCACCGACGACATCTTTCCTCCCCAATCGCGGGTGTGGCGGCGTCTCCTGGCCTCGTGGGAAACCTGGAGCGCCCGCTTCGGGTACGAGTTGGCCCTCACTCCGGTCTTCGAGGCCACCGAGGTGTTCGCCCGGGGAGTCGGGGAGAGCACCGAAGTGGTCCAAAAGCAGATGTACACCTTCGCAGACAAGGGTGGAAGGAGCCTCACCCTGCGGCCGGAAGGCACGGCCTCCATCGTGCGCGCCTTTGTCCAGGCGGGGGCGGCGGGAGAGATGAAACTCAGCTATTCGGGCCCCATGTTCCGCTACGAGCAGCCGCAGGCAGGACGGCGCCGTCAGTTCTATCAGGT
>CBDUEV010000156.1:0-2113 GCA_965366365.1 uncultured Acidimicrobiia bacterium | reverse complement strand
GCAAGACCACCGACGAGGCGCGCCTCGAACTGGCCGCGTCTGGGCTCGAAGGCGACGAACTCGAGCGGCTGGCCCGCCACAAGACGTACCCGGGCAACCAGCCGACCACCTCGATCATGGTGAAGGAGATCACCCCGCACGCCCTGGGGATGCTGATCGCCCTGTACGAACACAAGATCTTCTGTCAAGGGGTGGTCTGGGGAATCAACTCCTTCGACCAATGGGGAGTGGAGCTTGGCAAACAGCTGGCAGGACGGCTTCTGCCTCTCGTCGAGGGCGGCGAGGGCGAGCCGGAGGACGGTTCGACAGGCGGGCTCCTCGCTCAATTCCGGGAGTGGGCTGGGGAGAGATGACATCCCCGGCGCCGACGGGCGACGCATAGCCCAGCTGTCAGTGCGGCGCCGTGGCGACGAGATGGTGTTCGAGCATGTCCCAGGTGGCAGCCTTGGCGAGCTTGGTGCGCATCGAGGTGAGCGTCTTGATGAAGGTGGGGACGGCGGCCTCGGGCTTCATCGGGTTCGGCCGCATTACCGCCAGCACTTCAGGCTCAGGTCTGATCACGATGATGTCGGCCGATGGCCACGTCTCTTCGATCAGAGCGGTCTCCCGTACCAGGGCCGCCTTCCCAACCCGATCGAACAAGGCCTCGTAGGCCAACGCCCCGTCGCGTTTTCCCAGCGCCGCCATCGGGGCGAGGACCAGCACGAGATCGAGCGGTTCGGGGTTCCCCAACACCAGATCCGCATGCGTGCCGGAGACGACGCCTCCGTCCACGTAGTCGGTGCCGTCGATCCGATGCGGAGAGAAGATGATCGGCACGGCCGACGAGGCGGCGATGGCATCCCGCATGGCGACATCGGGGGCGTCGGTCGTACCAAAAGCCACCCGCCGGGCGGCCTGCAGGTCATAGGCGGTGATCAGCGTCGGTTTGGTCGGCCAGCCGTCCACAAGATCGCCGATCTGGGCCTCAGCCCAATCGGCGATGCCTTCCGAGGCGTAACGGCCCGGTGAACCAAGGATGAGCCGAACGCCGGGCTTGAGGAGCCCCGGACCGAGGCCGTGGCGCGCCCAACGACCCAGGCCGCCGCCGCGCCCGTTCTTGAAGAGATGTTGGGATATGCGGGCCGAGACCGCCGCACCGTCTTCGCGGTGCTCGACCATGCGGTCGAGGGAGAGCCGGCCGGCGCGAACCACACCGGCCACGAATGAACCGGCCGACGTTCCGACGATGACCTCGGCATCGTCAGGATTCCAGCCAGTGGCCATCTCGATCGACATCAACGCGGCCATCTCGTAGGCGGCGCCGGTGACGCCGCCGCCTCCAAGGACGAGTCCTACCCTGCTCACCTCGTCAGAATAAACCGGAATCCACTCCAGCGCCCAGCTTCCGAGTCGTCATTGTCGCGTTGACCACCTGGCTATCGTGGTTTCGTGTCGATACGCCCGGTCCGCCACCCTGAGGATCTCCGCGCCCTGGAGCGCCTCTTCAGCATGTGTCACGACGCAGATGGACACTGGCCACTCGGCGAGCACAAGTACCTGAGCCTGGTCCAAGGCGGGGTGGGGCCCTCCCGGGCACTGGTAGCGGAGTCCGAAGGCGAGATCGTCGGCTACGCCCATCTCTCGCCCAACCGGGAGGACCGTGGCTGGGGGATCGAAATGGCTGTTCACCCCCTCTGGCGGTCCGAACCGATCGCCACGACTCTCCTCGAAGACGCCCTCGGCGCGGTGGAGAACGCCGGTGGGTCGTCAGTGCGTTTCTGGGTGTTCCGCCCCGCGCTGGCCGGCACCCTCCAGGACCTCGGTTTTCGCCAGGAGCGGGAGCTTCGTCAGCTTCGGTGTCACCTCCCCGTCGAATCCGATGGGCCGCTGCCTCCCGGAGTGGCGCTGAGACCGTTCGTGCCGGGGGCCGATGAAGCGTCCTGGCTGGAGGTGAACAATCGGGCCTTTGCCGGACACCCCGAGAACGGAGCGTGGACCGAGGAAGTTCTGGCTGATCGGCAGGCTCAGACGTGGTTCGACGCCTCAGGTTTCCTCATGGCGTGGGAAGAGGACCGACTGGTTGGGTTCTGCTGGACCAAGGTTCACAAGGACGACGTCGGGGAGATCTATG
>CBDUEV010000155.1:0-2437 GCA_965366365.1 uncultured Acidimicrobiia bacterium | reverse complement strand
GTCGTCGCTTCTCCCGCGCCGCTACCCAGTGGCATGGCGAGTGGCAACTTCTTCGGCTCGAGGGTCAGCAGGCGCCGGCCGACTGCTATCAGCTCGGGCCATGTGGTGGGAACCTCGAGGCCGTGTCGTTTGAACGTGGCGCAGTGATACCAGAGACCCGCCACATTGGCCTCGGCCGATACCGCATATGGTCGGCCGTCGTGCTCGAAACTCGGCAAGAAGTCGGGGTAGTCGGAAGTGATCCAGGTGGGCGCCAGCTCGTCCATAGGGGCGAGGATCCCCGCCACCACGAATTCCTCCACCCACACCGAGTCGACCAGGGCGAGGTCGGGCGCTTGCCCCTCGGCGACCGCCCGCGTGAGGTGACGGTGGAGGTTCGGAAAACCGACCGCCGACACGTTGAGGGGGAGCTCCGGTGGCGCGAACTCGAGAATATGGGAAACCCACTCGGCATTGGCGACGAGGACGCGTAGGTCGGGCCGGGCTGTCTGACTGGGGAGCCAATGTGGGTTGACGACGGTTCCGTGCCGGCGACGTCGGACGAGGACCCCCTCGTTGGCCAGCTCGGAAAGCGCCCGATGGACCGGAGTGCGGCTGATTCCGTAGCGATTGCAGAATTCGAGCTCTGTGGGAAGCCGGTCTCCAGGCAGATACACGCCGGAGCTGACCTGCTCCAGAATCAGGGTCTTGAGCTGGAAGAAAACCGGAACGGGTCGTGAAGGATCAAGATCCATGGGCTGGGACGACTCTACCCGTCGGTCGCGTCAGCCAGAGTGACTCCCACGGCGCCAGGGAAACGACGTTCTGACGCCCAGCGGGCGCCCAATCCCCGAGGTCGATCGGCTGCTCGGCTCCGGTCACGTTCACGAACACCCTGTCCCTGTCGCCGCGCTGGATGCCGAACACACCGGCAGGGGTGGCGAGGACACGCTGCCCGACGTCGGGATGAAAACCGGGTGACCCCCGGCGCTGATCGAGCAACTGGGAAAGCCCAGTCAGACACTTCGCTTCTCTGGTGTCGGGCTTGTCCAAGCGCCGTTCCAGATCCGTCACGTCTGCGAATTTGTGCCTGTTCAGGGAACGCGCCATCCCGGTCTCGTCGGCGAGAGCGTGGTCGTTGCCGGTCCCGAAGAGCGAATGCACATAGACGCCCGGTATGCCCTGCATGGCCAGCATGATGGCGTGCGACGCCAGGTGGCGAGCTACCGCTTGATCCTCGGTATGGCCGTGAGCCATCAGATCGAACCAGGTGCAGGCGAGCTCGTAGGGAGCGGTCCCGCCGCCTGCCACGGATCTCATGTTGACCCCGCCGCCGGCCGCGACCGTGTGGGCAGCCAGGTGCTCGACCTGTTCGGGTGAGAGGATGCTCTCGACGGGACGGACGGCAACGCCATCGTGGGAAGCCAGGAAGTTGAAGACCGTGGTGCCTGGCCGCAGCACCGGCAGGTCGGCTGCCCACGCTTGGAGTGCAGTCGTGTCGCCGGTGATCATGGTGTGGAGCACCAGGGGCGCCAAAGCGAACTGATAGACGACCTGCGCCTCTCGATCTGAACCGCTTCCGAGGTAGGCCAGGTTTTCCATGTGCGGAACGTTCGATTCCGACACGAGGAGAACCCCCGGGTAGGCAAGATCGAGGCCGGCACGCAACGCTTGGACGATCAGATGGGCCTCGGGGAGGTTGATCGACGTCGTACCTTCCCGCTTGCCGAGGAACTGGACCGCGTCCAGTCGGATCATTTGGGCGCCCCTCCGTGAGTATTCGAAGAGCACCTCGATCACCGCGAGGAACACCTCCGGGTTGCGGAAGTCCAGGTCGACCTGGTCGGCAGAGAAGGTCGTCCACACCAACTTGGGTCCCCCGGCGCCTTCGAATTCCGTGAGGAGGGGGGTTGTTCGCGGCCGGACGGTCGCGGAGAGATCGGCATCCGGCGACGCCGTCCGGAAGAATCCCACGTAGTCCGGATCGTCGGCGAGGAAGGCGAGGAACCACTTGCTCGAGGCCGACATGTGGTTGACGACGGCGTCGAGCATCACGCGGGTCTTTCCAGCCAAACTCTCGACGTCCGACCACTCGCCATGACGAGGGTCGATCGCCAGGTAGTCGGTCACGGCGTAGCCGTCGTCGGAAGTCCACGGGTAGCACGGAAGGATATGGACTCCGTTGAGCGGCCCATTCAGGCGGTCGAGATAGATGCGTTGGAGAGTCTGGAGTGGCCGGACACCATTCTCTTGGAATTGGTCGGGGTAGGTGATCAGCCAGGCGTCGGTCTCCGACCAGGTGGGAAGGTGTGCTCCCTGATGGTGAACTGCCAGCGTCTCGAGGCGTTCAGCAAGGCCGGGACCGGCATCTCCGTAGAGTCGACTCAGCGTGTCGGTGAGCCTCGCAGATTCCTGACCTTTTCCTGCCACCGAAGCCCACCCCATCGAAGCCCGCGCT
>CBDUEV010000154.1:0-2497 GCA_965366365.1 uncultured Acidimicrobiia bacterium | reverse complement strand
GATCCGAAGCACGTGAGGGTGATGATCACGGACACGGGTGCCGGTATTCCGATGGAAAGCCTCCAACAGATCTTCGACATCAACTACACCACCAAACAGGGCCGGGTCGAATTCGGAATCGGTCTTGGCCTCACCATCACGGCCCAGATCGTCCAGCGCCACAACGGGACCATCGACGTGGCTTCGCAGCCCGGCCAAACGACCTTCACCATCCGATTACCCATCACCCCGGGAGACCAACAGTGAACGACATCCTCATCCTCTGCGTCGAAGACGAACCTGACGTGCGCGAAGCGCTCGAACGAGACCTCGCCCCCTTCGCCGAGGCTTTCGCCATCGAGATGACGGAGGATGTCGAGGACGCACTGGCCGTGATCGAGGAGTACCGCGCCCGCCATGTCACCCTCGGGCTCGTGCTGGCCGATCACGTTCTGCCCGGCACGACCGGGGTGGATCTCCTCGTCCAATTGCATGATGACCCTGCCACCGCCCGAGCCAGGAAGGTTCTCATCACGGGCCAGGCCAGCCACGCCGACACCATCAAGGCCATCAACCAGGCAGAGCTCGATCACTACATCGCCAAACCCTGGACGCCCGAGGACCTCCACTCGGTGGTCCGGACCCAGCTGACCGGCTTCGTTTCCGAGTCGGTCGACGACGTCCTCCCCTACGTGGGGGTGCTGGACGGCGCCGCCCTGATGGAGATCGTGCGAGACCGGCTCAGCGACAGATGACTCGGCGGCTCACTGCCCGAGGAAGGTGAGGACGGCCAGCACCCGCCGGTGATCGTCCGCGGCAGGCAGTAGGTCGAGCTTGCCGAACAGGCTGTTGATGTGTTTCTCGATGGCCCCGACGGAGACACCCAGCTTCGAAGAGATGGCTGCGTTGGATCGGCCCTCTGCCATCAGCCCGAGCACGTCGAGCTCACGCGCAGTGAGCCGATCGAGGACCGATTCGCTCCGCCGCCGGCGCACGAGTTGCGCCACCACTTCAGGGTCGATGGCCGCAGCCCCGCCGGCCACATGCCGCAGCGTGTCGAGAAACTCGCCCACATCGGCGACCCGGTCCTTGAGGAGGTAGCCCATTCTCTCGGTGCCACCTCCGATGAGGTCGAGGGCGTATCGCTCTTCGACATACTGCGACAGCACGACGATGGCGACGTCAGGGAGGGCCGTCCGTATCTCGAGGGCGGCGCGCAACCCTTCGTCAGTGAACGTAGGGGGCATCCTCACGTCGACAATCGCCAGGTCCGGGTGGTGCTGCAGGACGGTCTCGACCAGTTCGACCGCGTCACCAGCCAGGCCGACCACGTCGATACCGGCGTCGGAGAGCAGGCTCCGCAATCCCTCACGGAGGAGAACCGAGTCTTCGCCGATCACCACCCGCATGGGATCTCCGCGATCACCTGGGTGGGCCCGCCGATCGGGCTGATCACCTGCAGGTGCCCACCGAGGGCTTCTACTCGATCGGCGAGGCCGGAGAGGCCGCTGCCCGTCGACAAAGCCCCGCCCACCCCGTCGTCGACCACCTCGACCTCGATGCCATCGCCGGACTCCTTGATCGTCACGTCGACGATGGACGCCAGGGCGTGCTTGCCCACGTTGGCGAGCGCCTCGGACACGACGAAGTAGGCGGCCGACTCAACCGACACGGGAGGACGTCGGTCCAGTCGGTAGAACACCCGCACCGGGATGGGCGACCGCGCGGCGAGGGCGGACAGGGCCGGGTCGAGCCCCCGGTCGGTGAGCACCGAAGGATGGATTCCCCGGGCGAGGTTGCGGAGCTCTTCCAGCGCCTCCTTGGTATGACTGTGGGCTTCATCCACGAGGCGGCGGGCTTCCTCGGGTTCTTCCTCGAATTTCTCCTTGGCACGGCCGAGCTCCATGGCGACCGCCACCAGACGCTGTTGGGCACCGTCGTGCAGGTCTCGTTCGATCCTGCGCCGCTCCTGGTCGCCCGTGGCGACGCTCTGGTCCCGCCGGACGGTCATGTCCTTCACCTCGGCTTCGAGTTCTTCGGTGCGGTCGGGACTGAGCACCGCCTTGGCCAGTCCGGCGTGGAGATCGCCCATGGCCACCGTGACCCGGGCGGCGAGCGGAAGGAGTCCGATCCCGATCGCCGTGGCCAGGAATGCCTCTGGCAGTCCTGAGATCATCCATTGGCCGCCGACTCCGAAGGACGGAGCATTGTCGCTCAAGTGGAGCGGGATGGAGAGGCCGAGCCCGACCGGGATACCCCAGACCGTGGCGAGGAAGGTGAGCCACACGATGCCGAGAGGGAAGAGCAAGAACAGCCAGGCACCATCGCGCCACGTGCCGGCATCGGTGACCACCCGGCGCGCCGACGCAACCGGGCCCCTCGCTTCGCCGAGAACCGGCCGCGGGTTGGGGATGGCTGTTTCGCCAAGGGCGGCCGCCAGATGGCGTTCGATACGGGCGCCGATCCTCCACAGCGAGAACAGGAAGGCGAGGATGGCGAACCCCACCCCTACCACCAG
>CBDUEV010000153.1:0-2807 GCA_965366365.1 uncultured Acidimicrobiia bacterium | reverse complement strand
ATAGATGGCCGGCCCCAACCCATAGGCCTCATCCGCTTCTCGCACGAACATGGCGTTGCGGTCGGGGTCGGTGTAGAAGGCGATGGTGCGCAGGTTGGTCCCGTGCTCCATGTTGAGGTCCTGGACTGCGTTGATGAGACGCATCGCCGGTTCGCCGCGGTTGACGATGGCGATGCGGCCGAACCCAGAATCAGTCATCGCCACCCACGGCCCGTTCCAGAGGACCGGCCAGTTCGGCCTGGACCGCACCCGGCAGCGGCACGGTGCGATAACCCTCGAGGCGGAGCAAGGCTCGACCATCGCCGTCCAGCACCGATGCCGAGAAGGCACCATCGTCGTGGGTCACCACGGCTACTTCGCCGGCGTGCTCGCCGGGGATACCGGGGATCATTCGGTCCACGTGCAGTGGCAGAGCCAAGACGCCGGTGGTTCCGATCTCCCAGACGCCTGCTGTCTGGAAACACAACTCCACCAGGCGCGGAGCAAGAATTGTCGGAGCTTCCGGAGGCTGGTGGTTGGGCGGGAGATCGGCGGCCATGGCGCCTCCGACGGTGTCACCGGACCTCCACACCCGCTCGAGCACCTGATAGGCGGGGCCGTGGAAATAGATGCGGTAGACATCCTCTTGGCCGACGGCCGTGTCGGAGCCGTCCGGCACGGGAGGAGCCTCGATGGCGGGGCGCTCGGCGGCCAGCCGTACCTGACCGGTGAAGTGAGTCGTCACCTGCGGTTCGTCCTGGTTGGCCAGGAGTCGCGAACCGACCAGAGCGCAGTGCGCAACGATGTCATCGCCATCGGCCCGGAATTGGGCTCGGACGGTGAGCGTCCTCGGCTCGTTGCGATAGAACTTGAAGGGAGCCAGGAAGTCGACGTTCTGGACCGCCGCCACCACTCGATCGGGGAAAGGCAACGCCGCCACGGCCGCGAATGCCTCCATGCCCATCACTCCGGGAAGCACTGCCGTGCCGTCGATCTGATGATCGTGGAGGAAGCCGTGCTCTGTTGGGTCGAGGACGGTGGATACCACCAGGCCATCGACACCGAAGCTCTCGATGGAACCGACCATGACCGAAGCAGTCGCCGCGGTGGCGGTGAGCCGCTCCGCGTCGACACCACCCGTCGCGTGCCATTCCTCCTCGAGGACTCCGAGCCTTCCTGCCACCAGCATCTCTCTGGATCCCGACGCCCCGGTCAGTTCTCTCCGCACGTACGGAATCCCGGCCGCGGCGGGAAGCATGTCGATCCCCGCCGCCTTCATCACGGTGGGGATGGAGCCCCTCGTCGCCATGCCGATGTCGCCCCAGGCGGTCCAGTCGACCGCGATGGCGGTCGTCTCCGGTTTGAGTTCCCTCAGGCCGAGACCGGTCTTGCAGAGCAGGTCGTTGGCAGCGCTGTAGTCGGATTGGCCGGCGTTGCCGAAGCGTCCGGCTATCGACGAGAAAGCCACCGTGGCGCCGATGGGAACGCCGTCCAACGCGGTGAGCAGGTTGAACCAACCGTCGGCCTTGACATCGAAGACCAGGTCGTATTCCTCCGGTGTCTTGTCGGGAAGCAACCGGCTGATCTCCAGACCACCGGCGTGCAGCACGACGTCCACCCTGTCGCTGGTCTCTCGAACGGCGCGGCCCACCGCCTTCATGGCTTCGGCGTCGAGGAGGTTGGCGCTGTAGTACCGAGCGGTGCCTCCGGCAGCTTCCACCGCCTCGATGGCGGCCAGGGCGGCGCTGGCCCGTTCGATCAGCGAGATCTCCTTTTCCACCGTGGCGGGCGTTGCCCGCTCCCCTGTCTCCTTGAGGCGCCCGAAGATCTGGCGTTTCAGTGCTTCGCGGTCGGTTCGGAACAAGCGGATGTCGGGGTCCGCCTTGTCGGGCTCGGGGACCAGGTCGAGCAGGTGAAAGGCCCCGCCGGAAGCGGAAGCCAGATCGGCGGTGATGGCTGACACGATGGAGCCGGCGGCCCCGGTCACCACGAAGACCGTTTCGTCGTTCAATTCGAGCCCGTCGGGGGAATCCGGGAGTGCCTGTTCGGTGAGGGCCACCGTCCATCGGCCTTGGTCGAGGCGGCCGATCTCGACGGCACCCGGATCCGTGAGCGTCTCTTCGATGAGAGCGTCGGCGAGGGCGGCGGTCTTCCGGGAGGGAGCGAAATCCACTGCCTTGACCAGCGCTTCCGGCTTCTCTCGTTTGTAGGTCTTGACGAAGCCTGTCACCGCGCCGCCCAGCGGAGCCGCCGGAGCCGTCGGGCCGTAGCCGTGCAGGCCGCCCAGTCGGGTGCCGGCAACGAGGAAGGAGCCCGCCTCGCCGACCCGGTCGTAGAGGTGCCGCATCAGGGCGTAGAGGAGCTTGACCCGGCGTCGGAGAGCCTCCCGCCACTCGGCGAGGCTCATCTCCAGGAAGGGTGGGGCGGCGTCGAGGGCCGGGAGCCAGTAGATGCCGGTGATCGGCTCCTCTTGCGCCCAATCGTCGACGGCGGCGATCAGCTCCGCCGAGGCGAGCTCACTCTCGACAGCCAGTACGTCGACACCTCGCTTGGCGAGTCGATCGACCAAGGCTGCCCCGACCCCGCCTTCGTCCAACATGACGACCACGCGGCTGCCTTCGTCGAGGTCGACCCCGGTGGGCAGGCACCAGTCGAGGTCGGGGCGCGCCACGGGAACCGGCATCCTGCGCAGGATCGAGGCGGAAGCCTCGTCGCTGCCGAGCAGCGCTCCACCAACCGTCTCCTCGCTGGCCGCCTCTACATCCGCAGTCGTCTCCGACGCGGCAGCGGCCTCGACGGGCCGTTCCACACCCGGAGCCCGCTCATAC
>CBDUEV010000152.1:0-2861 GCA_965366365.1 uncultured Acidimicrobiia bacterium | reverse complement strand
ATGCCCCGTTGCTTGAATGCCCCGTTGCTTGAATGCCCAGGTGCCTAGATGCCCAGCTGCCGTGCGGCGAGGTCACGCATGATCTCTTCGGAGCCGCCGCCGATGGCATTGACGCGCACCTCCCGATAGATCCGTTCCACGGGGTTGCCTCGCAGATAGGAGGCTCCTCCGAGGATCTGGGCGGCTTCGCGAGCGCAGAACTCCATGGTCAAGCTGGCCTGGACCTTGCACTCGGCGATCTCCGCCACAGGCTTGTCGCCGTGGTCGATCTGCCATGCCAGTTGATCCAGCCAGGCCCGCGTGGCGTTGATGGTGCGATCCATCTCGACGAGCTTGTGTCGAATCACCTGATGGTCGGCGAGTCGGGCACCGAAGGTCCGGCGCTCCTTTGCCCAGGCCAGAGCCTCATCGAAGCAGACCCGCGCCGCTTCCACCATGCCGGCGATGAGGAGAATCCGCTCGTAGTTGAAGTTCTCCATGATCATCGGAAAGCCGGCATTCTCGACTCCGAGGAGGTACCGGGCTGGGACCCGACAGTCGTCGAAATACAGCGTCGCGGTGTCCGATGCCCACCACCCCATCTTGTGGAGT
Source organism: uncultured Acidimicrobiia bacterium (assembly GCA_965366365.1). Classification (GTDB taxonomy): domain Bacteria; phylum Actinomycetota; class Acidimicrobiia; order Spongiisociales; family JAENVV01; genus CBDUEV01. The sequence continues at coordinate 2,270 of CBDUEV010000152.1, read as the reverse complement.
GGAGTCGCCGAGAAGCCGGAGCTCGTGGTGGGTATGGCAAGCAGCGATACCCCGGCGGCGCCGGGTCCGCCCGTTCGCACGGCGGTGGTTACGTAGTCGGCTCTCATGCCCGAGGTGATGAAGGTCTTCTGGCCGTTGACGACGTAGTGGTCACCGTCTCGGACGGCGGTGGTGGTGAGGTTGGCCACGTCGGATCCGCCCGAGGGCTCGGTGATGGCCAGCGCCACGATGAGGTCTCCGGAGATCATTCCCGGGAGAATCTCCGCCTTCACGTCCGGCTGCGCTCCACTCTGTATGGGGGGTGCACCGATGTAGTTGCTGAACAGGCTGGCGCCGATGCCTCCTGCCCCGCAGCGGGCAATCTCGCCCGAGATGATGGCGAGCAGGCGGGCGTCGTGGCGTCCCATCCCGCCGTATTCCTCGTCGAAGCCGATCCCGAAGGCGCCGATGGCGCCTACCTTCTGGTAGAGGCTGCGAGGGAACTCCTCGGCTTCGTCCCACTCGTTGACGTGCGGCGTGATCTCGGCAGCCACGAATTCTCCGAGCATCCGACGGAACATCAGATGCTCGTCCGAGTAGAGCGGTGGCTTCGGCATCGAGCTTCCTTGGTCGACTTCCCACCACCCTAGGGGCCGGATGGGCCGATCGACGGCGGCCGGCCCCTCTAGACTCGGACACACCCCCAGTCGCGCCGGCGACGACAGCAGAACGGAAGTGAGCATGAGCCAGCCGAAGATCGTGGTCGGATACGTGAAGAGCGAAGAAGGCAAGCGCGCCTTGGATCAGGCCATCAAGGAAGCCAAGATTCGCAATGCCAAGCTCGTACTCATCCACTCGGAGCGCGGGGGCCGGGGCGAATCGGTTGACGAGATCATCGAATACCGCGAGGCCGGAGAGGAGATCGAGTCTCGCCTTCGCCAAGAAGGACTGGAGTTCGTCCTGCGCGGTCTCGTGCGGGGGAACACACCCGCACAGGATCTCGCTCAGGCCGCCGAGGAGGAGGGCGCAGACCTGATCGTGATCGGGGTGCGTAATCGGTCCGCCCTCGGCAAGCTCCTCCTTGGATCGAACGCCCAGGAGATCATCATGTCGGCGCCGTGCCCGGTGCTCTGCATCAGGGCGAGCTGACCGCCAACGGTACGTCGCCGCAGCATGTCCTCCCCTGTCATCGGCATCAGTACGTATGGCCACATCACCACCAGCCAGTGGGACTTTCCCGCCGTGGGCGTACCTCGCCCCTACGTCGAGGCCGTCAGGCGGGCCGGCGGGGAGCCGTTGCTGATCCCGCCTGGCGTGACTCCCCCGGTCATCATCGAACGCCTGGATGGAATCGTGCTGAGCGGGGGCGGCGACATCGACCCGCGTCGCTACGGTCAACAACCGCACCGATCGGTCGAAAGGCTGGACGGCCAGAGGGACGAAACCGAGATTGCGCTGGTTCGTCTCGCTCTCGAGGCCGATCTGCCGACTTTGGCCATCTGTCGGGGCCATCAGATACTCAACGTCGCATTGGGCGGCACACTTCACCAGCATCTGGACGACCTGGACGACCTGATCGCTCACACGGTGCCGGCTGGACCTGGCTTCGTGGCACACGACGTCACGGTCACAGCCGAGTCTCTCATCGGTCGAGAAACGGGGGTGGAGCGGTTCTCCAAAGCGGCAGCTCGCCACCACCAGGCCATCGATCGCCTCGGAACGGGTTTGGTTGCCGTCGGGTGGAGCTCGGACGGGATCATCGAGGCGGTCGAATTGGCCGACAAGTGGATCCTGAGTGTGGAGTGGCATCCCGAGATGAACGCAGCGGAGGATGCGAGCCATCAAGCGCTGTTCGACGCCGTCGTCCGACGCGCCGCGGCCGTTCGCTAGGCGCCGCCGACCGACCCGAAACGTGACGCGCCGTGCCGTGACGCGCCGCGACATGGAGGGTTAAATGCGAGAAGCCCCGTTGAGAATCGAGCCGAAGCTCTCATCCCCTCAGGGCTTCCCCGCTTTCCGGAACTCCGACGCCCGAAGGCCCCGTTCTCCCGGTAGCTTCCAATGAACCCTCTCGGCTTCACCAGTCCGTTTCGAGGTTGCCCCCGATCCGGTTCGAGAAAAGTAACTCACCACACTGGGTTTGGCAAGTCCTCTGCCTAGTTAGTTTTCGCGACCCAGGGATGGTTTTCGCGAAGAGCGATTCGAGATGCATTTCGGGCGCTTTTTGGCTGGCCGGGCCTGGTCTTGCCTCCCCATTCTTGGGGGAGGTGGGCGGGCGGCGCAGCCGACCG
>CBDUEV010000151.1:0-2869 GCA_965366365.1 uncultured Acidimicrobiia bacterium | reverse complement strand
CCGTGTGGCCATCGTCTCCGAGTCCCAGCAGCACGATCTCGGGCGTGAGCTGGCCGTCAACGGCGTCGAGGAAGCTTGCCAGCATCGTCGAGTACCGGTGGGCTGCTTCCACGGGACCGAGGTTCTCTTCCCAAGGGACGGGATGAAGGCGAGCGGGCACGTGCTCAGCCAGCGTCTCCTGCACCATGCGGGTATTCGAATCGTCATGGTGATGGGGCACCCACCGTTCGTCGCCGAGCCACAGGTCGACCCGCTTCCACCTGACCGGGTACGTGCGAAGCGCCTCGTAGGTGGCGTGGGGCGTACTCCCTCCCGACAGCGCCAGGTTGGTTCGTTTGGCACCGGTGGCATCCAACAGGCCGGCGAGATGCTCGGCCGCGAACGCCGCCAGTGAGGGAGCATCGGGGAGGACGAGGACGCGCATGGGGGAAGCGTACCTGGCGCGGACGGACACCAGGTTCGATCGGACCGCCGCTTGGCGAGTCGATAGGATGCTGCCATGTCCGTGTTTGCTCCTTTTCTCGCCGAACTGACCGGCCCAGGGGGTCGTTTCGAGATCGTCACCGAGACGATCTCGGGCGTGGAGCAGCGCACCCACGAGAAACGAGCCGAGCATCTGCGAACACTCGTCGAGGTCGGACTTACACACGGGGAGCGCGAATACCTCGTCCAGGGCGACACCCGATACACCTACGTCGAGGCGATGACCCGTGCCCTGCGCCTGGCGAAAGGTCTGCAGGAGCGGTTTGGGATCGGTTCGGGCGACCGCATCGCCATCCTGGGTTCCAACGCCCCGGACTGGGTGGTTGCCTTCTGGGCGGTCGTTGCGATGGACGGCGTGGTGGTTCCCCTGAACGCCTGGTGGAAGGCGACGGAATTGAGTTTTGGCCTCGAAGACTCCGAAACCGCCCTGGCGGTCTGCGATGCTCGCCGCGCTCCAACCATCATCGAAGCCGGCCTGGACCCTTCCCGGGTGGTGGTGTGGGGCGAGGGTAACCGGCCCGACGGCACGCACCACATAGAGGAAGTCCTGGCGAGCGAGCCGCTCGACATGGGGAGCACGGCAACCCGAGGAGAGGACGCCATGTTGGGCATCTTCTACACCTCGGGCACCACGGGCCGGCCGAAAGGCTCGCCGAACACCCATCGGAACGTGATCAACAACCTCATGAACGCGGCGGCCGTGCTCAGCGCGGTGGGGGCAGCCAACCGGGCCGCCGCGGCGGCCGTCGACGGCGACCCCCCCGACCGATCGAGTGGCGACAAGGCCCAGGACATCGACCTCACGGTGATTCCCATGTTCCACACCACCGCCCTCATGTCGACGATGATTCCCTACACCTACGCCGGGCACAAGCTCATCTTCATGCCGCCGGGTCGGTTCGATCCCTTCCACGCTGCCGAGGTCATCGAGAGAGAGCGGGCAACCCGCTTTGGCGGCGTTCCCACCATCGTTGCCCGCATCATCGATTCGGGAGCCTACGAGGGGCGTGACTTCTCGTCGATCACCTCGATCAGCTACGGCGGAGCGCCCGCCTCGGCGGCGCTCCTGGCGAAGATCGGCGACGTCTTCCCCAACCTCAAGGGACGGGTGATCCAGGGTTACGGACTGACCGAGACCTCACCGTTGCTCACGCTGAATGTGGGCCCTGACTACGAGGCCCATCCCGATTCCGTGGGGGTGGCGGTCCCGACTGTCGAACTGAAGATCGCCGACGCCGATGGAGAGGCCCTTCCCGTCGGCGAAACCGGCGAGATCTGGGCGAGGGGCGGCAACATCATCCCCGGCTACTACCGACGTCCGGACGTGAACGCCAACGTCTTCGTGGACGGTTTCTTCAGAACGGGAGATGTCGGCCACCTCGACGAGGACGGCTTCCTCTACATCACCGATCGTGCCAAGGACATCGTCATTCGGGGCGGCGAGAACGTCTACTGCATGGAGGTGGAGAGCCGGTTGGACGAGCATCCGGACGTGTTGGATGTGGCGGTCATCGGCGTGCCGCACGAGGATCTGGGTGAGGAGGTCAAGGCGGTGGTCGTGGTGGCCCCCGGGTCGGCGGTGAATGCCGACGAACTCACCGCCTTCGCCGCCGAGACCATGGCGTCGTTCAAGGTGCCGTCGCAGTGGGAGATCCGCACCGAACCGTTGCCACGCAATCCTTCCGGGAAAGTCCTCAAACCCGCCCTGCGGGACGGGCACTCTGCCGTCTTTGCGGTGGGTGAAGAGTCGGACTCCGCGTTGTGAGCATGCCAAGACAGGTTGCGATCCGCTGGCGAGAAGGGGAGACGGTCACCGGCCGGCTCCTTCCCGGTGAGAGCCCGCTCGGGGTCCTACTGGCCCATGGAGCAGGCACGAATCAGGATCACGCCTCGATCGTGGCGCTCCGCGAGGGCCTCGCTGGGGCCGGGTTCCCGGTCATGACGTTCAACTACCCCTACACCGAGGCGGGGAAGAAGCGGCCCGACACCCAGGCCAAGCTGTTGGAGTGTCACCGGGCCGTCCTCGCCTGGTTCGGGTCCAAAGTGTCCGAGCGAGTGGTGTTGGCCGGCCGCTCGATGGGAGGTCGCATGGGCACCTACCTGGCCGCAGAGAACGAGCCCTGCGACGGGCTGATCCTCTTTGCCTATCCGTTGCACCCCGCCGGCCGCCCCGAGAAGCTGCGCAAAGACCACCTTGCCGAGATCACCCAACCGATGCTGTTCTGTGTGGGAACCCGCGACGCCCTTTCGAAAATGGACCTCTACGACCGTTGGGTCCGTCCACTGCCCACCGCGACGACGTTCGAGGTCGAGGACGGCGATCACTCCTTCCGGGTGCGCAAGGCGTCCGGCCGGACCAACGAAGAAGCCTTGGCCGAGGTGATCG
>CBDUEV010000150.1:0-2929 GCA_965366365.1 uncultured Acidimicrobiia bacterium | reverse complement strand
GATACCATGCCGCCATGGGTGAGACACCGTTTCGCATCGAGGAGAACCGTCCGGCAACTCCGGCGGCCACCGTCCTCCTTCTCCGCGACGGGGCAGACGGCTTGGAAGTGTTCATGGTGCAACGCCACCTCGAATCCGACTTCGTCGGAGGGGCCTATGTCTTCCCCGGCGGGAAGGTCGACGCAGCAGATTTGGACATGCCAGAAGGAACACTCACCGGCGGACCTCATGCCGATACCGGGTTCCGGGTTGCCGCCATTCGAGAGACCTTCGAGGAATGCGGCGTTCTCCTCGCCCGGAAGGGCGGTCGGCCCGTCGAGGCTGCCCGGGTGGGGACGGATTCCTTCGTGGAGGCGCGCCTTCGGCTCAACGACCGCTCCACGCCGTGGGACTGGCGGCCCTGGTTGCAGCAGGAACGTCTCACCCTCGATCTCGACGCACTAGCCCTGTGGGCCTGGTGGGTGACCCCGGAAGGGGTCCACCGCAGGTTCGACACGAAGTTCTACGTGGCTGTCTCGTCCGCGGAACACGAGGCGCACCACGACGAGATCGAGGCAACCGATTCCCGATGGATTCGACCCTCGGACGCCCTGGCCGCCGCCCGGGCCGGGGAGGTATCGATCATTCTCCCCACTCGAAAGAACCTCGAGCATCTCGCCACCTTTTCCGGCGCGGCCGACGCCTTCTCGGCGGCGCGAGAAGGTGCTTTCGATCGGCCACGAATCCAGCCGGTTGTGGTCCGCGACGAGGCCGGGGTGGTCCGTGTGGCGCATTCGACGTTCTCCCAGCCGGAGCTCCCCTGACGCCGGAGGGGACCCGCCCCACTACTGTGGGGCGCCCAGAACGATGGAGGACTCGTGGCCGTCGAGATTTCGGCAACACCCAACCCCAACGCCCTCAAGTTCACCGTGGGCCGGCCTGTCGGCGGACCGAAGACCTTCGCGGCCGGCACGGAAACCGACGACCCACTGGCAGTCGGCCTCCTCGGCATCGCCGGGGTCGAGAGCATCTTCATGACGGCCGATTTCGTCACCCTCACCAAAGATGGCGCCGGCGACTGGAACGTCATCGCCCCTCAAGCCGAGGCCATCCTCGAAGCGCACTTCGCCTGACTGTCACCTCATTCGGCGCGGTCGGCATGCTCGGCGAAGACGACGAGGGAGGCTCCGGTGGCATCCACCACAGCCACATCCCAACCGCCTTCTCTCTCCGTGCCGCCGGTGACGGTCCAACCCTGAGCCTCGAATTCTGCTCGCAACGAGGGGGGCACTTCCCCGAAGGCGACCGTGTCCCATCGGACGGACGTTTCGTCGAGGCGAAGCCGGGGTGGCTGGTCGATCACCCACTGGTCATCCCGCAGGTGCATCGTCAGCTCGACGGTCCGAACGGGGAGGCGCCATGGGATGTCTGCCAATGCCACCACACTGAACCGCACAGCCACGGTCGCTCTGTCGCCGTCCAGTTCGAGACCCACCGACCTCGCCCACTCGACGTAGCTCGTCGAGGCGAGCTCTCCCTCCGCCAGCCCGGCGAAATGCTCGATGACGGCCTCCTCGGCGAGTCCCATGATCACCAGGTCCGACCTGCCTCCGGCCGATCCCATGAGATCGGCTTCCGACAGGAGGACCGGAGGCTCCGACTCGGCTGTGCCCGCCGGCTCTTCGGGCTGAGGCTGACCAGCGACGGAGGACGGCGGCCCTGTGTCCGCCAACGGCCCTGTGTCCGCCAACGGCCCTGTATCCGCCGAGGCTCCTGCATCCGCCGGCGGCTCGGTTGGTTGCCCCGGGCCTTGCGGCAGGGCGGCGCCCTGTCCTGCGGAACCGCGCCACAGGAACAAGCCGATGAGAGCAAGCACCACGGCGAGGGCCACCCCCGCCACCGGCTGCCACGCCGGCCGGGGCGATCTCTCGAACTCCGCCCAGGGTCGAAACTCGGCCAGTTCTCCATCGGGATCGGTTCCGTCCATGTCTGCTCCCCTCGTGGATGCGGGCCTCGTGGATGCGGGCCTCGTGGATGCGGCCTCCTGAATATGGGCCGTCTGGTCGGGGAAGCGTCCGGCATTCAACGTACGTCAGCCCGTCCACGGAGGCAAGAGGGTCGTGATCAATGGGAACCGCCGGCAGGTCGACTATCGTTGTGTCGCTGATGGCACGAAACGTAGACCCCAAACCCGGCCGCTGGATCCTCCCGCTCATTGTGATCGGAATGGTGGCGTTCACCTATATCTTTGTGGCCAACCTCGATACCGGCGTAGAGGCAACGGCTGTCTCGACCACCTCCACGACGCTCGACCCGCTCGGCCCGGACGCCGTGACCACCACCACCACGGTGGTCGTCGATGGCGTCGCCCAGGCGTATCTGGATCAGGTCACGCTTCTCAACACGGACTTGGAGGCCCTCAACGGCCGTCTCCTGCAGCTCAACGCGGACTGGGACGAGCGCACGATCGACTACGCAACGGCTCGCAACACGCTCCGGGATGAGATCATCGTTGAGCTGGAGGCCTGGGCCGTGCGCGTGGCGGACGCCGAGGTACCGGCTTCATTCGCCACCGACCACGAGGCCCTGATCGGAGCGACCGAACCGGTCGTCGCCGGTGCCGAGGCGGTTCTAGCCGGACTCGAGTCGTCCGACACAGGCGAAGCCCGAGCCGCGGCATTGGTCGAATTCGGTGCGGCGGTGACCGGCTTCCAGACGGCCGCCAACGCCATCACCACCTCGGCCGGCTAGCTCCCGCTGGGCAGACTGCTCACGCCTCGGAGAGCCAAGCCACGACCGCGGGGTTCTCGGAACTCACCACTCCGCCACTCACTTCCTCGGTGACCGCGAACCCGGCGAGGTCGTGCGGATCGACTCTGAAAGGTGTCACTCCCGGGTCTTCTCCGAGCACCCCGACCGAGATCACCTGGTCGCCGACCACCGCCCAGAG
>CBDUEV010000149.1:0-2960 GCA_965366365.1 uncultured Acidimicrobiia bacterium | reverse complement strand
GGCCCTTCTCCGACAGGGCCCTTCTCCGACAGGGCCCTCCTCCGACAGGGCCCTTCTCGAACAGGTTCCGGCCACGGCGGGGTCCGGCTCCGCCGAGCGTTCCCCCCGACTCGGTAGAGTCGAACGGGTACGGTCCTCCGGCCGGCGACCGCTCGGATTTGGTCGTCTGATCGGCGACAGGTGTGTCGGAGCGCAGGTAGGAATAGGTCTGGAGGTTGACCATGGCACAAGAGTTCTTCCCAGAGGTGACGGGGCCGATCGAGTTTGGAGGTCTCGGGTCGGCGGATCCGTTCACCTACAAGGTGTACGAGAAGGATCGGCTCGTCCTGGGCAAGCGGATGGAAGACCATTTGCGGATCGCCGTCTGTTACTGGCACTCGTTCAACTGGCCGGGTTCAGACGTATTCGGAGCGGGCACCTTCGACCGGCCCTGGCTGGGGGCGCAGGCGGATCCCATGGCGGCTGCTCGTCAGAAGATGGATGCGGCCTTCGAGTTCTTCGCCAAGCTGGGAGTGCCCTTCTTCTGTTTCCACGATGTCGACATCGCTCCCGAAGGTGACACCTTCGCCGAGTCCGCCCGCAACCTGGAGGCGATGGTGTCCTACGCCGAGGAGAGGATGGCGGAGACCGGTGTGAAGCTCCTGTGGGGAACCGCCAACTTGTTCAGCCATCCACGCTTCGCGGCCGGGGCGGCCACCAATCCCGACCCCGAGGTCTTCGCCTACGCGGCTGCCCAGGTCAAACACGCCCTGGACGCCACCCACCGGCTCGGGGGCGCCAACTACGTGTTGTGGGGTGGGCGCGAAGGTTACGAGACACTCCTCAACACGGACCTGAAACGGGAGGGCGACCAGCTGGCGCGGTTCCTCTCGATGGTCGCCGAGCACAAACACAAGATCGGTTTCACGGGGACGCTGCTGCTCGAACCCAAGCCGCAGGAGCCGACCAAACACCAGTACGACTATGACTGCCAGTCGGTGCATGGCTTCCTGGAGCGGTACGGGTTGGCGGACGAGTATCGAGTGAACATCGAGGTCAACCACGCCACGTTGGCCGGCCACAGCTTCCATCACGAGGTGGCCTACTCGGTCGACAACGGGATCCTCGGGAGCATCGACGCCAACCGTGGTGACTACCAGAACGGCTGGGACACCGATCAGTTCCCCAACTCCGTCGAGGAGTTCTCGCTGGCGATGTACGAAATCCTGCGCGGCGGAGGACTCACGACCGGTGGTTTCAACTTCGACACGAAACTGCGTCGCCAGAGCATGGACAGGTCCGACCTGTTCCACGGGCACATCGGGGGGATCGACACGCTGGCTCGCTCGCTGCTGGTGGCGGCCGACATGGTCGAGCAGAAGACCTTGTCCTCGATTCGTTCAGAACGGTACTCCGGGTGGGACGAGGGCTTGGGAAGCGGCATCCTGAACGGCTCAGAGGACCTCGCATCCCTCGAAGCAGCCGTTGCCGCAGGAGAAATCGACCCCAAGCCGGTCTCCGGGCGACAGGAGTTGCACGAGAATCGGGTCAACCAGGTCATCTGGAATCAGGACTGATACCCGGTCCGCGGAATGTTCCTGTCATGGTGCGGGGTTGGTCCTGTGACAACGAGGGATGATCGATCGGCCTCTCGACCGTCGAGCTCTGCCTCGCAAGAGGGATGGCTGGGCGCCAGGGCGGCGGTCCGGAGCTCTCTCGTGGGTTCCCTAGCTGGAGTCGCACGTGCGATCTGAGAGAGTCACCTTCCCCAACGCCGAGGGCCACCTTTTGGCCGGTCGGCTCGACCTGCCTCTGATCGGAACGCCGATCGCCTACGCCCTCTATGCCCACTGCTTCACCTGCACGAAGGACCTCCGGGCGATCGGCCGTATCGCCGGGACCTTGGCGATGCACGGAATCGCCACACTTCGTTTCGACTTCGCCGGACTCGGTGCCAGCCAGGGCGTGTTCGCCGACACCAATTTCTCGTCGAACATGGCCGACTTCCGAGCGGCTTGTCGATTCCTCGAGGAGGCGTATGAGGCCCCCGAGGTGGTCATCGGTCACTCCCTCGGAGGAGCCGTTGTCCTGGCCGTGGCTCCCGAACTCCCCTCCGTGCGGGCCGTGGCGACGATCGCTGCGCCGGCCAACCCGGAACACATCATCCAGCACATCGCCGGCGACGTGGCAACCATCCGATCGGAGGGCGAAGCCGAGGTGTTGCTGGCGGGCCGCCCGTTCACGATTCGCCGGCACTTCCTCGACGACATTTCGTCGGTGCCACTCGGCGAGTCGATCGCCACACTGGAGCGTCCCCTTCTCGTGCTGCACTCGCCGATCGACGCCACAGTCGGCGTCGAGAACGCCGCAGAGATCTTCCAGGCTGCTCGCCATCCGAAGAGCTTCATCTCCCTGGACACCGCCGACCATCTGATCTCCGAAGATGCCGACGCCCGATATGTCGCAGAGGTCATCGCCTCCTGGGCCAGTCGCTACATCTCTGGCGACCTGGCCTCCCATGCCCAGCCTGATCTCACCGTCGACGCTCCGGAGAGTGTGACCGTGGTCAGAACGGAGCGAGGCTTCCGCACCGAAATCCTCTCGAACGGCTTCCCCCTCGTGGCCGACGAGCCCCGTCAGGTTGGCGGCACCAACACCGGACCGACACCGTACGACTACCTCCTCACGGCATTGGGGAGCTGCACCGCCATGACGCTGAGAATGTACGCCGACAAGAAGGAATGGCCGCTCGAATCGGTGACGGTGCGCCTCTCTCACCGCAAGATCCATGCCCGCGATTGCGCCGAGTGCGAGTCGGCGGAAGGTTTCGTCGACACGATCGAACGTGGAGTAGAACTCGAGGGGCCCCTCGACGACGCGCAGCGCGCCCGTCTCCTCGAGATCGCCGACCGCTGCCCGGTCCACAAGACGCTGCATGGAGAGGTGGTCGTGCTGGATTCTGGTGTTTGACGAACACCCCC
>CBDUEV010000148.1:0-3004 GCA_965366365.1 uncultured Acidimicrobiia bacterium | reverse complement strand
GGTCTAGCCACCGAGGACGAGACGAAGGCTCTCCTCGTGGACCTCTCCGCCGGTGGCGTTGGCCACCAGGGCGATGATCAACAGCAGTGCCCCGATCCCCGCCGCCGCCACGAAGAACTCACCCGCCGTGATCTTCATGCCGGGACGGGAGGCCGACAATCCCGCAAACCCCAGAATGCCGCCCGCCGCCACAATGGCCAGGAGCGGAGCAACGGAATGAAACGACACGAGGAGGTAGGCGAAGGGCAAGACGAGCGCGGCAATGCCGGCAATCACCAATCCCGGCATGAGGAACGAGGTGGCGAGGCGATGCTTGATGACCTCCGACTCGTCCTGCTCCTCCTCGGTCAGTCCGGCCGGCAACGCCAGCACCTGGGTGGCCACCGCGGTGATGGCGCCGAGAATGGCTCCGCCGATCAGCACCGCCACCATGGTCGACAAGACGGACAGCTGAGTGATCGCCTCGGCGTCGTCGCTGAGTTGCTCCACCGGTGTACCCGCTGACAGAAGCGCCCCGGCTCCCACGACGCCCAGGGCGACGCCCAGTGCGGCACCGATGATCGTGTTGGTACGCGCCGAGGTGCGCACGGCGAGACCGGCGTCGAACCAGGCGGGCACGATCCCCGACAGGCGGCCAACCACTCCCCCGAACACCGCCGAGAGAACCACCGCGCCGATGAGGAATCTCAGCGGATTCACGTCGAGCACCGAGCGGATCGCATCGTCGGTTCCGGCCAGGGTGGCTCGGTCGATGAAGAAGGGGGACACTCCCACCGCGGCGAGCATCCCGAACATGGCTCCGACGACTGCCCCCAGTTTGCCGGGGAAGACGATCCGATCCCTGAGCGAAGCCGGCTCGACGGGGACCGCCTCCTCCTCCTCGACCATCACCACGGCGGTGCCGATCGCCACGGCCGGCTCGTCTTGGATGGGCGGCGCCGAAGCTGGAGCGGCCGTGGCCGTGGGGGACGGCTCTGCGGAAGACTGCTCGGTGGGAGCCGCTGCCGAGGCTGGAGCCTCGGTGGAGCCGGCGTCGGTGACGGCCGGGGCGGGCTGGGCGGGTGCCGGCGCGGCCGCGACCGCTTCTCCGCCGGCCCATGCCTTGAGGATGTCATCCGCTGAAACGCCTTGGGCAGCCGCCCGCGCGCTGGCGGATTTCGCCACCAGGTCTTCGGGCCCACCCACCGCGGCTGCAGCTGCCGCCAGGTACTCACTCATCGGATCACCGCCGCCGCGGTCACGATCTCATGCATAGGCCGCAATCATAGTGCCCCACTTCCGGTCGCCGGGTCGCCGATTCACTCGGCGTCGGAACGAGAGGCACCATCCTCGTCGCGAGCGGCCTCGCTCTCCGCCTCTTCGGCCTCGGCACGCTGGCGAGACTTCCGCTCCGCCAACCGCAGCGCCCACACACCGATCGCCACGGGGATCGCGAACATGAGGAATTCGTCCCAGCCTCCCTGGTGACCCACCACGAAACGCAGCATCTAGCCCTCCGCCAGGATGAAGAGACCGAGACTGGTCAGCGCCACCATCAAGGTGAGCATCGCCCACTGGGTTCGGACGGCGGTCGCCTTGGGGAACTCGGCGAGTGCCCGATCGTGGGCGAGGACCACCCCGAGGATGTGCCCGCCGACGATGGCCACCAGCTGCACCCACCAAACCGCCGTGGTCGGGAACCAGGTGTAGTTGATGGCCCAATCTGCCGTTCCGAAGAGATTCCAGCCCAGTCCGAACGGGTCACTCGCGGCCGACAGGAGAGCTTGCCCTTCGAAGAGGATGAGCGTGAAATAGTGGGCGAAAGCGTAGGCGAGTCCGATCGGCACGAGCGTGTGGGCGAAACTGGCGGCCACGTCGGACACCGATCGTTCCACCCCACCCAACCGGACTGCGGCCCAGGACGCCACCCAATACCCTCCGCCGATGAGCGCTGGGACGGCCACGAGCGTCACGGTGTCGAAGCCCTGGTTGAAGACGAGGTCCCCGAACCACCTGCTCCAGGCAGGAGCCGACGAAAGCCCGTCGTAGGTGACCGTTCCGATCATCACCACCACGAAGGCGGTCAAGCCCTTCCATTGCGGCAGAACCGGAAGGGCCCGGAGCCAACCCCGCCACACCAGGTGGCCGTCGAAGTCGCGGCCGATGGGTGAGATGGCGCTGAGCAGCCGGTTGTAGCTCGTGAAGACGTCTGCGGTCTGGAGCCCGTCGGTCACCCCGAATCGGATCATCCACGCGATCAGCCAGGCGGTGTAGAGGAGGGCTGCCAAGCCCAGGGTGCGACCCTCACCGCCTGTCAGTGCCACCAGTTCCAACCACACGAACGCCAGGAGGGCGACCGTGGCCGGCCACAGCCCGTAGGGCGACGACACCGTGCGGGCCGGAAGCCCGAGTAGCTCCCCGAGTGTGCGCCACGGGTTGAGGGCCGAGTAGAGGTTGCCAACCAGGGCCGAGAGGAAGGGCACGACCAGCCAGAACAGGATCCAGACGAGGTACGGGGCGATTCGCCCGTTTCCAACCACACCGCTGGCGAGCACCAGCGCCAACCCGACCACCCCGGCCGCGGCCACAGCGGGGCCGAGCTTCGCCGGCCACTGCCACCCGAGTGAACGGTTTTGGGGGCCGTCCTGAAGGCGCGGTTGGCGCCACATGAGCCCCAGCCACACGAACGAGATCACGATGGCCAGCCCGGCCCCCACCACGAAGTACTCCAGAGGGAGGGGCAGGTCCTGGCGACCACCCACGCCGTGAGCGCCGGCCGCCTCCGGTACGGCAAGGATGGCGCCGGTCAAGCCGCTCAGCGTGAGGAGGGACCGGGTCCGGCGACTCACTGAACCACCAGCTCGAGGATCTGGAGATGAGTCGACTCCAGTTCCACCTCGAAGATGCCGGGAATGTCAGCCTCGAATTCGAGAACAACGGTGCCGCCCGCTTCGACATCGGCAAACACGTCGTAGGTGTGGACGTGGACCTCGTCGGCTGTGTCCGACGACACCGAGATGGTGAC
>CBDUEV010000147.1:0-3093 GCA_965366365.1 uncultured Acidimicrobiia bacterium | reverse complement strand
AGGTGCCATACGTAGAGCGACATGATCATCCCGCTCACCAACACCACCGATGCCCAGACCCGCCGCCTCGCCAGCCAGCGTTTCAGCGGGGCCGCCGACACGCTGATCAACCCCACCTGGACCAAGGTCTGAGCGAAGAGAACGATCGATGGCGGTGTCGTATTCGAAAAGGCTTCACCCTCCACGCCGATGAGCGGGACGGGGAACGGACCGAAGACGGTCAAGCCGATCAACCCGGCCAACCCGACTCCTGCCGCCGCCCACCCCAGCTTCGGATCCAATTCGCCGTCCCGTTCGGCCCAGGCATACCCGATCTGGTGCACCGTCATCCACACCCAGAGATAGTTGGACCACGACGGATAGGTCGCCCACGAAGCCCACTCCGGATTGACTCGCAGGATGTCGAAAGCCGTGGCGAGGAGAGCCGGCACCCACAGCGTCTTCCACCGCCAACGCTGCCATGCTGCGAAGGTCCACGGCGCCAAGGCGACCGCCAAGAGGTAGACGGCCAGGAACCACAGGGGCACGGCGGCCACCTGCGATCCCAGTTTGAGGAGTTCGAGGTCGACGAAGCTCCCGAAAACGGGCACCAGCACGCTCCACACGATGAGGAAAGGAACGATGGGCGTCACCAGTCGGACGTAGCGGGCGGCCAGCCAGGAGCGTCGTTTGGTGCCCTTGCGCTGGGCGGCCGCCAGGGACTTGGCGTTCGAGTAACCGCCCACCATGAAGAAGATCGGCATGATCTGCAGGATCCAGGTGAGATAGTGGATTCCCGAGTCGCCGATATCGAGTACGTGGCTCAGGGTCAGCACGCCGTCGACTTCGTACGGGGCGGCGGCCAGCCAGTGACCGAACACCACGATGGTGATCGAGAACACCCGAAGGAAGTCGATGAGCCGGTTGCGCGAATCAGGTGTCCGGTCCGCCACCGACAGGGCTCTCGTCCACACCGTGCGCTTCTCTGTCGCTTCTGCCATACCGTCCACCTTCCCGAGCACCCGGCAGAGTACGAGCTGGCCCGCCGGGGTTTGCGGCAATCGGCAGGTGGCCGGCGCCGCAGAGGGGGATCCGGAGAAGGCAGGCTCCGCGTTCGCGCAGAAACGGACTACATTGCTGCCGGTCCCGCTATCGATGAGAGGCACCTCCATGTCCAAGCAGTACGACTCCGCCCCCGATCTGGTGATCGACCTCGACAAGTCCTATTCGGCCGTGCTCAAGACGAACCACGGCGACATCACCATCGATTTCGACGCGGTGCGCTCGCCCCTGGCGGTCAACAACTTCGTCTTCCTCGCCCGCGACGGTTTCTACGACGGGGTCATCTTCCACCGTGTCATCGAACGCTTCATGATTCAGGGTGGGGACCCGACCGGCACCGGCCGCGGGGGCCCCGGATACAAGTTCCGCGACGAAACCGAGGGACGCGGCGACTACAGCCGGGGCACCGTGGCGATGGCCAATGCCGGCCCGAACACCAACGGAAGCCAGTTCTTCATCTGCCACGGCGACGCCGGGCTACCGCACAGCTACACCATCTTCGGGAAAGTCACCGAGGGACTGGACGCCGTCGACTCGATTGCCACAACCCCCACGGCCCCCGGCGATCGACCGTTGGAAGACTGCGTCATCGAGTCTGTCACGATCACCGAGAGCTGATCGATGCGTGCTCGCGCCGTAGTCTCCTTGGCGGCCGTCGTCATCCTCGCCGCATGCACCACGGGAGGGACGGAGGAACCCGTCACCGAACCGACATTCGCTCCCCTCACCACGTCGGTCCCGACGCCGACGAGCGCGGCACCAGCCGTCCAGCCGGCTCGTGAGGAACGTCGCTATGACGCCCCGCCGCCGATGCTCATCGATCCAAGTGCCTCCTATTCGGCGACCATCACCACCAACTTCGGAACGATCGAGGTGGCGTTGTTCGCAAACGAGGCGCCGCTGACGGTGAACAACTTCGTGTTCCTGGCTCGCGACGGCTACTACGACGGCGTGATCATCCACCGTGTGGCGCCAGGATTTGTCATTCAGGGTGGCGACCCGGAAGGGACCGGTCGGGGCGGCCCGGGCTACGAATTCCAAGATGAGCTCGACACCGAGCGTGGCTACACCCGCGGGATCGTGGCGATGGCCAATGCCGGGCCCGACACCAACGGAAGTCAGTTCTTCATCATGCTCGCCGACGTCGACCTCCCGAACGCCTACAGCATCTTCGGGGAGGTCACCTCCGGACTGGAGGTCGTCGATGCCATCGCTCAGGTGCAGACGCGGGGCGAACGGCCGCTTTCCGACGTAGTCATCGAACGCGTAGAAATCTCCGAGTCATAGAAGAGAATCCCCGGAACCGGTCCGGGCTGTCGCTACGTTAAAGAGGCATGCCAATCCGCCGGATACTCGCCCCCGCCCTCGTCGTTCTTCTGCTTGCCGGCGCCTGCGCCTCCGGGGGCTCGACCTCCGAGACGGCCGGCACCGTAGACCCGGCGGCCATTGCCGGCGAAGGTTCCCTCACCGCCGAAACCGAGGCGCCGGCGCAGCCGTCCACCACCGAGGCGATGGCCACCGAAACCACTCTGCCTGCGCCAGAAGCCGTCGCCACCACCGAAGCCACGGAGGCGACCGCGGCGGCAGAGGAACCCGGCATCAACCGGACCGGGGAGTTCGCTCACGTGGTTCTGGTTGAACCCAACGACGTGCTGAACATCCGGTACGGTCCCGGCGTCGGGTTCGACATCGCCGGGACCTTTGGGCCGACAGCGCGCGATCTTCCCCTGACCGACGTGACCGACGTCGTCAACGGTTCGCCGTGGGTCTTCATCGATGGGAACGGTTGGGTGTCACAGTTCTTCCTCACCGAGGCCGTCGCGGCGGCGGAGGCGGAATCGAATCCAGCCACGCTCGAGACCGTTCAGGAGCTCTCCGACATCATGGCCGCACGGGGAGACCTGGGCGAAGTGGTCGGGTGGCGAGGTTTGTTCGTTGCCCACTTCAGTCCGGTGGTCCGGTTCAAGGCCGACCAGCTCGCAGGGCTCCTTTCCTCCCCCACCCTCTACGAGTGGGGCTCGCAGGGTTGCTCCCCATCGGAGTGCCCCGAGC
>CBDUEV010000146.1:0-3101 GCA_965366365.1 uncultured Acidimicrobiia bacterium | reverse complement strand
CTCACCCCGGAGCAACAGAACCAGATCCTCGAGGCGGCGGCCAACCTGGGCAAGGCGGTGGGCTACCGCAACGCCGGTACGGTGGAATTCCTGTTCGACCCCGCCGACGGTCAGTTCTGGTTCATGGAAGTGAACGCCCGTCTCCAGGTCGAGCATCCGATCACCGAGCTGACCACGGGCGTCGACCTCGTGAAGCTGCAGCTCCACGTTGCGAAGGGCGGCACCTTGGATGGCGGCCCGCCAACGACCATCGGGCACGCCATAGAAATGCGGCTCAACGCCGAGGACCCGTCGAACGGCTTCGCTCCCGCCCCCGGGACCCTCGAGCTCCTCCGGTTCCCATCCGGCCCCGGGATACGTGTCGATACCGGGTTCGAACAGGGCGACACCCCTGCCTCGGAATTCGACTCGATGATCGCCAAGATCATCGCACACGGGAGTAGCCGGACAGAAGCGCTCTCGAGGCTTCGCCGGGCACTGCGGCAGACCTATGTGGTGGTCCGAAATGGCACCACCAACAAGTCGTTCGTGGAGGGACTCCTGGCATCGCAGGAGTTCTCGACCGGCGTGTTCGATGTCGGCTGGGTCGACACCATCCCGACGGAACCAAACGGCCAGGCGGCCGGGTCCGCCGACGTCGCCATCGTGGCTGCCGCCATCGCCGCCTACGAAGAAGAGCTGGTCGTGGACGGCCAAGCCTTTCGAGCGTCGGCGAACCGCAACCGCCCGGAGGTGGACTCCAAGATCGGCCGCACGGTGGGGCTTCGCTATCTGGGACAGCCCTACTCCGTACACGCCGCCAAGCTCGCCGCCGGCCGCTATCGCGTCGAAATGAACGGTGTGGCCGTCGACGCCGTCATCGAGTTGGGCGACTCGCCTCCCCAACGGATTCACGTAGGGGGGACGAGCCACCGCCTGGTTTCTGCCGTCCAGGGCGCTTCCCACTACATCGAGGTCGACGGATCTCCCTATCGGATCAACCACGACGAGGGCGGTGTGATTCGGTCCCCATCGCCGGCCGTGGTCGTCTCGATTGCAGTGAAGCCAGGCGACATGGTGCAGCCGGGCGACCGCCTGGTGGTGATCGAGGCCATGAAGATGGAAACGCACGTCACGGCTCGTTTCGCCGGCCAGGTGCGCGAGGTGTTCGTACTTCCCAACACCCAGGTGGCCATGGGCATGCCGCTCCTCGCCCTGGAGCCCGCCGACGCGTCGCCGGCCCATCAACCTGGCACCAGTGTCGATTTCAGCCGGCTCGACTCCTCCGTCGGTGACGAACACCGATCGTGTCAGCATCGCCTCGCAGAGATCCGCCAGATGATGCTCGGCTATGACGTCGATCCCGCTCGGATCCGGCCGATCGAATCGATGGATCGTCGGTGCCGCGAGGGTGTCGACGCTGACGAGGTTCGCCGGCTGGAGGACGAAGTGCTCGAGATCTTCGTCGACATTGTCAGCCTCTATCGTCGACATCCAATCGACGTGGATCGTGCCACGGTGACGCGCCGCAGCAGCGCCGAATACCTCCTCAGCTTCTTGAAGGATCCGTCCAGCACCGAAGCCCTGCCCAAGCGTTTTCTCGAACGATTGAAAGGGTCGCTCGCTCACTATGGGGTAGCTGATCTCGACCCTCCCGAACTCCTCGAACGGCCGCTCTACCGTATCGCCAAGTCGCACCAAAGGATGGCGTCGCAGATCCCGGTGATCCTGGCGATTCTCGGGCACCGCCCCGCCTCCCCTGAGCCGTCCGATGATCTCGCCTTTCGCGTGGTCCTGGAACGGATCATTCGCCAGACCCGCCAGCAGTACCCGGCCGTCCACGACCTGGCTCGCGACCTGTTCTACACCATGTTCGATGCACCCTTCCTGGCGAAGGTGAAGGGCCGAGCGTACGAGGATGCCGCCCACCAAATCGAGGCGTTGACCGCCGATCCGGACGGTCCGGAAAGGGCGGAACTCGTCTTGGCTCTGGTGGAATGCCCGCAGTCCTTGGCGGGTGTTCTGGCTCGCAGCTTCCGTCCGGGGGCTGCGCCGGCCAACGGGGCGCTGCTCGAGGTTTTGGTCCGCCGTTACTACCGGATTCGGCCGCTGACCGCCGTGGCGGTGGGCGTCACCGAGGGTCACAGCGCGGTGACCGCCGAATACGACTTCGAGGGTTCGCACATTCACGTTGCGGCCGTCCATGCCCGCAACGAACGAATCGACAGCGCCCTGGTGGCCATTCGATCTCTTGCCACGGCGAACCCCCCCGAACATGACGCCGTCGCCGAGCTGGTGGTGTGGCGGGAGGGCTCGACTCAGACAGCGGACCAGACGAGCGAGGTGTTGCGCGAGGCCATCAACCGGATCCTCGGTGAAGCCCAGCTCCGGCGCATCGTTGTCTCCGTGTCGGGCCCGGCCGGCGGGCTGGGCATCGGGGGAGTGCTGCACTACACATTCCGTTCCGACGGAGCCGGTGGCTACACCGAGGAGACGCACTACCGCGAGCTCCACCCCATGATGGGCAAGCGCCTGCAGCTCTGGCGCCTCGATGCCTTCGACATTCAACGCCAGACCACCCTCGAGGACATCTACCTGTTTCACGCCACTGCCCGCAGCAACCCGCGCGACGAACGGCTGGTGGCGCTGGCGGAGGTGCGCGACCTCACGCCCATCAGGGATGAGGACGGCCGCGTCGTCCGCCTGCCGGACTTCGAGCGCATGCTGCACGACGTCCTCGGATCGATTCGCCGCTTCCAGGCCCGCCGTCCTGATCGACGACGGGTGACCGTCAACCACGTCATGTTGTACCTCCGACCCGTTCTCGACCTGACCCAGGAGGAGATCGGCGCACTCGCCAACCGGTTGGGTCCGGACACCGACGGAATGGGTATCGAGCAGATGGAGGTGATGGCGCGCATTAGGACACCCGGCTCGGGCAAAGTCCGTTCGGTCACCTTCGCCTTCGACAACCCGACCGGACAGGCGTTGCGCATGCGGGTCCGGCGGACTCACCCTGAGCCCCTCAAACCCTTGGCCGAACACGAGCAGCAGGTAGCCCGCCTGCGGCAGAGGGGGCTGATTCACCCGTCTGATGTCCTCACCTTGCTCGCCGGCGACCG
>CBDUEV010000145.1:0-3194 GCA_965366365.1 uncultured Acidimicrobiia bacterium | reverse complement strand
GTGCAGCTGCTGGCGGAGTGGACAACCCGGTCCTGAACGCAGCAGCGCCCCCACCAAGGGGAGCGCCGCTGCACCCGGAGAGCTTTCACCTCAGATGGCCGATTCGCCCTCCTCACCGGTTCGAATGCGCATGGCACGCGAGACCGGCGTGACCCAGATCTTTCCGTCTCCGATCGTCCCGGTTCCTGCGGTCGCCGCGATGATCTCGACCGCATGATCCGATTGGTCGACCAAGACGTCGATCTTGACCTTCGGAATGAATTCCACTTCGTACTCGGCTCCTCGATAGGTCTCGGTGTGACCTCCCTGCCGGCCGAATCCCTGCACTTCGGTGACGGTCAGGCCGGTGATCCCTGCCTCTTTGAGCGCATCCTTCACCGAGGTGAGCGTGTGGGGTTTGATGATGGCGGTGACGAGTTCCATGACTGCCCTCCTCAGGCGTTCCGCGAAGCGGAGATCGTTGCGACAGAATCGAAACCGTAGCCGGGCGCCCCGTGTTCGAGAACATCGAGACCGGCCACCTCTTCTTCTTCGCTGACCCGCAGCCCGATAGTGGATTTGATGGCCAGAAAGACGATTCCGCTGGTCACCGTGACCCACACGAAGACCGCGACGACGGCGACTGCCTGGGTGCCGAGCTGGCCGGCGCCGCCTCCGTAGAAGAGGCCCCCTTCGGTGGCGAAGAGGCCGACGGCCAGTGTTCCCCAGGCGCCGCACACGCCGTGCACGGAGATGGCGCCCACCGGATCGTCGATGCGGATCCGATCGAAAAAGAGGACGCTGAGCACGACGAGAATCCCGCCGAGGAAGCCCATGATGAGCGACCCGGCGTAGCTGACCGCGGCGGTGCCGGCTGTGATGCTGACGAGCCCTGCCAGCAAACCGTTGGCGGTCATCGCCACATCCGGTTTGCCGGTCTTGATCCAGATGGTGGCCATCGCTCCGACCGCACCTGCGACCGCCGACAGGGTCGTCGTGACGGCGATGTAGGGAACCATATCGTCGGCGGCCAGCTGCGAGCCCGGGTTGAATCCGTACCAGCCGATCAGCAGAATCAGGGTGCCGAGCACCACAAACGGGATCGAATGACCCGGGATGGCTCGAGGTTTGCCGTCCTTGCCGTATTTGCCGATACGGGGCCCGAGGATGAGAGCGCCCATCAGGGCTGCCCAACCGCCGACGCTGTGCACGATGGTCGAACCTGCGAAATCGATCAGCCCGTCACCGACGTCGTTGAGCCAGCCGCCCCCCCATGTCCAGCGAACCACGAGCGGGTAAATGAGGCCGGTGATGGCCAGCGAGTAGAAGAAGTAAGCCCGAAACTTGGTCCGTTCGGCCATGGCTCCCGAGACGATCGTGGCTGCCGTCGCTGCGAACGCCACCTGGAAGAGGAACGACACGGCCAGCGCTCCCGGCGAGCCGTAGGCCTCTTCGATTCCCGACAGGAAGAACCCGCTGGTACCGATGAAGGCGCTTCCGGTCTCACCGTACGCCAAGGCGTATCCGAGGGCGAAGAACACCAGCACCCCACCCGAGAAGTCCATCAGGTTCTTCATCATGATGTTGGACACGTTCTTGGCTCGAGTGAGGCCGGCTTCGACCAGCGCAAACCCTGCCTGCATGAAGATGACCAGAACGGCGGCCAGGAACACGAAGATGAGATCCAGGTTGGCCTGGACGCTCTCCGCAGTTATCTCCTGGGCTGTGATCTCCTGGGCAGACGCCGGCAGAGCCAACATCCCCACCAGCACGCCGCTCATGACCAGGATGGTCAGGAACCTTCGTTTCACGAGACTCTCCTTCGTCAATTGATTGCGTCACGATGGAGTGCCTTTGTTGCCCGGTAGTGGCGGCCATGTGAACCGCGTGTTTCGGCGTGTTACGAACCCGTAGCCTGCCAGGCGGTCGCCAGTCACTGGTTGGGCGTGGCGGGATTCGGGTCAGTCGAGGGCCAAGGCGCGGGCCAGGAAGGCGGCCATCTGCCCTCGAGTCACATCGGCGTTGGGGCAGAACCGATCGTTCGTCGGTGGATTGCAGCCCAGGGTGACGGACGCGGCGGCGATGGCCTCGATGTCGGCTTCGAACCGGGACAGGTCGTCGTCGGTGAAGCGATCGCCGGTGGTCGGGTCCAGCTCCAGTGCGCGCGCCAGGAAGGCGGCCATTTCGCCGCGGGTCACCGGATCGCCGGGACAGAATCGGTCGTTGTCGGGCGGGTTGCAGCCCTTGGTGATCCCGGCTCCCGCGATGGCGTCGATGTCGGCTTCGAAGATCCCTCCGTCGTCATCGACGAAGGCGTCGGCCGAGGTGGCCGGGAGCTGGAGGAGGCGTTGCAGAAACGCCGCCATCTCGCCACGGGTCACCTCGGCGTCCGGGCAGAAGCGGTCGTTGTCCGGCGGATTGCAGCCGCGGGTGATCCCTGCGGCGGCGATTACCTCGATGTCTGCCTCGAAGATGCTGTGATCGTCGTCCCAAAAGGTACCGTCGTATTCGAGCCGGAGCCCTTCGATGGCCAGGTTGGCGGCCACTGCCCGGGCGACCCCTTCGTTCGCTTCGATCCCCTCGGCTTCTGTCCCCCACCCGTCCGTGAGGATGGCCACGGCGTAGCCACCGCCGGTCGGGTCTTCGGCGACACCCACCGAGTTGATTCGCCAGCCGATCCCCGTCAACGGGTAGAAGCCGTTCTTGAGGGCCACGGTCCAGTCATCCGGCACCCCGGCGGTGATCCCCCACTGCTGTGATTCGATCACGGTGGTCATGTAGCTGCGCGCCAATGCTTTCGATGCCGAGTCGAGCGGACCCGCCCAATCCCCCACCACCTGGCGAACCAGGGTGACCTGATCATGCGCGGAGGTACTGGTGGCTCCCCAGCCGGGCGAGGCGTGGATGGTGTGGATCATTCCGAACTCTGCGTCGAGAGCTTCCATCCCGGGGGCCCCGCCGAGGGACAGCCAGAGTTCGGACGTTTCGGGGTCGGACGACTCTCGAATCATCGGCCCGATTCGGTCGGCCTCCCATGTGGTGAGCGACCGCCCCTCTCGTTGGGCGCGGAGCAGGATCCCGGCCATCACTTCGATCTTGATGACGCTGGCGGTGGTGATTCTCAGTTCTGGATTGAGGACGAACGTGCATCCGGTCCGACTGTCGGTCACCTCGGCCGAGAATCGCTTTCCCGGGTAGTCGGCGGCCAGTTCGTC
>CBDUEV010000144.1:0-3197 GCA_965366365.1 uncultured Acidimicrobiia bacterium | reverse complement strand
GGCCAGCTCACGCCCGAGATCGTGCTGCTGGGACTCGGAGACGATGGCCACACGGCGTCCCTGTTCCCCGGCACGCCTGCTCTCGACGTCACCGACCACGACTTCGTAGCTCACTTCGTCCACGAGAAGGATCGATGGCGACTGACCGCCACCGTTCGGTTGCTGCACGCCGCCCGGCACCTCGTCTTTCTGGTGGCGGGAGCGGGAAAGGCGGCGGCACTGGCCGACGTCCTCGAAGGGAACGGACCTCCGCTCCCTGCTCGGCGGGTCGCCGACGGCGCCGCCGACGTGCTGTGGCTGGTCGACGAGGCAGCGGCCGCCCAGTTGACCGCCACCAGCTTGACCAGACCCTGACCGCCCCCCGCTTCGGCAGACCCGGGGCTCCAGGCCCCATCAGCCGGGCCCTCTGTCCTGAGTCCGCCTCCGTCGGGTGAGGCCACGCGGGCGAATCTGACAGGGCGCCGCCGTACAATCCCCGACGTGACCACCTGGAAGCCCGACGAGGCCATCGACTTCGATGCTTCGATCGACCGCCACCAACGCTGGGGCGTCGATCCCGTCAACATCGTGGAGGGAGCGGCGCTCTATCGCGTGACCGAAGGCGCCGCCTACCGGGCACGCCAGCTCCCCGACGGCCGGATCCACATCGACGCCGATGATGAGTCGGCGGCCTTGGCCGACCTGCAATGGAAGCTGGGCGAGGCCCTTCCCCGCCGGTCGCTGGCAGAGTTGGCCGGACGCGACGAGCGAGTGGCACGGCTCGTCGAACGGTTCCCAGGGCTGCGTCCGCCCATCATCGGCGACCCTTTCGAGTCACTCGTCACTGCCATCACGGCTCAGCAAGTGAATCTCACGTGGGCGACCACCACTCGACGTCGCCTCGTCCATCGGGCGGGTACCGCCCATCACTTCGACGGCGTAACGGTGTGGGAGTTTCCCACGCCCGGGGACGTCATCGAACTCGGGGTGGGCACACTCAGGGAGCTGCAGTTCACCACCAGGAAGTCGGAGTACATCGTGGGAGTGGCCCAGGCTGCGCTCGAGGGAGCTCTCGACGATCTCGGCGACCTCTCCAACCGGGAGGTCATCGAGCGGCTCACCGCCATCCGCGGGATCGGTCGATGGTCGGCCGACTGGCTCCTGGCCCGCTGTCTGTCGCGCCCGGACGTGGTGGCCGCCGGCGACCTGGGCGTGCGGACGGCCGTCAGCTTCTCGTACTTCGCGAGTGACGCCATACTGAGCGAGGAAGTAGTCCGTTCCACCGCTGAGGCGTGGGGCGACGCTGCCAACCTGACCGCCCACCTCCTCTTGGCGACATTGTGATCCGCATCAACTCATTTCCGGCCTCATTGGCGATCCTCTTGCTGGTGGCCACGGCCTGCAGTCCTGCGTCCAGCGTCGAGACTCCGGCCAGGGCGACGACCTCGACGACGATGCTCGAGACCGCCCCAAACCCAACCAACCCAGAGCCAAACAGCCCAGAGCCAACGAGCCCAGACCCCACGAGCCCGGATTCCGCGAACCCGACGACTCAAAACTCGACCGTCCGCCCAGCCGATGGGACGGGCGCGTGGGACGTCAGCCGGGATGTCGACTTCACCGCCGGCCTGAGCCTCGACGTGTTCTCTCCCCGCTCCCCCGGACCATGGCCGGTGGTGGTCTTCTTCCACGGCGGATCCTGGTACGGAGGGGCCAAGCAAAACGTGGAGCCGTTCGCGGCTGCATTGGCCGAAGCCGGGTTCGTGGTGTTCAACGCCACGTACCGCACCGGTCAGTTCGGGGGCGGCTATCCGCAGAGTTATCAGGACATCGGATGTGCCATCGGCCTCGCCAACCTCACCGCTGCGGACTACGGCGGCGACGCGGAGCGAGTGTTCGTGGCCGGCCACTCGGCCGGCGCCCACCTCGCCTCCACCGTCCTATTCGGAGAGGACGGGTTCTCCGACGGCGACTGCACACGGCCGGGTCCCATCCAAGCCGAAGGCTTCATTGGGCTGGCCGGTCCGTACGACGTGACGGGTTTCGCCCCACTCCTGGCGCCTTGGTTCGGCGGGGCGATCGCCGAGATCCCCGACATCTTCGCGGCGGGGAGCCCTTCGGCGTATCTCGACACCGCCTTGACGCCGGTCTTGCTCATCCACGGCACGATTGACGAATTGGTGCCCATCGCTCAAACCACCGACTTCGCCGAGGCGCTGGAGGCCTTCGGGTGGGACGTGGAAGTCGCGCTGGTCGAGAACGGTACACACGGAGGAGTCATCGACCCTCTTCTCGAGGCGGACCAGAGCATCGAAGCCATCTCGGATTTCGTGGAACGCTGAGACCGTTTCAGGCTCAGAGCGAGGCGATGGAACGAGGCGCCATACGCGGTCCGTATTTGGGCGCTTTCATGCCGGATGCCTTGATCAGCCGAATGACCCGGCCGCGTTGGCCGGCGAAGGGCTCGAGCAGTTCCAGCATGCGGGCGTCGTCGCCCCGATCTTCGCCGGCCAAAGCAAAGGCAACCAGATTGGGAATGTGAAAGTCCCCCACGGGAACGGCATCGGGGTCGCCCATGGCCGCCCCGGTGACCAGCGCCGCCGTCCATGGCCCCACCCCGGGCAACTTGGTGAGAAAGCCGGCGGCCGACGTGCACGACTCGTCGAGCAGGCTCTCGAGCCGCTCGGCGCGAGCCGCCGTGCGACGGATCGTCTCTGCTCGCTTTCGCTCCACCCCGAGCGGGTGGTATTCGTAGTAGGGAAGGGCCGCCAGGACCGCCGGATCGGGCAGGACCCGCAGCTCGACCGGGCCGGGGGCCGGTTCACCGTACTTCTTGAGGAGACCGCTCAGGCTGCGTTTGCTCGCAATGGTGGTGACCTTCTGGCCGAGGATGGCGGGGACCAACGCTTCGAAGATGCGACTGGTCTTGGCGATCCTCAAGTCGGGGGTCCGTCTCACCATGGTGCGGATCAGTGGGTGATCGGTGACGAATTCCTCTGGCCGATCGGCCGCTCCGAGGAGGTCAGGGGCATGTTCGATCAACCAGGCGCCTCCAGGCCCGAACCCCTCTGCCTCCGCCTCGAGGCCGCGTACGGTGATGCGCACCGTGCCCGGTCCGTCCGGGGTCCGAGACGCCCTCCACACGGTGTTTCCGTCGTACCGGGTTGTGCCCACCCCGAGCACCGTGGCGGGCCCCACCGTCGCCGTCAGTCGAATCG
>CBDUEV010000143.1:0-3261 GCA_965366365.1 uncultured Acidimicrobiia bacterium | reverse complement strand
CAGAGGATGCGGGTCGTGGCGAATACGGGCCCCTACGGGACCCACGGATTGACCGTGCCGATGGTGAGTGGCCTCCGCGGTCTCAGCTCATACAACTGTCCGAACAAGAAGTTCGACTGCGACGTGGCCTACACCAACACCCCGGTGGCGGGAGCGTATCGCGGATACGGCGCCCCCCAGGCGCTCTTCGCGCTCGAGTCGCACATGGAAGACATCGCCTCCGAACTCGGAATCGAACCGCTGGCGTTTCGCCGGCGCAACTGGACGCGGGTGGGCGATCCCCTCGACGTGGCTGCCGAGTTGGGTGAGGGCGCGGCAGAGATGAAGTTCATCCCGGTGGTGACCTCCAGTGGAATGGACGAATGCGTGGTCCAGGGGCAGCGCGCGGTCGGATGGCATCGCCGCTACGACCAGGACTGGGTACAACCTCCCGACCGTCCCGATATTCGTCGTGGCCTCGGCTTCGCGATGTGCATGCACGGAAGCGCCATCAGCGGCCTCGACATGGGAGCCGCCAGTGTCAAGATCAACGACGACGGTTCCTTCAATCTGCTCATGGGAGCGACAGACCTCGGAACCGGCGCCGACACGATTCTCGCCCAGATTGCCGCGGAGGTTCTCGGGGTGCGCACCGAAGACATCCTGGTCTACGCCGCCGACACCGACATGACGCCCTTCGATGTCGGCGCCTACGCCTCCAGTACGACGTACGTCTCCGGAATGGCAGTCAAGAAAGCGGCTGATGACGTACGAGGCCAGATCGCTCAACGCGCCGCTCTCCTGCTCGACCTGGACGGGCCGGGTGAGGTGGTTCTCCGCGACGGCGCAGCCTTCGCAGCCGATGGGCGCTCCGTGAGCCTCGCGGAGGTAGCCCTGCATTCCCTGCACCAGGACAACCAGCACCAGATCATGGCGACGGCTTCCTACGTGGCGCCGGAGTCGCCTCCCCCCTATGCAGCTCAGTTCGCTGAGGTCGAGGTAGATATCCGCACCGGCCAGGTCACCGTTGTGGCGCTGGTGATGGCGGTCGACTGCGGTGTCCCGATCAACCCGATGACCTCCGCCGGTCAGGTCGAAGGCGGGATGATCCAAGCGCTCGGCTACGCCCACTGCGAAGAGATGGTGCTCGACGAGACCGGACGCATGGTCAACGCACGGCTCGGGCCGTACAAGATCTACCGCAGTGACGAGATGCCGAGGATCGAGGCCTACCTGGTGCAGACCATGGAGAAGTCCGGGCCGTTCGGGGCCAAGGCCATTGCCGAAATCCCCAAAGACGGCGTGGCGCCGGCGATTCGCAATGCCATCGTCAACGCCACCGGGGTTCGAATCGACGCCATCCCGTTCACGCCTGAGCGTGTGTGGCGGGCGCTGCGGTAGCCGGGTGCGCAGAGACCTGGACATCTGGGATGCCCTGACGGCCGCCATCGAAGCCGGCCGGCCTGTGGCGCAGGCAACCATCGTCGAGACGAGACGGTCGGTCCCGCGCCATGCCGGAACCAAGATGCTGGTCTTCGAGGATGGTTCGACGGTGGGGACCGTGGGCGGAGGCGCCATGGAAGCGGCCGTGATCAGCGAAGCCCGACGCTGCCTCGTCGATGGTTCCACGCGCCTGTTGGATTACGATCTGGTCAACCCGGCGAAAGGCGACCCGGGCATCTGTGGAGGGACCGTCGCCATCTATGTGGAGCCGTTCATGCCGCCACACAGCGTTTACGTCATCGGATGCGGACACGTGGGTCGATCCGTGGTCGAACTGGCGCACTGGTTGGGGTACCGGACCATCGCCATCGACGACCGTCCCGAGGCCGTGTCGGAGGCAGCCTTGCCGTTGGCAGACGTCCGGTTCCCTGGCAGTGTCGAGGCCGCCCTGGCCGCTCACCCGGTCCCAACCGACGCCTCGATCGTGGTCGTCACCCGGAGTCCCGAACTCGATGCCACCGTGCTGCCGTTGCTCATCCAGACACCTGCCCGCTACATCGGGGTGATGGGCAGCGCCACCCGATGGAAGACCACTCGCGACCAGGTGATCGCCACCGGCGTGCACGCTGAAGACCTCCAAAGGGTGCACTCACCCATCGGCATCGAAGTCAACGCCGAGACGCTCGAAGAGATCGCAGTATCGATCATGTCCGAGGTGATCAAGGTGAATCGAACTCTGCCCGAGGAGGAGTGATGCTCTTCCCCGAATACCCGGTGATCATCCGGGGCGGAGGTGATCTCGGGACCGGTGTCGCCTACCGGCTCCGTCGGGCCGGCTTTCCCGTGATCGTCCTCGAGCTGGAACGGCCGCTCACCATCCGCCGGGAGGTCGCCCTGTCCTCTGCCGTCACGGACGGCGTCAAGCGGGTCGAGGAGCTCATGGCCTTCCGGCTCGACGACGTCGCCGAAGCCGTGCACATGGCGCGCTCAGGACGCGTGCCGGTCCTGGTGAGTCCGACGCTGCCGCAGCTGGCGGAGCCGGCACAGGTGGTAGTGGACGCCCGACTCGCCAAACGAAACGTCGACACCGCCATCACCGACGCCCCGCTGGTCGTCGGCCTCGGACCTGGTTTCTCGGCCGGGATGGACTGCCACGCGGTGGTCGAGACGATGAGGGGACACCGCCTGGGCAGGGTCATCTGGCAGGGTGGTGCCCTCGCCAACACCGGAGTGCCCGGCGCGTTGGGTGGAGCGCGAGCGACCCGAGTCCTGCACGCTGCTTCGTCGGGGCGCCTGGTGTGGCAGGTTGGCATCGGCGATCTGGTGGCGGCGGGTGACGAACTGGGGGCCATCGACGGCACGCCGGTGACCACCGAGATCGGGGGTGTGGTGCGTGGCCTGCTGGCGGATGGGGACGTCACGGTTGGTCTCAAGATCGCCGATATCGATCCACGGGCAGATGCGGCGGCGTGCTTCGAGATCTCCGACAAGGCCCTGTCGGTTGGCGGTGGGGTGCTCGAAGCGGTCCTGGGGTGGATGAACGGGCAACCGTGACTCTCTCCGAGCGAATGGGACTGGCGTCCCGAGAGATGGTCGCCCTGGTCGGTGGCGGCGGAAAATCGACCATCTTGTTCCGGCTGGGCTCCGAGCTCGCCACCGAGGGCCGTCGGGTCATCCTCACCACCACCACCAAGATGGGACGTGATCAAGTGTCGGGAATCCGCACCGTCTGCCACTCGTCGGCCTGCGCGGTCAGCTGCCGCCCCGACGGGCCTGTCATGCTCGTGACCGGCGGCGACGATCACAAGGTGACCGGCCCGTCCCCCCAGGAACTCGATG
>CBDUEV010000142.1:0-3275 GCA_965366365.1 uncultured Acidimicrobiia bacterium | reverse complement strand
AATAGTACTATCAGCGTTACAGTGACCACTCGGGGTAGTGCTGGGTCGAGAGGAGTCGACCAATGCACGAACAGTGGGATCCGGTGACGCTGGAGATGTACCTCCGGGAGATCGCCGCAGCCAACTCCGCCGAGTCGGTCGGCACCGGCGAAGCGTCGAGCCGTCGCCGAGCCGTCCTCAGTAGGACACTGACGGACCTGTCCGGTGGCCCCGTTGTCGATCTCAGCCAGAACTCGACTGCGATCGACCTGAGCTTCAACTAGCCGAACACCGCGCGGCCCAACAAGAGGAGCGCAGAGAAGCCGGCGACCACCAAGACGCCGGTTCTCACCGATGCGCCCCCGAGTCGTCCGCGGAGGCGATTGCTCACCAGCAATCCCACTACCAGAGCTGGAGCCAGTCGGCCGGTCACCTCGAAATCGGTTCGGGTGAACTGACCAGCGAGGGCCGTCACCGTGATGTTGATGGAGAGGCCGACCAGCATGATTCCCGCCATCGTCGAACGCATGGTGTCCTGGTTTTGGCTCCGATAGAGCAGCGCCAGCGGAGGTCCCCCCACCGCCGAAGTCACTCCTGACACACCCGAGGTGAGTCCGGCGAGGAACTGGTTGCGGCGCGTGAATCGAATACTGAATCCGAGCCCGATCACGATCACCGCTCCCATCACGATGGCGGCGATGGCGCCGTCGAGGAACCTTTGGGTGGCGGTCGACAAGAGCCACACCCCGATGAGAGCTCCGGGCAGCCGACCCGCGATGACCCAGGATGCACCCGACAGATCCAGCCCGCTCCGGTCGCGCAGCAGCACCCACGCCGTGGCGACCACCGAGGTCAGCATTTGCGGCAGGTGGGTGAGTTCGGGATTGACGAGCGTCAGAATCGGGACGGTCAACACCCCGAATCCGAAGCCCACCGTTCCCTGCAGAGCCCCGCCGATCACCGTCAACACGATGGCGATGATGTAGTCGACGGTCGAGATCATGAGGCCAGGCTGACCGATCGACAAGCTCGACGCAAAAACTGTTTCCATTGTCGCCGCGGTGTGCTTGACTGTGCAGACCAGAGAAAGGAGGTGGTCCGACTTGTTATCCAAGCTTTTCAGGACTCTGGAGGTGGCCGAGCGCTAAGCGGCCACGAGGAGTGGCTGCTTCTTCGTAGGTAGCGACTTCACCTCGGACCACCGGGAACGAGCAGTCCGCAAGCTGGTCCTCTTGCGGCAGTGACCTTCGGTTGCTGAAGTACTGCTTCTCTTGAGAAAACCCCCGCGGACTCCGCGGGGGTTTTCTCGTCCGTCAACTGCCCAGTTCTCGGAGTATCTCCGCGGTGTGTTCGCCCAGCTTCGGAGCCGGCCGGCGGGTGGCGCCTCCGATCGGGCCCCTGATGACCGCGTAGGGCCCGTCGTCGGTATCGAACCGCTCCACCAGATCTCGACCCTGCACGTATGGGGTCGAAACGGCGTCGAGAATCGACCGGAGCGGCGCGCAGGGAATATCTGCGGCGGCCAGTTTCTCCGTGGCCTCGGATGTGGTGAGGCCCATCAACCCTGCAGTCACGGCAGCATCGACGGTGAGGCGGTGGGCCTCCCGCTGGCGGGTGGTGGCCAAGTCGAGTAGGGAGGGGTCGAGTCCAAGTGCCTCCACCAGCCGGGGCCAGAAACGGTCCCCGATGACGGCGATGGTCAACCAGCCGTCGGCGGTGGCGAACGCTCCGTAGGGAACGATGTTGGGGTGACCGGCGCCCACCGGGTCCGGGTTGGTGCCGGTGGCCACGGCTCCCGTTCCGAGGTATGCCAGCATCGAGAGCGTCGAATCGAGCAGCGGGATCTCGATGCTCCTTCCGTGGCCACTGCGAAGGCGGGCCGAGTAGCCGGCCACCGCGGCCAGGGCTGCCCACATGCCGGCGGCCAGATCACCGACCGGGATCCCGGCCCGCGTAGGTGGACTGCCGGGGTGCCCGGTCACCGACATGACCCCGGATTCAGCCTGGACCGTGAGATCGAAGGCAGGTTCGTCGGCTCGATCGCTGTTGCGGCCGTATCCGGTGATGGTGATGAGCGTCAGATGGGGGTGGGTCTCGAGCAGGTCGTCGGGTCGGCACCCTAGGCGTTCTGCGGCTGCCGTTCGGAAGTTCTCGATGACGATATCGGTGGTGGCCAGGAGGGCGTCGAGTGCGGCGCGGTCCTCGGTGGCGGCGAGATCGAGCACCATCCCGCGCTTGTAGGAGTTGAGGCTGGCGAAGTAGAGGCTGGCGTCTCCGAGGAACGGGCCGATGCCCCTCGCCGAGTCGCCGGCCGGGCTCTCCACCTTGATGACGTCGGCCCCCAACTCGCCGAGGAGGCGCGCTGCGAACGGCCCGGCCAGGACTCTTGAAAGGTCGACCACGCGGACGCCCTCCAGCATCGGCTGGTGCCCGTTCGTCACGGGATCAGGAGAGTCTTGCCGGTGGTGGCGCGAGATTGCAGCGCCCGGTGGGCATCGGCCGCCTGCGCCAGCGGCCAGGTCTGTCCGATCCGAACCTCCAGCTGACCACGTTCCATTGCCCTGAACACGGCCGCGGCCCGTTCCTCGAGGTTCGGGCGACTGGCGATGTGGTCGAACAGCGTGGGTCGCGTCACGAACAGGGAACCGTTTCTGCTCAGCACCTGCAGATCGATGGGCGGGACCGGCCCCGACGCCTGCCCATAGAGCACCATGAGGCCCCTGGGGCGGAGGAGGCGAAGACCTGGCTCGAAGGTGGCGGCGCCGACTCCGTCGTAGACGACGTCGAGCGGTCGGGACCCGGCGGTGGTTTCGATATCGTCGACGAAATCCTCGTACCCGAAGACGTGGTCGGCGCCGGCCTGGCGGGCCAACGCCTCCTTCTGCGGCGAGGACACGGTGGTGTACACCTCGGCACCTGCCTGCTTGGCCATCTGAATGAGGAGCAAGCCGACGCCTCCGGCGCCGGCGTGCACGAGGCAACGGTCGCCAGGCGTGAGGCGGTGGGTGCTGGACGACAGGTAGTGGGCGGTCAGCCCCTGCAGCATGACGGCGGCCGCCTTCTCGAGTTCGATACCGGCCGGAACCGTCACCACCTGGGTAGCGTCGATGGCGACCTGCTCGGCATACGCGCCGGGACCGGACGTCCACGCCACCCGATCACCGAGCTGCAAATCGGTCACACCTTCGCCGAGTGCGATCACGGTGCCGGCCCCTTCGAGCCCCGGGATGAAAGGAAGGGGCTTGGGGTACAGGCCGGTCCGGTGGTAGGTGTCGATGTAGTTGAGTCCGGCCGCC
>CBDUEV010000141.1:0-3324 GCA_965366365.1 uncultured Acidimicrobiia bacterium | reverse complement strand
CTGGTTGGGTTCTGCTGGACCAAGGTTCACAAGGACGACGTCGGGGAGATCTATGTGATCGCTGTGCATCCCGACGCACAGCGAAGGGGCCTCGGACTGGCGTTGGCCGTGGCGGGTCTCGACTATCTCCACGACCAGCGGGGGTGTCAGATCGGCATGCTGTATGTCGACGCGGCCAACACCAAGGCTCTGGCTCTCTACGAAAGAATCGGGTTCTGGGTCGACCACATCGACCGCAGCTTTGTCAAAACTCTCTGAACGACTCAGAGACTCAAACGAAGCTCACCGAAGGTCCGGCGGCAGGCCGGGCAATGCTCGTCGGTCTCGGCTGTCGGGGCGTGACACCACGGACAGGGAAGGTCGTCGGAGGCGGAGTCGAATGCTGACGATTCAACGATCCGCAGCGTTGGGGGAATCATCCCGTTTCGCGTCTTTTGCGTGGTGAACAGTTCGAACACCTGGTCTCCTCCTGCTTCTGCCTTGCGGTACAGGTTAAATGCAGAAGCCAGGAGATTGGTGGATTTCGCGATCTCGCCCATTTGGGTGCCCGGGGCGGGCCGAGTGCTGGTCGAGCGAGTGACTGCTGCCAAGGCCTCCTTCCCCGGAAGAAAGGTTCCCTAGGCGACCAGGATCTCCCCGAGTTCGGAGACCATCGGTGCCAGCTGTTCGAGCCGGCCGCTCTGCGTTTCCGCTTTGCGCAGAAGGTGGGTTCCGGCGTGGTAGACGACCCATGGCTGAAGAGATTCGTCGGAGAGGGCGGCGCCGTATCCCTCGATGAGTTTGGCGACGGCCCGTTCGCCGATTCCCGCGCCGAACGACCACCACGCCAGGGAGTAGTCCCATTCTGGCGGGGCGATCGTGGCCCAACCCCAGTCGAGCAGGGTGACGCGGCCGTCCTCCGCCACGAGAAACTTCTCCGGGCGAGGGGTGGTGTGCGAGGAGCGCGGTACGCTGGCCCGAGGAAGCGGTGCGGCCAAAGCGCGGTCGATGATCGACCGCGGCATGCCCAAGCGGCCCCGGTACCGCTCCAAGCGATCGAACGTGGCTCGGTAGTCGGTTTCGATCTTCTCGGGACTCATGCCCCCGGTGAGGTTGGTCAGACCGGATGGGTCCGCGTCGTGGAGACTGCGGAGTATCCGGCCGGCCTGGATGGCGGCTTGGGGGCTCTCGGGAAGTGTGGCGAGATTCCACATCCCCGGATCCTCGATCTGCATCCAGGCGATGCCATTGGTCGAGCCTCGGGCGATGACGGTGGGTATGCCCTCGACCGAAGCCAGGGCATTCAAGGCACGCTCCTCGCGTCGCGACCAGCTCTCGGAGGAATACACCTTCACCATGGAGCTGGCGCCGTCGGTCCAGACCCGGAAGAGACGGTAATTGTCTCCGGCGAGTTCATGGACGCGACCGCCCTCGGCGATGGCGCGAACGACTTCAAGTACCTCCATGTGGCGACATCCTCCCAAATGACCCTGCCCATGCACCCTGAGATGTAGCGGCGGAGGAATTCGCACTACCTCCGTTTCCGCACCGATTAGCCTACTGGCAAAAGCGCGAAAAAGGAATAGGAACCAACGTGGCAATCACTCTGACGTACCCCGACGGTTCCACCAACGAGTTCGCCGATGGGGTCACCGGCTACGAGGTCGCCGAGAGAATCGGTGCCCGGCTGGCCAAGGCGGCGGTCGCGGTGAAGCTCGATGACCAGGAATACGACCTGCATCGTCCCCTTCCGTCCAGCGGTGTCTTTTCCGTGATCACCGAGAACAGCGAAGAGGGACGCCACGTCATGCGGCACAGTGCCGCCCACATCATGGCGCAGGCCGTGCTGGATCTCTTCGAAGGTGCCACTTTCGCCATCGGCCCAGCGATCACCGACGGTTTCTATTACGACTTCGATATCGGCCGACCGTTCCATCCGGATGACCTCGAGGCCATCGAAGCCCGCATGGCGGAGATCGTCGCGGAGGATCAGCCGTTCGAGCGGGTTGAGATGAGCGAAGAGGAGGCACTGGCCGCGTTCGGTGATCAGCCCTTCAAGACCGAGATCATCGAGGCAGTCGGCGCAGCCGATCTGGCGGAGGAGGTAGCGCCTGGCGATGGCCTCACCGTGTACAAGAACCTCAGCTTCGTCGATCTGTGTCGCGGTCCTCACCTCCCCAGCACCGGCAGACTCAAGGCCGTGAAGCTCCTGCGTTCGGCGGGCGCCTATTGGCGCGGCGACGAGAACAATGCCCAACTCCAGAGAATCTATGGCACCGCATGGGAGTCGAAACGGGCACTCGACGACTACCTGGAACGGCTCGAGGAAGCGGAAAAGCGAGATCATCGGAAGCTCGGGCCGGAACTCGACCTGTTCTCCTTCCCTAAGGAGCTGGGCGCCGGCCTGGCGGTCTGGCACCCCGAGGGTGGCCAAATCCGGAAGGTGATGGAGGACCACAGTCGGCGCCTTCACGAAAAGTACGGGTTCGATTTCGTGTTTTCCCCCCACCTCGCCAAAGAGGAGCTTTGGGAGACCTCCGGGCACCTCGACTTCTACTCGGAGAACATGTACCCGCAGATGGAGATGGACGGTGGGCAGAACTACCGGGTCAAACCGATGAGCTGCCCCTTCCACGTCCTCATCTATGGAAGCTCCGGCCGGTCGTACCGCGACCTGCCGATCCGCCTTTCGGAGCTGGCTGCGGTGTACCGCTCGGAGCGATCCGGAGTCGTCCATGGGCTTCTCAGGGCGCGCGGATTCACTCAGGACGACAGCCACACCTTCTGCCGGCGGGATCAGCTGGCCGCCGAGCTGGCCATGCATCTCGATTTCGTCCTGACCTGGCTGAGGGATTTCGGATTCGAGGACTTCGAGGCCGATCTGTCCACCGAACCGGAGAAATCCGTGGGTGATCAGGAGTTGTGGCGGATTGCCGAGCACGCCCTGGAAGACGCCCTCCAGAAGGCCGACATCCCCTACGAGACCGCTGAGGGGGAGGGGGCCTTTTACGGCCCCAAGATCGATGTCCATGTTCGGGACGCCATCGGTCGTCGCTGGCAGATGTCCACCATCCAGGTCGACTTCGCCCTACCCGAGAACTTCGATATCGACTACGTGGCCGCAGGGAACGTGAAGGAGCGGCCCGTGATGATCCACGCC
Organism: uncultured Acidimicrobiia bacterium; assembly: GCA_965366365.1. GTDB lineage: Bacteria > Actinomycetota > Acidimicrobiia > Spongiisociales > JAENVV01 > CBDUEV01. The sequence goes on along the minus strand of CBDUEV010000141.1, from coordinate 185 downwards.
GCCAAGGCCGGTTCGATCGAGCGCTTCTTCGGTGTCCTCGTCGAGCATTACGCCGGTTCGTTTCCGATGTGGTTGGCTCCGGTGCAGGCCGCCATCGTTCCGGTCGCCGACCGGCACAACGACTTCGCGGCCTCGGTGGCCGCCCAGCTCGAGGAGGCTGGATTGCGAACCTCGATCGATGTGAC
>CBDUEV010000140.1:0-3352 GCA_965366365.1 uncultured Acidimicrobiia bacterium | reverse complement strand
TGAATGCGAAGCCTCCCAAGGCCATTCCCGCCACCTATCTGGCGCCTCGTCCGCTGCTCACTGCAGCGCGTCGGATCGCCTTGGGTCGACCCTACGCCAGCGCATCGAGCAGAGGACGCTCAAAGCCGAAAAAAAATCACCGCTGGTGGCGGGCCATCTACGGTCGGAGGCTACATCGGTCGGGCCCGGGGAGCGGAGTCGGCAGCAGCCATCCGGGTGCATCCTGATCCCATCAAGCAGCACGCTTCGGAAAGGCTCCCTCCGATGCCCAGAGCTCGAGCTGCCGCCACGGCAGCGGTGTGCCGCTGGGCATCGTCGATCCCGAGGTGGCCGGGCGTCTTCCGGGGATGGGCCACGGAGGCGCCCTCGTCCGGGGATCGTGACCCTTGGGCGGGGGGTGCCTCGATCACCACCTCTCGCGTCGCCATGAGGCGAAGCTTCGCCCTTGTCGGGAGCGCATCGCCGGCGAGTGGGGTACGAACATCACGGCAGCGATGTCAGGGCGGAAGAGCCAATCGACCGAAACCGCGTTCTCTGCGGGACCACTACTCCTCGCGGATCTCGACCTCGACCGTTTGGGCATCGGTGTTGTCGAACTCGAGTTGGACCTCGATCGTCTCACCTGTCTCGAGTTCGTGGTCGAGGCCGATGCACATGATGTGCAGACCGCCCGGTTCCAGCATCACCGTGCTGTCGGCCGGTACGGCGATCCCAGCCTCCATCCGAGTCATCGACATGACACCGTCGTCGTTCATCGACGACATGTGGAGTTCTACGGTCCCACATGGATCAGCGGTGGCGGCGACAAGGGTGGTATCGGCTTCCGTCGAGTTGTCGAGTTGCATGTAGAAGGCTGCTGCTTCCGCCATGGCGGGAGAAGGCCGTCCCCAGGCCTCCTCGATCGTTATCGATCCGTCGCCGCCGCAGGAGGTCAGCGAGAGGGCCAGCACGGCAAGCCAGGGCAGGGTCTTGGTCAACATGGGTTCCTTCTTCTCAGTCGAGGAGGTACTCGAAGTCTGCTGCCATGCCCTCGGCGTTCACACCGAAAGGGAGCAACAGCTTCAGGTGCCCTTCTGGGTCGATGACCATCAGCGTTGCCGTGTGGTCCACCAGGTAGCCAGTGGCTTTGGTCCCTTCCTGAGCCTCGTAGTAGACCCCGTAGAGGGCGGCCGCTTCGGCGATCTGCGCCTCGGACCCATAGGCGCCGAGGAAGGACGGATCGAACGAGGTCACGTAGCGATCCAGGAGTTCGGGGGTGTCCCGGGCCGGATCGACGGTCACCATGATCACCTGTACCTCGTCGGTGTCGAGAAGGCGTTTCGCCTTGGCGACGTCGGAAAGAGTCGTGGGACACACGTCGGGGCAGAACGTGTACCCAAAATACAAGGCCACGACCTTGCCGTCGAAGGCGGCGAGGTCGAGTGGTTGCCCGTCGGTGGCCATCAGGTCCACGGCCGGTGCCGGTCCGTCGGATTGAAGTATGGCCCCGTGGAACACGTAGGGGTTCAGGGCTCCCAGCACGAAGTAGGCGGCGATGGCCCCGACGACGATGGCCGCCACAACCCATGGCCAGAGGCGTCTTTCTACAGCCGGCGGTGGCGTCGGCGCATCCTGCGTTTCGATCATCGCTGCCTCCTCACGGGTAGCACAAGAAAAGATGGGCGGCTTCGTAGGCGAGGGTGGCGGCCCCGTCGCTGTTGCGCAGCTCTTGGCCGAGAACGTCGATGTGGCGCGAAATCCGGTCGACGTCCTCCACCAGGACCTGGTAGCGGTACTCCCCGCGAATCACACCCCACCCGTCCACGAGAACGAAGACCGGATCGAAGGCGAAAGAACCGTCGTCCTGCTCTTCGTACCAGGTCTCGAACCCAGAACCGATCACCGTACGGAGGAGGTCGGTGTCCGGTTGGGTGGCCAAATGCCAATTGGGTGGAGCGCCCAGTTCCTCCAGGCGAGCTGCCATCACCTCGGGGGTGTCACGAGAGGGGTCGAACGACACCGTGACCACCTCGAACGGCGCGCCGGCCAGGTCGATTCCGGCAGCCCGAGCCGTGACATCGGTCAGGGTCTCCATGGCACCGTCGCAGTCGGCACCGCATGACAGATGCGTGAAGTGATAGAGCACGATCGATCCACGCAAGTCCTCGCTCGTCAGGCGGGTCCCGTCGGCCTCGACCAGCGAGAATCCCGGGGCCAGCCGAATACGGGGGAGGACCTGGATGGGCTCGAGGATGGCGAATGCCATGACCGCCACCACGATCCCTCCGAGGATCGTCAGCGTGATCTTGGTTCCCCGTGTCATGGTCCTGCCCTCCGACGAGTGGTCTCCGGCCAGCCTCTAGCATCCCACGGATGCGAAGAACCTGGATCGCTCTGGCGCTCTCTTTGAGCCTGGTCGCCTGCTACGTCCCCTCCGTGCAGGGTGATCGCAGCGAATTGGGGGGTAGCTACGCCGTCAACGGCTTCGACCCGGACGGGATCGAGTACGGCGGTGTGCTCACCATCGAGGCCACGGAACGTCCCGGCGAGTACGCCCTCCACTGGGTGGTGACCGGCGCGGTGCAGGAAGGGCATGGAGTTCTTTCCGGAGACCAGCTCGAGGTCGAGTGGGAGACGCTCGACGAGTTCGCCGTGTCGTCGCACGGTACCGCGACGTACGTCCTGGGACCAGATGGGGTCCTGAGAGGCGTACGCACGGTGGCCGGCTCGGCGGGAACCGGCACCGAGGAAGCGTTTCCCGACCTCTGACGTCGTGTGGCTCACCCGCCGACCTCCAAGAGATACGCCACGAGAGCGTCGAGTTCGGCGTCGGTGAGCTCCGACTGCGGCATGGAACCTGCCACGTAGCCCTCCAGCACTTCGGCATCGGGGACGGCGATGGACTTTCGGATGTAGGCGGCCGGATCGTCGGGCGACGCCGCTTCGGCTCGGGCCACCACCCCTGCCATGGACGGTCCGACCAGTTCGACACCCGGCTCGAGCGAATGGCAGGTGATGCATCCGGGGCGGCCATCGAGAAGGGTCCGCGAATAGATCTCCTCGCCGTCCGGTGGGCCGGTCGGAACTGTACTCCCGGAAGTCGTACCGGTGGCCTCCTCGACCGGAGTGGTCGAATCGCCACACGCCGCCATCGAGAGGGCGACCACGATCAGCACCGGGAGCCACGGAATTCGAATGTTCATCATCGTTCCTCTTCGAGAGTCAGGAGAAAGGTGACCAGATTGCCGATTTCATCATCGCTCAGTCTGGTCGCAAAGTCGGACAGCATCTGTCCGGCAGGGAAGCCATCGACCACATAGGCATCGGGGTCGATGATCGATTCTCGCAGGTATTCGGCGGCGTCCAAGCCCGG
>CBDUEV010000139.1:0-3438 GCA_965366365.1 uncultured Acidimicrobiia bacterium | reverse complement strand
CCGCTCCGCGCCACAACCCCCCACCCCCTCACCTCCGGCTCGGGTACTCCCCCCATTGTTGGGGGGAGAAAAAGGAGCCCGGACGGCAAAGCCTGCCGGACGGAGGGGGCACCGCACCGCGCGACACCCCCCACCCCCTCACCTCCGGCTCGGGTGCTCCCCCCAACAATGGGGGGAGAAAAGGGAGCCCCACCAGCGGGATGGCCTAGAGGGTCACGAGCCGGCTCGTCCTTGGCGCGGTGGGATGTCGCTCATTCGGGGGATGGCACCCATCGATAGCTCGACCGATTCGACGTGTCTGACGCATTCGGAGATGAGTTCGGTGAGAACGGATCGGTCGACGTCGTCAAGTCGCTTGAGGTGTACCGTCGACTTGCTGGCCGTGTGGGGTCCCAACCGTTCCAGAATGTCCTCGAAGCCTCGCAGGCCCGACATGATGTACAGGGTGAGGCGATCCTTGCGGGGCGAGAAACCGACGGTGAAGAAGTCGCCTTCCTGGCCGGTCTTGTAGCGGTAGTGGTACTGGCCGAACCCGATGGTGTTGGCGCTCCACACCCGCGGTTCGAACCCCGTGACTTCGCTCATGAGCTCGAGCAGTTCGGAGGCGTCGGCCCGTCGCTGCGGGTGGGAGACCTCGCTGATCACCTCGAGGACGGCTTGTCGGTCTGAATCGGTCATCGCCACCCAATCTAGAGGCGCACGGCGACGGCTATCCGGCCCAGTTCCAGGCGTACCAGAGGATGAGGGCGTCGAAGACGAAGCTGACGACGATGAGGAAGTTGTCGTACCAGCCGGGGTAAGGCAGTCCGACGATATTGAAGAGGATCTGGAAGATGGCCACCCCGATGACGGTCCAGCGGACAGCCGGAAACGGCAACGTCAGAGACAGAACCACCATGACGATCGGGATCAGCATGATGACGGCCATCCCGAGATACATGCCCGACCCGATCTCCTTGCCGTCGATCGCTCCGGCTTCGAAGTCACCGGCGAAGATCCGCAGCACATCGCCCAACAGGTAGACGAGCATCAGCGCCACCCAGAGTCCCGACAGAATGAGCCTTGTCTCGTCCAAAGTCCAACCTCCTCAGGCGATCACGCCTCGAGATCGGCCGCCACCTTGATGACGACCTTCCCACGGGTATGGCCTTCGCCGTAGTAGGCGAGGGCAGCAGCCGTCTCGGCGAGGGGATACGTGCGGTCGATGACGGGCGTCACCTTTCCGGCTTCGATCAACTCCGTAGCGGCGGCCAACTCTTTGCTATCGCTGGTGGCGGCAAACGGACGGAGCCGCTGCGACACGAACGGCGTCACCAGCAAGGCCCATGCAGCGCGCGGCAGGAATCCCCCGAGCCACCGGCCGCCCCCCTTGTTCGAGTTGGGGATGAACGTGCCGTCAGGCGCCAGAGCCCGGCGGCAATCCGCCATCGAGCGGTTCCCGACATTGTCGAAGATCGCGTCGTAGCGCCATCCACCGGCGGTGAAGTCTTCCTGGGTGTAGTCGACCACGTGATCGGCGCCCAGCGAGCGGACCAGATCAACGTTCCGACCGCTACACACACCGGTCACCTCGGCTCCGAAAGCCCTGGCGATCTGCACCGCGAACGTCCCCACGCCGCCTGCTGCCCCGTTGATGAGCACCTTCTGTCCCGGTTTGACCTGGGCGACGTCTCGAAGGGCTGCCAGCGCCGTCGGCCCCACCACCGGCACCGCCGCCGCCTGTTCGAAGGTGAGGTTCCTGGGCATGGGCGCCAGAGCATCTTGGGGGACCGACGCGTACTCGGCGAAGCCGCCGTGGCGGATCTCGCCGAAGACCTTGTCGCCCGGGCGGAACGCCGTCACACCAGCACCGAGCACTTCGACCGTCCCTGCCACGGCCAACCCCAACACGGGGTGCTTCGGCTTGAACAAGCCGGTCGAGGGCCGGAGCACCATCGGCCGCCCATGGAGGATATCCCAATCGCCCGGATTGATGGCCGAAGCCACGACCCGCACCACCACCTCGCCCCGCTTCGGTGTCGGCCGATCAATGTCCTGGCATGCCAGGACAGACGGCGGGCCGTACTCGTGATAGGTGACTGCTTTCATGGACACCCTCCCCGCCTGGACCCCTCGGAAGCTGACGCCTGGCCGCTCCCCTCCGCTCGCACATAGCCCCTCCACTAACCCAGAACCGGCCGGGTCCCGCCAGGGGCCTTTCAGCCTATTCGCCGCCTCGCCCCTCAGTAGACCGGACCGCCCGAAAGTACCTGGGTGACGATGGCGGCATCGTGGAGGGTTTCGCAGGGGATCCCGTCGCCGTCGGCGTCCATCCGGTCAGGTTGGCCGGTCAGGGACCAGTACACCAGGGACCAGAAGTAGGCGGAGTCGGCGGGACGTCCCACCCCACTGAACGGGTACGCCATCACTTCGGGATCCATGAGGTCCTTGCACAGCAGGTCCGTGCCGGCCAGCGCCAAGGCGTCGGCGAGTCCGGCCTGGGAACCGGGAACATCGGTTCCCGCGCTCCACGCAGACCGACCGGTGGCGTCGAGCACGTAGACCACGATCGCACCCTCGTCGAGTTGGAGATCCGGGGAGGTGTTCGGCACCAACGAACAGCCGAACACACCGCCAACTGCGATCGGGCCGGCAGCCGTGCACACCAGCTCGCTCGGACCGAGAACGCCCTCGGGCGGCTCGGAAGCTTCGAATTCGTCGGCCAACCACACCTCGACGAAGGCGACCGCAGCCTCGACGGTGGTCATCGCCGGCGTCGTGGTCGTCGTGGTGGTGGTCGTCGACGGCGTCGTGATGGTGGGTGCGGTCGTCGTGGCGACGACCGCCGTCGTTGTGGTCACTTCGACTGTCGTGGTGGTGGAGGCGGCGGGTTCCATCGGGGTCGTGGTCGTGGTCGTAGTGGTGGTGCCGTCACCGCACGCTGCGGCGACGACCATCAGGACGATCACACCGACCAGGATTCTGGTACGCATGATGGCCCTTCTTTCCTATGTGGATCCTCGTGGCATCAACAAGAGCCTTCTCGCGGCGATCAGCCACCCGTGCAGCGTCCCGGGAGGCACGGCTCTGGTGGCACAGAGACGAGGGCTCGCCTCACTGAGCTGCCTGACTGATGGGCTCTCCGTGAGCCGCACGGGACGCATCACTGGCTCCTCGACGCGATCGTAACGCCGCCGTCGGAGGTTGCTCAGGGGCTTCTTGCTCTGGCGGCCAGGCGTCGTGGTCGAGGTGACGGCGCCGACCATTGGCGCAGGGTTGGGCGTCAGTTTCCGTCTACGGTTCGAGCCCGGCGGGCGACGAAAGACCCAACACCTGGCCCTCGGGACCGTGGGCCGACACCGTCCACGTCATCGATTCGTGGACCCAGGCGCCGAGCGCCTGAGGTTCGGGATTGCCGCCCACGTGGATCTCGGTCTCGGTCCCGGACCAGGCCCAGTA
>CBDUEV010000138.1:0-3490 GCA_965366365.1 uncultured Acidimicrobiia bacterium | reverse complement strand
GACCCCTTCGACCCGCTGGCGTTGCGGGCGGGCCACCCCCTCGACCCGCTGGCGTTGCGGGTGGGCCACCTCCTTCGATCCGTCGGCGTTGTGGGCGGGCTACCCGCTCCGGCCCGCCGGCGTTGCCGGTGGGCCACCTCCCCCGGGGGCGGGGGAGGGAAGGCTGCCCCCTTCAACCCGTCGGCGGTCCCCTCACCGAGATCGGAGCGGTACTGTTCGCTGCTGGACGATTGGGGATGGGCGCGCATGAAGCAATCGGATTGGAGTCGGGTGACCGCGGCTGCGATGGGGCCGGCGCTCGAGTATCTCGAGGCGCTTCATCACGCGCCCGTGTTCCGGGAGGTGGAGGATGCCGCCGAGATCCGTCGGGCGATCGGCGACGTCCTCTCGGTCGACGGAGAACCGGCGGAGTCGGTGGTGTCGCACCTGGCCTCGTCGATCCAGCCGTATCTCACCGGGTTCGCCACCGGTCGGTTCTTCGGGTTCGTGATCGGCGGTCTTCACCCCGCCTCCTACGGGGCCGATCTGCTGGCCACCACCTGGGATCAGAACTCGGGCCTCTACCCGATCACGCCCGGGACGGCGGTCGTGGAGGAGATCGCCGCCGAATGGGTCCTCGACGTGTTGGAACTCCCGGCCGGTTCGTCGGTGGGGTTCGTCACGGGCGGTCAGATGGCCAACTTCACCTGCCTGGCCGCCGCTCGCGATCAGGTGCTGCGCGACTCCGGGTGGGACGTGGAAGCCGACGGACTGCAGGGCGCCCCCACCGTCAACGTGGTGCTGAAGGAAGACGTGCATTCCACCATCAAGGCCGCCTTGCGCTACCTCGGGCTCGGCCATGCCACCGCCCACCTCGTTGCCTGCGACGACCAATCGAGAATCGACCCGGCGGCCCTCGCCGAGACCCTGTCGGGCTTGGAGGGGCCGACGATCGTGTGCGTCGAGTCCGCCAACGTCAATACGGGGTCGTTCGATCTCTTCGACGCCGTCGCCGATATCGTCGAGGAGCACCGCCGCCGCGGCAACCCCACCTGGGTGCATGTCGACGGGGCGATCGGCCTGTGGGCGAGAGCCTGCGCCGACCTCAGCGGGCTCGGCGCCGGGATGGAGCGCTTGGACTCGTGGTCGACCGACGCCCACAAGCTGTTGAACGTTGGGTACGACTCGGGGATCGCCATCTGCCGTCATGCGGCTGCGCACCGGTCGGCGATGAGCGTGTCCGCCTCCTATCTGATCCAGGGGGACGGAGAGAACCGCGACCCCATGGACTGGAACCCGGAGTTCTCGAGGCGCGCTCGCGGCCTCGCCGTCTACGCCACCCTCCGCTCGCTCGGTCGTTCCGGCCTCGACGAGCTCGTCCTGCGGGCGCACCATCTCGCCGTACGGTTCGCTGAGCAGCTGGGCGCGGACCCGGCGATCGAGATCCACAACGAGGTGGTGTTCAACCAGGTGCTGGTCCGGTGGTTGGAGGCCGACGGCGACCACGACGCGTTCAACGACGCGGTCATGGAACGGACCCGCAACGACGGAGTGGCCTACTTCAGCGGAACCACCCACCACGGGATGAGGATGATGCGGGTGTCGGTTTCCGACTGGGCGACCGACACCGATGATGTCGACGCCGCCGTTGGGGCGTTGTTCGCCGCCCGGGCGGCCGTCCAGTCAGCCTGATTGGCCCGGCGGCAGCACGTGGCCGCGGCGCGAGGTGCCGACCAGGGACGGTCCGGCAGAGCAGACTCTCGGTGAGTGTAAAAAATCATTGACATGATGTTGGCTTTGCTTTACGTTGACGAGGTAAAGAATCTTTGACAGAGGTGGAGCATGTCGTTTCAAGAGAAGAGCGCATGGTTGATGTTGGGTGTGGTCACGTTTGTGTATGGCTGGTACTTCATCGACGTCCTCGGCCAGACCAATGACACGCCGGTGTCGGAGATCGCCTACCGGGGTGAGATGCTCGGCGCGGTCATCGTCCTCGTGGTCCTGGCCGTGATCGGGCACATCGTGGCGGCCGTCACGAATCCGTCGGAGGCCGAGAAGACCGATGAGCGGGACAGGGAGATCCACCGCTTCGGCGAGTACGTGGGTGGTTTCGCTCTGGGAACGGGAGCCCTGGCGGCGCTGGGATTGGCGATGTTCGAGGTCGAATACTTCTGGATCGCCAATGTGATCCTGGCCGGCATGGTTCTGAGCGAGATCGTCTCGAACGTTGTTCAGGTGGCGGTCTATCGCCGGGGATTCTGATGGCGCCAACCCGGGTCACCAACGAGATCCGCGCCCTGCGGTTCGCGGCAGGTGAGATGACCCAAGCCGCCCTGGCAGAAGCCGTCGGGGTGACCCGACAGACGATCATCGCTATCGAGCAAGGTAGGTACTCACCGTCGCTCGAGGTGGCCTTCAAGATCTCCCGGGCGCTCGGGCGCCGGCTGGACGAAGTGTTCGATTACCCCGCCTAGCCCAAGCGCGGGTGGTCGCAGTGGCACCCTCGGTCCGGGTCGTGCCCTGGCTGTGTCGGCCTCGGACTGGCGGGGTCGGCCAACCGACTCGCAGAGTCGGCCAACCGACTCGCAGAGTCGGCCACGATAGGATGCCCGGATGCCGACCGCGCACTTCGACGGCGTCGAAATTCACTACGAGATCGTCGGCGAGGCCGGGCCGCAGGTCGCCGTCTTCCCGAGTGGGCGCCATTCGCTGGGCGACCTCGAGGAGATGGCCCGTCACATCGCCGCGCGGGGATTCCGCGTCATCCTTCACGATCGGCGCAACTGTGGTGTGTCGTCGATCAGCTTCGACCGGTCCGAACCCGAAGAGGATGTCTGGGCCGACGATCTGCACCGGTTGCTCGACCATCTCGACTGGGGGCCGGTGCTCGTGGCAGGAAAATCGCGCGGGGCACGTACTGCCATTCGGTTCGCTGAGCGCCATCCGGGCGCCACGCGCGGCCTCCTCCTGTGGGGAATCACCGGCGGTCCTGTGGCGGGTCGCGTCTTGGCGAACTACTACTACGGCCGATATCTACGGGCGTGCCGGGACGGTGGCATGGAAGCCGTGTGTGAGGTCGATCACTTCGCCCGGCTCATCGATCACAAGCCCGCCAATCGGGACGTCCTGATGGCGATGGATCCCATCCGATTCCGCAACGTGATGCGCGGGTGGAGAGCAGCTTTCCTGCATGGGGACGGTTGGCCGGTGTTGGGGGTGAGCGATGACAGGCTCGGCCGGATCGCCGTTCCAACCGCCGTCGTGCCGTTCAAAGGACGCTGCCATCCACACACCTCGGCAGAGCACGCCTCCCGAACGATCCCCAACGCCCGGCTCTTCGACCTCAGTGAGGATCGGCAGGAATCGGGCGGCCAAGTGGCGGTCGCCGAGATCTTCTGTGACTTCGTCGGAACGGTGCTGTAGCGAAGGGTCACGCCCTCGGAGCATCGCACGGGCTGCCCCCGAAACCGCTCCCCCTCCGTCCCGCCACTTTGTGGCGGGCCACCTCCCC
>CBDUEV010000137.1:0-3507 GCA_965366365.1 uncultured Acidimicrobiia bacterium | reverse complement strand
CTCTCATCGGGAAACCGCCAGAAGGTCGGCCTGATCCAGGCCTTCATGAACAAGCCCCAGGTGCTGATCATGGATGAACCCAGCTCTGGCCTCGACCCCCTCGTCCAGCGCGAGTTTCAGAAGATGATGCGGGAAGTGGCCAACGAGGGACGGGCGGTCTTTCTGTCCAGTCACACCCTGTCCGAGGTGCAGAGGATCGCCGACCGGGTCGGGATCATCCGACACGGCAAGCTGGTGGCGCTCGAGTCGGTGTCCGAACTCCGGTCGAAAGCGATGCGGCGGGTAGAGCTGGAATTCGATGCCCCGGTCGATGCAGCGGTGTTCGAGTCCGTGCCGGGCGTCCGCGACGTCGCAGTCGACAATCACCACGTCTTCATGTCCTTCGACGGCAACATGGACATCTTGCTCACCACGGCCGCCCAGCAATACCACGTGGTGGACATCAACACCCAGGAAGCCGACCTCGAAGAAATCTTCCTCACCTACTACCGCGACGAGGGGGTGACCGTCTGATGCTGGCCAACATCTTCACGAAGACGATCGGAGACCGTTGGCGGGGAATGACGGTCGGCGGCGCCACCGTGGGGCTTCTGATGATCTTCGGCATGGCGGTCTACCGGGACATCGACCTCGGCATCTACACCAGCCTGCCCGAAGCGTTCCGGACGATGATGAACATCCCCGACGGCGCCGACGCGGCGGGCCTCGCCTACGGCGCCATCTACAGCTCCTACGGGGCGCTGACCCTGGCGGGCTTGGCAATCTCGCTCGGATCGGGATCCATCGCCGGCGAAGAACGGGAAGGAACCATCGGCCTCCTTCTCGGGAACCCCAAGAGCAGGACTCATGTGCTCGCCTCCAAGGCGACGTCGATGATCCTCCTCACCAGCTTCGGTGCGCTTCTCCTGTGGGCGGCGGGACGCATTGCCCCCGTGCTCCTGGACGTCTCGGTGACGGGAATGCGCATCGAAGCGCTCATCGTTCACATCTTCATGGCGTCGGTCTTCTTCGGCTTCCTGGCTCTGGCGATCGGGGCGTGGACGGGCAGCCGCGGCATGGCGTCGGGAGTCAGCGCCGGCGTGTTGGCCCTTTCCTTCGTGGCGGTTGGGCTCTTCCCCCTCATCGACGGCTGGGAAAACGTCGCCAAAGCCTTTCCTTGGTACTACCTGGCAGGCAGCCTGCCGCTCAACAACGGGCTGGGCTGGAGTCACCTCGGCGTCCTGGGCGGCGGCTCTGCCCTGCTGGCGGCGATCGCCGTCCTCGGGGTCAACCGCCGCGACCTGAAGGCTCAGACGGTCGGCGTCAGCCTGGTCGACCGGCTGCGCTCCAACCCGATGACGCAGAAGGTCTTCGACCGGTTGGCCGGGTCGACCCGTGTCTCGCGAATCTGGATCAAGACGGCTTCGGAGCACCAGGGGCTCACCTTGGTGACCGGCGTCCTCATGTTCACGGTCATGGGGGTGATGATCGGAGCGATGTACCCGCTCATGGATGAAGCCTTGTTGGATCTCTCCGATCAGTTCCCCGAAGCGTTGATGGCCATCGTCGGAGGCGGAGACATGAGCACCGCCGAGGGCTTCTTCCAGGTCGAGACCTTCGGACTGGTGGCGCCGATCGCCGTGATGGTGGTCACCGTGGTGATCGCCGCCCGAGCCCTGGCGGGAGAGGAAGCGAGCCGAACCATCGGCCTGCTCCTCGCCAACCCCATCTCGAGGACGACGGTTCTCCTGGAGAAGTCGGTCGCCATGCTGATCTCCGCAATCGTTGTCGGGGTGGCCACGTTCGCCGGAGTGGCAGCCGGTTCCCTGGTCGGCGGCCTCGACATGGACATGGGAAACATCGCCGCGACGTGCGCCCTGGTCACCTTGCTCGGCCTGGCCTTCGGAGCGCTGGCTCTGTTTCTCGGCGCTGCCACCGGCCTGGCGAGGATTTCCACCTACGGGACCATTGGGCTGGCGCTCGTCATGTTCATCGCCAACGCCTTCCTACCGCTCAGCGACCGGCTGGCAGGGTACGCCAAGTGGTCGCCGTTCTACTACTACCTGAGCAGCGACCCCCTCCTCAACGGTATGCATTGGGGTCACGCCGGCGTCCTGGCCGCAATCACGGTCGTGCTCCTGGGCTTGGCCGTCGTGGCGTTCCAGCGGAGGGACCTCCGCCAAACCAGCTGAGGACACCTGCCAACGAATGGTGAGGGAGCCGATCGGCTCCCTCACCCGGTGGTGTGGCTATTCGACGACGAAGGGCACGGCGTCGGCGACGACCCCGTCACCGGCAATCGTGAGAACCGTCAGGATGTGGTCACCGGACGGTAGATCTCCGTCAGGGGTGACGGTGACCAGGATGCTGCCCCCGCTCGGCGACCCCAAGGCGCCGGAGACGGCACCAAGCTCGTTCACGGCGAACTTCACCGTGGTGACGCCCTCCGGCACGAGCACCTGGAAGGTGCCGTCTGCAGGGAACACCTCGGGCGGATCCGTTCCCTCTGGAGCGACGAAGTCGGTCCGCTGGGGCGGAGCAAACCAGAGCACCTCGAACTCGCCACCGGTGGTCTCGCGGATCGGCAGCGCCAGCGTCGAGAAGGCGGTGATCCCTTCGCTGGTGATCTCCCCGGCAAAGGTGACGACGGTGATATCGCCAGACACCCCTTCAGCCATCAGGTTTTCGTATACGTCGACGTCGCTGGCGCCACTCCACGCCCCGAAGCCCTCGACGAATTCGGTGGCGAGGCTCTCGAAGCTCTCGTAGGAGCCAACCGCTGCCTGGGCATCGGGTGACAAGAGCGTCCACCCGGTCGCCGTGTCGCCTGAACCGAGCGCAGAGACATATGCCTTGGCCGCCTCGTCGGCGGACCGCACGTTGGGGCGCTCCACCGGAGCGGTGGTGGTGGTCGTGTCAGCGACCGTGGTCGTGGTCGTCTCTGCCACCGTGGTGGTCGTTTCGCCGACGGTGGTGGTGGTCTCCTCACCAGCCTCGGTGGTTGTGGTGACACCAGCCTCGGTCGAGCTGGTGGTGGAGTCGAGGGCCTGGTCTTCGTCGCCGCCGAAGACGATCGCGGCGAGGAAGCCGATCACCACAATGACAGCCACCAGCAGGCCGCCGAGCAGCCAGTACATGGCTTTGGACCTTGGTTCTTCGGGGACTTGGGGGACTTGGGGGTTGGGCTCTGGCTGCTCGCCAGGGACCGGTTCGAACGAGTCGGACATGGTTCCTACCTTGGTGATGGTCTTTCTCTTTGGACAGCGCAGCTGCCCGGAAAGTTCCGTGTATTCAGACTATTGCACCCCGACGCCTTTTCGGACATTCCAACCGAGGACCCGCCAATCGGGCGTCGTTCCCGATCTGCCCACATCCGGGGACTCCGCCCCTACTGCGCGACCTGTCGGTGGTGGAACGATGGACTTATGAATTCAACGATTCTTGAATCAAGAACGCTTGAAGAGCGGGCGACTTTGTTCTCTGCGCTCGGTGATCCGATCCGGTTGCAGGTCCTCGACGCGCTGACCG
>CBDUEV010000136.1:0-3583 GCA_965366365.1 uncultured Acidimicrobiia bacterium | reverse complement strand
AGGTGCTCGACACCGACACCCTTCAGGACGTGCCGCACGATCCGGCCGCGTTGGGACTCACCGATGAGGTGCTCAACAGCGTCTCGGGCAAACGAGGTACCACGAACGAGGAGATCGCCACCGGGACCCTCCGCGAGGGCCGATATGTGGTGCAGGTCTCGTCGTACAACGGGGCTACCAACGACCTTCCGTTCGGCCTACGCATCAAGCTCAGCCAATCGACAGAACGTCCCTGTACCGCGCTCCCCTTCACGATCGGACCGCCAGGCACCCTCCCCACGGTGCTCCCGGCCGGCGTCAACACCCTCTTCCTCTACAACCAGGCTCGATTGGTGGCGCAATACCCGAACGACCACCAGCAGGTGCTCACGGAGCTGGGCCGCCTGGCCACTGCCGAATGGACCGATTTGGGCGTGATCGGGGCCGCCGTGCCCGTCGACGGCGACGGCGACGTGTTCGCCGCCCTCGAGAGATTGGCCGACGATCGATGCGATCCACAGGCATCGAACGACGTCGTTCGAGAAATCGGAGCACTCCTCGACGCGATCCTCGCCGACCACCCGACCGTCGACAACATCGTCATCATCGGCGACGACGCCCAGATTCCCATGGCCCGCATCCCCGACGGAACCGCCATCTCCAACGAACGCGAACACGGATTGACCTTCAGCGGCAACAACGAACTGATCGGCTCCCTGCTCGGCGGCTACTACCTCTCCGATACCCCGTACGGAACGTCGGCGGGTATCGCAGTCAACGACCACGAGTTCTTCGTCCCGGAGCTGGCGGTCGGTCGCCTCGTCGAACACCCTGCGGAGATCGCTCTGGCGCTCAACAACTTCGTGCTGTACGAAGGCCGGCTCGATCCCTCCACCGCGGCGGTCGCCTCCGGGTATGACTTCCTCTCCGACTCCGCCGAAGCAATCAAAGAGGCGCTCCAGGTTGAAGGCTTCGCGATCGGCGAGACCCCCGAGAGCGGATTCCTCAACAACGAGAGCTGGGACCGCCAGAGTCTCATCGACCTGCTCGCCGATGGCCCATCCGTGGCATCACTGAACGCTCACTTCGACGAGTCGCGCGCCCTTCCGGCCCTCGGCAACTCAACGGGCGACGAATCCGACCTGTTCACCATCGCCGACCTCCCCACCGGCCTGACCAGGACTGTCGCTTTCAGTGTCGGATGCCACGCCGGGTTGAGCGTCTCCGACGTTCAGATCGGCGCGCCCACCATCGACTGGGCCGAATCCTTCAGTGGGCTGGAACAAGCCATCTGGGCAGCCAACACGGGCTACGGTTACGGAGACACCCAACTGGTCGCCTTGTCCGAGGACCTGGCCACCGAGTTCGCCGGACGCCTCGGTAGCTTCCCGGTTGGGAAGGCTTGGCAGCTGGCCATGCAGGCGTACGTCTCGGATCTCTTCACGTTGACGCCATACGACGAGAAGGTCCTGCAGGAATTCACCCTCTACGGGCTCCCCATGTATGTCACCGGACCGGCGACCGGCGCCGTGGCGGCAACGCCTCCGGCCACAGGGACAGGCCCCGTCGTGTTCAACGACCCCTTCACGGGTCTCACCTCGAGCCCGCTCGCCGTCGACCTCCAACTGGGGGGAACCGCCATCAGCGGCCCCGGTGTTCTGCACCTGGTCGAAACACCCGACGGCGACTACTACGAAGTCGACGGAGAGACACTGCAGGTTCGGTCTCGGCCCGTTCAACCCCTCACCGGCATCGACGTCACACAGCCCGATGGGGTCGGGGGCCTGGAGAGCGTGGCAGCGGGAGCACTGATCACAGGACTCACGGGGCTCCAGGTGACCGACTTCGATCCGCTCACCTTCACCCCCCTCGTGGACATCGCAGA
This sequence comes from uncultured Acidimicrobiia bacterium, assembly GCA_965366365.1. Classification (GTDB taxonomy): domain Bacteria; phylum Actinomycetota; class Acidimicrobiia; order Spongiisociales; family JAENVV01; genus CBDUEV01. Next base: position 1,719 of record CBDUEV010000136.1, on the reverse strand, counting down.
CGCAACGGCCGGCGCCGCCACGGACGCCCATCGTCCCGAAGCAGCAGATGCCACTTTCCCGGCAGGCATCCAACGCATCTCCACCTTCGAGGACGACTCCGGCCAGCTCCGACAACGCCTGCTTCTGGTGCCGGGACGCTTCGTGGCCGACGGCCCGGGCGGATCGGCGACCCAGGAACTCTTCACGGAGATCCGTTCACTCGTCTATTACCGGGATGCGGCCTCGACCGATGTGACCGCCCCCACCATCCGAGAGAGCATCGGCCGCTTCGGAGACGAGGTCGTGCATTTCGAGATCGACGTCACCGGCGATGGGCCGGCGGGCACCGACGATGTCGAACGTGTCTATGTCCTGTTCCGGCCCGACGGCGCCGTCGGGGTCACCACCTGGCAAGGAGTCGACCTGTCCAGAGTTCCCGGGACCGGTACCTGGCTCGGGGGCCGGCCCGTCGAGCCGTTCACAGGATCCGAGTACGAGTTCTTCGTTCAGGCGGTCGACTCGAACGGGAACGTGGCGATGTCCGACGCCAAGGGAGTCAACTTCCTGACCTCCGAGCCCGTCGAATCCGACTTCATCGTCATCACGGTGGAGGGCGACTACTCGGCGACCACCGGCTGGTACCGCACCGCCAGCGCCTCGGCTGTCACACAGGCAGGAGGCGAGTCCATCGTGAGCTACCGCCTCGACTTCGGGCCGGACACCCCGTGGTCCGGCGACCTGCTCCCCATCCTGGGTGATGGAGGACATCTCCTCCAGGTCTTCGACAGCGCCGGCAACCAAGGCGTCGCCTTCGTGGCCGTGGACGCGTCCGGGCCGATTGCCTACGGGGGCTTCGCCCCGCCCCCCACCGAGAGCGGCTGGAACGGCGGGGATGTGATGGTCACCTTGGAGGCGGTCGATCCGTTCGGTTCGGGGGTCGAGACGATTCTCTACAGCACCGATGGTTCAGCACCGTCCCTCGAGTACCTCGGACCCTTCGGAGTGTCCGAGGAAGGGACCACCACGGTTCGCTACTTCGCCATCGACGCGGTCGGGAATCAGGGCGACGAAGGCGCACCGCTGGTGATACAGGTGGACCTGACCGCACCCGACGTGACCGCCATCGTTCCGTCCACCACCTCCGGGTGGTACAACACGCCGATCCTGGTCACCCTGACGGCCACGGATCCCGGCTCAGGAGTCGAAACGATCGAATACCGTCTCGATCCAGCCGCGCCGTGGACGATCTACGAGAACCCGTTCGAGGTGTCCACCCAAGGAGCAACCACCGTCTACTTCCGAGCAAGAGACGCGGTGGGCAACACCGGGGACGGCCAGTTCGACGTCGGCACCCTCCAGGTTCAGCTCGACCTCACCGCCCCGACGGTCACCATCATCAGCCCGAGCGAAGGCGCCCAGTACCCGCAGGGTTCGACACCACCAGACCCCGATTTCGTCTGCCAGGACGAAGCGGGCGGCTCGGGAATCGCCACCTGTGAACCAGCGGAACCCATCGATACCTCGACACTGGGATCGAGGACATTCGCGGTGACCGGCACTGACGTTGCCGGCAACACAACCACCGAGTCCGTTACGTACCAGATCGTCGATACGAGCGCTCCCACGGTGAGTGGGGCCGTTGCACCGGCGCCGAATGCGGCCGGATGGAACAACACCGCCGTCACGGTGACGATCACCGCCGATGACGGAACCGGCTCCGGCGTTGCCGCCATCGAGTA
>CBDUEV010000135.1:0-3671 GCA_965366365.1 uncultured Acidimicrobiia bacterium | reverse complement strand
TCGATGAGGTCTTCTCGTGCGCTGGCGCCGGGTATCCCGAAGTGAAGCTGGCGGTCGAACCGGCCCGGCCGGAGGAGGGCGGTGTCCAGCGAGGCGGCCCGGTTGGTGGCCGCAACGACGAGCACGTTGTTGTAGTCGGTCGGTTTGACCTGGATCTGGCGGTGGTCGGGCAGGAACTTGTTCACCTGGCTCAGACCCCACTGATGGAACTTCTCTTTCCCGCTGGGTTGATCGAACGACTGCATCTGAATGAGAAGCTCGTTGACCACCCCACCGGTGCCTTCGGAGACGGATCGGTTGACACTCAGATCGGAGTGGGCCGCCGAGGTGCCGCCTCTCCGCATGCCGATGGCGTCGATCTCCTCGATGAAGCCGATGGCGCCACCTTCTTCCCTGGCCATCTTTCGCAGCGCTTTGAAATAGGCGCGGATCTTGCGGGCGGTCATCCCGTACCACATGCTCTGGAAGGCGGTGGACGACACGAACAGGAAGGGAACCCCGGCTTCTTTGGCCATCGCCTTGGCGATGTGGGTCTTGCCCGTGCCCGGCGGGCCCTCGAAGAGGATGCCCCGCCGCGGCGTCCCTCCCATCTTGGTGCGAAAGCGGTCGTGGTCGGTGAGCACGGTGAGAGTGTGCTTCACGTCGTCGACCACGCGGGTCATGCCGCGTACCTGGTCGAAGCCGATGTCGATCTGTTCGGGGAGAAACGTGATGTGCGGGGAACGCGAGTTGGTGAGCATCGGCGCCACCAGCACGATGGCCAGAAGGAGAATGATGGCCAGTCCGGGCAGCCAGAACATGGCCTCGTCGGGAAGAGTGACCTGCGGGAGCAGCGGCTGGCCGGACGCCACCCGCCACCAGAGGTAGGAGGCGGGGATGAGAAGCCACCCGCCCAGCTTGAGGAGGCGGCGTTGCCGCTGCTGCTCTCGGTGTTCCCGCACCCCCATACCCACGCTCCGTGGTCGTCGCCTTCTCGACCCTAGACGCTTGGTGCGGCTACGGGAAGGGAAAGATGTGGACGGCGGTGGCGGGTTTTCGCGACCTCCTCGCGTGCGTTGCCACGAAAGGTGGTCAATCGACCGTGTGTCGTTGCGATCCAGACGGGCGGTCCCGCAGTCGCTTGGGAAGCCTCCCTGCTGCCGGCTCGTACGAATGCCCGACGAGTTCCTCCAGTTCGTCGGCCGGCACGCCGGAGGTCGGCCGTGCCGGCAGCCTGCCTCGTTCGGGGAGGCGCCCCAGGTGGCCGAGAGGCTTCGGACAAGATGGTTCATTTCGGCCGGCGGCGGAGCTCGTCGGGAACCCTGAGGAAACTCTGAGGTGTTGGTGGCCGGCCGCTGAGGCGGGCGGAGCATGCTCGTGAATACCGGCTGATCCCCAAGCTCAACGAGTCCCCGTCCCGCTCATTACAAAAAGGAAGAGGCAACATGAAACAGAATGCACGCACGGTTGTCGTGGCATTGGCAGGTCTGATGCTGGTCGGCAGCCTCAGCGCATGTGGGGACGACACGAAATCGGCCGTCGCTACCGACACCGAGACCACGGCAGCTTCCGGCACCGACACCACCGAGGCGTCATCGAGCTCCAGCTCCGGTATCGCGTATCAGCTCGTGGATACGGGCCAGACGTCGTCCTACGACGCGGATGGGAATGAGATCGATGAGCCGGCTGCGGGTGAGGCCCTCTCCGGACAGGACGGCGCCTACGAGGGCGCGCAGATGAGCTACACCGACAACGGCGACGGCACCGTCACCGACAACGTGACAGAGCTCATCTGGGAGCAGGACCCGACCGAAACGTCCACTGTTTTCGATGACGCGGTTGCGTATTGCGATGCGTTGGAGTTGGGCGGGTCGGATGATTGGCGGATCCCGAGTCTCAAGGAGCTGTTCTCGATCAGCGACTTCAGTGAAGGTTGGCCGTACCTCGACACCGATTACTTCTTCCTGGTCGAATCGGCTCGTCAGGACAAGGATCAGCAGTTCTGGGCGCAACACTACGAGGTCGACACCGACGAAGCGGTTGCCAGCTCGGCGTTCGGCGTCAATCACATGACCGGCCACATCAAGGCCTACCCCGACGGTTCTGATGGCAACCAGATGGCGGCTAAATACGTCCGGTGCGTGAGCGGCGACGACTACGGTGTCAACGCTTTCGTCACGAACGGCGATGGAACGGTCACCGATGCGGCGACCGGCCTGATGTGGTCGCAGGACGACAGTGGTGAGGGACTTGATTGGGAGTCTGCCCTCGACCTGGCGGTGCTAGCCAACGAGGAGAACTACCTCGGCTACTCCGACTGGCGGGTTCCGAATGTGAAGGAACTGCAGAGCATCGTCGACTACTCGGGCGTGTATCCGGCGATCGATGAGGGTGTCTTCAACATCACCGACGAAGACGCGTACTTCTGGACCAGCACATCGGCCTACTTCAGCGCCCAGAATCCCGACTACTACTACGCCTGGTATGTGGCGTTCGGGTACGCGGTCGATGGCGAGGGCAATGACAGTCATGGAGCCGGCGCAGTCCGGTTCGACACCAAGGTAGACGGAGGCCCTGCGGGCGAGGATCCCGAGCGGATCTACAACTACGTCCGTCTGGTCAGGGACGCGTAGTGGCCTTGGGGGACGAGGATGCCCAACCTGCCGTCGCCGGTGAGAGCGATCATCGTGCCGCCCAGATGGACACCCGCGCTTCGGATACGAAAGGGTCGCCGGCCTTGCTTCCGCGGTGCTCGTCCGCCAGGCGCGTCGAGGCCGCGTAGTCGGCTTCCGGATCGTACCCATCGCCTGGGCCGTTAGCCTGGCCGCCATGTCCTACATCTTGCTCACCAACGACGACGGTGTTGAATCACCGGCGCTCATCCCGTTCGCCAAGGCGTTGGCTTCGCTGGCCCCGGTGCGGGTGGTGGTGCCCGCTCAGGAACGGAGCTGGATCGGGAAGGCCATCACCCGCTTTGACGAGATCACCGTGTCCGTGCAGATGCGCGACGGCGTGGAGGTGCACGTCGCCGATGGCTATCCCGCCGACTGCACCCAACTGGGTGTTCATTCGTTGTTCGAAGGTAGGCCGTCGATGGTGGTCTCGGGGATCAACATCGGTCTCAACTCCGGGCTCGGATTCCTTCTCTCCAGCGGCACGGTGGGAGCCGCAGCCGAGGGATGGATCGCCGGCATTCCTGCGGTGGCGTTCTCGACGGGGGTCACCGACGATCATGCCTCCTGGTCGGCGGAGGCCTGGGCTCCGGCGTCGGGTCCGTTTTGGGAGCGATCTGCTGCCTTGGCGGTGGACATCCTCGGCGACATCCTGGCCGTGGGTTTTCCTGCTGGCGCCGACGTGCTCAGCGTCAATTACACGACGGCCTGTGACCTCGCTTCCTCGCGCTCGGTCACCACGCTGGCCAAGGTGGGATACGACAACATCTTCCGGGAGCGCGAGCCGGGCAGGTTCGTCCACGACTTCTCGACGGGGCTTCGGATCGACACGGACATGACCGGTACCGACCTCGAGACTCTGGCCGCCGGAGGGGTGGCCATCACTCCGGTCCAGCTCGCCCACGCCGGTGAGGTGTCGGACGGGTTCCGTGACCGGGTTGAGCGCCTGCGGTGAGTTCCGCTGTGTCGAGTGTGCTTGTGTGCGTCGCGACGACGTATGGAGGCACACTCGACGGGGGA
>CBDUEV010000134.1:0-3942 GCA_965366365.1 uncultured Acidimicrobiia bacterium | reverse complement strand
AGATGTTGGCCAAAAAGCAGGGGATCAAACCCGGTATCGGCCATCGCAATATCCCTTTCGTTACGTGATAAATGATAAAAACCAAGGATCTTTCGACCTCAAGGTAGCAGGGCTGGGCCGACATCCATAAGAAGATACGATTGTTCCTCTGACGACAGATCAATCGTCACGATGACAGGAGAGCCAGGATGAGTGGTATCGAAGTGCACGGCCCGGTCACCAGCACCGTCGCCGAGATTCTGACACCGGACGCGCTGGCCTTCGTCGAAGGTCTCCACCGAGCCTTCGACGAGCGGCGCCGGTCGCTGCTGGCCGAACGGGCGGCCCGTCAGCTGCGCATCGACGAGGGCGAGCTGCCCGATTTTCTCGCCGGCACCGAATCGATCAGGTCCGGCGACTGGCGAGTCGCTCCGGTCCCCGCCGATCTCGCCGACCGCCGCGTGGAGATCACCGGTCCGGTCGAGCGCAAGATGATGATCAACGCTCTCAACTCGGGAGCGCGCACCTTCATGGCCGACTTCGAGGACTCCAACACCCCCAGCTGGGACAACATCACCCAGGGTCAGATCAACGCACGGGACGCGGTGGCGAGGACCATCCGCCTCGAGCAGCCGGACGGCAAGGTCTATTCGTTGAACGAAGACCCGGCCACGCTCTTCATCCGGCCCCGCGGCTGGCACCTCGTGGAGAAGCACATCACCGTCGACGGTGAACCGGTCGCCGGCGGTCTCGTCGACTTCGGTCTGTTCGTGTTTCACAACGGCCGGACGCTCGTCGATCGTGGTTCGGGCCCGTATTTCTACCTCCCCAAACTGGAGAGCCACCTGGAGGCTCGACTCTGGAACGACGTGTTCGTCCATGCTCAGGACCAGATCGGCATCCCGCAGGGAAGCATCAAGGCGACCGTGCTCATCGAGACCATCCTGGCCGCGTTCGAGATGGACGAGATCCTCTATGAGCTGCGGGAGCATTCGGCCGGGTTGAACGCCGGTCGTTGGGATTACATCTTCTCGGTGATCAAGAAGTTCCGCAACGACCCCAGCCGGCTCCTGCCCGATCGGGGCCAGATCACGATGACCGTGCCGTTCATGCGTGCCTATACCGAGCTCCTCGTGCAGACCTGCCACAAGCGGGGAGCGCACGCCATGGGCGGAATGGCGGCGTTCATCCCCAACCGTCGAGATCCCGAGGTCACCGAACGAGCCCTCGGCAAGGTGGCAGCGGACAAGGAGCGCGAAGCGGCCGACGGGTGCGACGGTACCTGGGTGGCTCATCCCGACCTCGTCCCGGTCGCCCAGGCGGAATTCGACAAGGTGCTCGGGGGCCGCCCCAACCAGCTCGACAAGCAGCGTCCCGACGTCGACGTCAAGCCGTCCGACCTCCTGACCACCACCATCGAGGGTGGGACGATCACCGAAGCCGGGATCCGGACCAACATCAACGTCGGCATCCTCTACATCGAATCCTGGCTGAGCGGCAATGGCGCCGCAGCGCTGTACAACCTCATGGAAGACGCCGCCACCGCCGAGATCTCACGTTCGCAGCTCTGGCAGTGGGTGCACAACCAGGCGCAAACGAACGAGGGTGTCACGGTCTCCGCCGACCTGGTTCGCCGGATCGCCGACGAGGAGATGGAGACCATCCGAACGCTGGTCGGTGACGAGACCTTCGCCTCTGGCCGATACGAGCAGGCGCGTCGAGTATTCGAGAAAGTGGCCTTGGCTCCCGAATTCGTGGAGTTCTTGACGCTGGCCGCCTACGACGAGATCAACTAACCAACCGGAAGGAACCGACCAGATGAGCATCGAAGACCGCATTCGCCGTGAGGCTGAGGAACTCCAGGCCGACTGGGACACGAACCCCCGTTGGAAAGGTGTCCGTCGCGACTACACCGCCGAGGACGTTGTCCGTCTGCGCGGTAGCCTCCGCCAGGACTTCGCCTTTAGCCGAAACGGCGCCGAGCGTCTCTGGCGGCAGATGGAGGAATCGCCGTATGTGAACGCTCTGGGTGCCATGACCGGTGGCCAGGCCGTCAACATGGTGAAAGCGGGCCTGCAGGCCATCTACCTGTCCGGTTGGCAGGTCGCTGGTGATGCCAACCTCGCCGGCGAGGTCTATCCCGATCAAAGCCTCTATCCGGCCAACAGCGCTCCCAAGCTGGTCGAACGGATCAACAACGCCCTCCAGCGGGCAGATCAGATCGCCTGGATGGAGGGCGACGACTCGATCGACTGGATGGTGCCCATCGTCGCCGACGGCGAGGCCGGCTTCGGCGGGGCGCTCAACGTCTTCGAACTCACGAAGAGCTTCGTCAAGGCCGGAGCGGCGGCCGTGCATTTCGAAGATCAGCTGGCGTCCGAGAAGAAATGCGGCCACATGGGCGGCAAAGTGCTGGTCCCAACGGCCCAGCACATCCGCACGCTCACCTCGGCCCGTTTGGCTGCCGACGTTCTCGGAATCCCGCTGGTGATCGTGGCTCGCACCGATTCGCTGGCTGCGACCTTGCTGACCAGTGACGTCGACGAGCGCGACCGCCGCTTCGTGCAGGAGGGGACCAGTCCCGAGGGCTTCCACTACGTCCAGAACGGAATGGACGCAGCCATCGCCCGCGGGTTGGCCTACGCACCGTACTGCGATCTGATCTGGTGTGAGACTTCTCTCCCTGATCTGGCCGAGGCCGAGCGCTTCGCCAAGGCGATTCACGCCGAGTTCCCGGACAAGCGTCTGGCCTACAACTGCTCGCCTTCCTTCAACTGGAAGAAGCATCTCGACGACGACACCATCGCAGTGTTCCAACAGGAACTCGGCAAGATGGGTCACGCTTTCCAGTTCATCACCTTGGCCGGATTCCATGCCCTGAACGCCTCGATGTTCGACCTGGCGAAGGGGTACGCCAAGGAGGGAATGACCGCCTACGTCCGGCTCCAGGAATCCGAGTTCGACATGGAAGAGCAGGGCTACACCGCCACCCGGCATCAGCGTGAAGTCGGGGCGGGCTACTTCGACAAGGTCAGCGAAACCGTCTCCGGCGGGCTTTCGTCGACACTGGCTTTGAAGGGCTCTACCGAGGAAGAGCAGTTCTACGAGGAGGAACCAGCCCACGCCTGATCCCGCATAGACCCAGGCCGGATACGAGCGGCGCCGAGTGAGGGTTCGACTCTTCGGCGCCGCTCTCGCGTTGGGTACAGTTGGGCAGCGTCCGAGAGGGAGCAGATGAGCGCGACCGACACGTGGTTGGCACCGGGACGATTGGGTGGCCGGGCCGGGTGGGGGAGGATTGCCGACCTCGGCGTCCGGTGCTCTCTCGTCGGCGAGGAGTGAGGACGATCGTGCGGGGCGACCTCGACGCAGTCCTCAGAGGCCTACACGAAGTGGGCAGCCAGCTCGACGCCCTCGGCGACGATGAGCCTGCGCTGCGCGCGGAGCTCCGGCGGCACCAGGAGGCGCTGCGGGCCGAGGCCAGGGCCATTCGCGCCTCGGTGCCCGAGAACCCTGGCGAACTGCGGCGCCGGCTCGAAGGCCTGTACGCGGAACGGGCGGCCATCCTCGAGATGCATGTCGACCAGGTCCGCCAGGCGGCCGGCGGGGAGGGTCGGGTGCGCGGGTTCGCCGCCGACGCCCAGCGGCTGAACAAGGCGATTGACGAAGGTGCCGGTAGAGCCGAACTGGAGGAGCGGATCCGCAAACTCGAACAGCGGCTGGACGCCTTGGAGTCGGGGTGACGGTCGCTCGCAGTGTCCGCCTCCCCCGAGAGACGGTTGGCCTCAGCCGGTGGACCCACCGTCAGGGCCCCAGGCGGCCCACACACCCTTGCGCGCGAGGTCTTCCCCCAGGTCGCTGCCGCTCTCGGCTCTGACGAGGGCCGTAACCAACGCCGAATGCCGGATAGCGCGCACTCGGAAGCGCTCCATATCGTTCGGGCTGGTGGGTGATCTGTGCCGG
>CBDUEV010000133.1:0-4085 GCA_965366365.1 uncultured Acidimicrobiia bacterium | reverse complement strand
GCGCCGAGGAGCAACTGCTGGCCGGTCTGACCGCGGGCGTAGAACGTGCGGGAGACCTGGGCGCCGCCGAAGGAGCGGTTGTCGAGCAGGCCTCCGTACTCACGCGCGTACGGCACTCCCTGAGCCGTGGTTTGGTCGATGATGTTGACGCTCACCTCGGCCAGGCGATAGACGTTTGCCTCTCGCGAGCGGTAGTCGCCGCCCTTGACGGTGTCGTAGAAGAGGCGGAAGATCGAGTCGCCGTCGCCGTGATAGTTCTTGGCGGCGTTGATCCCGCCTTGGGCGCTGATGGAATGGGCGCGCCGGGCGGTGTCGTTGTGGGTGAAGGCCGTCACGTTGTAGCCCAACTCGGCGAGCGTGGCGGCCGCCGAGGCGCCGGCCAGTCCGGTGCCGACCACGATGATGTCGAACTTCCGCTTGTTGTTGGGATTGACCAGTTTCATCTCGAACTTGTGGTTCTCCCACAACGTCTGGATGTCGCCTTCGGGGATCTTCGCGTCGAGTTCCATGATTCCGCCTTCCTATGCCACAACGCCGGTGAGCACGGCGATCGGGAAACTGAGATTGCCGATGACGATGGCGGCGGCAATCGCCGTGGCCAGGTAGTGGCGCCACTTGTTGAACGTCGGATTGTTGGCGCCCAGGCTCTGGAACATGCTCCACACCCCGTGCCGGAGATGCAGCCCGAGGAGCAGGTTGGCGACGATGTACAGGGCAGCCACCCCCCAACGCGAGAAGCTGGCCACGACGTTCTCGTAGGGCATTCCCTCGAGGAACCCATTCGGCTCGACGGCCACCCCGAGCGTGAGATCGGCGAGATGCCAGGCGATGAAGAGGAGAACGATCACTCCCGAATACCGCATCGTCCGGGACGCGTAGCTCAGGACCGGGTAGTCGCTCTTCATCATGTATTCCTGCCCGCCCTGGTAGCCCATCGGCCGGGCGGCATGGTTGACCCTGGTGAGGGCGTAGGCGGCGTGAAGGTGAAGGATGAAAGCCGCCAGTAGGCCGGTGCGGAGAATCCAGAGCAGGCCGGTACGGGGAAGGATTGGCTCGCCGATGGTCCGCAAGAACTCGCCGTACTCATTCATTTCATCGGCGCCCTGATAGAGGTGGAGATTGCCGATCATGTGGGCAACGACGTATCCGACGAGCACCACCCCGGTGAGGGCCATCACCCACTTCTTCCCAACCGAGGATTGATAGAAGGCAATCGGCCAAGGGGCCTTGCGGTCGGTCTTCGGAGCTTGCGTCACTGCCACGGCGGGAGTCCTCCTTTGGTCCGTCCGTCATTATGCCAGCCTCACCGGAGTGCGAGGGCGTGGTCGGGGAGGGGACCTGCGCCGGGCGGGTCGGTGCCCGAGACGGCCCTCCGACAGGCCCTTGGGCGCGAAAACGTAGGTCTTTCGGGCTATTTCGGGGCATCGGCCTTGACAGCGCGCGCGCAGACCGCCACAATCACACCGTTGTAATTACATGGGTGAGGGGACACCTTGCAAAAGAAACTGATCGAAGCTCTAGCAGTGGATGACCTGTCGTGGCAGGACTATTCGAACTGTCGCGGAGCCGATGCGGACCTGTTCTTTCCAGAGCGGGGCGCGTCGACTCGGAAGGCGAAGGCCATCTGCGGTGCGTGCGAGGTGCGGGTCGATTGCCTCGAGTTCGCCATCGTCCAGTCCGAGAAGTTCGGCATTTGGGGCGGTCTCTCGGAACGTGAGCGCCGTCGTATTCGCAAAGAACGCGCCCTCACGGGACGACGTCGGGCAGCTTCCTAGCGCGATCGGGTGGTGGTGGTGTGCCGGCCGAGGCTCGGATCCTCGGACGACTCGGACCTATGGACGGTTCTTCCGTTCTAGACTCTCGAGTACGTGGTGACCAACCGTTGAAAGGCTTTCCGTGCTTCCAGTAGCTCTCGGTATTTTCGCTCTCGCCCTCGTCCTCGCGATTGTCGCCTTCGTGCTCCGGCGCCGCACCGATACTCTCAAGTCAGAGATCCTCGAAGCAAGTGCTGGCGGCGGTTCGGCCAACGACATCGATGTGGCTCACCCCCGTCCCAAGGTGGCGCAGTTCCACGTGAGAGGTGAAGAGGCGCAGATCACTTTCGACGTGCCCCTTCCCGAGGACGGTGTCGACGAAGTCCTGGCGGAGATGCTGACCGCAGAAGCCCTCGAGGTGGTCCGGGACAAGCAAGACACCCTTCCGATACACCAGGTGACCCACGTGGTGGCGCTGGCCGGCCGGGGTTCCGAGCCTCGTGAAGTGGGTCGGATGGCGCTCCCCCAACGCGGCGAATTGCCTCCTCCGATCCTGGCCGCCCCCAGCCTCCACATGGCCCACGTGGGCTACGACCCCGTCGAGAAGCAGTTCGAGAGCGAGGCGGGGACCACGCCTCCCGAGGTGGTGGCACGGGTCGAGGAGAAAGGCCTTTCGCCCATCGGGACGGAACTCCGATTCCCCAAGGCGATCGATGTAGGGCTTCGTGGCCAGGGCATCGACCCCGCCACGATGCAGTCGGGCGAGATGGTGCGGGGATTGATGAGCCTCGTCGGCTACTCGATCAGCCCGGAGGGTCGTCCGAACACCTTCACCGCCGTCAAGGGCGGCACGAGGACATTCTTGCGGGAAGTCCCGCATGGCTCGGGCGACTACGCAGAACTCGACGAGGGCGCCATTCGGGCGTTCATGGTCGATTTCCTGGAGTCGAAGGCCGACCGAGGTCTCCTCGTATCCGACAAGTACAGCCCCTTCGAGGTGTACGGGCGAGAGAAGAAGGAGCCGCGCGTTCGTTTCGTGACGCGGGAACGCCTTCAGAAGTTCGTCGACTCGCTCGCCCTGGGCTAGCCGGGCCGAACCCCTCCGGAACATCGTCGGGAACCCATCCATGACCGGCGACGTCCGATCTGAGAAGCGCCCTGGTTCTGGGGTGCGTCGACGAGCCACCAACCGGTGTAGCGCGGAGGGGATTAGACTTTGCGGCCCGAAGGGAGAAACACACCATGCCTAGAGGCACCGAATGGCTCATCATCCTCGCTGTGGTCATCCTCTTGTTCGGGGCGCGCAAACTTCCTGATCTGGCTCGGTCGCTGGGCGCCTCTGCAAAAGAGTTCCGTAAGGGAATCGAGGAAGGCGCCGACGACGGCGTCGAACAGGCGACCGAAGTGGTCAAGAAGGAATCCGACTCCTAACCCCCCGGGCGACCGCGCCGCCTCCGTCTGCAGACCGCGGAACTCTTCTTCGACGCGCGACGTTCTGTTGGTAGGCCAGCGTGCCTGATCCGCAGGCACCGTTGACGTGGGAAGAGGTCGCAAAGACCCATGGGCGCAAGATCTACAACTTCGCGTACCGCCTCACCGGGAACCCGGACGATGCCGCCGACCTCGCCCAGGAAGTTCTGCTGCGCGTCCGGCGAGGCCTCGAGTCCTACACGCCGGGATCGTTCGAAGGCTGGTTGTGGCGGATCACCCGCAACGCCTTTCTCGATGATGTGCGGCGCAAGAAGCGCCGACCCACGACGGCTCTCCCCGAGGACCTGGACCGGACCGGGTTGGCTTCGTCTCCTCCCCCCGATGACGTGCTTGCTTCCATCCGTCTCGGCGACAATGTCCAGAAAGCGCTACTTGCCCTGCCGTTCGATTTCCGGGAGGCCGTTGTCATGTGCGATCTGATCGGTCTCTCCTACGACGAGATCGCGGCGGCCACCTCTGTCCCCGTCGGAACCGTCAGGAGCCGGATCCATCGTGGGCGGAAACTGCTCAGGGAGCAGCTCTCATGATCCACCTCGGCGAACTCGCCTCCGCCTACCTGGACGGCGAGGTGACCCCGGCCGAGTCGGAGCGGGTGCGCACGCATCTCGATTCCTGTCAGGTGTGCGCCCGCGAGATGTCCGACCTCCACGTCGCCCGGTCTGCTCTCCGCGCCCTTCCGACGTTGGAGGTACCGGTTGCGGTCTTCGCCGAACTCGGTCTGGTCGACGGGGTCGTCCCGATTCGCCGCCGAGCGGTGACCTGGGTGGCGGCGGCCGCCGCAGCTGCGGCGATCTTCGTGGGAACCGCCGTGGTGGCGGCGCCGGATCCGATCGGCCTTCC
>CBDUEV010000132.1:0-4100 GCA_965366365.1 uncultured Acidimicrobiia bacterium | reverse complement strand
TGATCGGTCTGACAGCCTCCTGGGCTTCCGGCCTCGACGTCGGATTCGTGGCGAAACAAGGCCTCTTCCGCCCGCCCCTCGGATGGCTCCTCAGGGCGCTCGGTGGGATACCCGTCCGTCGGGATCGGAATCAGAACCTGGTCGAACAGATCGCCGCGGCGTACCACCGGCGCGACCGGCTGGCCCTGGCCATCACCCCGGAAGGAACCCGGGCTCGCACCGAAACCTGGAGGTCCGGTTTCTATCACCTGGCGACCCTGGCCGGTATCCCGATCATCCCCGCATACCTGGATTGGCCCACCAAGACGGCGTGTTTTGGACCCGCACTCACTCCCTCCGGCGACGTCCGGGCCGACATGTCGGTGTTGCGGGATTTCTACGCAGGCAAGCAGGGTAGGTTTCCCGATCAGTTCGGTGACGTGCGGTTGGCCGAGGAGTCGGACCCGCAGACGCCTTGATCAGTGCCGCACCGCGCCGGTGAAGAGAACCACGATGTGGTGGTCGGGTTCGATGGCCGCCCGGGTCACCGGGTCGAGTGTCCCTGCCAGGCCAGACGTGCCGGTGGCGTCGACGTCGATGCCCGTGGTGTAGCGGGCGTCCCGGTTCGCTTCTCGGACCTGATCTTCGGTCACCACGACCGGCCAGCCCCCCGACTCCACCATGCCGAGCACGACACCTTCCCAGTCGTAGGTGACATCGTCCAGAATGCCCGAAGCGTCCGAGGTGCCGACTGCCTCCCACGGCCACATGTAGGTGTCCGGCTCGACCTCGATGGCCGCCTCGACCAGACGCAGGCCATCGTCATCCAACAGGGCTCGAGCCCGCACAGGCGGTGGACCGGTGTGCACCAACTTGGTGAGATGGTCCCAGGCGCGCGGGAGCGGGGCACACGCCAAGGTCTGCACGGCGTGGAGCACGGGAACGAACCCCGCCTCGTTCTCGGCCGCCCCGTCCAGAAGACCTCGCCATGTGGCCGTGGCCAGTGCGCCGCCACCGATCTGGACGAAGAGATGGGTGCGCCCGGCGACCTCGGCGACCTTCAACTGGTCCGCCAACTCCCAGCCGAGAGTCCGTCCGCCGTCGAGCGTGGTCGCCGTGGCAGTGCTCTGCACCGAGAAGGGGATCGACCCTTGCTCGACCGCCTCCAGGAATCGCAGATAGGTGGGATCGCCCACCTCGCCCGGACGGCGAGGGCACACGGTGATCATCGCCTGGAGCGACTCGAGTTGCTCCACCACGGCCGCGTCTGCCCAAGCGGGAATGAAGACCCGGAGCGGCCGTTCTATTGCTCGCGCCACCACCGCCGCACCGAGCGCCGCGTTGCCGCACGAGGCGATGGCGAGTTCCCCCTCGTTGCGTCCATCGACCGCAAGGTGGAGCGCCACGCCGAAGAGGTGCCGAGCCTTGTGAGAGCCGCTGACGTTGTCGGTATCGTCCTTGACCCACAGGCCGGCCACGTCGAGTTCGAGGACCTTCGTCAGTCCGGCGGCGCCAACCAACGGTGTGATCCGGAAACCATGGCCGCCCGGCCGCAATCGCCCATCCACCTCGGCGACCGCATCGTCGAGCCTCTCGACGAGCGTCACGAAATCGGCATCGCTCCACCCGGCCTGCATGGCCTTGGCGTAGGAGTCCAGACGGGTCCGGTATCGGACGAAAGGGTTTTCGCTCACACTGTCACGCCCGTCCGCGCATTGAAGTCGGCGATCAGGCCGTCCCATTTACCGACGTAGCTATGGAGATCCTTCCAGAACCCCTGATCACGGCGTGCCTCGAACTCCTCGAACCCGACGCCCTGTTGTTCGACCCAGGTGAAATAGCCGAGATTGAATATCCGGCGGCGGCCCGCTTCACCGAGTTCTTCGGTGTGCGCCGTGTCGATACCGTCGAGGAAGCGCGAGAAGGCGGCGGCCGCCGAACGGTCGTCGAAGCCGCCCGGATGATCTCGACCCTCGATCTTGGCGACTTCGGTCCGGTACATCTCGAACCCGTCGGTCGCCACAGTGACGATGACGTCGTCCGAGCTGAACCGGTGGTACTTCGCCACCTTGACCGCCGCCAGCACGTTGGCGATGGACGAGAAGCCGAGATGCTGGAGGTCATCGACGAGCTGAGGATCGATGCCCCGCTCGATCAGGTGTTTCTTGCCGGCTTCCGTGTTGAACAGCAGCAGAAGGGTATCGGTCGCTTGGTCGGTGATCGCCACCGCATCGTCCGTGTTCATGACGTTGTGGATGAGCGGGATGTGCTTGTCGCCGATGCCCTGGATGTTGTGGTCGCCGTACCCGTTGTACAGCATGGTGGGGCATTCGAGAGCCTCCACCGCCACGATCCGGGCGCCGTGACGCTCCTTGAGGTAATCGCCGGCGCCCAGCGTGCCGCCGGAACCCGAGGCGGAGATGTAGGCAGCCAGGTTGCCGCCTCCTGCCGCCTCGAACACGTGCTCCAGGGCCCGTCCCGTCACCCAATAGTGGGCGAGGTGATTGGCGAACTCGGAGAACTGATTGAGGATCACGTTGGTGGGATCCTTGGCCAGCTCGTTGCAGGCGTCGTAGATCTCCTTGACATTGGACTCGACCCCAAACGTCTTGATGATGTCCTCAGGCCCCGAGGTCCATTCTTCCAGCCAGTGGAATCGTTCCTTGCTCATTCCTTCCGGGAGCACGGCGACCCCACGGGAATCCATCAACCGGCTGATGGCGACGCCGCCCCGGGCGTAGTTGCCGGTCGACGGCCAGATGGCACGGTGATGGGTGGGGTCGAAAGCTCCGGTGACGATGCGCGGTGCCAGGCATGCGTAAGCAGCCAGCACCTTGTGGGCCCTGATCATCGGGAAGCGATTGCCGAGTGCTACGAGGATGCGAGCCTCGACGCCCGAAAGCTCCCTAGGGATCTCGATGTACTCGGGAACGGTGGTGTGACCAGCCCGCGTCGCGTCGTTGTACCAATGGACTCGCCACAGGTTGCGCGGGTCGGGATCGTCCGGGCCGACGTCGGCGATGGCGTCCCAGATGCCGGACGGAATCGTGGAGGGATCGGCCAGCTGAGCGAAGGTGGGGAGAAGAATATTCTGCTCCCTGAACCGGTCAACGGTGTTTGCCAATGCCTTTTCGTCGGCCACATCCGAAAACAGGCCCATCTTCTCCGCGGTGCTACTCACCCTGCGTCTCCTCTCGATGTTCGAAACGCCGGGAAACCGCGGACGGCTCCGGCGCAGGTTGCATGAAACTGGGCGGCGACACGCCGCTGTCCTTCATCATTGCGTGTACGCGTTTCTTCGGTAGGGGCCATTGGACCACGAAACCCGGGTCATTCAGCGCCTCGCCGAGGGGTTTCTCGGGCAGATCGGCGGCAAGGTCCACGAGCGCAGCCTCCAGACGGTCGGTGTCCACGGATTGTAAAGCACCGCCTGCGAGTCTGCCGGTGAGTCGTGGCCGATCGGGTCGGACGGCGACCGTCGACCACTAGCCTGCGAAAGCGAAGCCGGGAATCGGGAGATCCATGCCGCTGGGTGTCGATGTTGGAGGGACTTTCACCGACGCGGTGTTCTGGGACAAGCACCAGCTCCGGGTGGCCAAGACCTCGTCGACCCCCACCGATCAGAGCGAGGGGCTGGTGACGGCGGCCGACCTGGCCGTGGCCGATTCCTCGGTGAGCCACCTGGTCCATGGCACGACGGTCGCCACCAACGCCCTGCTGGAGCGGAGGGGGGCCAGGACGGTCCTCGTCACCGACCGAGGCTTCGAGCACCTCATCGAGATCGGACGACAGGATCGGCCCTCCCTCTACGATTCGAATGCCGACCGGCCTCCGGCCCTGGTCCGCCGGCGCCACCGCATCGGCATCGGCGTCGACTGGGAAGCTGGTCTCGACGAGACGGTCGCAGCCTGCGAGACGGCCGGCGCCGAGGCGGTGCTCGTGGGGCTCGTCAACGCCTATCTCGATGACCAGACCGAGCGAGCCGTTGCGGACGCACTGCGGGCGCGTCTCGGTGTCCCAGTCTTCGCATCCACCCAGGTCGCCCACGAGTTCCGGGAGTACGAGCGGCTCTCCACCGGCGTGGTCAACGCCTTCCTCGCCCCCGAGGTCGATCGCTATCT
>CBDUEV010000131.1:0-4140 GCA_965366365.1 uncultured Acidimicrobiia bacterium | reverse complement strand
TGACCACCGTGCGGCAGCGCCTCGAGCTGTCCGGTCGTTTGTCGGCGCAACGGATGCTCGACCTGGTGGACGGTACGGCGCCGGAACCGACCACCACGGTGCTTGAGCTCGAACTGGTGGTTCGGGCCACCACCGGCCCTCCGAGGGAGGCGCCATGAACCGCCTGGCCGAACGAGCGGCTGGCGGCCGTGCCCTCGTCAACGTCACCGGCGACGTTGACGGAAGTGTGTTTTCAGTCCCGCTCGATGGGGCTGGGACGAGAATTGAGGTGGTCGGGCAGGTGCCCGAACACCTCGATCGACGAGAGCCTCGCCGGGTGTGCGCACTCGTGAGGCGATCGGATACGACGGCCGGAACGGCATGGGCACTCGGTGAGGATCCTCTCCGAGTGATTCGTGACCGGAAGGCGCGGTCGGTAGAATCAGGATGCCCCGAAGCTCGGCTTCGTAGGGCCAGAGAATCCAGAGAGGAATACACATGAGAAAGAACCGATGGTTCATCGGCTTCGTCTTGGTGCTCGCCATGGTTGCCGCTGCGTGCGGTAGCGGCGACGACACCACCACCACCACTGTGGCGGCAGAAGGCGGCGAAGGCGGAGCAACCGGAGAGGTCAGCGTCTTTGGCGCGTTCTCCGGCGTTGAGGCGCAGGCCGTTCAACAGGTGATCGACGAGAAGATCAACGCGGTCAAGGGCTACACGGCCGAATACGAAGGCTCCGACAGTTTTGAAGAGCAGATCAAGATTCGCGTCGACGGCGGCAACCCGCCCGACGTGGCTCTGTATCCGCAGCCGGGCTCGGTCGTCGAGCAGGGAGATCTCGGAAACGCCATCGCCCTCGAAGACCTGGGCTTTGACATCGCCGAGCTCGAAGCGCTGTTCGGCCCCTACCTGGTTTCCTTGGGTCAAGGCGCCGATGGCAAGCACTACGGCTTGCCGACCAACGTCAACCTGAAGAGCCTCATCTGGTATCCGAAGGCGGCGTTCGACGAAGCCGGCTACACGGTCCCCACCACCTGGGACGAGCTGATTGCATTGAGCGATCAGATCGTTGCCGACGGCGGCACACCGTGGTGCATCGGCATCGGAAGCGATGCAAACACGGGTTGGCCTGCCACGGACTGGATGGAAGACATCATGCTGCGGACCGCAGGGCCCGAGGCGTACGACCAGTGGGTAACCCACGATCTTCTGTTCTCCAGCCCCGAGGTCACTCGCGCCGCCGAGCTGATGGGTGATATCGCCTTCGCCGACGGATACGTTCTCGGTGGATCCGAGAACATCCCCTCGATCGACTTCCGGGATGCCCCGGATCCGATGTTCAACGAGCCGCCCAGCTGCTTCCTGCATCGTCAGGCGACGTTCATCACCAACTTCTTCAACGCCCCCGGCGACGAAGAAGGTGCCAGCGGTCTGGTGGCCGGCGAAGACTACGACGTGTTCGCCTTCCCGGACATCGACGAAGGCAAGAAGGGCGCCCTGGGTGCCGGTGAGATGGCTGCCATCTTCCGCGATGGTCCCGAGGTTCGCGAGTTCCTCGCCGACTTCATCGCCACCGACGTGCAGTGCGCACAAGGATCGATCGAAGGCGTCTCGCGTATCTCGCCGAACGTCAATGTCGGGCCCGAGTGCTATCGCGACTCCATTATCGCCACGTCGGCGAACGCCATCGTGGAGGCCCTCAAGGTGGACGGCTTCCGATTCGACGCCTCGGACCTGATGCCATCGTCCGTCGGCTCAGGGTCGTTCTGGACTGGGATGGTCGACTACTTTGTCGGTGGCCCGGACAGCCTGCCTGGTGTCCTCGAGGAGATCGACGCCAGCTGGCCGGCCAGCTAGCGGACAATCCTCACACGCTAAAAAGATGGGGCAACCTTCGGGTTGCCCCATCTTTCGTGGCTAGGCTGGCGCGCAGTGCAGCAGTGGAGGTCAGATGACAGATGGAGACCAAGGTCGAGGTACGTTGACCGAGACCGAGGCTGAGGCTCCCCCGGTCGGCCCGGGAGGATTCGCCGGCATAGCCGTCCTTCGGATCGTTGCCTCCCTGGCAGTGCCGGTGGTGGCTTTCGTTGCACTGTGGTTGACGTTCGAGTTCCTGCGGGACGCGGAGGCCAGTCGTCTCGTCTTGGCCACGGTGGCGATGGTCGTCGGCGTCGGAGGGGTTTTCGCCCTGTACTGGGGCATGGACCTGGTCGTCAATCTCCTCCCGCCGCGTTTCCGCGAGGCGGTTCGCCCCTTCGTGTTCGTGGGTCCGGCGCTGGTGATCTTGACGGTTTTCCTCGTCTATCCGGCCATCAACACCACCGTCATCTCCTTCATGGATGCCCAGTCCAAGGAATTCATCGGATTCGACAACTACAAGTTCGTCTTCACCGACGAAGGGATGCTGCGGTCGATCCGCAATACCGTGGGATGGATCCTGGTGGTTCCGGCCTTCTCGGTGGGCATCGGCCTCGTGTTCGCCACCCTCGTCGATCGGCTCCGGCGCGGCGAGGCGTTTGCCAAGTCGATGATCTTCCTGCCGATGGCCATCTCGTTCGTTGGCGCCTCGATCGTGTGGCGGTTCGTGTACAGCTTCCGCCCGGAAGGCTTTGGCGAGCAGATTGGGCTCCTCAACGGAATCCTCATCGGTCTCGGGGGCGACCCGATCGCCTGGCTTTCGCAAGAACCCTGGAACAATCTGTTGCTCATGGTCATCATGGTCTGGCTCCAGACCGGGTTTGCCATGGTGATTCTCTCGGCGGCCATCAAGGCCGTCCCTGACGACATCCTCGAGGCTGCCCGGATCGACGGCGCAAGCGAGATCGCCATCTTCTGGAAGGTGATCATCCCGTCGATCATGTCCAGCATCGTGGTGGTGACCACCACGATGGTCATCAGCGTTCTCAAGATCTTCGATATCGTCTGGGTCATGACGAATGGCCAGTTCGGAACCGAGGTCATCGCCGAGCAGATGGTTCGCTGGTTCTTCCGCAACGATCACAACGGACGGGGCGCCGCCATCGCGGTCGTGCTGTTCCTGGCGATCTTGCCCATCATGTATATCAATGTCCGAAGGTTCCGGGCAGAGGAGGCGATCCGATGACCGCGACTACCACCCGGGGGACCATCGAGTCAACCGAAGCCCAGCAGCCGAACTTCCTGGCCCGCCTCCTCGATCGTTGGCCGGTCAAGCTCGTGGTGCTGGTCATCGTCACCGCCTGGCTCGTTCCGACCATCGGATTGTTGGTCAGTTCCTTCAGGACCCCCAACCTGGTCAGTACGTCCGGCTGGTGGACGGCCATTCCGAACCTCTTCGACGGCGCCCAGTGGACGCTCGCCAACTATGACAGTGTGCTCTCGTCAGAGGGTTTCGGCAACGCCTTCCTCAACAGCCTGGCGGTCACGGTACCGGCGACCATCATCCCGATCACCATCGCCGCCTTCGCGGCCTATGCCTTCTCCTGGATGGAGTTCCGGGGTCGTCAGATCATGTTCGTGGCAGTGGTCGGGTTGTTGGTGGTGCCCCTTCAGATGGCGCTCATTCCGATCTTGCGTTTGTACAGCCAGGGAGTCGCCATCGGGAGTTTCACCATCTTTCCCGACCTCAACCTGAACGGAACCTATATGGCCGTCTGGCTGGCCCATACCGGGTTCGGCCTGCCGCTCGCCACGTATCTTCTGCGCAACTACATCGGCTCCCTTCCCGCCTCGACCATCGAGTCGGCTCAGATCGACGGTGCGGATCATTTCACGATCTTCCGGAAGCTGATCGTGCCTCTGTCGGTGCCGGCCCTGGCGTCGTTCGCCATCTTCCAGTTCCTCTGGGTCTGGAACGACTTCCTGGTGGCGCTGGTTTTCCTCGGTGGGACCAGGGACGTGCGAGTGCTGACCCAAGCCTTGGCTGAGCTGAACGGGACTAGGGGTGAGGCGTGGCATCTGCTCACTTCAGGTGCCTTCCTGACGATGATTCTGCCCCTCGTGGTGTTCTTCTCGCTGCAGCGGTACTTCGTGCGTGGCCTGACTGCCGGCTCGGTCAAGGGCTGACGATCGCCTCCAGAATGTGGGCGGAACGGGGGGAGTGGTGACCGAAGAACCGGTCTCCCTTGCCCCGCGCCGCAAGTGGTTCGCCATCACGATCGCCACCGTCGCCACTCTCATCTC
>CBDUEV010000130.1:0-4206 GCA_965366365.1 uncultured Acidimicrobiia bacterium | reverse complement strand
ACCACCAATGGACCACCCCCAACGGCCACCACTACACCACCACCGGCCGCCGCCCGGCCCGACACGGACCAGACACAAAGCCACCATGACCGCTTGGCGGCACGACCGCCGACTCCACCAGCGAACCCCGCAGACCCAGAATCCGCCATCGAAATCAGCCAACGTCCAGGCGTCCGCACCGATAGCATCGGTTGCATACACCTCCCTGACGAAGAACCCGCCGCAGCGCGGGCTTGAGAGAAGAGGACCGTGGCGGCTGACGATGGACCGGTGAAGAACGACAGAACGGTGAAACTCGAGGCCGACTTCGCCCGGTTCATGCAGGGACGAAACCTGTTCGGGGGAACCGTTCGCCTGGAAACTCGGGACGGGTCGTTGGCGTGGGAATCGGCAGCCGGAGATCTGACCGTCGGCGACCGGTACTTCATTGCCAGCACGACCAAGCTCTATGTCACAGCAGTTGTGCTGGCGATGCGCTCCCAAGGGGTGCTGGGCCTCGACGACCTCCTGTCCGATCACCTGCCCGCCGGCTTGATCGAGGGAATCCACGCCGGCTCGGAAGAGGCCGGTGGGTCACTCACCATCCGCCAACTGATGTCGCACACCTCGGGACTGCCCGATTACTTCCAGCAGAAGCGACCGGATGGCTCGACCCTCGAGAAGGAGATCACGGCGGGCCGGGACCAAGCCTGGACGCTCGAAGATGTCCTGACCGCCTCACGTCGGATGAAGCCACCGTTCGTTCCGGGCACCCCTGGGAAGGCCTTCTACTCGGACACGAACTACCAACTCCTCGGCGCCGTCATCGAGAAGATCAGCGGAGCTCCCCTCGCAGAAGTCTTGAATGAAATGGTCTTTGCTCCCCTGTCGCTCACGGAGAGCTACCTCTACACCGACCCGACGGATCAGCGACCCCACCACCTCTATTACCGGGCGAACCCGCTGACGATACCGAAGGCGATGGCTTCCTTCGGGCCGGATGGCGGCATCGTCTCGACGGCACAGGAGTCGATGACGTTCCTGCGTGCCTTCTTCGAAGGGAGCCTCTTTCCTATCGACTACCTGCCCGAGTTGTATCACTGGAACAAGATCTTCTTTCCGTTGCAGTACGGCGTGGGCATCATGCGGTTCCAACTCCCCCGCTACCTCTCGCCCTTCTCCCCGGCGCCTGAACTCATCGGGCACTCGGGCCTGTCCGGGGCGTTTGCTTTCTACGCCCCCGAACGTGGCGTCTACTGCACGGGCACCGTCAATCAGATCGCACAGCCGGGACGGTCGTTCCGACTGCTGCTCCGCCTGCTCGGCCGTATCTGAGCCGGCAGGCCCGGCGTCGCTCAGCCCGGTGCGTCCGGAGCGGTGTCGACTCGAAGGCGGCTACACCTTCACCCAATCGCCGATTTCGGCGTGTTCGAAGATCGTGGTCTCTTGCAGGGTCAGCTCCTCGCCCAATGGCGTTCCGAAAGGCACTCAGGTCGACGCCGCTCCGCGGCCCGAACCGAGAGGCGAGGCCTCTACTCCAAGCGGAGAACTTGGGTGGGGGCACCCCGTTGAGGTCCCTAGCCGAGGCACAAAGTGGCGGCCTGGAAGGACAAGACGCCGCGCCGCATCGGTGCGACGGTTCGGCAAGCCGGGTGTCCCTACAAGGGTTGCCGGGCAAGAGTTGCCGGGCAAGAGTCGTCGGGCAGGGGCCTCCAGAACCAGCTCTGCAAACAGCTCTGGCATCAGCTTTGGGATCACCTCCCGCGGTTTCTCCTCAGGCCACAGGGACTCGGATGGCCCACCGGGGGCCGCGCTTGCTTCCACTACGGCCAGACGATGTTGTTTCCTGATCCGCCGTCGAGGTCATCCAAGCCCCGTCCGCCCCAGAGGAAATCGTCGCCGGGACCGCCGCGAATGACGTCTGCGCCGTTGCCGCCGAGCAGTCTGTCGTCGCCGTCACCACCGTCGATTTCATCGGAACCTCCGCTGCCCCACACGAGATCGTCGCCGGCTCCGACGTCAGCGACATCGTTTCCGGCTCCGAGGAACACCACGTCATCTCCGTCACCGGTGATCACCACGTCATCTCCACCGAGCGCAAAGATGATGTCACCGCCGCCGAGACCACAGATGACGTCGGCGCCGGATGTTCCGAAGAGCACGTCTTGAGCATCGGTTCCGGTCACCGTGCACTCGACGCCGTCCTCGACCACCACTGCCACCGCGTCACTGACCACGATGGCCTCGGCGACCGTGATGCTGATCGGCGCAAGACCCAGGGTCACCAATGGCTCATCGCTCACGGAGATATCCTCGGTGACCGTGATGCTGATCGGCGCGAGACCCAGGGTCACCGATGGCTCATCGCTCACGGAGATGCCCTCGGTGACCGTGATGCTGATCGGCGGCAATCCCAGCTTCGCCGCGACCTGGTCGGCCACATCGACCACTTCCGTAACCAGGATCTGAATCGGGTCCGGCAGAACCTCCACGAAGGGACTGTCCGTCACGGAGATGGTCTCGGATACCTCGATGGCGATCGACTGTTGCACCGTGATCGTCACGGTCGCCTGGGAGGTGTTGCCCAGCTCATACGGCACCGCCCAGGGGTTCACCCGACCGAGGTCGAACGAAGGCACCAACAGGTAGGTGCCGCCGTCGATCGGTTTGCCGAACGGCGAGTACTGCATGGGGTCCAGGTAGGCGGTCGTGCCGGGAGCGGTGCCATCGGAGTGGAACAAGGTCTCCTTCCCGGTTGAGAGGTCCGTAGCCGCGAAGAACCACATCTCGCCATTGCCGGTGGCGAAGTTGAACTGCTCGAAGCTGCCCAGGCTGTCGACCAGCAAGCTGGTGCCGCCCGCGGTGCCGTCGCTGACCCAGACGTCCGGGGTAGCCGCGGAATCGTCTGTCATGGCGATGAACGCCAGTGAGCCGAGCGCCTCGAAAGCCAGGTTCTCGTTGCCGGTCTGCTGCAACTCCGGGTAATAGCTGCCGAGGCTGGTCCAGGTTCCGTCGGGGGCGATCACTCGCAGGTCGGCTGCGAAGGCCGCGAAGAGATGGGTGTCGGTGGTCCCGAGGAAGGTGGAGTTGTCGGAGAACACCAACTCGACGGAGGCTCCATCCGATCGCCACAGACTTCGGTCGCCGCTGAGTGGATTACCGATCTCGAAGAAGGCCAATCCGCCGACGGTGGCCACCTCGTCGAAATAGGCGGTCAGTGGGTCGGGCTCAGGATCGTCAGCCCCATCCCAGATCTGAATAGTGCCTGCGAGGGTGCCGTCCGTACGCCAGATGTTGCTGTAGGCATCGAAGAGGACGCCTTGTGTCGACTCCACGAGCCCGTTCGTGGCGGCGGACTGCTGCTCATCATCGGAGAAGTCGGGAACGAGCTGGGTGACGACGCCGGCAGCCGGGTCGAAGACGAACGGCACCCTTGCGGCGGGAGGCGGTGATCCGCTGGTGGTCGCCGTGAAGTAGAGCTTGCCGTCGGCCGCCAGCAGGTCGAGCGGGAACGACGAGGCAGAGCCTGGCGCGAGATCGGTGACTCTGGTGGTACCGGCCTCGGTTCCATCGCTGCGCCAGATCTCGAACCCGGCCACGCCGTCGTTGGCATAGAAGTACGCGAAGTCCCCGACCACCGCCGGCACGTCGCTCCACGTGACTCCGTCTCCGGAACCAGGCCGGACATCCTTCACGATTTGTGTCCCCGCCTCGGTCCCGTCGGTGCGCCACAACTCACGCCCGGCGGCAGACGTCGAGGCGGTGAACAGCACGTGATCGCCCAGCCGGACCCCTCCCATGGTCCCGGTGTCGAGAGACTGGGACGAGCCGACGTCGATCGGCGCCGCGGGTGTCGTCGACGCCAGCTCGTAGACGAACGTGTCGACACCTTCGAAACCTGGATTGGGCGTGTAGGTGAACGATCCATCCTGCGCGAGTGCCACGGTCCCGCTGTCCGGTTGATCGACGACCGACAGGACTCCACCACCGGAATCGTTGGCCAGCACGCCGGGAGCATCGACCACCAGTGGCGTGTCGATGACGGCGGTGTAGGCGTCGTCGATCGCGGCCACGGTGTCTGCGCTGGACACCGCTGCCAACCCGACGGCCAAAACGATGCCTGCCGTCATGGTGGTGAATATGCGCTGGCGTCTCATCGGTCAGACCTTCCCGCTCACCAGCCTCCTATGAGAACGAAATCTCGACGGTGATCTCGACTTCTTGACC
>CBDUEV010000129.1:0-4360 GCA_965366365.1 uncultured Acidimicrobiia bacterium | reverse complement strand
TGGCACCGAGGTCGTCGAGGTCCCGATTGAGCGGACCGGCTTTGGAACCGGTACCGCACCTGGTGAGCGCAACATGGCTCGACTGGTCGCCGGGTTCGATTTCAACCGCTACACCGAGCTATTGGCGGATATCGACCTGTCCAACGTAACGTACGGGTACGGCGATATGGACGAATATGTTGGTCGCCTGACCGAGAACGAGATCGCCTTCCTAGAAGCGGCAGGTGCACAGGTGGTTTCCGACCCGGGCGGGCATGTCGACGCGATCTTTGCTCTCACCGGCCCCGCGCTCGCCAGGGCGCTGCCGTAGCAGGTCACTTGGTACGAATCGACGAAGCGCACGCCGACTCGCGCGTGTGTGGGCTCCGCGTGAACGACGTTTGATCCGAGCCAAGGACGCCCTACGCCTGCTCAGAATCCGTCCAGGGCCAGCCGTCGCCTCACCATCTGCGCATACCGCCCGCCCAGCGGCTCGCGACGGTCCGGCACCCGATCGGCATCCGGCAATCTGCGCTGGAAGATCGGCCTGTTCATCACGACTACCAGGACCCACCCACCTTGTGGCGTCCGGGAACCGGCACTATGAGTTGGCCAGCATGGCGGGATGGTTCGCGTTCGAATCCTGCCGGCCCCACTGCCTTGCCGAGAGGGCCTGCTGAGGCTGACCAGACGGGTTGGGTCTATCAGGTCCTGGACGGTGTCAGCGTCACCTCCTCGGCCGGCGGGTGCTCATCCTGGGCCTCGGGCCACCTCCATGCATGCCACAGGATCGCCGTACCGGCTGCGACGATTCCGACCAATACCAGAGTGAACCCGTTGAACCCTTCGCTCACAGAAGCGATCAGGTCCCACGCCCACATCCCGGTGACTATGAAGCCGACCCCCGCATTGGCGAGACGATTGACTGGATCGCGCAAGACGAAACAGAGGAACGCCATCATCAACGGGACAACCCAGAAGAAGGTGGCCATGACCATGAGGGCCGTTGTGACCTCCTCGCGTTCGATGTGTCCCTCCACGAGCTCCGCGACGGTGCCCGGCTCGACGAGAGCCAGGAGCATGTGGGCGGACATCCCAACGGCGAGAACGACCCATAGCACCGATAGCCTGACCTTCCAGAGCAACACCTTCACGACGGACACCTCCCTTTGCCCGACGCTCGACGCCGTTGCGGCTCCGAGGTGACGCCACCCGTGTCGGGCCCCCGAGCGCGTCACGCCTGGGGGATCCGCTCGTTCCCATGATGTCGCAAGCCTCGCCCAGCAGGAAGTGGCGATCGACCCATTGCCGGCGTCATCACCAGCCGCCACCGGCGAGCCTTCCCGATAGGACCCGACCCCTAGAATCAGCGGCACAGGAGGTCCCGACATGTCGAAACAAGATGACCGGCCCGCGGCGGAAGTCTTCTCCATCATCGAAGAGCCAACTGCGCAGGCAGGACCGATCAAGACCATCCTGCTCAAAGCCATGACCGCCCTCGGCGGCCACCCTATTCCGGCCGGCACCCACCCGGTGGTCGTCGTCAAAGAGACCGGTCAAACGGTCAAAGCCGCCGTCGCCGCCACGGCGTTCGCCGAGAACATGCAGGAAGACCTGTGGAAGCTGACGGCCGGCGAGTTCCGCAACCGGTACCTCGACCTGTAGACGTCACCACCTGGAGGCGGGGCCGAACCCCAAGCAAAGGGCTCGGCCCACGCCGGTGAGCCATTCGACCGCCAGTTGTGAAGCTTCCCGATCTGGGCACGCTTGGGCCGGTGGTGAACCCAACGAGGGCGCGAGAATCGAGCCGTGATCGTCGAGGACCGCGACCGCGATACCGTCCGGGCCCGGCCGACGAGCGCCCATCAGGAGGGTTCGGCTGCTATTCGAGAGCTCTCCTGAGGAAGGCGGCCATTTGCTCTCGCGTGACGTTGCCGAGGGGACAGAAGTTGGTGTTGGCGGGTGGGTTGCATCCGATGGTGACCCCGGCGGTGGCCAGGCGGTCGATGTCGTCTTCAAAGATGGAGTTGTCGTCGTCATCGAACAGGTCCCCACCTCCGTTGTCGGTGTACCCGAAAGCGCGCACCAGGAAGGCGGCCATCTGTCCTCGGGTGACGTTGCCGTTGGGGCAGAAGCTGGTTGGGCCGCAGCCTTTGGTGATTCCGGATTGGGCGAGACGGTTGATGTCGTCTTCGAATATCGAGGTGTCGTCGTCGGTGAAGTAGTCCTGGGTGGGGGCGGGCAGGTTGAGGGCTCGGTTCAGGAAGGCGGCCATCTGGCCGCGGGTGACGGTCAGTTTGGGGCAGAAGAGGCGGGTCCCGCACCCGGAGGTGATTCCCGACAGGGACAGCCATTCGATGTCGTCCTCGAAGATCGACCCGTTGTCGTCGTCGAACGGGTCATAGTCGGGGTCGATGATGATCGGCGGCGGTCCTTCCGCGACGTCGGTGAGAGTGACGGTCACCGTGGCCGTATCGGTCAGCGACCCGTCCGACACCGACACCGTGAGCGTGTGGCTGGGGGCGGTCTCATAGTCCAGCCCCTTGGCCACCGTCACCACACCTGTTGCGGTGCCGATGGCGAACAACCCCGAACCGTTCCCAGCCGCGAAGGCATACAACAACACATCACCGTCGGGGTCCGAGCCCACCACCGTTCCCACCGTGGTGCCGACCGGCTGGTCCTCTGGCAGGCTCTTGGCGAACCCAACTGCGGACGGCGAGCGGTTCACCCTGGTCACGAACACGTCATAGGCACCGTTTGTGTCGTCGCCGACCAGGTTCGTGGCATCCGACTCGTAGGTGATCGTCGCGCCGCCATCGGAGACGGAAGGTCCTTCGCTGGGACCATCGGCCTGGAGGTCGTTTGAGTCGACCGAGATGCGGGTTGTGGTGCCGGTGGTCACGTCGTAGGCGAACACGTCGTAGGTTCCGTTGGTGTCGCTCTCCACCAGGTCGGATGCGTCCGAGCTGAAGGCGATGGTGTCACCGTCGGCGGACACAGCCGGAGCGTAGCTGTTGCCGTTGGAGTCGATCGAGATGAGGGTTGTGGTGCCGGTGGCGACGTCGTAGGCGAACACGTCGTAGGTGCCGTTCGTCTCTCCGGGCACCAGGTTCGACGCCTGAGAGACGTAGGTGATCGTGGATCCGTCGCCAGAGATGGCCGGACTGGAGCTCTGGTCGTTGGCCTGGTTGCCGTTGGAGTCGACAGAGACACGAGTGGTGGTTCCGGTCGCCACGTCGTAGGCGAACACGTCGAAAGTGCCGTTGGTGTCCCCGGCCACCAGGTTGGACGCGTCGGAGGTGTAGGCGATGATGGAGCCGTCGGCGGAGATGGTCGGTTGCCAGCTGTAGCTGTTTCCTTGGTTGCCGTTGGAGTCGACCGAGATCCGAGTGGTGGTTCCGGTGGTCACGTCGTAGGCGAACACGTCGTAGTCACCGTTGGTGTCGCCGGCCACCAGATTCGTAGCGGTCGACTCGTAGGCGATTGTTGAACCGTCGCCAGAGATGGCCGCCCGGAAGCCTCCGAAGTCGGCCTGGTTGCCGTTGGAGTCGACCGAGATGCGAGTGGTGGTTCCGGTGGTCACGTCGTAGGCGAACACGTCTGAGGAGCTGTTGGTGTCGCCGGGGACCAGGTTCGATGCCTCCGACGAGTAGGCGATGGTGGACCCGTCACTGGAGATGGCCGGCAAGAAGCTCGGGCCGTTCGCCTCGGTGCCGTTGCTGTGAACGGAGACGCGGGTGGTGGTTGCGGTGGCGAGGTCGTAGGCGAACACGTCGTGCCTGCTGTTGGTGTCTGCCGGCACCAGGTTCGAAGCGTTCGAGTGATAGACGATCGTCGACTCGTCACCGGAGATACGCGCCGCCTCGCTATATCCATCGGACTGCGTTCCGTCGCTGGCGACCGAAACGCGAATCGTCTCCACGACTTCGGCTTCGGCCGCCACCGGCGCGGCGATCAGGCAGGCGACCAGGGTGAGCAGGGCTACGGTGAGGATTCGGACGTGACGCATATCACCCTCCCAAACGGGTCGGGTCGATCACCCCCACCGTTGTCGGGAGCGACCGCACCCGGACAACACCAATGCACACTTCACCGTACGATCCCCAGCTGGGCCCACGCTAGGTGCCAAAGCCCATACTCCTGGCAAGGGCATGGGGCGGGGTCAGCCCGCGGCCGCATCGTGTCCCGCGCTCGACCCAGCTGGCTGCGTCGTTGACGACGAGATTGCCGGACTGGCCGCCTTTTGACGCTTCGTGATCTGTGGGACGGGCCGAACCCCAGGAGAGGGGCTCGGCCCAGGCGCCCGTCAAGCCAAGCCTCGTCAGGCCCAGTCTTGTAAGGCCCAGTCTTGTCAGGCCCAGTCTTGTAAGGCCCAGTC
>CBDUEV010000128.1:0-4381 GCA_965366365.1 uncultured Acidimicrobiia bacterium | reverse complement strand
TGGTGCGCATCACAGGCCAATGCCATCAAGTGATATCAAGCATCCGCCGAAGACCAACGCTCGCCCACATCGCTGTCTCGTCGTCGACGCTGACCTTGTTCTGCACGCGTCCCGCCACGAGCTCCTCGAGGATCCACGCCAGGTGGGGGAGGTCGATGCGGTTCATAGTCGAGCACGGGCAGATCAGCGGGTCCAATGACAAGACGGTCTTGTCCGGGTTCTCCTCGGCCAATCGGTTCACGAGGTGGATCTCGGTGCCGACGGCGATGGTCGAACCTGCCGAAGCGTTCTCGACCACCTGGATGATTTTGCTGGTTGAGCCGACCTCATCGGCGACGGCGATCGCCTCGTGCGGGGCCTCGGGGTGGATGACGACGATGCCCTCGGGGTGCTCGGCCCGGAACGTCGCGACCTGCTGGGCCGAGAAGCGTTGGTGGATCGAGCAGTGACCCTTCCAGAGAAGGAAGACCGCGTCCTTGGCCTCGGCTTCGGACAGCCCGCCGAGCTCGAAGCGCGGGTTCCACAACGCCATATCGTCGTGGGAGTAGCCCATGGCGATGCCGGTGTTGCGGCCGAGGTGCTGATCGGGAAAGAACAACACCTTGTCGCCCTGGGTGAACGCCCACTCGAGCACCGCCTTGGCGTTGCTGGAGGTGCACACGGCGCCGCCGTGTCGACCGACGAACGCCTTGATGGCGGCCGACGAGTTCATGTACGTGATCGGCACCAGACGTTCGATGTCGATGACATCGGCGAGCGACTCCCACGCCTCCTCGACCTGGTCGATGTTCGCCATGTCGGCCATCGAGCACCCGGCGTTGAGATCCGGGAGGACGACCTGCTGGTGGTCGCCGGTGAGGATGTCGGCCGACTCGGCCATGAAGTGCACGCCACAGAAGACGATGTACTCGGCCTCTGGCCGCTCTTGGGCCAGCACCGAGAGCTTGTAACTGTCGCCACGCGCATCAGCGAACGCGATGACCTCGTCCCGTTGGTAGTGGTGCCCGAGGATGAACAGGCGCTCGCCGAGCGTCTCCTTCGCGGAGGCGACGCGATCGGCGAGTTCGTCGAGGGACGCGTCGGTATACCGGTCGGGTAGCGGGAGTTGGAGTCTGAGCATGTCTGGATTCCCCGATCAAGAGGAGTGGAGAATCCGATTGGCGGACGGTAGGGACAGCCTGGTCGCCTCACCCACGGGGATGTCGTCCTCGGATTCTTGATGTGTTGCCGGTAGTTCCAGGCCAGCAGTTGCGGATACTAGCTCCGACAGCATCTACAACAGCGGAGCCTTCGCCGATGTTCCGTCAGGCATGGGGTAGGTCGCAAGTGGCCTGACGCGCCTCCTGCCCGATCGCACGCAGGCCTTCGGTACGCTTGGGGACATGTCTTCGGTGCTGATGCTGGAGTTCAACGAGCTCTCGCCAGCGTTGATGGATCGTTTCATCGGCGAGGGGCACTTGCCCAACTTCGAGCGTCTGAGATCACAGTCCACAGTGGCGATCACTGATCCGGAGGAGCCGCAGGACGGGCTCGAACCGTGGATTCAGTGGGTGACGGTCCACACTGGCGTGAGCCGGTCCGGTCACGGCCTCGAGAAGCTCGGTGAAGCCGGACATCTCGAACAGCCGACCATTGGCCAGGCAGTGGGCGCTGCCGGGAGGGATGTATGGCTGTGCGGCTCGATGAATCTGCCGAGAGCCGCGGCCGGAGGCGGCACTTATCTCCCGGACCCTTGGAACCCCGACTCGCAACCCAATCCGGCCTCGCTGCGGGCATTCTCCGATTTCGTTCGTGCGAACGTGCAGGAACACAGCAACGTCGCTGCGTCACAGTCGCCAAAGGCGTTCGTCGCCTTCGCTACTCACCAGGTGCGGCACGGGCTGCGTCTGGGTACGATCCGACACGCGACCCGTCAGATCGCCGATGAACGGCGGGGCCGTACTGGCCGATGGTCTCGAGCGTCGGTCCTGGATCGACTGCAATGGGACGTCTTTCGCTACTACTGGCGGGCCCAGCGCCCGGCGTTCGCAACGTTCTTTTCGAACAGCACCGCGCACTACCAACATGTGTATTGGCGCCACCTCGACCCACATCTGTTCTCCAACCCTCCGTCAGCAGAAGAGCAGCGCCGATTGGGCGGGGCCGTGCTCTACGGCTACCGGATGATGGACGGGATCGTGGGAGAGGCTATGAGGCTTGCCGACGAGGCTGGAGCGACGCTGGTCCTCTGCACAGCGTTGTCTCAGCAGCCGTATCTTCGTGCCGAACAGTCGGGCGGGAAGTACATCCATCGGCCACATCGATTCGGTGACGTCGTGAACGCGCTCAGGATCACCGGAGTGTCGTCGATCGCGCCCGTGATGGCGGAGCAGTTCCACCTGTTCTTCAATGACGGGGCCGCCGCAGCAACGGCAGCGCGGACCCTCCGGGCCACCTCCGTGGATGGGGCACCAGCGTTCGACGTTCGCGTCGCCGGCACCGACGTTTTCACCGGGTGCGCGATCCATGAGCCGGTTGAAGCGGGGGTCACCCTCGTCGCGCCAGGAATCCCGCCGATCGACTTCCATTCGCTCTTCTACCGTTCGGATTCTTCAAAGAGCGGTTTCCACCATCCAGATGGCATCTGGTGGACCCGGACCGGCACCTACCGACAGGTAGAGAGATCCGTCTCGCTTCGGCGGGTTGCACCGACCATCCTCGGTTTGATTGACGTACCGGCGCCGCCCACCATGACGGAGCCGCCGCTCATGCAGGCTCTCGACCGCAGATGATCTCTAGGGGCTGGGACGACGTGCTGACTTCGGTCAAGCCACTCTGGTCGGCGGACCACCTTCTCGTGACCAGCAGAGCGTCGGTCGAGCTGCTGCACTCGACGGAGCTCTGAACCAGGTCAACCAACTGCGCTCGACCGTCATCGGTCAGGGCGGCTCGTAGGAGCAGGCGATGGCGTGCGATCTCACCTAGGCCACCAAGCACGTCAGACTTGAGAGCAGGGTCGACTTGGCGTAGCTCGGCTGTGACTTTGATTTCCGGCGATCGGTAACCGAAGTCCGGGTAAGACGCGACCGGCCAACCGTTGATCTCCCGGCCGAAGCCAGCCGCGACGATTCCAAACAACAGCACTCCTGCGGCACTGGCAGAGAACCGTGATGGACCCAGCGCAGGTCCAGGCGCCTCCGCGTGAGGCTCACGCAGGACGTCGTGCGGCGGCAGAGCCAGCCGGTTGAGAAGACGCTCCCAGTCGACGAAGGCCACGTAGAAGATCATCAAGCCTGTGAACCAGATCGCCATCGTGAAACCGGTGCTGATATGGAATGCGATGCCAGCCACGACCGCGAGCGGTCGGGTCCGCGAAAAAAACACCAGAAAGACGAAGCCCAATTCGAACGCCACCGTGAAGACGGCCCCGAGGGTCAACAGGACGTCGCTGCCGGCGATGTCGATGAGGGGTTCAAACCCTTCCCCTCGAGCGACTCTCTCATCCCACATGATTCCGCGGAGGTTGCTTGATGTCATCCACTCCAGTCCGATCGAGCCGACTTTCCAGAACCCCGCAAAGAAGTACGCCAGTCCGATCGATGCCCAGACGGCCCTGAGCGGGAAGCCATACCGAACGGCTGGCGGAGGTCGACGCCCTCTCGAGTCGAGAGATAAGGCATCGCCGCTGTGGGAGACCGCGAGAATGATCGAGATCCAGAGCACGTGGTGGTTGTGGTCGACCTTGCCGAAGATCTGGGGGATTCCGGTGTGGTACGCGAGCAGCAGGGCGACCGCGGCCATTGCCCACCGGGTTCGATAGCCGAGGGCCCCGGCGATGCAACTCAACGCGAGAGCGCCCGCGACGACTCTCAGAATCGCGAGGTCCCGCGGCAGCATCACAAGAAGGTGCCCCAGGATCGTCGGTGCGATGGTAGGCAAGTCTTCGACTCTCGGTCCCCCGACCACTGCGTAGTGCGCGGCGGGACCAAAGACGGACACACAAAGCGTGATTCGTAGGACCGCCAGGTTGACGGCGCTGCCGGGGCGCCACAACATCCTCTTCAGCAGGTCCATTGAATCCGATTGTGGCGCATCGCTCGCCCTGTCTCGGGCCACCGACGGCCACCACCCGCCAATAGCCTGACGGCGTGGTCCAACGTCCCCCCGCCGGCACGATCCCCGACGCGCCCGGCTCGTACCAGTTCAAGGACGTCCACGGCCGCGTGATCTACGTCGGCAAGGCGAAGAGCCTCCGCTCACGCCTGTCGAACTATTTCCAGAATCCGCGCAACATGCATCCGCGCACCGCGCAGATGGTGGCGACCGCAGAGACCGTCGAGTGGATCCAGGTCCGCAACGACGTCGAAGCGTTGATGCTCGAGTACAACCTGATCAAGGAGCA
>CBDUEV010000127.1:0-4489 GCA_965366365.1 uncultured Acidimicrobiia bacterium | reverse complement strand
GCGGTGGCGGGCGGTGACCCGAGCACCATCAGTCGCACGAGCCGCAGCGATCGGGCAGTGTGGGCGACCGCCGGTGCAGTGTTGGCCCTCGCCGGGCTGCTGAGCGGGCCCGCATGGGCGCTCGTGGTGGGAGGAGGCGCCCTCGGCGCGTTCGCCTGGCTGGGTTCTCGGCGCTGATGTTCGACACCGAAGAGTTGGGCGACCACGTCGACGACCTTTACAGGTTTGCCCTGGCGATCTCCCGCAACCCCGATCTGGCGGGAGACCTCGTCCACGACACCGTCGTTCGGGCCATCGACCGCCGCGACCAGTTCCGCCAGGAGACTTCGCTTGGTCCGTGGCTTCGGCGGATCCTGCACAACCTGGCCATCGACCGGGTGCGTCGGTCGTCCAAGGAGGTCGTCGTCGAAGAGGTCGAAGAGAAGTGGCTCGACGACTCTTACACGGTCGATCCAGCCGCGGTCGCCGAACGAGCCCAAACCCGCGAAGAATTGGAGGATGCGCTGGTGCGAATCCCCTTCAACTATCGGACGGCCGTCGTACTTCACGACGTCGAAGACTGGAAGGTGCGTGAGATCGCCGAAGTGCAGGGGATCTCGCTGCCGGCCGCCAAGCAGCGGCTCCGGCGAGGGCGCATGATGCTCGTCGATGCCCTGGCTGAGGGACACGAGCGTCGCATTCTGCTCAAGGAGGTACCGATGCGGTGCTGGGATGCCAGACAACACGTCTCCGACTACCTCGACGGGGTGCTAGAGCAGGCGACGGCCGTCATGGTGGAGAGCCACCTCGAGGCCTGCCCTACCTGCCCTCCGCTCTACGCGGCGCTTGTCGACGCCCACACCGGACTGTCCGGTCACCGCGATCCGGATTCCGTCATTCCCGACGATGTCCGTTCCCGAATCCTGGCCCTCTCGTAGCGCTCGGAGGTTGGCTGTTTGGTAGGCCAGTGGCGAGGGCCGAAGGCTTGCGCGGAGACCGGCCATCAGAACCTTCCACGGCATAGCGCGGCGGCCCGGCCTCGTGTTCTGCTGCCATGTCGACGGTTCGGCTTACCTCTGTGAAATGGGGTTGGTGATTCGGCCTGAACGGCCTTTCAGTCGGCGGATCGGCACGGTGCGCGCCGATCCGCGCTCACCACCGAATCCACCTGCGGCGCAATGACCTGTTTGACGGCGACGGCGGTGGACTAGAGCGACTCGACCCGGCTGACCTCGTCGACCCCGTGAGGCTCGGGCTCCCGTGAGGTGTTCGCAGGGCGTCGATCGAGTAGGTCACGCCACCCCGCCCTCCATCCGGGTCACACAGTCGCGGCCACGTTTCGCTCGGCCAGGTGAGCGACGACGTAGCGGGCGTCGACCTGCACGCCGGTCAGGGTCTCCGACCAGACGGCGTGGAGGAAGAACAGACCGACGAAGTAGAGCCCTGGTGACTCTTCGACGATCCCGCGCTGGTGCCGGGGCCTGCCGTCATCATCGAACACGGGAAGGTCGATCCAGCTGAACCCGGGTCGGTAGCCGGTGCACCAGATCACGTTGGTGACCTCCAACCGGTCACCCGACTCGGTCACGGGCAGACCGTTGACCACGCCGCCGATCCGCCCGACCCGTTTCACGCCTGCTTTGGCCAGCTCCTTGGGCCGGACCCGCACCAGCGGCGCCGACTTGGAGAGCATCCTGGGTCGTGCCTTCCGTCCGATCGGGGTCGACGTGTTGAGCACCTTGAGCATGGCGAACCGGACGAGGCGGGTGCCGATGCTGCGCCCGAAGCGCGACTCGAGCCTGAACGGGATCGCTCCCGACTCGGATCCCGACAGGAGCGTCGGCTGATGCTGGGCCACCTCGTAGGCGATGTCGGCTCCCGAGTTCCCCAGGCCGACGATCAGAGCCGGGCCCGGTTGGAGCTGATCCGGGTTGCGGTATTGCGTCGAGTGCAACTGGACGATGGCGGGGTCGACATCGGGAGCGAAGTCGGGAACGTACGGCACCTGGTAGTCGGCCATCGCCACCACCACGTTGTGAGCCCGAAGGGTGTCACCGCCGGCGGTGAGCACATAGTCCTCTCCTTCTCGGGTGAGGTGGGTCACCCGCGCCCGGTGCCGGATCGGGAGTTCCATTTCGGTGGCGTAGTCCTCGAGGTAGTCGGCGATCTCGTCCTTGCCGATGAACTCGTTGCCCCGGCCCGGGTAGGGCATACCCGGTAGACCGTTCATGCGTGCCGGAGTGAACAGGCGCAGCGAATCCCATCGGTTCCGCCAGGCGTCTCCGACCCGTTCGCCTGCGTCGAGGATCAGAAAATCGATCCCCCTGGATTTGAGCTCGTGGCCGACGACGAGGCCGGCCTGGCCTCCGCCGATCACGATGGTGTCGAACGTTGTGCGGTTGTCTGTGGTCATGGCGTCCTCCTGATGGCGACCGCCTTCAACGTACGACGAACGAAACGGTGCGACTTCGGCGAAACCCCCCATTTTCGGAGCGACCTCGAGTGGGTGATATCACCCACTCAGAGCAGGTGGTGCTCGTAGGCGTAGGCGGTGGCTGCGGTGCGGGACGTGACGCCCAGCTTGGTGAGGATGTTGCTCACGTGTCGATCGACGGTTCGTTCGCTCAGCACCAGCTCTGCGGCGACCTCCCGGTTGGTGCGACCCTCGGCCACCAGGGAAAGCACCTCCTGCTCGCGGGCCGTCAGGGGGCTCGGGCGGGGCGGGCGACCCGACGCCCACTCCTGAGCCGCCTCGGCGTCGGGCTGGGCGCCGAGTCGGCCGAAGGCAGTCACCGCTTGGCTGCTTTCCAGCGAAGCGGTTGCGTCGTCGCCGAGCAAGCGGCACGCTCGAGCCACCCCCATCCTCGCCACGGCTGTCTCGTAGGGCGCGTCGAGCCGCGACCACAGAGTCCTGGCCTTCCCGAAGGCCGCCAGCGCCTCGTCGGGTCGCTCCTGAGCGAGGAGCACCTGACCGCGGGCGCCGGCGGCGATCGCCGCCAGCGTGTCGGTTGCATGACGATCGGCAATCCCGCTCAGTTCGTCGGCGGCCGTCTGGGCGGCGTCCACGTCACCCACGGCGAGTTGGATGGTCACGGCGGCGGGCAGGACACGGGCCCGTTCGATCGGACGGTCGACCTCGGCGAGCGCCGAACCGATCGAAGCGGCCGCGCCGGGCAGATCGCCTTCGGCCAGTCGCAGCAGAGACATGCCCGGTTGCGGCGACCAACCCCAACGGCTGGCCATCCGGTACGACTCGGCTGCCCCGGCCAGATCGCCCTGCAAACGGAGGAGCTCGCCCTGGCGGTAGTGCGCCTGGGCGGCGGGGAACTGGTTCATCCCGTCGGGGAACCGCCCGCCCGCCGCGCGGGCCTCGATCAGAGCAGCAGCCCAGTCGCCCCGCAGTTGCAGCAACTCAGCACGGTGGGTGAGACACTGGCCGGTGAAGGCAACGATCCCCGGTTGATGGTCACACCACTCGGTGAGAGCGTCGGTCCAGCGGTGGGCTCGCCGCAACGCATGCACCGAATGGCACGCCTCGATCACCCCGCAGTAGACGATGCCGGTCACGATCGGGGACAGCTCATCGGCGAGGACCGCCACCATTGCCTCGTCGAGCAACTGCAGGCCCTCGGGAACGTCGCCGCCCAGGATGCGTGCCCGGCCCTGTTCGAACACGCCGAGCGCCGACAGATCGGGCTCGGAGAAGCGCTGACCGATCTCGATGGCCTCGCCGGCGGTCTGGTAGGCCGTGGCGTGGTCGCCGGCCATGACCGCCTCGATGACGGTGGGCAGCTTCAGGTATCCGGCCTCGGCCGAATCTCCTTCGTGCCCGCCCAACAGGCGATGAGCCCGTCCCAGCCAGCCCGATGCCGGCTCCCATTGGCCGCGCAGAGCCAGGTTGATGCCGATCCAGAACGCAGCGCGGACCGCTCGGAGGACTTCCCCGTCCTCCAGGTACTGACGGTGAGCACGCTCGAGTGCCCGCACGAGTTCGGGGTCGCGGCCCACCATGTAGGCGGCGGTGGAGAGCAGTTCGAGATCGCCGGCACTCAGCGGTCCGGCGGCGTCCGCTTCCGACAGCGATTCGTAGGCGTCAGCCCACGAGCGGGTCGCGGCTGCCTTCCTGCCACTCTCGATCAGGTCCATTCGGTCAGGCACCGTCTTGATCCTATCTATCGCATACCTCATGCATCGCCTGAGCCTGCGAAGCGGTGACCGTGCCTTAGCTTTCGAGCGGAGCGTGCAGTTCGTGCCGCTGGACACGGCGATGCTCGAAGACCAGCACCACGAACATGACGACGACGACCAGGGTCAACAGGTTGAGGCCCTCGAGCGCCGCGCCTGCGAAGACAATGCCGGCGATGACCAGGGCGCCCACCAGCCGCTCGCGCGCCTGGGCACGGTAGGCGCGCCACACCGCCAGGTAGACCCCGATCAGGAAGAGGAAGAGACCGGCGGCCATCATGACCCGGAACTCGAGAGGGACGGCGTCGCGTGGGTGGAGAGCGAT
>CBDUEV010000126.1:0-4589 GCA_965366365.1 uncultured Acidimicrobiia bacterium | reverse complement strand
CCTGGACCCTCTTCGACACCACCACCACCCACGCCACCAACGGCTGCCCCAGCGGTTGATTCAGCGGTTGATTCAGCGGTTGATTCAGCGGTTGATTCAGCGGTTGACTGGGCTTTTCGACTCAGGGCCTGAGCCGGCTTCACCACCCGAGTCTCTCTCTTCGAGCGGCTCCGCCGCCGATGTACTTGCCTCGCCCAGCTCGTTTGCCTAACGTTCTGTCCGCACCGACGAGTTGGGAAGCCGACGGTGTACCGAATCCAACATGACGTGTCAGTGGGAGGTTCGACTGCGGGGCAGTCGGATTTCTTTGTGTGAAAGGGATCGTCCCAGCGTCATGAAGGTCCGGCACCTGGCCGGACTGTCGCACGAAAGGAGTCCGCATGCTCGGACCATCGATGCGTCGGAGGCGGCTGGGACTTCGACTGAGCGCAATGATCGCCCTGTTCATGGTGCTCAACCTCATCATCATTGCGCAGACCCGACCGGGGTCTGCGGCTGAACAAATCCTCCTCGGTGCAGCGCCGAGCCAGATCGACGGCAGTCGCATCAAAGGCATCGAACAGATCGAGGATCAGATCGGCCGCCAACTGGGCCTGGTTCGCGACTTCGAGCGCTGGGACAGCACCTTCCCGTCCAGTTTCACCACCGAGATGCTCGACGGGGACCGAACGCTGCTCGTCTCGGTGCGCGCCAAGAAGTCCAACGGGACCGTCATCAAGTGGAGAGACATCGCCGACGCGCCGGTGGGGAGCGACCTTCACGACAAGATGGTCGAGTGGGTGGACGATATCGGCTCCCTCGGGGTGCCGGTGTGGTTCACGTTCAACCACGAACCTGAGACCTCGGCCAACCTCTCCAACGGCGATTCCCAAGACTTCATCGACGCTTGGCGCCGCTTCGTGGACGAGTTCCGCGCCCGAGGCGTGGACAACGTCGAGTTCGCCTGGATCATGACGCATTGGGCCTTCGAGGTGAATCCGAGCGACCGACGCGCTGCCGAGAAATGGTATCCCGGCGACGACTACGTCGATTACATCGGTTCAGACGCCTACAACTGGGGCGATTGTCGCGACAGCTCCAACGACTCCTGGCGGTCGTTGGAGGACACGCTGGAGCCGCAGCGCCAATTCGGCCTGGCTCACCCCGACAAGAAGCTGATTCTTGGCGAAGTCGCCTCCACCGAGCTGGGCGACGGCGGGGCGGCCAAAGCTGCCTGGTTGGGCGAGGCGAAGGAGCTCTTCAAGAAGCCAGGCTGGGAGAAGTTCGTGGCGATCGCCTTCTTCAACGTCGTCGACGGAGATCTGCCGAACTGCGATTGGATGATCGACTCCACCCCCACCGCATTGGCGGCGTTCGTGGACCTCGCCAACGACTCCTACTTCGGTGGCAGCAACACCCAACCTCCTCCGCCCGAGCCTGAGCCTGACCCGGCCGGCGAGGTGACGTTCGTCGTGGGCGATCCG
The DNA here is from genome assembly GCA_965366365.1 of uncultured Acidimicrobiia bacterium. Lineage (GTDB taxonomy): Bacteria > Actinomycetota > Acidimicrobiia > Spongiisociales > JAENVV01 > CBDUEV01. The sequence goes on along the minus strand of CBDUEV010000126.1, from coordinate 3,126 downwards.
ACCGGACTGAGCGCCGGCGAGGAGGCCGTCAAAGGGCGATTCGAGACGCTCGGCTACTCCGTCGGGCTGGCCGATGACGACTTCATCGACTCCACCACCGGATCGAGCGCTCAGCTGATCATGGTGTCTTCGTCGGTATCGGACGTCACGGTGGGCGCCACCTTCCGGGATGCACCGGTCCCGGTCTGGATGTCCAAGCCGTGGCTCTTCGACGATATGGGCATGACCGGGCCGGTCGGTGACCTCGACTACGGCTCCGTGAAGTCTTCGGCGATATCCGTCGATGGCGCGGCCGGACCGCTGGCCGGCGGAATCGACGGTGCCGTCATCCTCACCGATTCCTCGATGCTGATCTCCTTCGGGAAGCCGGCCGGCGACAGCACCGTGGTCGCCAACGTCGCCGGACTGGCCACGACCTTCGTGTACGAGAAGGGCTCGACCCTGGCCGACGGGTCGCAGGCGGCCGGGTGCCGCCTGGCTTCGTCGACCTTCCAGGACGGTCCGGCCAACTTCACGGCGGACGGATGGACGCTCTTCGACGCGGCTGCTGCACACGCCCTGGCCGGATGTCCCTCCGGGAGTCCGCCACCCGAACCAGAACCAGAACCAGAACCAGAACCAGAACCAGAACCAGAGCCGGAACCAGAGCCGAATCCGCTGCCCACTGTCGAGATCACGGCACCGGGCGAGGGAGCCACCGTGGCAGGGACGGTTCGCGTCGAGGCAGAGGCTACCGACAGCGACGGCGTCGTCAGTGTCGAGTTCGCCGTTGATGGCGTCGCGCTGGGCGTCGACAACACGGGAACCAACGGTTGGTCGGTCAGGTGGGACACCAGCTCCGCCGAAGGCGTCGTCACTCTCACCGCCACCGCCACCGACGGCTTGGGCGCCTCGGCCACCACTTCCAGCGAGGTCACCGTCCAGGGAACCGTGGACGAACAGCCCGATGATCCTCCCGCCGACGGGTCGGTGGTGATGGTGGTCGGAAAGACCTCACTCTCCAACGCCGACGCCGCCATCAAGAGCCGCCTCGAGAGTCTCGGCCAATCCGTGACGGTGCTCGATGATGACGACGCCGCGGCAGCCGACACTGCCGGTGCAGGCTTCCTCTTCATCTCCTCATCGGTCGACTCCCGCAAGGTCCGAAGTGCCTTCGCTGCGTCTGTCGTACCGGTGGTGGTCGCTCAACCGTGGCTCTTCGGAGACATGGGCATGACCGGCTCGAAGCAGAAGGTCGACTACGGCGCCACGCCCACCGAACAGGTCGAGGTCGCCGGCGTCGGCCATCCGCTGGCTGCCGGCTTCGATGGGGGCGTCTCGATCACCGGACGGCGCGGACCCGTGGCGTGGGGTGTGCCCTCGGCCGCCGCCAGTATCGTGGCAACCGCCAACGGTAAAGCGACCATCTTCGCCTACGAGGTCGGAGCCGACCTCTCGGATGGGGCACCGTCGGCGGGTTGTCGAATAGCCTTCCCGGCGTTCAAGGAAGCACCCAACAACTTCACAGCCGAGGCATGGGCGCTCTTCGACGCCGCGGCCGGATGGGCGGCTGGCGGGTGCTGAACGTAGCCGGCCTCAAGGGGGGCACCCATTGTGTCGATGAAGTGACTGCGATGTCTGAAGCCGCCCTCACGCTCGAAATCACGGCTTCAGGATCGGATAGCAACGCGCTCTACTCGGCGGGCGGGACCCCGAGCCTCACCCGTCTCGGCTGCCTCGGAAGGAGTTCCCGATGACGAGCGAATTGGCAGTGCGGGGCCGGAGGGAGCATCGAGTGAGCGCTCTCATCGTCCTCGTTCTGGCCTTCAACCTCATCCTGATCGCCCATCCGCAGGCCAGCTCGGCGGATGACTCCATCCTCTTCGGTGCCACCCCCGAGGCGATCGACGGATATCGCCAGGACGGCGTCGACGAGATCGAGAGCCAGCTGGGAAGGAAGCTCGACCTGGTCCGGGTGTTCGAACGCTGGGAAGACTCCTTCCCCAGTAACTTCCACAACGAAATGATCGACGAGGACCGGCTGATGGTGGTGTCGGTACGACCCAAGCGCGCCAACGGAACGCTCATCCCCTGGCGGGACATCGCCGACGCTCAGCCGGGCAGCCAACTCCACGACGAGATGGTGTCGTGGGCCGACCGGGTTCGTGACGTAGCAGTTCCCGTTTGGTTCACCTTTCATCACGAACCCGAGTCGAGCAGCAATTCGGCCCACGGGAGCGCCGACGACTTCATCGCAGCCTGGCAGGCGGTGGTCGACGTGTTCCGCGACCGTGGCGCCACCAACGTCTCCTTCGCGTGGATCATGACCCACTGGAGCTTTGAAGCGCCCGTGTCCGATGCCCGCCATGTCACCAAGTGGTATCCCGGCGACGACTATGTCGATCTGATCGGATCGGACGCCTACAACTGGGACAAGTGCCGTGACAGCTCCACCGACTACTGGCGGACGCTCGAGGACACGATCGAGCCGCAGCGGCAGTTCGGCCTCGATCACCCCACGAAGGGGCTGTTCCTCGGTGAGGTGGCCTCGACCGAACTGCCCAGTGACTGGGGTGATGCGAAGGCGAACTGGATCAACGAAGCCACCGAGCTCTTCAAGAAGCCGGGGTGGGAGCAGTTCGTTGCCCTGTCGTTCTTCGACGTGACCGATCCCAACTACCCCGACTGCAAGTGGCCGATCGATTCGAGCCCCGAGGCTCTCGACGCGCTCAAGGCGATGGCCAACGACGCCTTCTACAACAACGGAGTGGCGCCACCACCACCCCCACCGCCACCGCCCGGAGACGATCCGCCCCCAGCTGATGATCCGCCGCCCTCGGACGACCCCCCTCCTGCCGACGACCCGCCGCCGCCGAATCCGAATCCGGCTCCCGGAGAGTTCTACGACGTCGCCCCAACCCATCCCTTCTACGGCGACATCATGTGGATGTCGGAGCAGGGCATCACCGCAGGGTGTAACCCACCCGACAACGATGAATTCTGTCCCGATACAATCGTCAGTCGCGGCCAGATGGCAGCCTTTCTCGTGCGCGCCCTCGGCTACCACCGGACGGGCGGCGGTGACTTGTTCGTCGACGACGACGATTCCCCGTTCGAAAGCGACATCGACAAGCTCGCCACCGCCGG
>CBDUEV010000125.1:0-4653 GCA_965366365.1 uncultured Acidimicrobiia bacterium | reverse complement strand
TTCGAGATCTCCATCAGCAGATTCTGGTCGGCTCAGAGGCGGCGTGTCGCTGTGTTTCCTGTGACCGGCCATCCCACGGGCAGGGTTCGCTCCATCGTCGCAGCGTGTGGAGACGCCCATCGGCCCCGGTTACCCGGCGCCGATGTCATCGATGCCGGCGATCGCCGAAGGTCAACCGACCTTGCTGAGACAGTTCTCCGAGCCGTCGAAGGAGAGCTGGACGTCCACTTGGCCGTCGGCCGGTACGTCGACCACCAGCTTGCACCGAAGGTCTCCGTTGATGTCCGGAACCTCGGGGGCGGGTCCGATTCCCACGTTGAGACTGGCCAGGACCACGACTTGCCCGGCCGGGACGGTCTGCTCGAGCACGCTGTCGTAGAAGTCCTCGAGCGTCGGGTTGCCTTGCGCAGCCACGAAGTCGCTCCACAGAACCGCGGCGATGGTCGTCCCGTCCAACGTCTCGAACCGCAGGCCGGCTTCGAAGCCCTCGATGAGCACGCCGTCGAGCTTCTCGAGCTGGACAGCGATCGTGCCGGTCGCCTCGGGTTCGGTGGGCATCGGTTCCTCGCTGCCTTCATCGGTGGTGGTGGTTGCGGTGGCCGCGCACGCTCCGAGCAGGAGTGAGGCAGCCAGGGTCAGGGTGGTGAGTGTGTGTTTCATCCCACTCAGACGACGCCACCAGGAGCGCGGTTCCCAGGAAACGAAGAGTCCCGGCGGACCACGCGCCGGCGGAGCCGATCAGACGTGCTGGTCGACGAGAATCGAATTTCCGTCCGGGTCGACCAGGACAAAACTCGCCGGACCTGTGGGAGTGTCGCCGGTGGTGTCGCTACTCAACTCGAGACCGCTTTCTCTCAGCCGGGCGCTGAGGTGACGCACATCCGTGAAGTTGTCGAGGGGTTCTCCGATACCTTTCCAGCCCGGGTTGAAGGTGAGGATGTTGCCCTCGAACATTCCGTGGAACAGGCCGAGCACCGTTCCGGCGTCGTTGGCGATGATGGTCCAGGTGTCGCCGTCACCACCCACCATCGAGAAGCCCAGCTTCTCGTAGAACGCCCTCGAAAGGGCCATGTCCTTCACCGCCAGACTGACCGAAAACGCTCCGATATCCACCGTCCGCTCCCTTCCTGGATGGATCTCATCATACGGTGGAATGGTGCACCGCCACGGCGACGCGGATCGTTACCATTGCCCGGCCCTCCTGGGTTTGCCCAATGATCTCCACACCAACCCTCCCCTCCGAGATTGTCCACGCAGCCGAATCCGGCTCCGGTCCGCTGCTCGCCGCCATCGCCGCCGCCGGAGGCGCCCCGCTCCGTCGAGCGGAAACCACCACCTTCCTCTACGTGGGCGAGGCCGAGACCGTCCGATTGCAGCATTGGATGGACATCTTCCCGGCGCTGCCCCCCTTTGAGCGGCATCTCGGGACGGACCTTTGGTCGCTGACCATCGACCTCCCGCTCCGATCTCGCATCGAGTACAAGATCGCCTTGAGGGTCGACGGACGCCGAAGGCTCATCCTCGACCCGCTCAACCCTCGCCGGGCACGCGATCCTTTCGGAAGCAACTCCGTGGTGACCGGCCCCCTCTATGTCCGGCCCGAATGGTCGCTCCCTCAACCGGGCGTGGAACCCGGCACGACAAGCACGTTCGAGGTCGAGTCGAAAGCATTTGGTGGGACCCGCCAGGCCCAGCTCTACCTCCCATCCGCCACATCCACCGATCCGCTGCCCCTGCTGGTCGCCCACGACGGCTCCGAGTATGCGGAATACGCAGCCCTGACCGTCGTGCTCGACAACCTCATCGCGGCTGGGGATCTGCCTCCCCTAGCCTGCGTCCTGAGTGACCCGCACGACCGGGTCGTCGAGTACACCGCCGACGATCGCCACGCCGACCATCTCGTCGAGGAGCTGATCCCTTCGGTGGCCGAACAGGTCGCCATCGACAGCTCTCAGCTCATCGCCCTCGGGGCGAGCCTGGGAGGGGTCGCCGCGCTGCACGTAGCCCACCGTCATCCGGGCACCTTCTCGGGACTGGTACTTCAGTCGGGTTCGTTCGTCACCGCGTTGGGGGGCCGCCACCGGCGCGGCGCCGTCTTTGGGCCCGTCGTCGAGTTCATGGAGCGGTGGACGAACAACCCGGGCCTCCTCCCTGCCCGCATCCACCTCTCCTGTGGGCGTTTCGATGGCCTGGTCGCCGAGAACCGCGCCATGGCGGGTCGGCTGGCAAGCCGCGGCACGGCGGTGGGGTATGAGGAGGTACCCGACGGGCACAACTGGGAGAACTGGCGGGATCGGCTGCGAGCCGGGCTGCTCCACGTGGCCGCCCGTTAGTATCGCTCTCGACTCCCGTAGGAGACCATTGGCGACACAAACCCGGAGAATCGGCCTCTCGCTCGGAGCCGACCTGTGCTGGCCGACCTTCTACGAGGACATCCTCGAGCGGCTCGATCCGGTGGTTCGACAGGGATCGGACGAGATCCGCTTCACCGTCGACCGCGTCACCATCCAGCCGTACTCTCTCCACCAGTCCACCGACTATGACGTCATCTTGGACCGTCTCACCCACTGGTATCACACGAGCCGCGAGTGGATCAAGAAGTCGATCATCATGGACGGCACCTACGTCCTCAACAACCCGTTTTCCATCCAGTCGATGGAGAAGCACACCTCGTACGCGGCCATGATCCGGCTCGGTCTACCGGTTCCCGAGACCTGGATGCTGCCGCCCAAGCATTACGAACCCACCGCCGACCTGCAGATCACCTTGGAGAGCTATGCCACGATGTTCGACCTGCCCACCATCGGTGCGGAGGTCGGATACCCCTCATTCCTCAAGCCGTTCGATGGCGGCGCCTGGGTAGGCGTCTCCCGGGTGGAGAACGCCGAGGATCTCGAACGTGTCTACGACGAGTCCGGGGTGCGGCTCATGCACCTGCAACGTGCCGCCGAACCCTTCGACTTGTTCGTCCGAGCCTTGGCCGTGGGCCCGCAGGTGAATGTGATCCGCTACGACCCCGCCGCCCCGCTTCACGACCGCTACAAAGTGGACTTCGACTTCGTCGATGGCGACGAGTACCAGCTGCTCTCCGACATGGTGCTCACCATCAACACCTTCTTCGGATGGGACTTCAACTCCTGCGAGTCGCTGCGCGTCGACGGGACCTTCCATCCGATCGACTTCGCCAACCCGTGTCCCGACTCGCAGGTCACCTCCCTTCATTTCCATCTTCCCTGGCTGGTCAAGGCCAAGATCCGCTGGTCGCTGTTCTGTGCCGCCACCAAGCGGCCCATGCGCCTCAACCTCGATTGGGACGAGTTCTTCGCGGTGGCCGACACCGACGCCCCCTACCGGGAGAAGCTGGCCGAATACGGGCGGATCGCCCGCCGCCGACTCGACTCGGAGAGGTTCGAGGAGTTCTGCGCCGAACACCTGGCAGACCTCGACGAAATCGCCCTCGAATACTTCGCCACCGACCAGGCGCGTGCGACGGTCCGGGCCAAGGTGGCGACGATGTTCCCGGCCCACGAGGTGGACGGTTTCACCGATCACTTCTGGGGGCTCCTCGAGTTCTGGCGCAAGACGGAAACGGACCGGCTCGCCGGAGCATGACCACCGAGACGGTGTGGCATTCCGATCGAGTCGAGCAGACGGTTCGGCTTCTGCGCTGGGGCCAAGGGGGAACACCTGTCTTGCTGTTCCCGACCGCAGGAGGCGACGCCGCCGAGGCCGAACGCAACGGTCTCGTCGCCAGCGTGCAGCCGCTGATCGAGGCCGGCAGGATCACCGTGTTCAGCGTCGACAGCCTCGCCGGACAATCCTGGCTCCGCGGCGACGACCCCCGCCACTCGATGTGGCTCCAGAACCAGTTCGACCGCGTCATCTATCACGAAGTCGTTCCGGCCATCCGCTCCGCCTACGACCACACCGACATCGAACTGATGACGGCGGGCGCCTCGATTGGCGCCTTCCACGCAGTTGCGTCGCTGTGCCGCCACCCTGACGCCTTCGCGACCGCCATCGGAATGAGCGGCACCTATGACCTCACCCCTTGGCTGCATGGGCACTGGAGCGACGACTTCTATTTCTCGTCGCCCCTCCACTATCTGGCTGACTTCGACGATGCCGGCGTCCTCGCCCAACTCCGCTCTCGCTTCGTGGTCCTGGCCACCGGACGAGGCCGTTGGGAGAACGAAGACGAGACGTGGAAGATGGCCGACGCCTTGGGCCGCAAAGGCGTCCCCAACCGGGTGGACCTCTGGTCCGAACACCACGACCACGACTGGCCCACCTGGCGAGAGATGCTGCCCCTCTACCTCGACGATCTCACCTGACCGCCGAAACCCGGGGTCGCAACCCCCTCCCACCGCCCCGCGCGGCAACCCCCTCCGACCGGCCGGCTCCGCCAACCGCCCACCTCCCCCACAAGTGAGGGAGGCAAAAACACCCCGAACAACAGCCAAGACGAAAGAGGTCAACCGCCTTTCTCCCCCCACCCTTCCTCCCCCCACCCCTGGGGGGAGTACCCGAGCCGCAAGGCGAGGGGGAGGGGGGCTGCCCAACCCCACCACCTCGCAACCCCACCACCGCCCGCGCCCCAACCCCCTCCGACCGGCCGGCTCCGCCAACCGCCCACCTCCCCCACAAGTGAGG
>CBDUEV010000124.1:0-4829 GCA_965366365.1 uncultured Acidimicrobiia bacterium | reverse complement strand
TGAAGGCGTCGCAGCCCGGAACGGATCCGGCTCTTGACCGTACCTTCCGGCAGACCGAGGCGAGAAGCAACCTGGCGGTACGTGAGACCTCCGAAGTAGGCGAGCTCGATGACGCTCCGCTCCGTCTCTGGTATCGAGACGAGGGAGGCACGGACACGTTCGGCCAGGGCCATCTGCCATACCTCTTCATCGATGCTGGGACCCGCTTCGGCGGTCATCCACGCTTCTCTTTCTTCACGTGTACGACGCGACGACTCGGAGCGGATGAGATCGATGCTGCGGCCATGCGTGTGGGTGAGCAGGTAGGAACGAAGTGAGCCGCGCTCAGGGTCGAAGCGGTCCGGGGCGTTCCAGATCTTGAGGAACACCTCCTGCACGATCTCTTCCGCGAGCGTTGCGTCCCGCAGAATACGGCGGGCCAGGTTCAGCACGGCGGAGGAATGGCGGCGGAAGGCTTCGGCCAGAGCCGCATCGCTCCTCGCTGCGATCCCGTCGACCAGAACTCGATCGTCGGCGTCGGCCCACTCTGAGGAAGTGTAAAGCGTTTCGATTTGAGCCAGCATTCGTGCCCTCCTTATTTAGTACTAAATATTTTTAGCACTAAGATCTGGTACATGCAAATGCTTTCTCATGGGACTGGAGCCTGAGCGATGGCCGAACCGTCGCCCACGATGACCCTCAACGAGGCTGCCGAGCACCTCGGCGTCCACTACATGACCGCCTACCGTTACGTCCGACTGGGCAAGCTTCCCGCCGTCAAGGAGGGCAGCACATGGAAGGTGGATGTAGCCGACGTGGAAGCCCTGCTCGGCCCAGCCGACCCGGTCCCTGATGGGCGCCCGAAGAAGCGCACCGACTGGAGCGCTCGTTTCGAAGATCGCATCCTTGCCGGCGACGAGAGTGGGGCGTGGTCGGTGATCGAAGCCGCCCTCGCCTCTGGTCTCGATCCGAGTTCCACCTACCTCGAGGTCATCGGACCGGCGCTTCGCAACGTCGGCTCGGCTTGGGAAGCCGGAGCCATCGACATCGCCCAGGAGCACCGTGCGACGAGGATCTCGACGCGGACCATCGGCAGACTTGGCCCACGGTTCTCCTCACGAGGACGGCGCCGGGGCACCGTCGTCCTCGGAACCTCCGCCGGAGACGCCCATGGGCTCGGCACCACCATGGTCGCCGACCTCCTTCGCTCCGCCAACTTTCAGGTCGACGACCTGGGCGCCAACGTGCCCCCCGCCTCTTTCGTCTTCGCCGCCGAGCAGGCCAACCGGCTGGTCGGCGTCGGGATCTCGGCCTTCATGTCGGACAACGACGACGCCATCATGGCGACGATCGAGGCGCTCCGTGAGGTGACCGACGCTCTCATCCTGGTCGGCGGTCCGGCTATCGCCGGCGACACCCACGCCACTCGACTCGGTGCAGATGGATTCGCCGCGGACGGGGCGGCCGCCGTGGAACGCTTCTTGGCAGCAGGCCAGTGACGCGAGAAGACCGCCGGGAGGCGGTCTTCTCGCAATGGGTGAGTGTGTCGATGCTCAGGCAGAAGCCGCGCTACACACCGTTTCTGTGATCAGCCGGGTGACCACGTAGGGATCGACGTTGGCGTTCGGCCGCCGATCCTCGATGTAGCCCTTCTGGTCCCGGGCCACCTGCCACGGGATCCGCACCGACGCCCCCCTGTCCGAAACCCCGTAGGAGTACTCGGTCCAGGGTGCCGTCTCGTGCAAGCCCGTGAGGCGCTTCTCGATGCCAGAGCCATATTGCTTGACGTGCTCCTGCGCCCGGGTCCCGAGCGCCTCACAGGCCGCGATGATCGGATCGTACGACTCGCGCATCTGCTTCGTGGAGAAGTTGGTGTGTGCTCCGGCGCCGTTCCAGTCACCCTTGACAGGCTTCGGGTCGAGCGTTGCGGAGATGTCATGGTCCTCGGCGATGCGATACAGCAACCATCGAGCCACCCAGATCTGATCCGAGGCCTCGACCGGGCCGAGCGGGCCGATCTGAAACTCCCATTGGCCCATCATCACCTCGGCGTTGGTGCCGGAGATCGCCAGACCCGCTTCGATGCAGGCAGTGGTGTGGGGTTCGACCACCTCTCGACCCCAGATCTCGTCGGCCCCGATGCCGCAGTAATAGCCGCCCTGAGGTGCGGGAAAACCACCGATCGGCCAGCCGTGCGGACGGCCGTCCTTGAAGAAGGTGTACTCCTGCTCGATGCCGAACCATGGCTCGAAGTCTGCGTACTTCTCGGCCACGGCCGCGCACGCAGCCCGCGTGTTCGAGGGGTGGGGCTCCATGTCGACGGTGAGCACCTCACACATCACCAGCACGTCGTTGCCGCCGCGAATCGGGTCGGGGCAGGTGAACACAGGCCGCAGGACGCAGTCCGACGCGTCTCCGGGGGCCTGATTGGTGCTGGAACCGTCAAAGCCCCACAGCGGCGGTTCTTTGCCGTCCGGGATCACCATGGTCTTGGACCGCAGTTTCTGGGTTGGTTCAGCGCCGTCTATCCAGATGTATTCAGCTCGGTAGGGCACGTCGGTTCCTCACATTCTGCTCGCGTTGTCGTCGGGCACGGTGGTCTAGCGTCACAGGAACCGGTTTCGATGCCGTTACCCGATTGTGAACGCTGTGTTACGAGGCCCGGTTCTGGCAAGTCGCGGCGCCGACTTCGCTGGGCTCCCTGGCCTCGACTTCATCGGCATTCCTGGCGAGACGCCGCGCCAAATGGGGGCGAAACAGTCTCCCACGGCGGGTTTTCGATTGCCCTAGCCTCGGCTACGGTGGCGCTCAGCCGCGCGATGAGCCGAGCCACGGAGGAGCGCGTGAACTCAGCAAGCGAGAAACAAGCCGAATACGTGCTCCAGACCGTCGCCAAGCGCGGCATCCGGTTCATTCGACTCTGGTTCACCGACGTTCAGGGCTTCCTGAAGTCCGTGGCGATCAGCCCGGCCGAACTCGAGACCGCCTTCCGCGAGGGGATGACTTTCGACGGATCCTCCATCGATGGATATGCCCGCATCCAAGAGGCCGACATGGTGGCCCGACCCGACCCGACCACGTTCCAGATCCTCCCATGGCGGGAGAATCAGGGGGTGGCCCGGATGTTCTGCGACATCGAGCTGCCCAACGGAGGCGCCTTTCCCGGCGATCCACGCCATGTCTTGCGTAGGAACCTGCAGGAAGCGGCCTCCATGGGCTACACCTTCTACGTCGGTCCCGAGCTGGAGTACTTCTACTTCGCCGACGCCGGGCCGGACCCGCAGGTGCTCGACCGAGGAGGCTATTTCGACCTCACCCCGCTGGACGCCGCGCAGGAGTATCGCCGCCGAACGATCGAGCACCTCGAGGCGCTCGGCATTCCCGTCGAATACAGCCACCACGAAGTAGCGCCGTCGCAGCACGAGATCAATTTGCGCTACGACGACGCCCTGACAATGGCGGACAACGTGATGACCTACCGGCTGACCGTGAAGGAGGTGGCGCTCCAGGAAGGCATCTATGCCACTTTCATGCCGAAGCCGCTGGAGGAACACGACGGCTCCGGATTCCACATGCATCTCTCGCTCTTCGAAGGCGACGTCAACGCCTTCGCCGACGCTTCGTCGCCGTCCGGTTTGTCGAAAGTGGGCAACGCCTTCCTGGCGGGACTCTTGCATCACGCTCCCGCCATGACCGCCATCACCAACCAGTGGGTCAACTCGTACAAACGCCTGGTGGCAGGGTTCGAGGCACCCATCTACGCCTTCTGGGCCCGCAACAACCAATCCGCCTTGGTGCGGGTCCCCTCGGTGAAGACCGGCAAACCTTCCAGCACGCGCCTCGAATACCGATCGCCCGACGCCGCGACCAACCCCTACCTGGCGTTCTCCGTGCTCTTGGCCGCCGGGCTGGACGGAATTCGCCAGGGGATGGCCCTCCCGGCGGAGGTTTCGCGTAACGTCTTCGAGATGTCTCAGGACGAACGTCTGCAGCTCGGCATCCGACGCCTCCCGGAGACGCTGTCGCAGGCCCTCGACGAGCTCGAATCCTCGGAGCTCCTCGCCGACGTCCTCGGAGACCACCTGCTCGACTGGTTCCTCAGGAACAAGAGGAAGGAGTGGGATCGGTATCAGCACCATGTGTCCCGATTCGAACTCGAACAGTATCTCCCCATCCTCTGATGCGCCTCGCCCTCTACCCCGCCCATCCCAGCGCCTCCCTCGAGCGGGCGCTGGCACTGGCGAACCTCTCGCCCGAACCCGTCGGAGAGGGTGGCCTGGACAAGCCCGATGTGGCGACCGAATGGTCCGCCTTGATCATCGAACTCGGCGATGAGCCGCTCCGCAGGCTCCGGGCGGGCAGAAGGATTCACGAGGACACGGGCCTCCCCCTTCTCCTGGTGGTGGAGCCGGATCAAGTCACCATCCTCGAAGAGGAGGTCGCCGCAGCCGATTTCATCGTCAACCCCGCCGACCCCAACGAACTGAGGGTCCGGGTTCGGCGCATGGTGACCGACGGCACCGACGGCGACGTTCGGAAGTATGGCGACCTGGAGCTCAACACCGCCACGTACCAGGCCACCATCGACGGATCTCCGATCGACCTCACGTACATGGAGTACGAACTCCTCAGATACTTCGTCGAGAACCAGGGCCGGGTGTGGAGTCGGGAGCAGCTGCTCTCCAGGGTCTGGGGCTACGACTATTTCGGTGGGGCCCGCACCGTGGACGTCCACGTCCGCAGGTTGCGCTCGAAGATCGGAGAGGAACGGGCCGGATGGATCACCACCGTTCGTTCCGTCGGATACCGATTCGGCTAGAAGCACACCCGTTCATGGGTGCCAGGCATGG
>CBDUEV010000123.1:0-4843 GCA_965366365.1 uncultured Acidimicrobiia bacterium | reverse complement strand
GAGGAAATGTCCTTCCTGGAGATGCTCGACATCGTCAACGAGCGCCTCGTCGAAATGGGGCGGGAGCCGATCGCTTTCGACCATGACTGCCGCGAAGGCATCTGCGGTACCTGCGGGGTGATGATCGACGGGCAGGCGCACGGCCCCCAGTCGGGAACCGCCACCTGCCAGCTCCACATGCGGAAGTTCAGCGACGGCGCCACCATCAAGGTGGAACCGTGGCGGGCGGCCGCCTTCCCGGTCATCCGCGACCTGGCCGTGGACCGCTCGGCGCTGGACCGGATCATCGAAGCGGGCGGCTACATCACCGTTCCCACCGGCAGCGCCCCCGACGCCAACCTGATCCCCGTTCCCAAGCCGGCGGCCGACGCCGCCATGGATGCCGCAGCCTGCATCGGGTGTGGGGCGTGCGTGGCTGCCTGCCCGAACTCGGCCGGCCAGCTGTTCACGGCCGCCAAGCTCGCCCACCTCAACCTGCTGCCCCAAGGCCAGCCGGAGCGGTGGACGCGCACCGAGGCGATGGTCGACACAATGGAAGAGTTCTTCGGATCCTGCACCAACCACGGCGAATGCGAGAAGGCCTGCCCGAAGTCGATCAGCATCGACTTCATCGCTCTTCTCAATCGCGACTACGTGAAGGCGAAGTTCAAAAACCGCAACCTGGCCGGCCAGAAGAGCTGAGGCCAAGTCATCGTGTCCGCCGGCGAGATTGTGTGTTGTGATAACCACCGTGAGCTGATATTGTTGACGGAGGGTAACGGGAAACCGGCTAAATCTCACGCTGAGTATGGGACGACTCAGGTGATAGCCGCTGCTGTGAGGGGAGCGCCTCGACCACCTCGAGGTAACACGAAATGAGAATCTTCAGAACCCGATCCAGGCGCAATGACGAAGGCGCAGCCATGATCGAATTCGCACTCCTACTGCCCTTTCTCGTGCTGATCCTCATCGGGATCATGGAGTACGGGTGGGCATTGTCGACCAATCTCGACATCCGCCACGGCGCCCGCGAAGCCGCCCGTCTGGCGGCTGTGGATGCCGATTCGTCGGCTGGGATGGCCGCCACCGTGTGTAACGCCATGTCCTTCTCCGACCCGAACACCAGCGTCACCTTCGCCGGACCGGGTGTGGTAGGAGGCGACGCCGGTGTCACCGTCCAACAGAACCCCTACCAGTCGCTGACCAACTTCGGAATACCGCTTCCAGCTTCTTTGGAGACCACGGTGACCATCCGAATCGAACAAGACTCAGGCTGGGCTGCGGGGACGTTCACATGTCCCTGAGCTTCCGCTCTGACGAAGGCGCCACTGTCGTCGTCGTGGCATTCGCCATGACCGTGCTTCTTGGCTTTGCCGCCCTCGCCATCGACATCGGATTCGGCTACAACGAACGGCGCCACGACCAGACGGTGGCGGACACCTCCGTGATGGCGGGTGCGCTGGAAGCGTTCGCCGACGACGCCGACATCGTGGACAAAGTTCATGCCAACGCCACCGCCAACGGCATCGATGTCACAGGTTGGGCAGGTTGCACCGACCCCGACCGTCCGGCGGGGTTCACTCCCCTGGCGGGTCAAGAGTGCATCTCGATGGGTGGATTCCTCGACGGGGAGGGTGGTACGTTCCTGCGAGTTCGGATTCCCGACCAGCAAACCGACACCACCTTCGGCCGAGTGCTCGGCATCGATTTCCTGACCACCAGCGCCGATGCCGTCGCCAAGCTCGGACCGGAAGGCGAAAGCGGCGTCCTGCCGTTCGGCCTCCTGTCGGGTACCGGCAACGGAAACACCTGTTTGCGGACCGGGCCCTCGGGTACGTCCACCCCACCGTGTGACGGCCCCGAGACGGGCCAGTTCTTCATCATCGACAGCCCGTGGGTCGGCAGCGATATCCCCACGGCCCGGATATGCAATGGTGCCAACCAGCAGCGGTACACCGGCAACCTCAAGCATGGCCTGGACCATCTCGTCTCGAAGAGGGGAACGGATCCGAAGCGTGACGACGTGTGCGATCAAGGATCGCCAAACGCGCTGGAAACCCAGCCAGGCAACGGCTTCTCGATCGACGCCGGCTTGTGGCGCGACGGTGACGCACGACTCAAGCAGTCCGGCGTCACCCGCGAGATCGGCAGCCAGAACACCTCTCACTACCTCGACAACCGTCCTCTGTGGAACTATATCGCCGCGGGGAGCGCCGCTTCATGCTCTCCAGGCAATTTCGCCAATCCGCTCACGGAGGTCGAGAAGATCGCCAACATGAACACCTGCATTGCCGACGGTGTGGTGTTCCATTCGTCGATCGGCAACAACCCCCGCCTCGCCATCGTGCCGCGTTTCGTCGAGAACTCGTGGGTCCGGCCCCCGATATACAAGTCGATCCTCGACTTCGAGCCGGTCTACATCAACGAGGTCTATTTCAACTGCAACGGGACGATGTGCGAGGGAATCTTCTACCCCGGCGAGACCAACGCCAAGCTCTGCCTCACCCCGCCGGGAAACTGCAAGAAGCTGGACGTCGACCAACTCGGCGCGTTCGTGCTCGACCGCAGCATGTTCCCGAACGGCGGGCTACCGGACGAGGGACCGGGTGGGGAGCTGATCAACAACCTGGTTCGCCTTTACCGCTGAGCGCTACCTCCCTTGACCGCCACCCCTCGTGGGAGGGCGCGCCGCCCTCCGGGGCGAGCCGTCGGAGCACCTCTCTCGCCTGCACCGCTGAGTGCCTCCGCCTTTCGACAGCACCGCTCGTCGGAGGGCCTCGCGCCCGGAGGCAAGCCGCTGGAGCCCCTTTTCGCCCATACCGCTGAGCCTCGCCACCTTCGAACAGCACCGCTCGTGGGAGGGCGCTGCACGCTGGGGGCAAGCCGCCACAGCCCCTTTCTCTCCCCAAGTTAACCGCTGCTAACATCACCGGGATTCGCCACGCAGCAAGGAGTTTTTGATGGGTGTGAAGTTTTTGAGTGAGGAATGGGCCGCAGCTCTCGACGCCGCTTTGGCCACGCACGAGGGGTTCCAGAGCGCCATCGGTACCACGAAGTTGGGTGTCCAGTTCGTGGTGACCGACGGTAAGGACGGCGGTCCTCTCTCCTACTACCTGGATATCGCCGACGGCGGCGCCTCGGTGGCGCTCGGCGAGCTCGAGGCTCCGGAAGTGACGATCTCCTCCGATTATGAGACCGCAGTGGGGATTTCGAAGGGCGAGCTCAACACGCAGACGGCGTTCATGACCGGCAAGATCAAGGTGACCGGCAATCTGGCTGTGCTGATGATGCACCAAAACATCGTCTCGCAGTGGGGCGCGGCCGGCGAAACCCTCGACATCGAGTACTAACCCCCCAACCCAAAGAACATGGTGGGCGGCCCGCCGGGCCGCCCGCTCTCTTATCAACGATGCCGAACCCAGGGTTCTAGACCGCCAAAATGGCGGCCAGGAACCCTGGGTTTCGCTCATTCATCCGGCGAGGGTTGCCCTCTCACGGAGCACCGCACCGACCTCGGACACCACCGCCGCCGGCGTATCGAACACGTCGCGCCAGGTGAATCGCAGCACTACCCACCCGTTCTGTGCGGCGTCGCGATCGCGTTCTCGATCGGATTGGAACCGCTCAGCGGAGGAATGCCAACGCTTCGAGTCCCACTCGATGGCAACGCCGTGGGTGGGATAGGCGACGTCCAAGCGGATATGCGCATTCCACGGCGGCGTGTATTGCGGAACCGGCTCGGGGAGCATGCTCTCCCTCAACACCGCAAGCCCGCGGCGCTCGAGCTTCGATGCCGATCTCTCGGTGCCTTCACCCCGGTCTGCCAGCACGGCTCGCAGCGCGGCCGTGCCCGGCTTTCCGCGTCGAGCCAGCGAGTCCAGGGTCTCCGTGAGCTCATCGACGGTAGTCCGGCCTTCCAGGATCACCTCCTCGACGAGCCGATCAAGCGTCGACACCGAGACGGAGGCTGCCAAGTCGAACAGGGTGCGCGGAACGCTGGTGATCCGCAGACCGTCAACCTCGACGAGGTGGCTGGAGCCAAGGTCGAGGCAGCGGTGGACTGTCACCCCGGGAAAGCGGTGGGTGGTCCACGACGGCACGGTCACCGAGGCTCGACGGGCCACTGGAGTGCTGAACCCATGCGCCCGAGCTGCGGATTCATGAGAAACCGCCGCCTCGGGAAGCGTGCTGGCCGCTCCCCGCGTGAGTGCGTCCAAGGTGTCCTCGAAGAAGACCCGGTAGATGCCCCGGCCGAACACAGGCAGGGTGCCCGAGGCGACCCAACGGTCGATCGTCCGCGGCGGGATTCCAAGTTGGCCGAGTTGTGTTCTCGTGACGAACCCGCCTTGGCCTGCGGCGAGTGCGCCCATTTCCATTGAGGCGTCCATCGCTCAACCATCGGCGCCAGGTGTGACACTTCTCGCCAGAACCTGCGAACCCTGGGTTCTAGACCGCCATTTTGGCGGTCAGGAACCCAGGGTTCGCAACAAGGCCGCTAGTCGAGGGAGAGCTCATGCAACTCGTCGACCTTTTCCTTCACCGAGGCCGCGGCCTCGCGCAGACCGGCGAGTTCGTCAGCTGTCAGATCCAACTCGACGACCTCTTCGACACCGTTGGCGCCGAGACGGGCAGGCACTCCGAGGTACACATCGGACACGCCGTATTCGCCGGTGGTCCAGGCGCAGACCGGCATGACCTCTTTCGAGTCCGTCACGATCGCCTTCACCATCGCCGCAGCCGCCGACGACGGCGCGTAATACGCCGAGCCGCTCTTCAGCAGTCCAACGATCTCGGCGCCACCCTTGCGGGTCCTATCCACCAGCTCCTCGATCTTCGCTGCGTCGAGCACCTCGGTGAGCGGCTT
>CBDUEV010000122.1:0-4871 GCA_965366365.1 uncultured Acidimicrobiia bacterium | reverse complement strand
CCACACCACCGCCGCCGGTCGCCGCACCTGATTCGGACCTGCCGTCGTTCTCGGAGGTCATCGCCGAGCACTGGCCAGGCGAGCCGCTCTGTGAGACGCAAGCCGGGATCAGCGGCGGTCCCGACATGTTCATGTTCGGCCCGTTCGGTGAGGAAGCGTCCCAGATGTCGATGCGGCAGGGCTACGCCATGGGCTTCTGCCCCGGATCTCGGTACATCGTGACTGGCGAACTCATCGTGGCGGACGGCTCCGACTACCCGATCGGGACATTGCTCACGCTGGATTCGGACCTCAACTTCGTTGCCGTCTCGAGCTGGGACTGACCGACATTCCACACACGGAAGGGCCCCCTGAAGAGGGCCCTTCCGAGTGGTCGGCCGAGGTCAGGCGCTCATGGTGTCACCTCGGCCGCGAAGGCCGCCTGGTCCCGGTCATCGAACACCGTGCTGTGCCCCTCGCCGTTGGTGGTCTTGGTGACCACGTCGAGGACCAACGAGAACGCACACTTCGTGAGCCCTGCCGGCGGGGGAGCCAGAAGATCCGCGAACGTCTTCGCCTGGGACTGGTACGGCGGCACCGCGCCAGGGCCGCCCACGTTGACGCCCGTGTCCATGGCGATGTTCCAGCTGGGCCCGGCCAAGCCCCGTCGCAGGGTCAAGCTGTGCGCCAGGATGAATCCCGGCTGGATTGTGTCTGGCTTCGGGTGGTAGGCCCGGTAGCCCACCGACACGGTGTCCAGCGCCGTCCCGACGAGGAACTGGCACTGAGCCGAACTCGCCGATCCGTTCTTGCGGATGTCGACGATCTTCGCTTCTGCCTTGCGGTTGTCCCACCACAGCATGTGGGTGAGCGCCGCATAGGGCACCGGATTGGTTGTGCCAGGCGCCACCCATCGGCGGAACGTGAACGCCTTGTCGGTTCCGGCACCCGTCGCACCGGTCGGCCGCAGCCGGTTTCCAGCGGCGTCGAAGACCTCGATCGTCACCAGGTACCTGCCCTCGGGCCGGGCCGACGTGTCCAGCACGGCGTGATACTGCCCGTCGTGCCACTCGTCGTTGGCGCTCAGGGGCGCCACACCATCGAAGGGGATCACGTACAGGTTGCTCTCGCCTCCGGCGGTGACCGGACCCAAGGAGTGGGTGCCGTCGTCGCCGGTCGAGATGTCCCAGTACTTCCACTGCGGCACCGGCAGCGGCGCAAACGCCCCGATCGGGTCGCCGGCATTGTCCGCGGCGGCGACACTGACCCGGTAGTAGACGGCGCCCAGGCCGGCCATTCCGTCGGTGAACTCGTAGCGGAGACGCACCGTCCCGCCCAGATTGCGGTTCTTGTTCTTGCCGATGGCGTCGGCAGCGTTGGCCACCGGGTCGAGTAGGCCGCTGTTGTAGAGCGGACTGCCGACCGAGAAGACGCCATCCTGGTTGGGGGTCGCCAATCGGTGCGACTCGGTGTCGCCCAGGTCCTGGAGGACCACAAAGGCGCCCTCCCCGGGCACCACGGGTTCCTTGCAGCCGACCGCGAAGGGGCTGTACGAGCTGAGCGTGGGGTTGTCGCCGGCGTGGAACCATTGGTTGGCGGCCACACCGTTGTAGATGGTGACCAGCGTCCCGAAGCGAGGCTGTTTGACCACATATGCGAATTCGTCGTGGCACCACGACGGACTCAGGAACGGCGGCTCCTGCCAGCAGATCGAGAAGGTTCCGTCGTCCTGGATGGTCCCATCCGCCACCTTGGTAGGCGTGCCGCAACTGCACCACAGATAGGGGCGGGCGTTGAGATAGGCGACCTGCTCGACCGGCGCCAGCTGCTTGAGCGCCACCAAGTCGCGGCCGGCGTTGGCCTTGACGGTGTCGAGGGCTCCGGCCGTGAACAATCGATCGAGGCGCTCCCACGGCACCGGGTCGGGGCCGGGTTCGGGGAACGGGATCGGGACGGGCGGGTCAGGCTCGGGGAAGGGTTCCGGGAAGGGCGGATCCTCGAGCCACTCGATGATTTCGGGAATCCGAGGATCGTAGATGACGATCGGGGGACAGCAGCAGCGGCGTCGGTACACCTCGACGACGCCATGGCATACCGGCGAGCAGCGCCAAGGCCACAGCGAGATCGACGGCAACGTTGCCGCACTCGCCGCCGGGCTCATGGTGCCGAGCCGCTCGGCTAGGACTGAAGACGAGAGTTGGGCGCTGGGCGCGAAGCGTGCCAGTTCGCTGCGGGCGACGAGCGTGTCGACGATCCATGGCTTGGGGTAGCACCGTCGCACGGAACCACTGACGCATCGGAACCAGAAGATCCATTTCTTCCAGGCTGCCTCGGCCAGGGGCAGGGCTCCGGATTCGATTGCCGTCATGAAGCGATCTGCCGAGTACTGGCGGAAGACGCCTTTGTCCTCGCTGTCGGGGTCGGCCTCGGCCGGTCCCACGAAAACTCGCTCGGCCTTCTTGAGCTGAGCGTCTGAGATCTCAAAGGCTCCGGCGGCTGTGATCGGTGCCGTCTCGATCGTCTTGCCGGCCCCGTCGACGAGTCGTATCGCCAGTTGCGGCGCCTCGTCGCTGTCTTTGAGACCGACGAATTCCACCCGTGCCTTGATGCGGCGTGCAGCACGCTTCTGTGCCATTGCGTCCCCCTTCTCGTTTTGGAGACGTCCCTACGCCTCACGTTCCGAGCGTGACCGGGAATGGCCGGGTCTGCCATGACGGATGATGTCGGGGTTGTGCCAGATCGGGCGGATACCTGACCGCCGTGGGTGTAGGTTTGGGGGCAGCACACCGTGGCGGGCGTTGGGGGACTGAAGGAAACGGAGTGCGCGTGGGCAGAGTGGTCGGGGTGTTCAACGCCCCTCCCGTGTATGCGTTGGGGTTGGCGAGCGCCCTTTTGGACGCCGACTTCGACCTCGAGAAGGTCGCCGACCCGAGAGCCTGGTTGCGGAACCATCACGGCGCCACGGTCCTCGTAGGGGTCCATCAGCTGTGCGATCTCGACGTGGTGATCGAACTCAAGGCGGACCAACCCGACGCCGTGGTGGTGACGCTGGTCGACGAAGTAGACGTGTCCATCGTCGAAGCGTCACTGGGGGCAGGGGCGACCGGGTCCGTTGCGCTGAACGCTTCTGCTGAAGAGGTGGCACTGGCGATCTCGGCAGCTACGGCTCACCAGACGGTGCTGCCGGCCGGAATCGCCCGGATCATGGCGGAACGCGGCCTTCGTGCCGTCGCGCCGGGGGAGATGGATGAGACCGAGGTGGGGTGGCTGCGGGCGCTGGCGGCCGGCGACACAGTCGCCGACTTGGCGGGCCGGCTCGGCTTCTCCGAACGCGAGATGTACAGGAGGCTTCGTCGCCTCTACGCCCGGATCGGAGCCCGAGACCGCACCGACGCTCTCTTGAAAGCTGCCCGCTGGGGCTGGCTCGACTGACGAGGGGGCGGTGGCTCGGCTCTCTCGATGACACCGTCGGCCGCACTTTTGCCGGCTGAATGAGGCAGGGGACTGCTCCGGACCGAACGATCTCGAGGCCGGTCGTCCGACCCTGCCGAGTGACTCCCAGGCGGGAAATGTTTGACGATATCCTATTCACGCTCTATGTTTCGTGTATCGGATATCGTATTACGACTGAGAGGAGTCCCGCATGAGCCTCGATGTGATGAATCTGTTGCTGGTCCTGCTGGCAGCCCTGGGCGGCGGTTGGGTCGCCCGACGGGTCGGCTATCCGTCCATCCTCGGTGAACTCGGCGCCGGAATCCTGCTCGGGCCGCCGCTGCTGGGGCTCCTCCAGCCAGACGATGCCTTGGCAGTGATCGGCAAACTGGGTGTGGTGCTGCTCATGCTGTATATCGGGTTGCATCTCGACCCCGGCTCGCTGGGCAAGGCGTCCCGCCCGGGCGGCCTGGCGGCGCTCGGCGGTTTCTTGGTCCCGGCCGGACTCGGCTTCGCACTGATGATGCTGGTCGACGGCGACCCGATCGCCGCGACCTTCGTGGCCACCGCCATGGGCGTCACCTCCCTGGCCACCAAATCCCGCATCCTCGTCGATCTGGGAATCCTCCACACCCGGATCGCCCACGTCCTCATGGCAGGCGCGCTCTTTTCCGACGTGGCGGCCCTCATCGTCTTCGCTGCTCTTCTTGGCTTTGCTGCCACCGGCGGCCTCGCTCTGAGCGGCATCGCGGCCAGCGCCGGCAGCGCCGCCCTCTTTCTCGCCGGAGCCTGGCTCGTGGGCACCCGGGTCTTCCCCGCGGCGGGCCGTCGCCTGGCCGACCGGCGCATCGAACCCTCGGTCCTCTTCCTCGGCGTGGTGTCTGTCGGACTGGCGTTCGCAGCAGCAGCCGACGCGGCCGGACTCCACGCCATTCTGGGAGCCTTCCTCGCCGGACTCTTCATCCGGGACAATGTCCTCAGCCGCGACCGATTGGCCGACGTGGAATCGCGCGCCCGGAGCATCTCGGTCGGTGCCCTGGCTCCGGTGTTCTTCGTCACCGCCGGCTTCGACGTCTCATTCGACGTGTTCACCACCAGCCCGGGCCTTCTCCTCGCTGTGGTGATCCTCGCCACGATCGGCAAGATCTTCGGCACGGCCCTCTTCTACCTGCCGACCGGCTACGGCTTTCGCGAAGGGGTGGCCGTCGGCGCGGGTATGAACGGCCGGGGCGCCGTGGAGATCATCGTTGCCGAATTGGCGCTGGCCGCCGGCCTCATCGATGGCCAGGTGTTCTCGATCCTCGTCTTCATGGCGATCTTCACCACCGCCACCGTCCCGATCCTCCTCACGAGGGCGATCGACGTTCTTCGTCGGCGCGGGGAGCTGGTCGCTGACGAACGGGATGGCGTGCTGATCATCGGCGCCGGACCGATCGCCCGGCGCCTCGCCCTCCAGCTGG
>CBDUEV010000121.1:0-4959 GCA_965366365.1 uncultured Acidimicrobiia bacterium | reverse complement strand
GCCCACCACGCATCGGCGGTCGCCGACGAGGACCCCGAGGCGCTGGTCGACGTTGCACATCGAGCGCTCGGAATGGGAGCGCGAGCGATCGCAGCAGAAGCTCACGCCAAGGTCGGCATGCTTCATTCAGGACCCGAGCAGCGCCGCCATGCCCACCTCGCACTCCATCACTACCGCCGATGCACCGGGCTCAGCTCGCCGATGCTCGGCGCCGTCGCCTCCCCGCTGACCAATCGACAAACAGAGATCGCAGAACTCGCCGCTGGGGGTCAGGCGAGTAGGAGCATCGCCGAGGAGCTCCACCTCTCGACCCGTACCGTCGACAATCACCTCCGTACCGTGTATCGAACATTCGGGATCGAAGGCAGGCAGGAGCTCCGGCAGTTGTTCCCCGAGTGACGGACTCGATCCGAAGGCACACGGCCCGTCGTGGTAGAACGTCGCCATGACGCAATACGTTGCTCTCTTGCGTGGGATCGGACCCGGCAACCCGAACATGCGAAACGAACACCTCAGACGGGTCGCCGAGAGCCTCGGCCTCGAGGGGGTCTCGACGGTGATCTCGAGTGGCAACATCGTGTTCAGGTCGGACCAGGCGAACACCGCCGCCTTGGAGTCCCAACTCGAGGAAGCGTGGCCCGTAGCCCTGGGGTTCGAGAGCACGACCATTATCCGGAGTCGCCACGACCTCGAAACCCTCATTGCCGGCAAACCGTTCGGTGCCCGTCACCACGGACTGCCGAGCTACCTCTTGGTTACTTTCTTCAAGAACGGCTCGACCAACACTCCGGGCGCTCACCGTCCGCCCTCCGGCCAGGCGTTCGACGTCGTAGCTGCCACCCCCGGCGAGCTGTTCACCGTTTCCGACATGACGGCCGTCCCAGCCCCCGACGTCATGACGTGGATCGAGAAGAGGTACGGCAAGGCGGTTTCGTCGCGCACCTGGCTCACCGTCCAGAGGATCCTGCAGCGCATGGAGAGAGACCAACCCTGACGGACCGGATCTTCCATGCCCAGGTGGCCAGCTCGGGCGGGCGCGCTCCACACCCAATCGCCCGAATCCGTCCGGGAGCTTGCGGCCCTACACCTTCACCCAGTCGCCGATTTCGGCGTGTTCGAAGATCGTGGTCTCTTGCAGGGTCAGTTCCTCGCCGGCTCCCGCCTCGACCGAACGGCGGTACATGGCCAGCGCGATCGCCACGTCGACGTAGGAGAGCCCGACGGCGTTGAAATAGACGCGCTCGTCCGGACTCTCGCGGCCGGGCTTCTCCCCCGCCACGATGACATCCAGGTCGGCATAGACATCCGCATCGGTCAGTTCGCCGTCCTTGTACATGCGGCTGAGGGTCTGCGTGCGGTGTTTGACCGTCTCCCAGTCGTCACAGACGATCTTCTCGCATTGCTTCGCCACGGCATACTCGTCTTCCCACCCGCCGATGTGGCTGTAGAACGAGCCCGGTTTCATCCACTCGGCCTTCAGCAAGGGTGCCTGCGCGCTGGTCGCCGTCACCAGGATGTCGGCTTCCGACATGGCCCGTGCACCGTCGGTCTCGGCCGCCACGAAACGCATGTCCGGCACGACCTGCGCCATTTGCTCGATGAAGGTGGCTTCCTCCTCCACCGTCTTCGACGAGACGCGGCATTCCTCCAAAGAGGGGCGGACGGTCTTCATGGCCAGCAGATGCATCTTGGCCTGCTCCCCACTCCCGATGAAGCCGATCACCTTTGCGTCGGGCGGTGCCAGATGCCTGGCGGCCAGCGCACCCATCGCTCCCACCCGGATGTTCGACGCCAGGGTGCCTTCCATGACAGCGACGGGGAAGCCCTTCTCGATTTCCGAGAGGACGAAGACGGCACTCAGGTTCTGCAGGCCGAACCGTTCGACATTGGGTGGGAAGACGGAGACCCACTTCATCCCGCAGATCTTTTCGGTCTTGAGCGTGGCCGGCAGGCAATTGATCCGCTCCTGCGTATCCTCGTTGAAGATCTGCACGATCTTCTCGGGGAACATCACCTCGCCCGCACGGAAGGCAAGCAGCGCCTTCTCGGCGGCGTCGATGGCCAGGTTGAAATCGAGGCAGCCAGCCCGCAACAAGTCCTCCTGGGAGAGGTAACGAAACTGGATCTTTGCCTTGTCACTCATGGACGAACCCTTCCATCGATGTCTCGCGACGAGCTTGCACACGCCTCACTGAGCCGACAATAGCGACGGCGCTCTCGGGATTCCCTCAGCTGCGGGGTGGATCCCGTTTCCCGAGCAGCTCGCCGGCCTACCGCAGCGTCATCGCCGCCGGCCCGTGGTGATCAGCGTTGGAGCCGGAAAGGCCACTCGACCTTGCGCGTCGGTGAATCGGGTGAGTCGACGGCGGGCCTCCCCCAGAAGCCGCCGGTACTGGTCGTCGTCGATCATGTCTGCCAGCGTCCACCCGCGTACGTCGGTGTGGACCCACGCATCGATCGATTCGAAGCGAGCCACCCCGTCGTGTCTGGTCACCTGAGGATCAGAGAACGCATTCCCGACGAGGTCCACCATCTGCTCTGCGTCACCGAGCACGAAGGGAGCCCGCAGGGCTTCGGCTTCTTGTTCGCCGAACAACTCGCCAAGCAACTCCACCATGGCGGCATAGCCAGGCGTCGTATCGAGCGATGCCCAGGTGGCCAGCGCCACCGAACCGCCCGGGGCGAGCACCCGCGCCATCTCAGAGAGAGCAGCGGGACGGTCTGTGAAGAACATGAGCGCAAACTGGCTCACCACGCGGTCGAACGAATCGTCGGCATAGGGCAACCGCTCGGCAACTCCGGTGTCCCACGTGATCTCCCGACCGAGGCGCCTGGCAACCGTGAGCATGCCGCCGTTCGGGTCGACGCCCACCACCCGGCCGCTCCTGCCCACCCGGTCTGCCGCGGCCCGAGCCAGGATCCCGGTGCCACACCCGACGTCGAGGACGCGATCGCCCTGGCGGGCTCCCACCGCATCGAGAACGGTGCCGGGCCATTGCCCGAAAAGGGCGGGCACGAAGAACTCCTCGTACACGTCGGCGGCGGATCTGATCACCTGTCCTCGTTCAGCATCGGTCATGCGACCCAGTGTTCCGCCGGCAAGAACGTCCGACTAGCGCGAAAATAGAACTCGTTGACGATAGGACGGAGGAACCCCCGATGGGCAATTACCGGCAGTACTGCCCCATTGCCAGAGCCTCAGAGATCCTTGCTGAGCGATGGAACCCACTCATCGTTCGGAATCTGATGTTCGGGGCCGACACGTTTTCCGAGCTTGCGCGCGGCGTTCCCGCCATGTCGCGCTCGATGCTCATCAAACGGCTCGGTGAACTCGAGCGCGCCGGGATCATCGAGAAGAAAAAGAAGCCGGAGGGGCCCGGGCATCTCTACCATCTCACGGCCGCCGGCGAGGATCTCGCCGGCGTGATCGGCGCTCTCGGCGAGTGGGGCGAGCAGTGGATCGAAGTGACCTCCGAGCACGCCGACCCCGGGTTCGCCCTGTGGGCCTGGTGCCAGGTGCAGTTGAATCGGGCTGCCCTGCCCCAGCCGCGCACCGTCGTCGCCTTCACCTTTCCGGATCAGCCGCCCGGGAACCGCTACTACTGGCTGCTCATCGAACAGGGCGATGCGGAGGTCTGTTACTCCGACCCAGGCGACGCCCCCGACCTGGATGTTCAGGCCGAATCGCTCGCTTTCGTCGACTGGCACCGCGGGGCGCTGAGTTGGTCCGCCGCCACCAAGACCGGCCGGATCAAGGTGAGCGGCCGTCGCGAGCTTGTTCGCGTCTTTCCCAGTTGGAACTTGCGGGAGCCTTCACTCACGCCGACCTGATCGTCTGGGTGCAGCACCTCGAGCCTGCGGTCCGGGTGGCAACCGAGCTGTTCGGAACGGCTCGCGTCACACCACCCGACGCTCGACGGCTGGGCCCAGGAGATCGGGCCGGACTCAGGGCGTCGGGTTGTCGCGCAGCCACGCGCGCAGCAATTCGACGTTGGTGAGGTGCTCGTCGTACGTGACGGCATAGCGGGTGTCACCCGTGACGAGGTCGACCGTCACGTAGAAGAACCAGTCTCCGGGCGGCGGATCCAGGAACGCGTCGATCGAAGCCTCGTCGGGCGAGCAGATCGGGGTGGGTGGCAGCCCGTCGAAGCGGTACGAGTTGTACGGCTGGTTGGCCGACCGTTCGTCACTGGTCGTGAAGATCCGGTCCTCGGGCACCGGGTAGAGAATGATGGAGTCCATCTGGAGCGGGCCTCCTCCGGCCAGCCGGTTGGTCAGCACCCGCGCCACGTTCGGCTTCTCATTCTGGTTGTAGGTCTCCTTCTCGATGACCGAGGCGGCGGTCACCACCCGATGCCACTGGTCGCGAGGAATCCGCCGCTCCTCCAGCTGGGCGATCCGTCGATCCACCATGGCCTGAACCAGCTCGAGGGCGGTCCCCTCCTGCTCGTAGGCTCCGGGCGCCAGCCATCCCTCCGGATTCCCACCGGCCTCGGGAGGGAGTGCGACCGCGACGATGGCGGCCTCGACGTCGCCGACGGGGAATCCGAAGGCGGCACCAATGTCGCCGATCAAGTGCTTGGTGAGGGCTCCACCGGGAGCCACCGTCCCCGGCCCGGAGTCGGGTTTCGGGACGTAGGTGTACCCCCCACTGGAGGTGACGACCGTCGTGGACGACGTGGGCGTGGTCGTAGTGCTGGTGGTCGTTGTGCTGGTGCTGGTGGTGGTGGTGGGAGTCGGTGCCGCCGCTTCGGGCGCAACAGCAGGACTCGTCGTGGTGGTCGGCGGTGCCGCAGGACTCGCGACGGTGCTGGGGGGCGCTGCCTCACCCGTCCGGCTGGCCACGAACAAGCCGGCAGCCAAACCCACCGCAACAACGGCGGTCATCGTTCCCGTCAACGTTTTGGATCGCACGGCCACCATGATGGTGGGCAACGGCCGGAGGCGCCAGACGCCGGC
>CBDUEV010000120.1:0-5167 GCA_965366365.1 uncultured Acidimicrobiia bacterium | reverse complement strand
GAACCCGCGACCTCAACCTTGGCAAGGTTGCGCTCTACCAGCTGAGCTACTTCCGCGAACTCGCAACATCATAGCCCACATGGCAGATCTGCAAGTCGAGATGATGCACAGCCGAAAACGCAGCGCCGTCAGCGGGGGCGCTACGACCCCGTCGAGCCGAATCCCCCGCCGCCTCGACCGGTTGGCGGGAGTTCCTCTACTTCCACCAACTCCTGTTCGACGACGGGAACCACGACCAGCTGGGCGATTCGGTCGGCCCGTTCGACGGAGACCGGTTTCGGCCCGTGGTTGATGAGAAGAACGGCTACCTCGCCCCGGTATCCGGCGTCGATCAATCCCGGGCCGTTGACCACCCCCACCCCCTGGCGTGCCGCCAGGCCACTGCGGGGCACCACCAGACCGGCGTAGCCATCGGGGATCGCAACCGCGATTCCCGTCGGGACTTTTACCCACATTCCCGCCTCGATCAGCACCGATTGGCGCGCATACAAATCGACCCCTCCGTCGCCGAGATGGGCGTGGCGAGGGGTGGGTAGTTCCCTATCGAGCTTCAAGTAACTAATCTTCATTGAACACAGTCCGTGGGGCTCATCGGGTGGAGACACGATGGAGCGCGGTATTGCCACAGGGCTACTGTACAAGGTGCGAAGCCACCGTCACTATCCGTAGCGGCGCATGCCTTCTCGGGCATGCCTTCACTGGCGTGGAGTCGCCCTCACCGGCAGATCTCGTCAGCGGCCGCCATCGCTCGGGACGAGCCGTCCGACGACCGGCCACCAGGCCACGGCGCCCGGCAGTGTCGACGAGGTTGCCGATGGTGGCGGGAGCCCTCAAGACGCGCACCAAACGCAGCGCCCCGCCGCAGCGGCCGCCCACCCGCAGCCAACTGCCCATCCTCGACCTCCTCGGATTCTCGGATCCCGAGACCCTCGAATTCGAGTCCACGACGACCACCATCCGACCTGCCGACCCAACGCCGTCGGGCCCAGGGTCCCACACCCGGGAGGACGGCACCTACCCCTCGTTCGTTCCCCGATCCCTCCAGGACTGGTTCGACTCTCTCTTCAAGTCGGTCACGGACCTCACCCGGCCGAGGTCACGACCGGCGCCGAAGCGCCTCGAGAAGCCTCTCCAAGAATCGAGCGAGCACCCGTCGATCTTCGACCTGCTCCCCCGTCTCAGTGATCTCCGATCGGGCGGCGAGAGCGAGAACACCGGCACGCTCATCGAACGACTCTGGGAAGCCACCGACACCTATGAGCCGGCCACCAGTTGGGCGCCCGCCACCCCGAGTCTCAGCCAGAAACGCCCGCGCTGGGGCCTCATCGTGCTCCTCATCCTCGTGGCGATCGCCGGCGCCCTCCTCGTGGCCAACCGTCCAGACCAAGACGCCGACCGCCAGATGGCGGCTCGCTCAACCCAAGAAACGATCGACGCCGCCCGGAGTTCTCTGGCCGAGGCGAGAACAGTGGTGGACCTGATCGGAAACACCGAAGCCACCGGCGAGGAGCTCTCCAGCGCCGCTGTCACCCTCACCGCCCTCGACTCGTCAGCGCGCGAGCTGACTGCCGCCGGAGATTCGCTCATCGAGGACGCCGAACGAGAGGCAACGGGCCGGGCGTTGATCAGAGCCGGCTCCCTCGCCACCACCACCGGCCGCAGACTCGGTGACGCCCTCACGTACCGGCTCGTCTTCGCACGAGCATTCGCCCTGCCAGACCTGCCCGCCGAGGCGGGCATCACCGAGATCGCAGACGTCGGATTCGAAATCGCCTCGATGATCTCGGACACGGAACGGTCCCTCGAGCGCCTCCCCGGGGACCCGACCCTGGACGGTCACCGGCGGGACGCCGAGGAAGCCCTCGCCTCGATCGAAGCGGCCACCCCCGACTATCTCCAAGCGCTGCGAGACGGCGAGTCGCTCAGCGCACAGGTGCACGCCAATCAGATACGGCGCCTCGGTACCGACACACATGCCGCCCTCTTCGGCCCACTGCGGCAGCTGGCGGACGAGGTGGGCATCGCCTTCGACGGCTACGAGGCGGAACTCGAGGCGGCCTCGACCCGCCTCCCCTGAGCCTGATCAGGCATCACGAGCGGTCGACTCGAGCGCAGCCATCTCCCGCTCGAAATCGGAAGCGCCCTGGAAGTCCTTGTAGACACTGGCGAATCGTAGGTATGCGACCTGATCGGCCTCCCGGAGATTCTGCAGAACCTCGCGTCCTATCTCGTCGGAGTCCACCACCGGAGCATGCGCTTGGGCGGCCTGCTCGATCCTGGCCACCATCTCGTCGAGCGCCCCTTCGGCGACCGGCCGGTCCGCCAGGGCACTCTCCAGGCCACGCCTGAGCTTCTCGATGCGAAACGGCTCGAGGACGCCGGTGCGTTTGCGCACCATGAGCTGGGCGTCGATTCGCTCATACGTGGTGAAGCGGCGTTCACATCCCAGGCACTCGCGCCGTCGACGGATCGAACTGCCCTGGTCGGCGGGCCGCGAGTCGACCACTTTGGTGTCGTGGAGTGAGCAGAACGGGCATTGCATACCGAACGAGAGTACCGCACGGGACAGTGCTGTGACCAGGCGGAACGCCGTTCGCTTCTTTGACGCTCGGCAGGCCCCATCCGTGTGGGTACCCGTCGGGCACCCACACGGCGTCTCCAGCCCGTTCGAGATCTGTCAGCCGCTCGGAACGATGACGGCTTGCCCGATGGAGATGACCGAGCCCTCGATGCGATTCATCGTACGAATGTCATAGAGGGTCTCGCGCACGTCGCCGCCCGGCGCAGTGAACTCTGCGGCAATATCCCACAGAGTTTCGCCCTGCCCCACGACGTGCGTCTCCGTCGGCCGGATCTCGTCACCGGCCTGCACGCCGGCCGCGAGGAGAATGAAGATGGCCAGGGCGAGCACTGTGAGGAAGACCGCCACCCGTGACAGGGTCGTGGTTGGTGTTGCCATGGTTCTCTCCTTTCAGACTCGCAACCCGCTGTGCGGACCGGTTGATGTCACCTTACGGAGTGACTGTGACAAGAAACCGCCCGTCTTTCGGGTCGAACAGATGTTCGTTGTGGAGAACTATACCGAACATCCGTTCGGTGTCAAGTCGAACATATGTTTGTATTCACATCGGGCGTCCGGTATTCTGCGGAACATGTGTTCGACCGCAAAGGAGTCATCATGGAGGATCTGAGCACCCGGCAACAGGAAATCCTCGATTACATCAAGCGCACGGTTTCCGAACGTGGCTACCCGCCGGCCGTGCGCGAGATCGGTGACGCAGTCGGCCTCTCCTCTCCCTCCACCGTGCACAGCCATCTCTCCACCCTCGTCAAGGCGGGCTATCTGCGGCGTGACCCCTCCAAGCCGCGGGCGATTGAAGTCGTCGACGCCGGAGCGGCCCCGGTGGCGATCCAGCAGCGCTCGCTGCCCACCCGCGAAGTGCCCCTGGTGGGGCGCATCGCCGCCGGCTCGCCGATTCTGGCCGAGCAAGACATCGAAGACGTGTTCGCCCTCCCCGCCTCCCTGGTGGGGTCAGGGCCGATCTTCATGCTGCGGGTCCAGGGCGACTCGATGATCGAAGCGGGGATACTCGACGGTGACTTCGTGGTCGTGCACCAGCAACCCGACGCCCTCGACGGTGACCTCGTTGCGGCCATGGTGGACAGCGAAGAGGCCACGGTGAAGCGGCTGGAACGCAAGAACGGCTCGGTGATCCTCCACGCCGCCAACCCGGCGTACGCTCCTCTCGTCTATCGAGAAGGTGTGGATATCCTCGGAAAGGTCGTGTCCGTGCTGCGCTCGCTTCGGTGAGCGCTCACCACGTTCCGGAGAAGCTGTAGACCGCCGGGCCGGTGATCCAAGCCCGATCCCCGTCGAGCTCCACCTGAAGATCACCACCGCGCAGGCGAATCGTTGCAGAAGCGTCTCCGCGCTCCTCGGCGAGCGCCACGGAAGCCACCGCCACGGCCCCGGTGCCACACGCACGGGTCTCACCGACCCCGCGTTCCCATGTGCGCACGGCAATCACCCCATCGGGGAGCGTCTCCGCAAACTCGACATTGGTGCCGCCCGGGGTGGCCGCCTCGATCATCCCACCGAGTTCCTCGACCGGTGCTTCGTCGACCGAATCGACGAAGGTGACCACATGGGGGTTGCCGACGCTCGCCCGCCGGAACCGGCGATTCTCGACGAACTCGGGTTCGGAGGTGACCTCCCACTGTCCCACCTCGACTCGGGCCGTCACCTCGTCCAGCATCTCGACGGTGAGGTTCCCGACTGCCGTCTCGACCAGAAATGGGTCCGGCCCCGCCCATCCGCGATCGACGGCGTAGCGGGTGACACACCTCAGCCCGTTCCCGCACATTTCCGCCGCGGTTCCGTCGGCGTTCCAATACTCCATACGCACATGGCCCGCCGAGAGGGGCGTGACCACCAACAGGCCGTCCGCCCCGATGCCCGTCCGCCGGTCGCACCACGCCGAGACGTCCTGGGGCGACACCGACAAGGGACCGGAAACGACCACGAAATCGTTGCCCAGACCGTGCATCTTCACGAAGTCCATCACCCCAGCCTATCCAGGCTGGCACGCAGCCGGGAGTACCGAACCTCCGGATCCTCGTGCCACTCCAACCACTGCACACGAGGATCTCTCCGGAAGAAGGTGCGCTGGCGCTTGACCAGCCCGAGCGTCGATCGGGTCAGCTCGTCGGTGGCGGCCTCGAGAGTCTGCTCGCCACGCACATGGGGTAGGAGCTCCTTGTAGCCCACCGCCTGCGAGGCGGTCGCCCCCAGCCGGCCGGCGAGCCCGGCGACCTCGTCCACCAAGCCACTTTCCAGCATGGCGGCGATCCGACGGTTGACCCGCGCCGCCAGCGCCGGCCCGGCGTCCACTCCCTTGGCGACGAAGGGAACGAACGGTTCGTACGCCTGCAACGCCCGGTATTCCGGTGTGTCGACGCGCGCACTTGGCGTCCGTCCGGTCAACCGAACCACCTCGAGGGCGCGGCTGACCCGGCGCGGGTTGGCGAGATCCATGACCTCGCCGGCGGCGGGGTCCGCCTCCACGAGGGCGGCCTGGGCGGCGGCGGGCTCCATGGCGTCGATTTCCGTGCGGAGGTCGGGGTCGTGGGGCGGGAACTCCATCGGGTCGAGGAGCGCTCGAAGATG
>CBDUEV010000119.1:0-5441 GCA_965366365.1 uncultured Acidimicrobiia bacterium | reverse complement strand
GAGGAATGTTGACCCGTCGTATCGCTCTCGCGTTTGTCGTCCTCGCCCTCCTCGCCTGCTCAGGAGCGGAGTCGGCGACCGTCGCCGTGCCGCCGACTTCCACCACACTCGGGCCGGCTTCTGAGCCGCTCGTGGCGTTCGAGGCGTCGTGGCTGTGCCAGGTGCAGCGGTTCGCGTTCGCCGAGGTTGCTGATATCGACAGTGAGCTCGTTGCGGCCCTGGAGGCGGAAGGCAGCTCGGCCGCAGAGTACGCCGACTTCAAAGCCCGCCTCGATGACACCCCGGAGTTGCGCACGGAGATTCGGGAGCGCTTTGAGGCCCAGTGCGCCGCCAGCGAGCCGGTCAGCGAGACCGAGTCCTAGAAATTGGTGGGCCGGTTAAAGATTCACGGTCCCGATGTCGATGACTGAAGTATGAACTACCGCAAGAGATTCCTCATCCTCATTTCCACCATGGCCCTCGCCATGACCGTGTTCGCCCCTGCGGCCTCGGCCAAAGCCAAGGAAGTGGAACTCCTGACCGGGAAGACCTCTGCCATCACCGCCGGCACGTCCGCCTGGGTGGCGCTCAACTGGGTGGCTGAAGAGGACGTCTCCAATTTCAAGGTTGTCGCCACCGATCTGCCTTCCGGAGTGACCGTGTCGTACCCCACCAATCTCAGTGGGTACACGGGCCTGGCCGGCGGGCACTATCTCGACAAGGACGAAGTGGATTACACGGCCTTGAAGATCGAGATCGACAACAGCGTGTCCAAGGACGCCAAGTTCGAGCTCGTCGCCAGCTACGAGTACGAGGGGCAGGAGTATTCGGGCGGCTTCAAGGTGAAGGTCCCGGTTGCCCAGTTCGACGGTGACATCGACCTCAGCATGACGACAGGCGAGGTGACGGCTGCCGCAGACGGATCGTGGGTGTCGGTCTCCTTCGCCGGCCACGCCCCTTCGTCTGAGAGCTTCACGATGGTTGTCTCCGACCCCGCAGGATTGGCTGTGACCTACCCCGGGTACGGCTCAGCGACCAGTCTGCACTCCGATCGGACCTTGTCGGCCGGCGAAAGCGACGTCGCACGCTTCTTCGTGAACCCAGCCGGAGAAACAGGTTCCTTCCCCATTGTGGTCGAGGTCCAGTACGACGCAGGCAATGGCACTCAGACCATCCAGGGTACGGTGACGGTCAACGTGAGCGCCTAGACCGAGCCTGACCCACCAATGAACGCCCGCCTTCCTCCGGCGGGCGTTCTCCGTTGGGGCCGGATGCCGTCTACCAGGCACCTCCACCGCCGCCGCCTCCGCCGCCACCGCCTCCGCCGCTGAACCCTCCGCCGCCGCCACCGCTCGAGGATGGTGCCGCGAAGGCTCCGTGTAGGGCGCTCTCGATGCCGCTGATGGCGTTGCTCGAATGACCACCCGTGAACCCGTGGTTGCCGTACCAGTACAGGGAGGAGGAATCCTCGAGTTCGACCGGGGCAAACAGGCGGGCGGCGGCCAGCACTTCGTCGGCGACACCGAGACCGATGGCATACACCAGGTAGCGCTCCCACAATGCCAGCGCGATCGGCGGCGCCTCGTGCAGACGGCTGAAATCCTCGAGGTACCGCTGGAACGCTCGCCACCGGGCTGTCAGCAATGCGCCGGCCGCGGTGCGGCGGATCCACAAACGTCGCTGCAAGCTGGCGACCACGATGAGGCCACCGCCCACGACACCCAGGCCGATGAGCCCCGCTCTGATGCCGTCAACCGTGAGGGCGGAAAGGTTCCGGCCGAAAAGAGGCACCACCAGGAACCAGCAGAACACCAGGAAAAGGAACAGGCCGCCGGCCACGAACAACGGATACCGCCGTCCCCGGGTATCGAGGAGACCTTGCTTCTCGAGCGCGGCACGGGCGGCGGTCTGAAAGGCGACGTAGGCCGAATGGTTGCTGGACGCCTCGCTGCGGATCTCGTCGCGAAACGAGGTGAGAACGAGGGGCCCGTCCCCCAGGACCCGGCGCATGATGCTCATCACCGATTCCTCGTGGGGAGCGAGTTCCATTTCCTCGCCGAGGCCGATCTCGAGGTCGGAGATGGTTTCGGTCTTGAGTCCCAGCCAGGTCTTTCGTTCGGTTGTGGTGGGAACCGCCGTCAAGGCTCCCCGGCGAATCAACTCGAAGATCTCGGCCGTGAACCCTTGCTCGTCGGCGTGGCCCTGGGTGAGGAGCGCTCCCACGAGAGCCGGACTGTGGTCGGAGGGCGGTTCCTGTTCGTACTCACGGTCGTAGGCAACGCCGCGTTCGGCTCCATGCCGCAAGTAGCCGGCGAAGAGGGCCACTGCGACGAGGCCAAGCGCCAACAACAGGCCAATGACCGTGGTGCGGATGGCGGCGGCTTCTCGGGCGCCGCGGTTGGCTTCCGCCTCCTCCTCGGCCAGGATTTCCTCCAGTCCGTTCCCCTCGACGACCTGGGCTCCATCGGTAGTGGTGAGTACCGAGGACGGGAGGACCACCCGCATCTCGACGAACTGGTTGGGGGAAACCGACCAGGCCGTCAGCGTTGGGGTCACACCGTCGGTCCCCAGTTCGGTGAGGCCGCTGACCTCGGCTGGGTGCCCCCAGACCAGCACCTCGCCGGGTGAGGCGGTGCCCGGATAGGTGACAGCGGCATTCACGCTGGAGACACCCACCGTCCACTCGTCGCCCCACACTTTCAGGTTCACGTCGACGACGTCGTCGTAGACGGTCGTGGCGCCCTCCAGTCGGTACTGGAGCGTGAAGGTCCGATTCTCGTTGGCGGCCCGGTAGTGCCACACGATACGAATGGTGTCACCCCGGTGTTCCAACCCGAAGGTGTTCGGGTCGCCGTCGGACCCCAATGCAGTCGGCGCCCCCGGGGTGAATTCCGTGACGCCTTCGG
Organism: uncultured Acidimicrobiia bacterium; assembly: GCA_965366365.1. Taxonomy (GTDB): domain Bacteria; phylum Actinomycetota; class Acidimicrobiia; order Spongiisociales; family JAENVV01; genus CBDUEV01. The sequence continues at coordinate 2,556 of CBDUEV010000119.1, read as the reverse complement.
ACACCCGCACGTGGGTGATCGTTTCTCCCGACCTGAGCGGAATGTCCCGGAAAGCACCTCGGAACTCGCCGTCAAACGAGAATTCGAGTTCCTCTGTGACGACGAGTGACCCGTCGTCCTGCAACTCGATCTGGATGGTCGCCGAGTCCATCCAGTACGATTTCGCCGCGGCGGGCGAGGCCGTGGCGCCGATCGCCACCGCCACCAGGACGGCGATGAGCGCCGATCGTTTCAGAATCCCACCTCGGGAACCGTGCGAGCGTCGTCTTCGATCTCGAAGAAGCTTCGTTCCTTGAATCCGGTGATGCCGGCCACCAGGTTGGTGGGAATCGTCTGGACCGCGTTGTTGTAGGTGAGGATCGTGTCGTTGAAGATCTGACGGGACACGGCGATCTTGTTCTCGGTCTCGTTCAGCTGGGCTTGCAGGCTGGCGAAGTTCTCGCTGGCCTTGAGTTCGGGATAGTTCTCGGCCAGGGCGAAGAGCTGGCGGAGGGCTCCGGTCAGCATGTTCTCCGCGGCCGCCTGTTCGACGACCCCCTGTGCCCCCTGCGCGGCGCTGCGCGCCTGAACCACCCGCTCGAACGTGGATTGCTCGTGCGATGCATAGCCTTTGACGGTCTCGACCAGATTGGGAATCAGGTCGTAGCGGCGCTTCAACTGAACGTCGACCTGCGCCCAGGCGTTGTCGGCCCGGTTGCGGAGGCGGACCAATCGGTTGTAGACGATCACGAAGCCAAGAACGACGGCCAGGACGACGATGACGAGGACTGTTTCCATGCCGCCATCCTACGCACGGGAACCAACGCGCGGAGGCCCAAAGGCCGGTTCCCGATCTGCGAGGATGGCGGAATGCGCTGGACGGTCGGTCTCCTCACGATCGCGCTTCTCGTCACGGGTTGCGGAGGCGATCAGAGCCAACCGGTTTCCGAGTCGACGCCCACGTGGGTGGCGGGGTCGGCCGGCAATGGCGACGATGACCCGACCACCACGACGGTCTCGACTCAGCAGGATCAAGGAGGAACCATGGACGTGACCATTCCATCGGAAGGGCTGACCCTGGAAGGCACGCTGACCCTGCCGGACCGTGACGGACCGTTCCCCGGAGTGGTCATCATCCACGGCAGCGGGCCTGTCGACCGTAACGGCACCGTGCCCGGACAGCTCAACACCGGGTTTCCGGCGCCCGTGTCGGTCTACCGAGACCTCGCCGACGGGCTGGCCGAACGAGGCATTGCCTCCCTCCGCTACGACAAGCGCACCTGTGGCACCTTCAACGCTTGCTCGGAGAACGCCTATCCCGTGCCCGGTGACGACCTCCTGCTGGATGCCTTCCTCGCCGACGCCCTGGCCGCCCTCGACTGGCTGGCGGCTCGTGACGAGATCGGCGTCGTCAACGTGATCGGCCACAGCCAGGGCTCCACCCTCGCCATCCTGGCCGCCGAGCGGAGGCCCGACCTCGCCAACATCGTTCTGGTGGGTGCCCCCTACCGGACCGTCGACCTGGTGACCCGCCAACAAGCCACCGACAGTCGGGTCCTCGCCGCCGAGTTGGGCATGTCGCAGGAGCAAATCGACGCAGCGGTGGCGGTCCTCGAACAAATGGCCAACGACGTCCAAGCGCTTCGGCTCGGCGCGTACGCGGGCGGGCCGATCGCCGGGGTGTCCGTCGCATTCTGGAAGAGCTGGCTCAACGCCGGCGAGCGAGCCCAGGAGCTGGCCAAAGCCATGGAGCACGGATTGCTGATCATCGGCGGAGGCGCCGACACCAACGTCACCGCCGTCGAATTCGGGGCCTGGCGAGAGGCGCTCGCCGGAAGCGACAATGAGCTCGTCTGGCTCGACTGCATCACCCATGCGCTCAACTGCATGGATGGAACCGACATCGGCTCCCACGTGGCCCCCGAAGTGATCGACACCATCGCCGAGGCTGTCGCCGGAGCCTCTTGAGACCGTCGGGAAGGTCAGCCAACGGCCAGGCGCCAGACGGAGCGACTCTCCGGCATCACCTGCCAGGCGACCCCGGCCCCAGCGGTGCCCGGACGCGCGGGGTCTCATCGACATCGCCACCAGGGATGGAGCCGAACGGCCGTAGCGAAGCAGTGTGGCATCTGCGACCGTGAGGGCTGGGTCCCCGAGGTTGAGGCATGACCAAGTTCTTGTTGTGGCTGGTGCTGTTGATGATGGCCTGGCCGCTCGCCATCCTGGCGCTCATTCTCTATCCGGTGGTGTGGCTCGTGAGCCTGCCGTTCAAGCTCGTCGGCATCTCGGTGCGGGGGGTATTCGACCTTCTCGAGGCGATCATCCGACTCCCAGCCCGGGCGCTGCGGGGACCGAACCAGTCGTGAGGATCGAGGAAGGATCAACCATGACGGATCAGATGACACGTCCCGAGAGCTACGAAGTCCAGGGCGACGATCTCCTGGCCAAGATCAAGGAAATCGTTCATGAAGGCAACGTCCGCCGCATCGTGATCAAGAACGAAGAAGGCAAGCGCCTCATCGAGATCCCGCTCACCGTGGGTGTGGTGGGTGCCCTGCTGGTGCCGGCCTGGGCCGC
>CBDUEV010000118.1:0-5471 GCA_965366365.1 uncultured Acidimicrobiia bacterium | reverse complement strand
CCGGCGCCCCCAAGGTGCGCACCATGGAGATCATCGCCGAGCTCGAGGATCATCCTCGCGGCGTGTACTGCGGGGCCATCGGCTACTTGGCGCCCCCTGGCGCCGACGGCCCGGCTGCAGCCTTCTCGGTCGCCATCCGCACCGTGGTGGTGGACGTCGAGGACGGTGACGCCGAGTACGGCGTTGGTGGCGGCATCGTCTTCGATTCGTCGGCGGCCGGTGAGTACGAAGAGATGCTGGTCAAAGCCAGGGTGCTCACTCGCAGTCGTCAATTGTTCCGGCTGCTCGAGACGATTCGGTGGGAGGCAGACGAGGGTTTCGTTCTCCTCGACCGCCACCTCGACAGGTTGGAGGAATCGGCATCCTATTTCGCCTTCCCGTGTGATCGTTCCGTGATGCTGGCCAGCCTCGAACGGGCGGTGGCGGGGCGAGATGCAGGCCCCAGCCGGCTCCGCCTGTTGGTTGATCGCGACGGTGGGGTTGAGGTCGAGGTGAGCAATCTCAGTCGTCTGGCCGAGCCGTATCGGGTGGTCATCGACGACGATCCGCTCGATATTTCCGACCCGTTCCTCTTCCACAAGACCACCAATCGGACGGCCTACGACATGCGCCGGGTGCGACACGCCTCAGCGGACGACGTGATCCTGGTCAACGACCGTGGCGAGGTCACCGAATCGACGATCGCCAACCTTCTCGTGCGTCTCGACGGCCAGTGGCTCACCCCGCCCATCTCGTCCGGTTGCCTGCCCGGTGTGGCGCGGGCCCAACTCGTCGAGGAGGGATCCGTGGCGGAGCGGGTGATCACCGTCGAAGATCTCCTCGGGGCCGAGGTGGTGGAGCTCGTCAACTCGGTCCGCGGGAGGTGGGCGGTGACCATCGACGGCGTATCGGCGCCTGGCAGGAGCGCTTCCGAGCCACGGTAGAGTACTCGCCCATGGAGGGATCAACCCCGCTCAGTCGGGTCCTTGCGGCAGTCGATCTGAGCCCGATGGGGCGGCGCGTTGCAGATCGGGCCCGGATCCTCGCCGAGGAACACGGAGCCGAACTCACCCTCATCCACGTTGTCGCACCCGACGCGGCAGCCTTCTTCGACGCCCAGGACCTTGCCCTCATGCGAGACATGTCGGCCGAGGCAGCCGTCCGGCTGGCCGATTGGGTGCGGGCGCGAACCGACCTTCCCGTCAGCCTCGTGATGCCCGACGGTCACCCCGTCCGCGAAGTCGCCAAGCTGGCCCGGACTTCGGACGTGGTTCTCTCCGGCACCTCATCACTCGACGCGGCCCGAGTGGGCCCCGTCACCCGCCGCCTGGCCAGGATGGCGCGGGTGGGCGTGGTGGCGGTTCGTCGCCAGCCTCGGGTCCCGTACCGGCGTGTGATTGCGGCCGTCGACCTTTCGGAGAGCTCCCGACAGGCCGTGGAACTGGCGCGACGGATGGCGCCCCACGCCGAGATAACGGCGGCGTTTGCGGTGGTGTCGCGGTTCGATGAGGTGCTGGCCTCGGCGGGTATGACGGATGAGGCCATCAGCGGGATGCATCGCCAACGCATCGAGAAAGCTGAGGAGGCCATGCACGATTTCGTCGGACTGTGGTCCGACGTCAAACCCCTCGTGGTGACGGGTCCCCCCTCGCAGGCACTCAACGAAGCAGTGAGAAAGCGTTCCGCAGATCTCGTCACCGTGGCCAACAAGGGCGGTGGGGGAGACTCGATGGTGCTGCTGGGGACCGTGGCCGAGGAAGTCATGGAGACCGCCCCGTGCGACGTGGCGGTGGCGAGGGTCGACTCGGTCTTCCGGCGGCCCTGACGCTCGCTTCCGGGCCATTCGCTGTCTCCGGAGAATGAAGCGGGCACGGTGGGCGGCACCGTAGGATGCTGTGGTGATGAGGGCAACCAGGTTTCCCGCTGCGATCCTCACGGGTCTCACTTCTCAGTCGCCGACCCTCGTCGTCGTCGAATCGGTGGCCCTGACGGTCGTTCTGGGTCTGTTGGATGTGCTGACCGGCGCCGAGCTGTCGTTCTCGATCTTCTATCTGGTGCCGATCACGCTCGTCGCCTGGACGATGAGCCTCCAATGGGCGCTTGCGCACGCCTTTCTCGCCGCAGTGACCTGGTTGGTGGCGGACCGGGCGGCCGGACAGGTGTATTCCGCACCCCTCCTTCAGTATTGGAACGCCTCGATTCGGCTCGGGTATTTCGTGTTGTTTGCGGTTCTCTTCTCGAAACTGCGGCACTCGCTCGACAACGAGCGTCAACTGTCTCGGCGCGATCCTTTGACCGGCAGGTACAACCGGCGCGCCTTCGACGAGCTGGCCGACCGTGAAGTCCGACGAGCGGTTCGCTACCGTCGCCCGCTTTCGTTGTGCTTCATCGACATCGATCACTTCAAACAGATCAACGATCGCCTTGGTCATGAGACAGGCGATGACCTCCTCCGCGAGGTGGGTGCCACGATGGTGACCAGTTTGCGATCGACCGATATCGTGGCCCGCGTCGGCGGCGACGAATTCGCCGTGGTCATGCCGGAGACAACCGAAGAGCATGCTCTCATCGCCCTGCACAAGACCCGGACAGCCCTCACCGACCGCATGGTTGCTCACGCCTGGCCGGTGACGTTCTCGATGGGCGTGGTGTCGACCGAGGGAGAAACCGACTCACTGAGTGAGCTGCTGGCCTTGGCCGACGCCCGCATGTACGAGGCCAAAGCGGCCGGCCGCGACCAGATCGTCGGATCGCGCGCCCAACCGATGCCAGAGCCACCGACCGCCTGACGGGGGAGATCGGTAGCGTCGGCCGACATACCCCCTGTTCCGCTCGCCCTACAATCTGGCCCGAGGGGCCGTAGCTCAGCTGGTCAGAGCAGGGGACTCATAATCCTTTGGTCGCAGGTTCAAGTCCTGCCGGCCCCACGCTCTTGTGATGCTGGGTAATCGGTGTTGATGCGAGATTTGCGAGCCGGTCCGGTGCGATTCGCCCGCTGTGGGAGTCCGTCAGCGGGAGCCTGGGTCGTGTCGAGAAGTACTGCTAGTTCGGCGGGCTATCGTTGAATACGGCGACCTCCGGCGCTCGCTCCGCAACAGTAGAGACGACGTCGAGTGCCGCGTCTGTGACCGTTTGTCGGCGGCGCACCGCCTGAGGGACAAGAGCCAACGATCCGGTATCCAACGACCGAGGGGGAGCAAAATGATGACCGGAACGGTCACGTCCGAGGATGGGACCGAGATCTCTTGGAGCAGCCAGGGATCCGGAACGCCGCTCGTCATGGTCCACGCGGTTGCGACCTCGCGCGAAACCACACCTCAGCCTGCGCTCCCTGGTGCTCTTGCAGAGCACTTCACCGTGTTCACGTACGACCGCCGCGGCACCGGCCAGAGCTCTGCCAATGAGTCGTACGCCGTCGAACGAGAATTCGACGACCTCACCGCCATCATCGAACTCGCCGGGGAACCCGCCGACGTCTACGGCTTCTCCTCAGGCGCCACGCTCGCCATGCTGGCTTCGATGGGCGGCGTCCCGATCCGGCGCCTGGCCTTGCTCGAACCCCCACTCATCCCCGAGCCCGACCCCGACTTTGCAGTGCGTACCGAAGCACAACGGCTCCTCGATGAAGATGTCGCCGACGCCCGACATTGGTTCCACCGCGACTTCGTTGGTATCCCGGCCGAGATACTTGCCCAATTCCCTCCACCGAGCGCCGAAGATCTCCACAACACCCGAACCATCGTCCACGAACTGACCTTCTTGCCCGGCACGAGCCCCGAGCGCTTCGCGAACGTGCCGGTGCCGACGCTCCTGCTTGCGAGCGACCACACCGCCCCCGAACTCCTCGAAACAGCACGACAACTCGAGCAAGCCATTCCCGAGAGCACGTTGAGAGTGCTCCCCGGGGAGTGGCACGGAGTCGACGACGACACTCTCACCCTCGAGATCACCAAGTTCCTGGGATCGTGACCACAGCGCCACACCATGAGGCCGGCTCCGGGCACGCTATCCGTTCCCGCGATGGAGCGGGAAAGCTACCGCGCCAAGCGAGGTCCTGAACGGCTCTCGAAAAGGCTCGCTACCTGCACAGAACGGTCCTTGCGGGTCTGGGTGGAGGCGATGGTTCGCTCGGTTACGGTCGACCTGGTGGCGAGATCTGATCGGACTCTGGGCGTCGAGGGTCGCCGGTTGGTCGCATCCTGGGCGGCCGACTGTGCCGCAGATGCCCGGGCGGTATTTGAGGCAGTCCTTCCCGACGATGCCCGGGTGAGAGATGCTATTGACCAGGCGCGGGCGTTTGCGTCCGGCGAGCTTGGCTACAGGCGAGGCGATTCGTCGGCGCGGGGGAGCTGCTGGTGCGGCCGCTCGGGAGGCGGCGACCCCCGGCAGCTAGGGTCGCTGCATACGCTGCTCAGCTTGCGGCTGCGGTAGCTCACATGGGTGCCCATGCGCCTCGGCAGGCCACTCGTTGGCGAACTCGAAGGCTTGTATTCCGCCGCGGCGATTACCGCATCATCTACGAGATCCTCCAGGAGAACCAAGTCGTTCGGATCCACCGCGTCCATCACCGAAGAGACGTCTACCGCCCACGCTGACCCTACTCCTCGAAGTGCCGATCTCGGACGGGTCCCTGTGCATCGGAGCGCGTGATTGCCGAGCGGCCGCATGGTATTGAAACTGTGCGACTTCGCCGGGAAGCCGATTGCAGGATGCCTCGTTCTGGACCGTTGTTGTCGCGTGGGTACGACGAGCCAGTCGCCCGATCGATTGACGTGCTCCCAAGAGCGAATGAGAATGCCGCTATGCGCACCATCCGTGACCGGACCCTTGCCGCGATATTCGGCCCCACCCTTCTCGTCGTCGCAGCATGTGGAGGCTCCCCAGCCGACACCGTCACCAACGCTTCGGTCTCGACGACTGCGGTCATGGAGGTCACCATCACCTCGGTTACAACGACAGCGGGCACGGAAACCACAGATACCGCGCCCGGCGTCGCCTCGCTCTATGAGGCCGTGGGCAACCCTGATGCGGACACCGTTCTCGTCTTTGCCCAGGGTGGTCCGGCACCAGGGCTTGACGCCAACGGGTTCTCACTGCTCACCGAAGGATTGGATCTCGACCAGCTCTTCGTACTCAATGTGCATCAGGTCCAGACGCTCGAACCCGAACGATTCCTCAACGCGGATATCGACTTCGAGGCCGCCAAGTCTGCTGACGTCGAGAGCGTCCAGATTGCTGCCGATGTCGTCGACCACTTCCGCGGGAGCGGCAAGCGGGTCGTCGTCCTCGGGATCTCGTTCGGCGCAGCGCTCGTGCAGGATCTCCTCGCCAGACAAGGCAACGTCGCCGACGAATACGTGATCATCGCGGGTCGGCTCGACTCCCCCGAAGAGGCGTGGCAGCTGTTCTCCGAGGGAAGGGCGGCCGAGTTCATCGGTGGCACCGAGGTCGTCGAGGTCCCGATTGAGCGGACCGGCTTTGGAACCGGTACC
>CBDUEV010000117.1:0-5817 GCA_965366365.1 uncultured Acidimicrobiia bacterium | reverse complement strand
GCGTCCCCCCGTCCCAGTCGTATCCGTCGAGTTGGTCGCCTACCTGGTCGAGGACCGAACCCGAATGCGGGAAGTAGCTGCAATGCCGTTTGAAATGGGCGTACCCGGCCACGGCCTTGCCGGCCACCTTGAACGCCGGCATGTTGTAGGAGATCGTCTCGGTGGCGTCCGGAAGGAGAGCCTGCAACGTTTCCCGCAGGGCGACCAGGGTCGACCGATGGGGTTCGGGAGCGGCATCCAGGTACTCGTCGACGGTCATCCGATCACGCTACTCCGAGTCCTCGTCCGGCCGGGCATCGGCATCGTCCTCGACCGGCGAGGCCGGTGGCGTTCCAGTGTGACACCCACCGGGGTTTGAGTCCAGCGACTCGCGCCAGCTCCTCTTGCGACCACCCGCAGGCGGTCCTCGTCTCCCGAATCAGGTCGGCGTCCACTCTCCCTTCCACCATCCCGAACCTCTTTCCTCTTTCGATAGTTAACGTTATATTACGTGACGATGCGGTATCGTTTGGATAAGGGTCTGTTGGAAACCGAAGCGACCGGCTTGCGTACTGCGGCCGATGAGCTGTCGTGGACAGGGGCTCGAGTCTTGTCGGTGCTGGCAACAGCAGGGCGCCATTCTTCGTCGTCGGCGGCGCTGAGCGGCGTAGTCGAGTCCATGAGCGATCGTGCAGCCGACCTGGCCACCCGGGTGCGGCTGTTGCGACTCGCCGAAGAACGAATCCTGCTGGAAACCGATCTGGCGACCCTGACCTGCCTCCCCGACGAGGGATCCACCGACCGGGCCGCCGAGGTGGAACGTCGGCTCCTCGAGGTGACGTTGGCCGAGGTCGAGGTCCAACTGGAGTCCGCCCACGGACTCCCCGGCGGCGATCCCGCCGCCTTGGAACTGGTGGCGGCCCTCGAGGCGCTCGACGCCGCCATCAGCTGGAACCTCCACCGCTCACCGCACCAGCCGGTCCCCGACTCGCCCGTGGTCGACCGATCGGTGGCTGCTATCCGGGCCGACCTGAACGAGTCGTGGTTCGGCGACGTCTCCCGAAAAGAGCTGCTCTCCATCGGAGGGACCCTCGCCGACCTCGACCAACCCGAGTTCGACGCGGTGATCGCAACCCTCTCCGACGATGAGCTCTATCGCTGGTTTCACGAGCTGGACGGCATCCGGGGCGGCAACCTCTCGGAAGCCGAAGAAGCCGAGCTGTTCACCATGCTCACGACCCGAGGGTCGGCCGCCACCAGCTGGCGCCTCGCCCAGGCCGAACACGGCACCCGCTTCCACCACCTGGCCGCCGCCATGGCCACTCACCCCGACCCGGCCACCCGCCTCGACTTCCTGCTCCTGGCCGCCGCCGACCCCACCGACCCCGACCACGCCATAGCCGCCTTGTCGGGTCTTGACTCCCTCGACCCAGCCTGGCAAACCGTGACCGCCACCCAACTCGGCCCCAAAACCCTCGATGTCCTGTCCGGCACCCTGGTCACCTACCTCGACGAAATCGACCCGTCCCGCGACGACGCCATCCCCATCGAGTTCCTCGAAGGCATCTGGGACGGAACCTGGGAAATCGGCTCCGCCGTGGCGGGCCTCACCATCCAAGGATTGTGGGACCGCCACGCCTTCCGAGAGCACTGGGCCGGGCTGGGAGGCGGTATCGCCCTCCTCTTCCGCGATCCCAAAGCCTTCGTCTCAGCTCTCATCGACCTCGAAGGACTGAAAGCCAACCCCACCCACTGGGCCGGCAGCCTGATCCCCGACATCGCCGCCATCGCACTCAGCGGCGGCGCCGCAGCCGCCGCCCGAACCGGCAAACTCGGCACCACCCTCACCCGCCTCACCACCAAACTCGACGACCTGAAAGCACTGGCGGCAACGCGCAGCGCCACCACGGCTACACGCCGGCTGAGCAGAGGGGCCGATGGTTGGTTTGGGACCCATCCTGTCGAGCTTCGAACACGAAGCTTCGGATCGGCCACGAGAGCCACCGGGCGCAATGTCAGATCGGTTCAGACCCGGGTGCGGGGCGGAGAGGAGGCGTCCATCGCCTTCTTCCAGGAACAGACCGGAGTCCGGGTCCACTCCGTGTCGACACCCAAGGTCGAATTGGTCGACGGCGTTCGTTTCACCCTGCGACCATCCAAGGACGGCACGCCGACTGTCGAGGTCTTCGATCCCCAGGCGGCCACAGTGGAGAAGATTCGTTTCGTGGAAGGAGCCGGACCATGATCATCCCAGGCGTCGGGATCGGGGTGCTTCGGGTGGGCCAGCGCCTGTCCGAGATAGATGACTACCAGGACATCTCCCACCCGAGCGCCGACCGCGACGACCTCATGCTGATCCGGGTGGGAGAGGTAGAAGCCATTCTGCACTCCGGGGTCGTCGTCCAGGTGATCTCGAGCAGCTCCAAGGCCGGAGTGACGCCCCGCGGGATCCATGTCGGCACCAGCTATCGACACCTGGTTTCCCTGGCCACCCTGGAATACGACGAGCACCAAGGTCTGTGGGCAGATCCCGGTGACCCCGGCGTGTCCTACGAACTCGTCCGCCCCAACCGGCGAAAGCGCACCCCGGAGGACCCCGCCGTGGTGCCAGAACTCTATGACGTCACCGACCCCGACCATGCATTCGTCGGAGCCATCTTCGTCGAACCCTTCGGGGGAGTCCCGGGATGAGCGAGGCACTGGCCGCCGACCGCTTCGACGATCTGCGCGGCGTAACGCAGATGGCGCCCGCCTAATCGCAGATCGGGTGGCCGGCTGACCGGAGGCTCGGGAGGCCGCTCCCATCGGGGGACGTTTGGCCCCTGGTCACGGTGGCCGACCGGTTGGACACTGCGCGTATGTTGAAACGAATCCTCACCCTCGTCCCGATCGGGCTGGGCGGCGGCATCGTCGCGCTGTGGCGCCGCTACGACCGCGACATCGCCTCAGCCCAGAACCGGCTCGACAAACTCGCCCGCCACACCATTCCGACCCCGTGGGGTACCCACGAATACGCCGACGTCGGAGACGGACCGCCGGTCCTGGTCAGCCACGGCATCTTCCACGGCTGCGACGGCGGCCTCGTGGCCGTCGCAGGCCTGTTCCCCGACCGACGAGTGATCGTGCCCTCCCGGTTCGGCTACCTGGGCACCACCCTGCCCGAGGACGCCTCCAGCGCCCGACAAGCGGACGCCTTCGCCGAACTGCTCGACCACCTCGGGATCCAAACCGTCGACGCGGTAGGCATCTCCGCCGGAACCGGCGCCGCCGTCCAGCTCGCCCTCCGTCACCCCGACCGGGTCGGCCATCTCATCATCAGCTCCGGCAACCTGCCGGGCAGCCCCACCGCCACGGCACCCCCGGCCTGGGCCAAGGCGTTCTACACGCAACCGGCCATGTGGTCGCTCAAAGCGCTGACCCCCCAGTTCATGCGAGGGTTGATGGGTGTGCCCGGCGGGTTCCCCCACACCGAAGACCACGCCCGCCAGATCGACACCATGATCGACAGCGTCTTCCCCCTCACGCCTCGCAAGGCCGGCGCCATCTTCGACGCCTATCAGTCCAACCCCGAGATCGACGATCTCCCGCTGGCCGACCTGGCCGTGCCGACCCTGGTGATCCACGCCGTCGACGATCCACTCGCCTCCTACGAGGCTGCCGCGCGGGCGGTGGACGTCATGCCGAACGCCCGGCTGGCGACCCTCGAGTCGGGTGGACACCTCCAGCTCGGCCAAACCGGGGTCGTCGCCGCAGCCATCGCCGAGTTCCTGGGCACCCGCACTCACGCCGCTCGAGCCTGACCGACCCGGCGCCAACGCACCCGCCGAACGTCGGGTTTCTCGGCAACTGTCGCACAACTGTCGTAGGGTCGACGGGAAGAAGTCGTGGCTGAGCCGTGGTGCTGACCCCCGGTGCATCTGATACTGGCGGCAAGCCCATCCCTAGGTCCAGGAGTGTGAGATGAGAGTGGACGCCGACCTGATTCGAGAGACGAGGACCGCACGCGGGTGGTCGCAAGAAGAGCTGGCGCGAGTCTCGGGACTCAACCTGAGAACGATCCAGCGAATCGAAACGGCCGCCGTGGCCTCCCTCCGATCCAAGAGCGCCGTGGCGTCTGCCCTCGATCTCGACATTGCGGACCTCGACGACAAGGAATCACCCATGTCACCGTGCCCCGAATGCCGATCCGATCGCGTGTTCCAGTACAAAGGTTCCATCCAGACCACGACCATCAGCGGGGAACTCGTCCCCAAGCTCGCCGGCCGGAGTCTCACCTCCACCAAGATCCGCCCCGTCGTGTGCGGTGACTGCGGCTACCTGCGGTACTTCGTCGAGCAAGACGCGCTTAACCGGCTGGAACGGTCGAAGCACTGGAACCGAGTCTGACCCCTCCGCCGGTCCAACCTGACGCGCGTAATCGCTTGCGGATTGGTGTGACGGTCGACAGACCGACCGAGCGTCGGCCACCCGCCCAGCTAGTCGCGGAACGAAGGAAGGACCTCGGTCGCAACTCGAGCGAGGGCCCTCCGCGTGGCCATTCGGGCTCACTCGCGCTTGGCGCGGAGCTACGATCGAGCCATGTCGGTTCAGGGGCACGGGCTCGACGATCTCGGCTGGCCGTACGGGCCGGTCGTGTTGGGCTGCGGCAACTTCGGCGGGATCGGTGGAGCTCGCGACTTCGTCGGGAAGGGCATGGGTGAGGAAACGTCGCTTGCCTCGATGGACGAGGCGGCCAACCTGGGGATCACACTGTTCGACACCGCCGAGCGGTACGCCGACGGCGAGAGCGAACGGATGGTCGGGCGCTGGGTGGCCTCTCGCCCCTCGTCGGTGACGGGGCGGATCAGGATCTCGACCAAGGTCGGACCGCCGTGGCTCGACGGGCGCGACGGACGATTCGAGCTGGAGTACATCGACCGGATCTTCTCCGGCAGCCTCGACCGCCTGAGCGTCGATGCGGTCGAGGTGCTCTACACCCACGCTCCTGACGATCATCCCCTACGACCCCCCGGCTACGAATCGGTCCGGATCGAGGTCACGCTCGACGCCCTGGAGACGATCCGTGCGAGCGGACGCTTCCAACGGCTCGGTGCCAGCAACGTCGACGCCGATCAACTGCGTGCGGCGATCGACGCAGCCGAGCGCCTAAAGGTGCGCGGCTACGAAGTGATCCAGAACGGCTACAACCTGCTCGACCCGGACGGCGACGCCGAGGTCCGCCGGGTAGCTGCTGAGCACGGCATTGCCTACACCGCCTATTCCGCCCTGGCGTCAGGCGTCCTGACAGGCAAGTACCGCCGCGATACCGCGCCACCGGCCGGCAGTCTCGTCGACGTCGGCTACCTCGATCCGGTGAATCCATCGCTGCACGACGCCCTCGAACGGCTGCGAGCGGAGGCGGATGCACGCGGCGCGACGTCCGGCGCGCTCGCCCTGGCCTGGCTCATGAGCCGGCCCGACGTGACGGCGATCACGACCGCCCCTTCGCGAACCAGCCCGCATCTCTCCCTCGTGGCCGAGGCATTGCGCCTCGACATCGGCGACGAGGAGGCGGACACCTGGGCCTCGTGGTTTCTCGATGCCACCGGCGGGAGCGATTCACCAACCTGATCCACAACGACGTTCGAGTGCCGCTCCGCGGCAACCCGATCTTGGAGAACGGATGAGCTCGGATCTAATCAGGGCCGCAACCCCCCTCCCCCTCGCCTTCGGCTCAGGTACTCCCCCCGAAAACGGGGGGAGGAAGCACAAGCCCCGGGTCTACGACCAACCACCGCACGAGAAAACGTCAACCGGACCGCGCGACCCCCCCTCCCCCTCGCCTTCGGCTCGGGTACT
>CBDUEV010000116.1:0-5842 GCA_965366365.1 uncultured Acidimicrobiia bacterium | reverse complement strand
TGCTCGAGCCGGTCGATGCTCTCATCGTTCCCGAGGACTTGGAGGCGGCCCTGCAAGGGTCCACGAGCGCACGGGAGGCCTACGAGGCACTCTCCAAGGCGGCCAAGCGCTCGATGCTCTATCCGTTGTACTCAGCCAAACGGGCAGACACGAGGGCGAAGCGCTTGGCCACCGCGCTGGCCGCGCTCGAGAGCGGCGAGTCGCTCGACTGAAGGGCCAGCCGGTCAATCGTCGGCCACGACACCGACGGTGAAACGTCATGGGGGCCCGTCGATCCAGCGAACGGGCTCTGAGTGGGCATCGTGGGGGAGCGGGGGCCGAGGGAGTTGTGGTCTAGCTCTATACAGAAAAGCTACCCCCGCGGCACTCGCTGACCTCGCCCGCTCGAGCGATCGTGCGCGGACGGCCCTCCTTGCACCTTGCGGCACGGCGGCGAGATTCCGGTACGCTCCTCCCCATGAAACGCGTCTCCAACTCAATCGCCCTTGCCAAAGAGTCGTGGAAGGTCCTCCGAGCCGACAAGGAGCTTCTCATCCTCCCGGTCGTTTCGGGAGTCGCCTCGCTCATCGTGGTGGCGACGTTTGCAGTGCCTCTGTTCTTCGCCGGGGGTGCCGACGACCCAGGCATCCTCACCTACGTCGTCCTATTTGTGATGTACGTCGTGCTGGCATACGTGACCATCTTCTTCAACGCCGCGCTGGTGAGCGCCGCTCACGAACGGTTGGGCGGTGGCGACCCGACGCTCGGCAGCGCTCTGGCGGGAGCGGCATCTCGGGCCGGCAAGATCCTGCCGTGGGCGATCGTCTCGGCGACAGTGTCGACGATCCTGCGAGCCATCGAAGAACGGGCGGGATTCATCGGACAGCTGGTCGCCGGTCTCGCCGGAGTGGCGTGGGCGGTGGTGACCTTCTTGGTGTTGCCGATCATCGTCATCGAAGGCATCGGAGTCGGCGACGCCATCAAGAAGTCGAGTCAGTTGTTCAAACAAACCTGGGGCGAGAACCTCGCCGCCCAAGTGGGCTTCGGGTTGCTGGGCTTCCTGGCCGTGCTGCCAGGTATCGCCATCGTCGCCCTTGCCGCCTTCTCAGGCAGCGGCGCCGTTCTCGGGGCGGGTATCGCTGTCGGGGTGGTGTGGATCGTCCTCGTGGCGGTGGTGATTGCCGCCTTGGGCGTCGTGTTCCAGACGGCGCTCTATCACTTCGCGATCGACGGCTCATTGCCGGCCGGTTCGTTTTCCCAGACGACCATGGTCGCTGCGTTTGCCCCCAAGAAGGGCCGAGCGGGTGGCATCGGCGGGTTCACCGGCGGCGGCTTCGGCGGCTGAACCGGATGTTGCGCAGGGGATGCATCGGCCTGGGCTTGCTCTCCCTCGTTGCGGCGTGCGGTGGTGTGGCCCCGAGTCTCAGACACGAGCAACTGCACCGATCCGTTGGCGTCAATGGCTGACATCGAACGAGACGAACACTCAGGCCCCGTCCCCGAGACCGCCTGGGAAGCGGACAGGCAAGCGCGGGCCGAGAAGGGTCGCGTGGAGATCTTCAACGCAACTCGCCCTGGCGGACTCGACGGATGGACCATGGACCAGAACCAATACCAAGCCGTCCACGACTTCATCCTCGAGATGATCGACGACCATTCAGACGAAGACGGCACCATCAGACTCCAGGCCGTCGTCGACGCTGCCCAGGACCGATATGGCAATCACGAGCTCTTCCCGAATGGGCGCCTCACCAACTATGTCCGATACACGAAGACAGACATGGAAGCTCGCTGCGAGGTCGAGCGCATCCCGCGCAGCAGCCCCCAACGCATCACCCGCTGGCGCCACGCTTGAGCTCTACCAACGCCGTCAGATCTGCACGCTCTACCGGTCGAGGTACTAGGTCTCGAAGCAGCATCGACGTACATCGAGATGCATGCGCCGCTGGCTTAATCGAGGGACATCCCACCTCCCGCGACGCGGCGCGTGCGCAACCGCGCAACGCTCATGCACTACCACAAACGGCCTCTATCACGTCGGAGCGGTCGATTCGGAATCCCAGGCGTTTCCGCCGGCCTTGGTAGCCTGCTCTCATGGAATGGCTTTCAGACCCCGCAGCTTGGAGCGCGCTTGCCGCGCTTCTGACGCTCGAGATCGTTCTCGGCGTCGACAACGTCGTCTTCATTTCGATCCTGGCAAACAAGTTGCCGGCGAACCAGCAGGACCGGGCGCGTCGCACCGGAATCCTCGCTGCCGCCGGGATGAGGGTCCTGTTGCTGCTGGCGGTGGGATGGATCATCACCCTCGACGACGACCTGTTCGAGCTGTTCGGGAATGGTTTCAGCGGCAAGGACCTGGTGTTGCTTGCTGGAGGGCTCTTCCTCATCTACAAGGCGACGAAGGAGATCCACCACAAGCTGGAAGGGGAGGACGAGCACGCCGAGGCCAAGGTCGCTCCTACCTTCGGAGCCGTCATCGCCCAGGTCATGATCCTGGATCTCGTCTTCTCCCTGGACTCGGTCATTACGGCTGTCGGCATCACGGAATACCTCCCCGTGATGATCATTGCCATCCTCAGCGCAGTAGTCGTGATGCTCGTGGCATCGCGAGGCATCTACCAGTTCATCAACCAGCACCCGTCGGTGAAGATGCTGGCGCTGGCGTTCTTGTTGCTGATCGGCATGACCCTGCTCGCGGAAGGCTTCGGACAGAAGATTCCGAAGGGCTATGTCTATGCCGCAATGGCCTTCTCGATCTTCGTCGAGATGCTGAACATCGGAGTACGCCGCAAGACGAAGAGCCCGGTGCACCTTCACGACAAGATGTCACCAGATCCAACATCGCCGTACGTCAAGAAGGCGGCGGGTGCCGAGTAGGCGCCATACTGCCCGTCCCGACTAGGTCAGCAGTCGCCTGCATCGCCCCCTCGTGATATTGGCCGATCGGATAGTAACGATCGCCTCTGTTGCCGGTCCTCACGACCCTGGAAGATCAACGCAAAGCGTCCGGATTCAGCGTGGGCGTGGTGCCGCGTACGGGTCCGAGTCGGCTTGCGAAGCGATGTAAGGAGGCAACGAATGTCGCTCTCAACAGAGACCCAGACGTCACCAACGGCAGCGGAGCCAAATCGCCACGATGACCCGTCAGCCCACGAGAAGGCGCAACATCGCCGGTTGAGCCGATGGGGCGGCGTCGCTGGACTGACCGGCGCCGGCCTACTGGCGGGATCAATGGCGGTCGTGGTGTCTTTGGGGCTACCTGACGCCTCGGACCCTGAGACTCTTACGGACTTCGCCAACATCAAGTCGGGGCGAATCGCCGAGCATGTGCTCTACCTTGGTGCCTTGGTGCTGTTTGCGCTTCACGTGTTGGTCCTGCACCAGCTGCTGGCGAGAGCACATCGGCCTGCTGCGCTCTTCGGTGCAGCTCTGGCAGAGTTCGGCCTTGTCATGATGGCGGCTTCGTCGATGCTGCATGTGGCGACGGCACCGTTGGCAGATCTCTACACCTCGCCGGGAGCATCTCCGAGCGATCTGCGGGCGATTGAGTATGCCTGGCACGGCGCCCAAAGTGTGTTCGACACGATGCTGGCAACAGGGGCGCTGCTCGTACCTGTCGGCTTTGTTCTCCTGGGTCTCGCAATGCTGCGGACGCCACTGTTCAGCCGCGGAATCTCCATGCTTGCCCTCGGCCTCGGTGTCGTCGGTATCGTCGGCGCAACCATCGGCATCGTGGATCCCGGATCAATATTCCTTGCTGCCAGCGTGCTCGCCATCGGTGTGTTCCACTTCAGCGTCGGTTGGGCGACTCTGACAACAGCCAAAACGTCAGCTGGGCTCGCCGGGTCGGCGCCGGTGCTCGGCGACTAGCGGGTCCGTTCTGCCCGAACGGGGGAGATGCCCCTCCCGATGAGGGATGAGTGCATCCCTAGTGCGGGGCAGACGACGAGGGCCGTTTCCGTATAGAGGCCCGGGCGCGCAACAACCCCGCCCACCAGGGGATCGGCACCGCTTCGCGGCGTCAGGACCGTCTGAGGGCCCGGTCGATGTCGCTCTGCGACTCTCGGCCGAGAAACCAGTAGGCGAGCACTCCAAGGAACGGGAAGAGGACGATGATGGCGATCCACAGGACCTTGGAGGCAATAACACGACTGCTGGTGAGCGTGTCGATCACGGCGATGGCGCTGAACAAGAAGGCTATGAAAGATAACCCTCCCCAAACGGCACCGACGAGCATCCGAACCACGACCAGGGCGATCACACCGACCAGGAGGCCGACACCCACTTTTTGCAGTGACTGTTCCATGGAACTCAATGTACGACAGGAACCGAGTCCGATCTATCAGGGATTCCCCCACAACTCCCCGGAGCCCGGTGGCATTCCTTCTCTACGCTTTACATAACGAGGATTATGGGCGCTTCGAGATCGACGGTTCTCTGCCCACCACCTCTCCTGCCTGGGTACTCTTGGAAGTAGGGCTAGCAAAAGGAGGCGCTCACATGGCGCAGTTCATGATGGTGTACAAAGGCGCAGCGACCGACATGGCGGAGATGTCCGAGGAGCAGGCTCAGGGCGTCATGGCCGCCTGGGGCACCTGGATGGAAAAGGTCGGCTCTGCGCTGGTCGATGTGGGTACACCGCTCGGATCAGGTTCGTCGATCGTCGACGACGGCTCGGAAGGTACCGCCGCCGCCTTGAGCGGGTACTCGATCGTCAGCGCAGACGACATGGCCGGCGCCCGGGCCCTTGCGGCCGACCACCCCTTCCTCAGCGAGGGAAAGGGCAACTTCGCCGTCGACATCTACGAGATGTTGCCTGTTCCCATGTAGAGGGAGGCGAAAGCCTCCTCCGGCTCCCCCTTCCCCGGCATCATCAGTCGGAGGGGTTATCGTCACTGTGACCTTATGCGCGGTTTCCTGGTGAAGTGTCTACCCCAGGAGGTCTGCTTTCGGTTCGAGGTATGCATCGCGCAATGGCCTGGCAGCGGCGACGAGATCCGCCACGGCTCGGCGAAGGTCTGCCTCGCCACGAGCGGATTCGACATCGGCCACGACGTCGTCACATGCTGCTTCGAGGATGTACATCAAGTCGTGCAGATTCTCGACCTTGGAGCGCTCGACCAGCAGTTCGTCGGCGCCGATGCCGCGCTGGACGGCCAACGTCTTGGCCTCGTAGTGACGCTGCCGGTGGCTCCGCTTGCAGTAGCGACGTGGACGACCGGGACCCGGGTTCGCCTCGAACGCTGCCCCACACCACCCACACCGTTGTTGTTCTGATTGTGTCACAGTGACGGTATTGTACCGGGCAGATCAGGCGGGTTCCAAGGACCGAGTCCGATCGGTTCGCTCCTGCAGGTAGTGTCAGGCCCCATGGTCCATGGAGCATTCGGGCAGAGTCCAATCGACCGTTCTGGCACTCCAGCGCTGTTCGGGCAGCAGACCGCTCCATGATCGAGTTCACGCCGACCGACCGACGCGCCCGCCTCGGACGACGCCACCACCTGGCTACCCCTGCCCTCTCCCCCACCGAGGTCGCCGGCGACCTGGCCGGGCTCCATTCGAGTGACCCGGCCTCCGTGTACCTGGCCTTGCGCGCCCGGGTCCGAGACTTCGAGGTAGCCCACCTCGACGACGCTCTCTATGGTCAGCGGAGTCTGGTGCGAATGCTGGGAATGCGCCGAACCATGTTCGTGGTGCCCATCGAACTTGCCGAAGTCATGGACGCCGCCTGCACCCAGGCCCTCGTCCCCGCCCAGGAGAAACGCCTGGCTGCGATGCTCGAAGAGGAGGGCCTCGCCTCGGACGGCGTGCGGTGGATCGCCAGAGTGGAGGCCGACACGCTCGCCGCCCTGGCCCGACGTGG
>CBDUEV010000115.1:0-5937 GCA_965366365.1 uncultured Acidimicrobiia bacterium | reverse complement strand
GTCTTCCCATGAACTCTGCGACCTGCTCGTACGTCGAGCCGACTGCGATCGGTGGCGGACTGGTCCATTGGCAGGATTTCATTCCGTCCTGCCAGAGGGGGTTGTTGGAGGCGTCTGAGAAGAAGGCGAACACTTCGTTCGCCGGTTTCGCGATGATTCGTTCGACCTTCAGGTCCACGGCTCGCCCCTCCTGGGTCTGGATCCTCCCAGCGTACGTCGCAACCGAGGTCTGCGCTCCCTCACGGGAATGAGCTTCACCCACCCATCCCGAAGCTGAAGATCCCCAGGACAAACTGGAGGATCCACACGGCCGACCCCAACCCCACGACAAGGAGAAGGAGGTTGACCCACCGTGGAAGGCGTGCGTGGCGCCAAACAGCCGTGAAGACCAAGCCCACCAGCGGAAGAACGAGAATGGTGACCGCGTGGAGGAGGCCCATGGCCAGCAGGAGACCTCCGATCCGAGAGGTCGCCTCTCCAAGCTGCTCTCCGACGCCCAAGCCGGCTGCAACAGGGCGTTCGAACTCTGCGGTCACCAGAACGAATCCGCAGAAAACGAGGTAATAGGCCACGTCGAGCAGACGAATGAACCGGTCCCCCGTCTCCGGGTTGGATCGGAAGATCGCCCCGGCGTATCCGTCTCCGAAACGCCGGATGGCGGGACCCAGGGTAACCACGAGGAGGACCAACACCAGCGACTCCAGGACTTCCATGGCACGCCAATCGATGCCCCACCGTCCGATGGTCGTCTCGACCCGGAACCACCATCCTGCCGCCACCAGGGTCGCCACAACAGTGGCAATCGACAGAAGGAGGAACCGCACTCGCCGTCGACGAAGCCGATCTTCGTCGATCGAGACACTGACCCGGGCCCATAGGTCGATGCTGGGCTGAACCTCGTCCATGGCGCTGAGCGCCTCTTTGATGCGCCGCTCGAGCGTCATTGGGCCACCTCCAGCCGTTTCTCCAGGGCCGCCAGACCCCGCCGGCAATGAGTCTTCACGGAATTGCTCGAAATCCCCAGTGTCTCGGCGCATTCCCGCTCGGTGAGATCCAGGTAGAACCGCAGCACCAGGCAGTCGCGTTGCCGCCCAGGCAACTCCAGGAGCGCGGCGATCACCTCCCGCTGGTTCTCGGCGGCCACCACTTCGGCCTCCACAGAAGCGTCCTCTTGGGGAACCGCCGTCTCGGTGTGTCGAAGTGACATCAGGCCCCGGCGGTTGTGGTCGCGAGCCAGGTTGAGCACGATCGACCGCAGATACGGGGCAGCCTTGTCGTGGTCCCGGAGTCGATGGGCAGAACGTTGCAGGCGAATGAAGGCCTCCTGCACGAGATCCTCGGCGGCATTGCGGTCGTCGGTGAAGATCCGGGCGAGCCGAACCAGGGACCCCGCCTCCTCCCGATAGAGCCGCGCCACGAGGGTCGTTGCCTGCTCAGGAGGCAGAGCCGAGGATGCGGCTTCGGTCATTCCCGTCACTAACCCGCTCACTCCCGTTTCAGAGGAGACGGCCGGACGAGCCGGCCGTCTCCTCTCGCTCGCCATCGTTACTCGAGGTCGGCACAAGCCAGCCGTACGGATGAATCGTCGGGCCAGTGCACCACCACCGACCGAGCATCACGCCGGGCCCAGGCGTCGTGATTGGCCAGGCCGATCCCCACGCCGGCCGCGTTCGTGGTCACGACCGGCCAGATCTCGTTGTACTCGTCGACCGGTCCCCCGATCACGTTCTGGTAGTGACCGCCCCCGGCCGGATCGTCGCTGCAGTAGCCGTTGTGAACGTGCACCTTGTAGGTGGTGTTCGCATCGAGCCCGCGCAGCACCACCCGAACCGACGTCGTGTCTCCCCTGAGCGCGCTGCGCACCATGACGGCCGTCCCGGTGATGGTGTAGCCGAGGCCGGTGCCGCCAGGGAGCGTGCTGAATCGTCCGCCGGTCATGACCCGATGGCCGTCGGCGGCCTCCACCGAGGCTTGGGCCGGTACTGCCAGTGCTCCGAGCAGCAACGTGATCACCAATGTATGAATGAGCCTTCGGTGACGCATGGTCACCCTCCTTCGTGTCCGCATTCCGGCGGCGGGCCGGTGCCGTGGCGAGCGGCATGACGGTTCAGGCTGCTTCGATCTTGGGCGTCTCTCCCTCGTCGAGTTGCCGGTTGATCGAGAACAGGCGTCCGATCACCGGGAGGCTCAGCACGTTGAGGCCGTGCAGGAGGCCCATGAGAATGAGAAGTCCGCCCAGGCGGATGGCGGTGGCTTGGAGCTGCTCTCCGTTGACCTGCTCCGTCCAGCCCGTGTCGCGGGTGAAACGGACCACGAAGAGGATGTACGCACCAAAGATCAGGTAATACGCGAAGTCCATCAGGACGAGGTAGCTCTTCCCGGTCCGGGGATTGGCCCGAAAGACATCACCGGCGTAGGCCTTGCCGAATCGCTTGATGAGCGGACCGACGCCGGCGACCACGGCCAGAAGCACGATCGCCGTGATGAGCTCCAGAATCCACCATTTCATGATTTCCCTCTTTCACAAACGGTACTCACATGACAGACGATCAGGATCGGGGATCAGGTGACAAGGAATCCTGTAGGGGCCGATCAGTTGTGCCGATTCAGTTGTGCCGATTCAGACGTGCCGGCTCAGTCGTGGTTGGGCTCCTGCCCATGCGGATACAGATGGACCCGGCCCACCAGGGGCCGGGTCCATCTCAACCAGTGCTGCTCAGGGCAGTTCGTTGACACGATCCGTCGGAGGCGGATCGATCGGGCCTTCGGTTCCGAGATAGGCAGTGAGGGCGTCGAGGTCGATGCCGCCACCCACCCGCAAGGATGGGTCGATAGTTGCGAACGTTCCGAAGTTGTCACCACCGTCGGCGAGGAAGCTGTTCATCGTGACGATGTACGTCGAGCCTCCATCGAGCGGTACCCCGTTCAGCTGTACGTTCGTCACCGAGACGCTCGTGCAGGTTCCTGCGTCGATCGTCGTCGCCAGGTCGTAGCTGAACCCTTCCGACACGCCCAGGTGGAGGAAGGCGCGGCTCGAGCCGGCCGGCTGACACTGCTCCTCCAACACGGACACGATCTGGTCGCCCGTCATCGGAATGGAGTACAGGAAGTTCCCGAACGGCTGGAACGTGAACGCTTCGCCGTACGTGACGACACCGTCTCCCTCTCCGGCCGTGGAAGAGGCATACGTGAGGTCCGAACGGACGCCGCCCGGATTCATGAAGGCCACTTCTGCGCCGTTGATTTCGGTCGCCCACAGCTGGGCGTCGGCGACCAGGTTCCCTGCCGCGGATTCGACGCCGCGGTCGGAGCCCGGAGGCGTGCCGCCGCGCGTGATGTCCGCGGTGATCTCGCCGACCGGCCGGTTGCCGACCTCTTCGGAGAGCGGGCGCCACTTGTCGAGAACGGCCGTGATCGCCGGATCCGGGGTGAGGAGCGACTGGTCGACGACATGGTTGATCGCCGAGCTCTGGTTGCGGAGCACGTCCTTGGTGCGGACGTCCAAGACCAGATTGATTTCCGACACGACCCTTCCGTATGAATAGGCGCTGGTCACGATACGCTGGCGGCCCGAGGAGTCAGGCAGCTTGCAGTTGTACGGCAGATGGGTGTGACCCGTCACGAGGACGTCGATCTCTGGATCGAGTGCATCGTGGATGGCGAGGATCGGTCCCGAGATGTCCACGCAGGCGTCAACCACCCCTGGAGGCGGGTTCTGCGATCCGCCCTCGTGGAGGAGCACCACGATGGCTTCGACACCCTTGGCCTTGAGCGTCGGGACGAGCGCGTTGGCGGTCTCGGCCTCGTCGAGGAAGCTCCACCCTTGGATGCCCGACTGGGCAACCAGCACGTCGGTGCCTTCGAGGGTCATTCCAATGAAGCCGATCTTCACGCCGTCGAAGGACTTGATCCAGTAGGGAGGCAGCACGGTACGTCCCCGGTCGTTGACGACGTTGGCGGCGAGCCACTTGAAGTCCGCTCCCGCATAGGGATCGTTGTCGAAGTAGCAACCGTCAACAGGATGACACCCACCAAACTGCATGCGACGGAGTTCCTTGACTCCTTCGTCGAATTCGTGGTTGCCGACACTCGAGATGTCCAACCCCATCGCGTTGAGTGACTCGACCGAAGGCTCGTCGTGGAAGAGGCCCGAGAAGAAGGGGGATCCCCCGATGAGGTCACCGGCCGCCACAGTGAGGGTGTTGGTGTTGCCGGCCCGCAGCTCGTTCAGCTTGGCGGACAGATACTCCCCTCCACCGGCGGTGATGCCATCTGCAGTTCCTGGGGTGTCTGGCTCGAGGTGTCCGTGGTAGTCGTTGAACGCAAGCAGTTGGACGTCCACGGTTCTGGGTGGCCTTACTCTCTCGGCAGACGCCGGGGCCGCGAGCGCGCCCAGCGTGGCCAGGGCCATGGTCAGGGCGGCGAGGCCTGCAAAAACACGGCGACGCTTCCCATGCCATAGGCCGGCATTCATTGCGGGAACAGACATTCGGTACTTCCTCCCCTTTGCTCCTTCGCCCGCGCTCCTCCGCCCGGGTACAACCTGTTTCTAGCATCTCCCCATCGGCCATGCCCGCTGAGAGTGGTTGTTTGGCAACCTGCTCCGCAGACAGGTCACAAGGGGCGGTCGCCGTGGGGCGGTTCCGGGGTGTGCTCGTAGACGCCGACCCACTCCGCAGACCAGTGGCGATCGTAGAACTGGATCCACGTGCGCTCGGGAACCTGGCCGGCCCGCAGTGAGGTCCGCGCGGCTGCCAGAGCCTGGTCGACATCCGTGAAGCAGAGATCGACGTACGAGTACCGGAGGCCCGTGCCCCCTCCTACGACGCAGCCCAGCCCGGCTGGGACGAGGACTGCGTTGAGAGCGTCTTCGATGTCGGAACGATCATCGAAGGCCGACCCCTCCAGGCCGGCAACGCCGTCGATCTTCAGGTAGGCGAAGACTTCCGCAAGGCGGGAGAACCGTTCCGACGCGAAACGACTCTCCGCATGACACGCGGTCCACAGCTCGATGTCGGCCGTGGTCGCCACGGCGAGGTCCGAGGTGCCGGGATAGTCCCTTGCCTCCCTCGGTTGGAGCCGGAGAAGCGACCATTCGGCCTCCTCGATACGCTCGTGCCACGGTGCGGCGGAAGACTCGGCCAGCAGGAGGCGGCGCCTCTCTTCGAAGGTGGCGCTGAGCTCATCGAACGGTACGGCCCGCACACTCCGGCCGAGCAGCTTGCGCTTCGGCCGTTCGGCGCTGATCACCCCCACCCACCGGTTGAGGGCCTCCTCCCCCAGCAGCGTTTCGGTGGCCACCAGAGCGTCATGACGTGCCGTCGGCGAAACCGAATAGAACGTCAGATCGATGAGCCGGTGTTGCCCGGGCGCCACAGCCACGGTGACACCCTTCATCGAACCCTTGGTGCGGCTGGCCACCATCGACTCGGCCCGTTCTGAACTCTCGGCCGGACGGTGCGCATAGAACTCCCACTCCTCGAGGTCCGGAGCACGCTGCACGATCGTGCGCGCCAGTTCCGTGAGCTGGTATCGGTGTTCCGGGGTGACGACCAGACGGTGTTGCCCAGAACCGACCGCCGGACCGAACTCCCACATCAGGTCCGGGTGAACGCGCCCGAGTTCGGCGCTCATCCACGAGGCGACGTCGAACTCGGGGCCGCCGCCGAACATGCTGTCGAGTTCGTCGAGCTTTTCCTCGAACGCCGACCACCATCGATCGATGTCGTCGAGCTTCCGTTCTCGAAGAATGAGGTCAGGACTTCCGTCCAGAAAACGCCAACGCAAGGGATTCGCGCCTTTCGCTAGACTGCCGCCTCTACTTCGACAGGGCTCGGTGCAGGAAGGCGGCCATCTGGGCACGGGTTACGTTGTCGTTGGGGCAGAAGACCCCTTCGCCGCACCCCGACGTCACCCCCACCGAGGCCAGCCACTCGA
>CBDUEV010000114.1:0-6079 GCA_965366365.1 uncultured Acidimicrobiia bacterium | reverse complement strand
AGGGAGGCGAGGAGGGCGGTGGAAGACCCATCGCCCCACGGAAAGAAGTTGATCGCCAGCCCCGCCACCACGAACGGGCTCGCCGCCACCAAACACTGTCGCAGGCTCAAGCGGTGACGGCGGCCGAAGTACCACGCCAGGAGGGGGAGCACGAACAGGGTCGCATTCCCCAGGAACAAAGCGTCGGATTCCGGCGACCAGGCGCCGAACAGTCGGGGGAGGTGGATGGAGATGGCGGCCATTGCGGCGAAGGCGATCGCGTCGCCGAGGGGATGCGCCGGGCCCGGCAACTCCTCCGTGCCGGACATGACCAGCTGCTTCCAGAGACGATCGCTGTGCTCCAGGGCGAATTCACGGCTGACGGCATCGATGTCGCCCATGCGCTTGACCGCCACGAGGAAGGCTTCCTCGTCCGACAACCCGACTCCCTCGAGGTCATGGATCTGGGCGACCAAGTGGGTCTCCAACTCCTCGACGTCGTGGGTGCTGAGCGCCGGACTCTGGGCCATGTAGGCGCGCCAGGCATCCAGTTGGGCGTCGAGGGGGGCCACCGTCATGCCTCCCCGACGACCGGCCCGGCCGAGAAACGCTGCCAGGCCTGTCCCAGGGTCCTGTTGACGGTCGCCCACTGGCGTTGCTGCTCGGCGAGGGCCGACCGGCCGCGCTCAGTGATGGAGTAGTACCGGCGCCTTCGCCCTCCCGCCGGCACCCGCCAGGCGGTGGTGACATACCCCTGGCGCTCCAGCCGGTGAAGCAGGGGGTAGAGCATCCCGTCGCTCCACTCGAGATCACCTCCCGACAACTCGCGCACCCGTTTCATGATGGCGTAGCCGTAGGTGTCGCCTTCGGTGAGGATGCCCAGCACCAGAGGAGTCGACGACGCCGCCACCAGGTCCTTCTCGATGCGCAAACAACCTCCTTACCTCACACCATTATACATAGAGCTGTGAGGTATTGGCACCACACCTTCCAGGCAGTCCGCCGGACCGTGGACGCACGAGCGAGGACGGATGTCGCCGCCCACCGCCTGATGCGGGAGGTTCAGTCGTCGGCGTCGTGCCTGAGTTCGTCGACGAGCGGCTGGATCCACTTGGCGCCCATGGCCAGCAGTTCAGGGTCCTCGTTGAGCGTGGCGAGGTGGAGCGTCTCGACCTGGTCCTTGACCTTGTCGATCGTGTAGCCGATATCCAGCTGCGTTTCGTGATTCTCGGTCACGAAACCGATGGGCACGAACACGAGCGCCTTGGCTCCCAATCCGATCAGGTTGGTGGCCCCTTGATCGACGTCCGGTGTGGTCCACTTACCGGGTACCGGATGGTTCATCCAACCGGGACTGACGAGGGGGAAGCGTCGATTGAGCCTCTCCTGCATGGCGTAGTAGAGGGCCGTGCTCTCTCGCACGCCGGTTTCCATTCCCTTGTTCTCGATCGGACATCCGTGCAGGCACAGCACCACGCCGACCTGAGAGGGGGCATAGCGATCGAGCAGGGGTGCCACCCCGTCCTCGATGTGGGAGACCAGACGTTCCTGGAACTCGGGGCGCTCCCAGAAGGAGGCGAGGTAGCGCTGATCCTTCAGCCAGGCGCCATCGGCAGCCAACGCCTCGTTGATCTGTTCGAGGGCGAGGCCGCTGGTGAAGACCGAGTCGACGACCAACCACGGGTAGATGACCACCCGGTCGAAGCCCTGCTTCTTGATCTCGGCCAGAACCTGTTGAGGCATGAACGGCTCGACGAAGTTGTACGCCTTGAACACGGCCACGTCGTCGCCGTAGGCGTCCTGGAGGTACCGCTCGATGCCTTGCCGCTGGGCCTCGAAAATGTCGTTGTGCGGTGAGTGATAGTGATTGGCGGCGTGCCACTCCTTGCGTTGCGCACGCTCGAGACGGCGCGACAGAAATGGAATCGACCGGTCCGGGAACTTGATCGACTTGGAGACAAGCAGCCGGAACGACTTCTCGTTGTACTCGGCGAACTCGTCGTAGTCTTCGACTTCGCCGTATCCGCAGAGGAGAACCGCAACTTTGTTCGTCATCATCCATTCCTTACCGTCGTGCCGTACCATCTACGGAACCACCGAGCGTGGTGGATGAAGCATAAGGGGTAGAGATGGCGATGCGGGCTGTTCTCCTTTCAGCCGACGCCGACCTCCAGGTCCCAGTCGGTGGGAAAGCCAGCCACATTCAGTGGCTTCTCGCCCGGGGAAGACAGGTTCCGATCACCTGGGTGCTGCCCATGGGAACGCCTGCGCCCGAGCCCGCCGAGTTGGGGGAGTGGCTGCCGCATGACGGACCATGGGCAGTCCGATCCTCCGCAGCGGTGGAGGACGGGTTCGAGTCCTCGTACGCAGGCCAATTCGGCACCTATCTGGACGTCTCCGGTCTGGACGAGGTTTCCGAGGCGATCCGTGGGGTCCAGGCATCGGCGGAAAGCCCGGTTGCCGGAGCGTATCGACAGCGGCGAGGTGACCAAGAAGCCGTGGCGATGGCCGTGATCGTGCAGGAGATGGTCTCCCCGGTCGTCTCGGGGGTGGCGTTCTCCCGGAATCCGATGACAGGACTCAACGAAGTGGTCATCGAGGCCGTGCGAGGTCGCGGAGACGCCCTCGTCGGCGAGGGGATAACGCCAGAACGATGGATTCAGCGCTGGGGCGAATGGACCGAGCGACCGGTGGATCAGGCCATCCTCCCGGAGACGGTGGTCAAAGCCATTGCTGCCGAAACAGTCGAAATCGCCGCCGATTTCGAGACGCCGGTCGATCTCGAATGGGTGTGGGACGGCGCGGCGTTGTGGTGGGTCCAGCTTCGTCCGATCACCGGCCTCGAGGAAGTGACCGTCTACTCCAATCGCATCTCCCGCGAAGTGATGCCCGGCATGATCAAACCGTTGGTGTGGTCGGTCAACGTACCCATTGTGAACCGCGCCTGGATCGAGCTCTTCGGAGAGTTGATCGGACCGAACGATCTTCGACCCGAGCAGCTCGCCAAGCAGTTCGCCTACCGCTCCTATTTCAACATGGGGACGATCGGGCGCATCTTCGAACTGCTCGGCATGCCGCGTGATGGGCTCGAAATGCTGCTGGGTCTGCCGTCCGAGTCCAAGCCATCCTTCCGTCCGTCGTTTGCCACCACGCGCCACCTACCCCGAATGCTGGCCACCCTCGCCCGGAAGGCCCGCTACGGGCGGCGCGTGCAGCCCGAGACCTTGGCGTTTCAGGCGCGCTATCAGGACCTGGCAGCAAAGGACCTGGCGGCTCTCAGCGACACCGGCCTCCTCTCGCATCTCGACGAGCTCGCGAAGATCACGGTGGGAGCCGCGTACGCCAATATCGTCACCCCGCTGCTCGCCAACGCGTACGTCGCCATGTTGCGCGGCGCTCTCACCAGAGCCGGTCTCGACCCCGACGCTCTCGATCTGGAGCTCGGTGACCCGAACAACCCCACCAATCCGACTCCCGCGCTCGACCGTCTGGGCCGAGGAATCGCCCAACACGGAGAAGACACCGTTGCTGCAGTGAAGCTCCACGGGGCAACGGCTCTCCCGGACGACGCCGCCGGAGATCTGTCTCAGTTCCTCGAACGTTTCGGTCATCTGTCCGACAGCGGCAACGACTTCTCGGTGCCGCCCTGGTCGGAGCAGCCCGACGCCGTCGTCAGGCTGGCCGTGGATCACGCCGACGTGACGGGCACGCATGACCCTACGCCGTGGCGCCAGGCCACCTCCGACCTCGGAGGGCTGGCGGGCCGGCAGATTCGGTTCCTCCAGGCGAGGGCGAGCAACTTCGTCGATCATCGGGAGCAGGTCAGTTTCGTGTACACGTTCGGGTACGGCCTCTTTCGGCCCGCCTTTCTCGAGGTGGGGCGCCGGCTCACCGAACGAGGGCTGTTGACTGCTCCGGATGACGTGATGTATCTCGATGTCGATGAGACTCGCCAGGCGCTGATCGACGGCCCCTCGGCCGTCTCGCTGGCGGACCTCGTGCACGCTCGGCGGACGGAGATGGAGGATCTCGTCGATGTGGACATGCCCGAGACGATCTTCGGTGACGATTTCTTCCCGAGCCGCCCCGGTCCGCTCCATGCCCAGAGCCTCTCCGGGGTTGCCACATCGCGCGGTCGCCACCGAGGAACCTTGCGGGTGGTCAAGGGCATCGAGGACGGCTCTCGGGTCGCCTCCGGTGACGTGATCGCCATCCCCTTCAGCGACGTCGGCTGGACTCCGTTGTTCGCACGGGCGGGCGCGGTGATCGCAGAGGCAGGAGGGATGCTTTCACACAGCAGCATCGTCGCCCGCGAGTACCGGATCCCGTGTGTGGTCTCGGTGCCCGGCGCCACCCGACTTCCCGACGGAGCCACCGTCGTGGTGGACGGCTACGCCGGCACCGTCACCATCGAGGAGACGCCCTGATCGGCGGGAGGGAACCAAGCCTGTTCGGGAGCCCCTAGTTCGGTGGGTGGGTGTCTCGATCGAGCGAAGGGTGTCCCCGCCGGAGGAGCCGCATCGCCTCTTTGCGGTCGATCTCGCCCGATCGCAACATCCGGCTCAGGTCGGTCATCACGGGCCAGAGCGCGATCCAGATGGCGATGTTGACGACGAATGCGTAGACGAATGCCTCCCATCCGGTGTCCCGCCACCAGAACCACGGAAACAGCCAGATCACTCCTGACGCATAGACGAGGACCACGTTGCGAAACAGGGCCCCGGTCAGTGTTCCCAGAAGCGTCACGACCGGGACGGCGACCCAGTCGAGGACGGCCAATCCTCCCAGATAGGGCGACATGCCCGCGCCACCGCGGAAGCGGTAGAAGATCGGGTAATTGTGTCCCACCACTGCGGCCGCCGCGGTGAAGAACTCGTAGTCGTGGTCGGGGAACGCCAGCTTGACGATCAGCACTGGCACGGCGGCCTTGACCATATCGAGCAATCCCGTCAGACACCCGTAGGCCGGGCCACGCTTCATGGAGATCACCGACGGGCTGGTGCGGTTGAAGCGCAACGTGCCGTCACCGAGTTTGACTTCGAGACCGTCGAGGTCATCGCCAGGAAGTACCCATCGGCCGATGATCCGGGTGAACGAGACTGCACCGAAGATGTAGCCGACAACCGTTGCCCCGAGGGCGACCCACACGTTCAGTTTGTCCCTCCTTGGTCACGCGAACCCTACCGGCGGCGCCTTCCGCTCGCTCGAATGGCCCATCGAGCGAGGTCGGGTCCGTGGGTCGATGGAGGCTTGCCACCACGACCATCTTGAGGGTGCCGGTCGGCTCGCCGGCATGGCGTCGGCGGGTAGCGTGGAGCTATCGCGGACAAAGGAGACGACTGGTGGACAAGGAGTATCGGGCTCGCATCCGAGTCAGGCTGACCGACGCCATGCTTCCCGAGCCGCAGCTGTCCAAGGCGGAACTCGAAGCTCTTCTCAGAGAGGCGCTGAAGGTGGGCGATGCCGATTCTCCCATCGCCTCGATCTCGGTCGACGACCCGCGCACGGACAGCAAGCCGCGCCGCTACTGAATCCGCGGTCGTACTCGCTGAAGCCTCACCGCTGTCACCCCCACTGGAATTGAGGTATCCCCAGGTTGGCCTCTCCCGGGATGCCATAGCGGATCAAGGCGAAGCACAACAGGGCGGCGGCCAACGGGACAGGCCGAGTCGCCTCGATGGTGCGTGGCCCGAACCTGGCTAGCTCGAGGTCGAACTCTCGCAACGTCCAAGCCGATGTGCGCAGGCCCGTCCGCTCCACCGGGAAGAACTTGAAGCCGTAATCCGGGCCGGTGATCCCGTACGAGCGTTGGCCAAGAGCTCCGGCAATGGCCAGCTTCCCGGTCGTGGTGACCACCATCGGCACGATGGAGGTTCCGGATCCGACCGCCGTCAGCCGCCACCGCGTAGCGTCGGGAAGCTGGATGCGGCGACCCCTCCCGAAGTAGATCCAGAACCAACTGTCCCGGGACAATTCGGCCAGCACCCGCCCGTTGGGCGTGCCATCGTCGGCTACCAACGACCAGTTGGGGAACCTCAGCACGTTCGTGCGCTTCATCGATGCTGAGCCCAGAACCTCCTCCATGCCTCAAGCGTAGGCC
>CBDUEV010000113.1:0-6459 GCA_965366365.1 uncultured Acidimicrobiia bacterium | reverse complement strand
CGGTGGCGACCAGTTCGCCCGTCGTTTCTGCCCTGACCTCCGCCTGGCAGTAGACGATGGAACGACCGCGCTTGGAGACCCAGCCTTCCGCCACGGCCGCGTCGTCGACGACGGCGCCGAGGTAGTTGATATCGAGGTTGAGGGTGACCATGCGGACCCGGTGGTCATACACGGCCGCTATGGCAGGCACGACGGCGGTGTCGATGAGGGTGGCGATCGCGCCACCATGCATGATGCCTTGTGGCTGCGTCACCTCCGTCCGGAAGGGCAGCCGCATTCTCGAGTAGTCGCGCCGCACCTCGAGGAATTCGAGCCCGAGAAACTTGGCCATGTACTCCTCCTCCCATTTGGCGTAGTTCGCCCAGGGAGCGGCCTTTTCGGGTGGGAGCGGCTCGAAGCGGGCGGCATGGGGAGCGGCGGGGTCGGCCATGGACGGCAGCCTAGCGACGTGGCCGGCGGGCCCGGAACTAGGCCAGGATC
This sequence comes from uncultured Acidimicrobiia bacterium, assembly GCA_965366365.1. Lineage (GTDB taxonomy): Bacteria > Actinomycetota > Acidimicrobiia > Spongiisociales > JAENVV01 > CBDUEV01. The sequence continues at coordinate 5,979 of CBDUEV010000113.1, read as the reverse complement.
TCGCCGAATTCGATCGACTCCGCGGCAAGCACGAACGCCACCGTGGGGAGTCCGGCGAACCGTGCGTTGAGTTGCTGGTAGTAGACGGCGAAGTCTTCGACGTCGTCGGGACGGGCCAACCCGAGGAGAACGAGGTCGGCACCTTGCGAATGCTCGACGATCACCTCCCCCGGTGGGCGCTCGTCGACGATCACCTGTGTCTCGAAACCCATGCGCGACGCCTCGAACATGGCGCCGAGATTCTCTTTCATCTCGACCTGCGCCTCCACCGTGGGGGCGATCGTCTTCAGGGCGATTTCGACGTCTCTCCATTCGATCCCGGTCTTGAGGAGGTATGCCAGGGTCATCATGAGCGACCCGTTCCCCTTCTTGCCCTGCCACCACACGTCGATGCGTCGCCGGGCCCCGAATACCCCCTCCGAGCCGGACGCCTTCACGACAACGAGATTCCGGCGCGCCTCGAAGATGGAGACGAGCAGCTGGCAGTAGGCCGCGACATCGTCCTCGTCCTCCGAATCGCCGAGGAGGATCGTGTTCGGGACCAGGGGGCCGATTCCGTACGAGGCCACCAGATCGGCGGCACCGGTATAGGTGTCTGCGGACCGGGTGACCCGGACCAAAGCTTCCACGCTTCGCTCCTCGAGGTAGTCGCGAATCGTCTTGGTCAGGCTGAGCTGACGGTCCGGTGTGGTGCCTTCCGTGGGCAGCACGGCGGCGACGCTGAGCAGTGTTCGGTCGTGGGCCAGCGCGTTGGCGAGTTCGATGAGGTACCACCGCCGTGAGGGAGTTCCACTCAAGACGAGGAGATGCGGGCGCCAGTTCCTTGGATCGGTCTGGTTGCGGAGCTGCAGGATGCCCCACCGGACCATGGCGAACCAGAGACCTTGCCGGACGTCGCCCCACGCCGTGCGGAGCTGGCGTTGCTGCATCCAGGCATAGACGCCGCCGACCACCACCACGGCAGCCAGAGTGGCAGGAGCGTTGATGAGGAACATGAGGGCCACGCAGCCCGCCGCCCCGAGTAGCGAGAGCGACCAGTGCACCCGAAAGGTCGGCCTGAACGACGGACTACGCAGGAACCGTTCGATCGCCGACACGAGGTTGACCACGGCATACGTCGTGAGGAAGAACATCGTGAGGATGGGAGCGATCACATCCAGCGAGCCGAGCATCACGGCACCCAGCGCCAGGACCAGGGTCACGTAGGTGGCCATACGCGGATCGTCATTCGCCCCACGACCACGACCGAGAGCCCTCATGAATCGGGGGAGGACTCCTTCCCGGGCGAGCGCCTGGAGGATGCGGGGGGCACCGAGAATGCTCCCCAGGGCACTGGAGAGGGTGGCCCCCCAGACGCCCACCAGGATGGCCTCTCCGACCAACGAAACCCGGCGCATGATGAGAGGATCCGAGATCAGATCCGGCACCGTCGCACGGGCCACGAGGATGGCCGGGATGATCATGTACAGGCCGTAGCTGACGCCGACGGCGGCGAGGGTGCCACGTGGGATGGATCGACGGGCATCTTTGAGGTCGCCCGACATGTTGACGCCGGCCATGATGCCGGTCACCGCCGGGAAGAAGACCGCCAGGACCACCCAGAAGCTGACGGGTTCGCTCGCGGCCGTCGCCGAGGCGACCGGTTCGGCTGCCGAGCCCAGGAAGAAACTCACCAGCGAAAGAGCGATCGCCGCCATGATCACGTATTGCGCTCGGATGGCAGCGCGGGCCGAGATCAGGGCGAGGATGGTCACGACAACGGTGGTGACGGCTCCAACCACCCGGATGTCGGCCCACGAGAAGATCTGGTTGACCGACTCGGCAAACCCGATGGTGTAGAGCGCCACGGACAGCGCCTGGGCGAGGTACAGCGGGATCCCGACCGCACCGCCGATCTCGATGCCCAGCGAGCGACTGATCATGTAGTAGGCGCCGCCGGCCTTGACCCGCTGATCCGAGGCGATCTGGGCGATGGACAGGGCTGTGAGCAGCGTGATGCCGGTTGAGATCGTGACGATCGCCCAGGTCCCGACCAATCCGGCTTGGCCCACCACCCAGCCGAACCTCAGGTACATGATCACCCCGAGGATTGTCAGGATGGAGGGAGTGAAGACCCCACCAAAGGTGCCCAGGCTCGCCCCGGTCGGTTCGATCACTTTCTGGGGGGCCGACGAACTCCGTTTTGTTTTCGGAGTGTCAGACACGCGGTGACACTCCGACCGGGCAGGCGGCGGCCGATGGTGGACGTAGCGACTCAGATCGCCTCGTGGCCGGTCGGGTTTCGGGTCCGCAGCTGCCGCCGACGTCACCCGACCTGCTTGGTTTGTCGCGTCGGCGTCGGCAGCCAGGGATGTGCATGGACCGATGATTCCACACCGGTGTGCCACGCCATCGTCATTCGGGCAGAGGATCTCTCGAACCGCGAAAATCAAAAGGCAAAACGGCCCCTCCCCGATCGAATCGGGTACGCCATACTTCGTGTCTACGTGAGAGGAGCGAGACCGAATGGACATTGCTGCATTGCTCGGCCAAGAGGCTGAAGACCTGTTGACTCACGAGTCGAAGGGGATCCCCCCAGGCGATCTTTCGCTGCCGGGACCCGACTTCGTCGATCGGGTGGTTGCGCAGACCGACCGTTCGCCCCGCGTCCTGCGCAACCTGCAGGCCTTCTTCGATCAAGGACGACTGGGCGGGAGCGGCTATCTCTCGATTCTCCCGGTGGATCAGGGCATCGAACACTCGGCTGCGGCGTCCTTCGCCCCCAATCCCGCCTACTTCGACCCCGCCAACATCGTCAAACTCGCCCTCGAGGCGGGCTGCAACGGAGTGGCCAGCACTCTGGGCGTCCTGGGATCGGTATCGAGACGCTACGCCCACAAGATCCCGTTCATCGTGAAGCTCAACCACAACGAGCTGCTCACGTACCCGACCACGTACGACCAGGTGATGTTCGGAACCTCCGACCAGGCGTTCGAACTGGGAGCGGCCGGTGTCGGCGCCACCATCTACTTCGGGTCGGATTACTCGATGCGACAGTTGCAGGAGGTGAGCGACGCCTTCGCCAGGGCCCACGAGCTCGGCATGTTCACGGTTTTGTGGTGCTACCTGCGGAATCCCGAGTTCAGCGTGGATGGCGTCAATTACGAAGCGTCCGCCGACCTGACAGCCCAAGCCAATCACCTGGGCGTGACGATCGAAGCGGACATCATCAAGCAGAAACAACCGGAGAACAACAACGGCTTCGGCGCCGTCGGGTTCGGAAAGACCCACCCGCGGGTGTACGAGGAGCTGACCACCGATCATCCGATCGACCTGACCCGCTGGCAGGTGGCCAACTGCTACATGGGCCGCAGTGGGCTCATCAACTCAGGCGGCGCCTCCTCAGGGGCGGGCGATCTGGCTCAGGCGGTCCGAACGGCGGTGATCAACAAGCGGGCAGGCGGGATGGGGCTCATCAGCGGTCGCAAGGCCTTCCAACGCCCGATGGCGGAGGGAATCGAGCTCCTCAACGCCATCCAGGACGTGTTCTTGTCCGACGAGGTGACCATCGCCTAGACGCTGTCTTTCATAGGCTGGTCGCCCGGAACTCGCTGCTGACGGATCAGCCCAAGAGTGGGGCCACCAGCGGGATCAACGTCCGCCGGCGGCGGAGACGCCGGTGTCTGCGGTGGAGCGGCGGCGGGCTCCCGAAGCCACTCGATAGCCGGCCCAGATCAGGAACGAAGCCATCGCCAGCGTGACGGCAAAGAAGCCCGACTGGCCGGTCAGCGCGAGCACTGAGCCGCCGCTGGCCGCAGCGAGCGTTCCGGCCGCGATGAGCAGGTTGCCGAGCACGACCTTGCGGTTCGACCGCCAGAACCGGACCGCCGACACGAGCGCCAGCGCCAGGAGCAGCGTGCCTCCGACGGCTCCTGCCAGGATGGCGAGTAGGCGCGGCCCGCCCACTCTGAAGACTTCGCCGGCATCAGGGATCGTCCCGTTGCCGAGTGGCAGGAGAGAAGCCGGGAGGATCTGCAGGGCGGCGATGAGAGTGAACCCTGCGAGCAGCCCGCTCATGGCCCGGCCGGTCCGTTCACCGATGACCAGGTGCACGGAACCCAACGCCAGGTAGGGGACGTTGAGCACGGCGCCGAACAGGAAGAACACCTTGTAGCTCGCCGCCGACCATCCAAAGGCAACGCCGAAGAAGAACGCCCACGAGGCCAGCGCAAACATTCCGATTCCGGCTGCGTAGGCGACCACGTGGGGCCTCGGTCGCCGTAGGGCGTCACGCCCGAGATCGAATCCGAAGGCAGAGGCTCCCAGGGCCGCCAGGAAGGCGAGGGCGAGATTCATAGACCAGGGAGGTTAGCGGCAGCGCCGGGGACGGTTCGAGTCCTGTTCACCAGGAGTCTCACTCTTCCCACCCCGCCGCAGTTCCAACGACGCCACAACAGAAGGACAGCCGGAGATGCCTCACTCCCCCTACCCCGCCCAGCGGCAGTTCTGACAACGTCAGAACTGCAACGGAGGGGACGGACTTCAGTCCGTCCCCTCCGCCTCTGGTTCCAGTTCGACGATGCGGAAGAGCGGTTCGGGTTTGGTGAGCGGCACGCCCGGCATGACCACCGTGCGGACCCATCCGTGCGACGGGACGGTGCCTTCTTGTCCCAGCCATTCGTGGATGCGGGCGCTCGTGAACGGCAGGTACGGGAACAGCCCGGTCTTGATCCCGTTGATGGCGGACAGGGCGGTGTGGAGAACGGTGGCAGCCTGGCCGAGATCGTTCTTGACCAGCTTCCACGGCTCGGTCTCATTGAGGTAGACGTTGGTGGCTTGGGCGGCGTTCATCATCGAGCGAAGGCCTGCCTTCAGCTCGACGGCTTCGATGCGGGCGGCGGCTTCCACGAGCGCAGCATCCACGGTGTCGAGCAGTTGGCGATCTCGCTCCGTCAGTTGCCCGGGTTGGGGAATGGCCCCGTCGAAGTTCTTCCAACTCATCGCCAGCACCCGGTTGACCAGGTTGCCCCATGTGGATACCAACTCCGTGTTGACCGCTCGAACGAGTTCCGCTTCGGTGATATCGGTGTCGTTCTGCTCGGGAAGGTTCGAGGCCAACGCGTATCGGATTGCGTCACCTTCCATCCGCTCGGTGTAATAGGTGATCGACTTTCCGACCCCTCGGCTCGCCGACGCCTTGTCACCGGAGAAGGTGATGTACTGGTTGGCCGGTACATTCGTGGGAAGGTTGAGGCCGCCGTACCCCATCAGCATGGCCGGCCACATGACCGCGTGAAACGGAATGTTGTCTTTCCCGACGAAGTAGTACGACTCCGCCTCGGGGCTCTCCCACCACAGTCGCCAGGCGTCGGGAACCCCGGCTGCCGCGGACCATTCCTTGGCGGCGGAGAGATAGCCGATGACGGCATCGAACCACACGTAGATGCGTTTGCCGGGGCCGAGATCGTCCACCGGCACGGGCACACCCCAGTCGAGGTCGCGGGTGATGGCTCGATCGTGGAGGCCGTCGGCCACGAAGCTGCGCGCCCAGTTGATAACGTGGCGCCGCCATCCGACGCGGGTGTCGAGCCATTCAGCGACGAGCGGTTCGAGCTTGGAAAGCATGAGAAAGAAGTGTTCGGTGGAGCGGGTCTCCGGTGTGGCTCCACTCAGCTTCGAGCGCGGCCCGATCAGATCGGAAGGGTCGAGCGTGCGGCCGCAGTTGTCGCACTGGTCCCCGCGCGCCTCGGCGTAATCGCAGTGGGGACACGTGCCCTCGACATACCGATCCGGCAGGAACCGACCCACATCCGGGTCGAAGAACTGATCGGTGGTCTTCTTTTCGAGATACCCATTGTCGAGCAACCCCATGAAGATGTCCTGGGTGACCTCAGCATGGTTCTCCGTGGCGGTGGATGTGTAGAGATCCCACGAGATCCCCAGGGAACGCCAATTGGCCAGAAACTCGGCGTGATAGCGATCCACGATGTCCTGCGGACT
>CBDUEV010000112.1:0-6674 GCA_965366365.1 uncultured Acidimicrobiia bacterium | reverse complement strand
CCTTCCCCCGGGTTCAACCGAGGTCGAGGCTGGCGTCGGTGACGGGACCGACGAGCGTCCATTCCGGTTGGGCGTCGAGGTCGACGGCGTCGAGGTCGAGATTGAGAACCGTCAGTCCACCGTCCAGACAGGAGGCGATCGCGCATATCCGGATGTCGGGGCCGTCGACGACGACCACCCCCTGCACGGCCACCAACTCGCTTCGGGTGGCTTGCTCCGGGACGACCGGAGAGATGACGGTGGTGTGCAGCCGGCGGACCCGCTCGTCGATGGCCAGCCAGTCGCCGTCGAACAGGTCTGGAGCTTCACCGATTCCGTACCAACCGACCTCGCTGTCGCCGTTGATCGAATGCACGGTGATGGTGGTTCCGAAACCGTCGGACACGCCGGTCTCGGGGTGTTGCTCCAGGTCCACGTCATGGACTCCGTAGGCTTCGATGTCGGAGATCACGGCGTTCAGCAGTGAGCGTGCGACGAGGACAGGCTGGATGCTGCTGTCTGGCATGAGGGTGGTGCCGGTGCCGTCACCGAACAGGATCAGGTCGGCTTGAATCTCTCCGGCAATCCCACCCGAGACGGTGTACGAGAGGGCCACCCGATCGGGTTCGGCGAGGACATCGGCAACCGGGCCTCTGTCGGTCCCGCAGCCGGCGATCCCGGCGACGAGCACAAGAGGGAGCAGCAACAGGCGGCGGCCGGGACGAAGATTCGAGTCGGTCATGGAGTCTTGGATGATCCTACGGCAGCCCTGGTTCCCGCCGCGGTAGGTCCCGCCCCTCGAGGGTCAGGGGCGGTAGGTCCCGATCCAGCGATCGACGCGGCGCTCGACGTAGTCGCGGTCGATCGGTGTCATCCGAAACAACGCCCGGAAGAACAGGGGGGCGATCAGGTCCTCGGTCATCTGCTCGAGATCGACGTCGCCCGAGAGGTCCCCGCGGGCCACCCCCTCTTCGAGAATTCCACGGATCCGTTCGAAACGAGCCGCCGTGAATTTGGCGAACACGGCCGCCATCTGGGGGTCTCGCCTCGCCTCGGCGATCAGTGAGATCAGCACAGGACCTGTTTCCGGTGAACGGAGGCGTTCTGCCACCTCCGCCAGCAGCGCCACCAGGTCGAGCCGCAGAGTTCCGGTCTCCATCGGAGGCAACGCAACGATCTTGTGGTCCACCGCCTCCATGAGCAGGTCGGGACGGTCGGGCCAGTGGCGGTAGATGGTGGAGCGGGCGACCCCGGATCGTTCGGCGATGGCCTCGATCGACGTGCGACCGAAACCGATCTCTCCGATCAAGGCGGCCGTTGCGTCGAGCACGACGCTCCGTGTTCGTTCGATTCTCGGATCCCTCACAGTCTTCTCCATGCCGACAAGCCTATCTGAAACAGGCGTGTTGCGCTATACAACAGTCGTGTTGTACTATGCAACACAACTGTCCGATATCTTTGGAGGAGTGGCCCCATGCGAATCGACCCCGAACAGAAGTACCGGCGCCGTTGGTGGACGTTGGCGGTGCTCAGTTTGAGCCTGGTGATCATCGGACTCGACAACACCATTCTCAACGTGGCGCTCCCCACGCTCCAGCAGGACCTCTCGGCTTCCGCCTCCCAACTGCAGTGGATGGTCGACTCCTACATCCTGGTGTTTGCAGGATTGCTGCTCACGATGGGAGCGATCGGCGATCGCTTCGGCCGCGCCAAGGCGCTGGTGATCGGGCTGTTGATCTTCGGTGCGGCGAGCGCCGCCGCGGCGTTCACCGACACGGCCGACCAACTCATCGCCGCCCGAGCTGTCATGGGAATCGGCGGCGCGCTGATCATGCCGGCCACCCTGTCCATCATCACCGACGTCTTTCCCCGCGAGGAGCGGGGGCGGGCTATCGGCATCTGGGCCGGCGTGGCCGGGCTCGGAATCGGGATCGGACCGGTGGTGGGGGGTGCTCTCCTCGAAAACTTCTGGTGGGGCTCCGTGTTCCTCATCAACGTCCCGATCGTGATCGGTGCCCTCGTGCTCGGCTACTTCCTCGTGCCTGCCAGCCGCGATCCGGAATCGACGCCCCTCGACATCAAGGGTGCCGCCACTTCGATGGTCGCCATCTCGGCGCTCGTGTACGGGATCATCGAAGGTCCATCGCTGGGATGGACGTCCGCCAATGTCCTGACGGCGTTCGCCGTGACGCTCGGCTTCGGTCTGGCGTTCCTGGTGGTGGAACGGCGCACAGACCATCCGATGTTGAACCTCGACTATTTCAAGAACCGCAGGTTCTCCGGTGGGGCTACGGCCATTTCGATCGCCTTCTTCTCGCTGTTCGGGGTGATCTTCCTTCTCACTCAGTACCTGCAGTTCGTGCAGGGATACTCGGCCCTCGAGGCGGGTCTGCGCACGGCGCCGATCGCTCTCGGAATGGTGATCGGGGCGTCCACGGCCCCCCGTCTCGTGGAGCGATTCGGAACCACCCGGGTGGTCACGTTCGGTCTTCTGGTCTTGAGCGCGGTTCTCGTCATGTTCACCACGTTCGAGATCGACACCGAGTACTGGATCATCGGGACCACCATCGTCGCCCTCTCGTATGGGATGGGCAACGTGATGGCGCCGTCCACCGACGCGGTGATGGGCGCCGTGCCGGTCGCCAAGGCGGGAGTCGCGTCGGCCACCAACGACGTCACTCGCCAGGTGGCCGGCGCCGTCGGCGTGGCGGTGATCGGGTCGGCTTTCAACTCGGCCTACTCGGCCAACATGGCCGGCGCCGTCGCGCAGCTGCCCCCCGAGGCAGCCGCGTCGGCCTCTAACTCGATCGGGGCGGCCACCTTTGTCGCCGCCAACTTGCCCGCCGAGTCGGCCGCTGGCCTGGTGGGGGCGGCCCAGCAGGCCTTCGTCGACGCCATGGGAACGGCGATCTTCTTCGCGGTCGGCATCGCGCTGCTCGGCGCGGTAGCGGTGGCGCTGTTCATGCCCGCCGAGCACCTGCCGGATGCGGCGGATGCCGAAGCGGTCGAACCAGCTCTCTCGAGCTCGACTCCAGCGCCAAGACCTGTCTGACCCCGGCTGCCACGGACCCACCCCTGTGGCAGGCGTGTTTCAACTGGAGAGGGCGGGCCGCTGAGGTCCGATCGTCGGGATGTGTGCAAGTATCGGAGCGACGAGTGGCTGCGCTTGAGGTGGAGGTGGCATGTTCCGGCGAGCGAACGCCAACGATCGAGAAGCCTTGGATGCCATGACGCTGGCGGGGATCCGCCATTGGGGCCATGACCGGAACCATCCGGATGCATACGGCGCCTTCGCAACGATGTTGGAGGGCGAAGATGACCCCGATCAGCACCTTGTGTTCGTGCTGGATGAGGGCGCGGGTCCGCTTGCCTTCTACGAACTGCGCGACCGCGGAGACCACGTGGAGCTGTTGCGAATGTTCATGCGCACCGACCTCATCGGGCACGGATATGGGCGCATTCTGTGGGAACACGCCGTCGCGCAAGCGGCGCTGATGCATGACCGCATGATGATCGTGTCGGACCCAGGAGCTACCGGGTTCTATGAGGCGATGGGCGCCACGTTGGAGACGACGATGGAACCTACGCCTGGCTTCGTTCTCAGCGTCTACAGCTACCAACTCGACACAAGCTAGTTCAGGGCCCCATCCGCCGGCCGCCTGCCTGCGGGTGCGCCGAGTGCGAGAACGGCGATGTGTCGCCCACGCGCCCGACAACCCCCCACCCCTTCGCCTCCGGCTCAGGTACTCCCCCCAAGAATGGGGGGAGAAAGGCTCCGGGACCTCCCCCCACGGGTGAGGGAAGCAGGAGCTGTCCCCTCACACGCGGAGAAAGAGCCCCGAAGGCGACGGGTAGCCGGCCCAACCTGAGAGAGGTAGCCCGTCACGAAGTGGCAGGTCTCACGAAGTGGCAGGTCGTCACTCTTCCCTCCCCCACACCTGGGGGAGGTGGCCCGTCACGAAGTGACGGGTCGGAGGGGGCACCGCAGAACGGTCCCGCGCCCGACAACCCGCCTCCCCTTCGCCTCCGGCTCAGGTACTCCCCCCAAGAATGGGGGGAGAAAGGCTCCGAGACCTCCCCCCACGGGTGACGGAAGCAGGGGTGTCCCCCTCGCAGGAGGGGGAAGGGCCGCGCTGCTTTCTGGCGCAGAACGCCAAGCGTTCTGCAACGGACCCGAAACTCCGTTTCGTGTCCGCTATGCCCGGCCCAACACCAGTGACAGGAGCGCCATCCGCACGTACATGCCGTATTCCATCTGGCGGAAGTAGGCGGCGCGGGGGTCGTCGTCGACCTCGGTTGAGATCTCGCCGACGCGTGGCAGGGGGTGCATGACGATCATGCGCTCCTTGGCTGTCTTGAGCGTTTCGGGGGTGATGACGTACGAGTCTTTGACCTTGTCGTAGTCGGCGGGGTCCTCGAACCGCTCTCTCTGGATGCGGGTGACGTAGAGCACGTCGGTGTCGGCGAGGACCTCGTCGAGGTCGGCCGTCTGGTGCTGCTCGATGCCGGCTGCGCCGACTTCCTGCACGAACGAGTCGGGCATCTGGAGGATGTCGGGGGCGACGTAGTTGATCTTCACGTCGAAGAGGGTGAGCAGCTTGGCGAGGGAGTGGACGGTCCGCCCGTACTTGAGGTCGCCCAGCATGGTGACGGTCAACCCGTCGAGGGTGCCCATCTCTTCGCGGATGGTGTAGGCGTCGAGGAGCGCTTGGGTGGGATGTTCGCCCGCTCCGTCTCCGGCGTTGATGATCGGCTTGGAGGCGGCCGCCGCGGCGAGGGCTGCCGAGCCTTTCTCGGGGTGGCGCAGGACGATGGCGTCGGTGTACGACTCCATGGTGCGGACGGTGTCTTCGAGCGTTTCGCCCTTGGAGACGGACGAGTACTGCACGTTGTTGATCTGCACGACGCTTCCGCCGAGTCGTTCGATGGCGGCCACGAACGAGGACGAGGTGCGGGTGGACGGTTCGTAGAACAGGTTGGTGAGCACTTTGCCTTTGAGGAGGTCGAAGGTGCCGATCCGTTCCACCATGCCGTACATCTCGTGGGCGACTTCGAAGATCGTCTCGAGGTCGTTTCGGTCGAACTGCGAAACCGAGAGGATGTCCTGCCCGAAGAAGCGGGGGTTGCGCTTCTCTCCGAAGGGAAGGTGCTCAGTGTGTCGCCTGGTGGTCATTCGATGTACTCCTTCTCAGTCGCCACCGACGTGCAGCCAGCGCCTGGCGACGTCGGTGGGTGCCACTCGGGGCAAAAAAAAGCCGCCCCCTGGGGGACGGTATGCGTGAGTGGTTTCTCGTTCATCGGTGTGAGACGTTAGTCGATTCGGGTCGGATGGAGAAACACTCGACCAGTGGCCGGCCGTCCCGGAGGCAGGGTCGCCGATCTGTCGCTCCGTCGAACGAGGTGGCGCGTTCGGGTTACCGAGAAATAGTCATTGACTGCCCTCTTCTCGCGGGCGTAATTTCGGCGGATCGGGCCTCTGCGCCCCGGTTCGGATGGGTGGTGTCCAACCGGCCCACCCTGTATCAAGGAGGGGAAATCATGCGGCGTATGGTGACGCTGCTCGTCCTGGCGGTGCTCATGTCGGTCTCGATGCTGGCGCCTGCCGGAGCGGTACCAGGGGGGACGGTTTCGGATCCGATCATCGACGGCCTGGCGGGGCCGCTCGGGCTGGCGGTCAGCCCCGATGGGACCGTCTACGTCTCCCAGAGCTTTGCCGGCCTTCTCACGTCGGCTTCACCCAACGGACAGTCGAAGCTCCTCGCCTCGTCGACCAACCCGGCTGCGTCGATCTCCGGGGTGGTGGTCGAACCGAACAAGTCGGTGGTCTTCACGCTCGCCGGCCAAGACAACGGCGACTACATCGGGCTCGTGCAGCGGGTCCTGAAGAACGGAACGGTGCAGACGCTGGGCGATCCCGGAACCTTCGAGGAGACCAACAACCCCGACCGGGTGAATTCCTATGGCTTCCAGGGTCTCTCTCCCGAATGCGCCGATCAGGTGCCGGAAGAAGTCGGCGGCGGATACTCGTACCGAGGAGTGGTCGACTCCAACGCCTATGCCATTGAACGGATGCCGGACGGCAGCTTCGTGGTCGCCGACGCCGGGGGCAACGACATCGTCCGGGTCGGCAAGGACGGACGGGTTCGCAAAGTTGCGGTCCTGCCGCCGCTTCCGGAGACGGTGACCGCCGACGTGGCGGCCGGTTTCGGCCTCCCCGAGTGCGTGGTGGGGGCAACGTTCAACTTCGATCCGGTGCCAACCGACGTCGAATTGGGACCGGACGGCATGCTGTACGTATCGGCGTTGCCGGGCGGTCCGGAGGATGACAGTCTCGGGGCCAGGGGCCGGGTGTTCCGCATCAATCCCGCCAGCGGCGCATTGACCGAGGTGGCCTCCGGCTTCCTCGGAGCCACTGACCTGGCTGTCGCCCCTGACGGGACCATCTACGTGGCCGAGCTGTTCGGGAACCGGATCTCGAAGGTCGCGAACGGGGCCCCGGCGGAGGTCGTCGAGTTGAACGAGCCGGCCGCACTCGAGTGGGCCAACGGGAAGCTCTACGCCACCATGAACGCCTTCGGCAACGGCGCCGTGGTGACCATCGTTCCGTAAGAGAAGCGCCCGGTCTTCTGCCCATTCCCTCCCCCGGAAACCGGGGGAGGGAGGCCTGCCACGCAACGGCGGACCAGAGGGGGTAG
>CBDUEV010000111.1:0-6832 GCA_965366365.1 uncultured Acidimicrobiia bacterium | reverse complement strand
GCGCCGGATGATCCGGCGGGACCGATCACCGAAATCCGATTCCCGGTGATGTGAGCTGTCGTCATGGCCACCATCGACCTCAAGAAAGTGCATCGCCATCTCTATCGAGCCAGGCCCGGGCGGCCCGAGCTGGTGGACGTGCCACCCGGCCCACATCTCATGGTCGACGGGGAAGGTGACCCGAACTCCGCCAAGGAGTATCGCGATGCGGTGGAGGCGCTGTACCCCATGGCCTACGGCGTGCGGGCAGCCATCAAGGCGCAGACGGGGGACGCCTATACGGTCATGCCCCTCGAAGGATTGTGGTGGGTCGACGACATGCGAACGTTCTCGGTGGCGGACAAGGCGGCGTGGAAGTGGACGCTGCTGATTCGACTGCCCGAGGTGGCTACCGCCGAGATGGCCGCCGACGTCTTTTCGGATGTGCTCGCCAAGAAACGGCTGGTCGCGGGTGACCGAATCAGGTTCGAGATGTTCGGTGACGGCCTCTCCGCGCAGGTGCTCCATGTTGGCCCGTACGCGGATGAGGCGCCAACCATTGCCGCCCTGCACGAGTTCATCGATGCGGAAGGGCTCGGGCTGGCCGGCAGACACCACGAGATCTATCTCGGTGACCCACGCAGGGCCGATCCGTCGACGTTGAAGACCATCATCCGCCAGCCGGTGGCGCCGGCGTAGGCTGCCGCGCCACGCCGCCGCGGGGTGGATGCGCGACCCGTGACGGGGTGGGGGACCGAGGGGCAGCCTGACGTCTGAGAGCTGGCGTTGTCTCGGCTGCCAGGCTCTGCCGCCAGAAGCAGCGCGCGGGGCGAACTACCCGGCCGCTGAGCGGTCAGACAGTCCAGGGGCACTATGCCCCTGGACGAGCGGTCACTGTGAGCGCGATCGTGGGCAGGTGCCCGCCATTTCCGGCATGGATTGCCACTGGGAGGGGTGATAACGGGAGGGATGTCTCCGTCGCGGCGACGCGAGGCGATTCACTGGCGGCACGGTCGTTGTGGCGGTTTACGTTTTGGGGGTAAACATGTCATACCGACTGGCGTACATCTGTGCGCTCTCTCTCGTCTTCACCGCCCTGGCTCCTTTGGGAACCGGGGCGCAAGTATTCGACACCGACGTCATCTACACCACGGACGCCGACTTCGACCTGGGGAACCTGGTGAGCGTCAACCACGACGACCCGCTCGGTGACCAACTACAGCTCGACTCGCCCACGGAGCCATTTCCGTTCATCAACGTGGCCGCTTCTGGCCGCGGGACCGTGGTGCGGGTCAACACCGAGACCGGCGAGGTGGTCGGTGAGTACCGAACGGCTCCCGCCGAGTACGGGCTCGATCCTTCTCGGACCACGGTCGACCTCTTCGGAAACGTGTGGACGGCCAACCGCGGCGAGGTGGGCGAGATCGATGGCGTGCCGCACGGCTCAGCCGTCAAGATCGGCCTGCTCGTCGGCGGGACCCGGGTTGACGTCACAGGAACACCTGATCCCGACGGTGGGTACGTCGCTCCACCGTTTGGGTACAACACGTGCTCGGACCGTGATGGCGACGGATTGATTCGGACGTCGAGTGGACTCTTCGATGTCCTGGCTTGGCCCGACAACACCGACGGATTGGGCGGCCTCGACGGACTGGTCCAAGACGCGGCGGACGAATGCATTCTCGTCTATCAGCGGTTGGCCAACGCCGAGCAGGCGCGCCACGTATCCGTGGACGCCGACAACAACGTTTGGGTGGGCGGCTACCCGTTCGAGCTCCGTTTCTTCTACAAACTCGATGGATCGACCGGCGCCATCCTCGATTCCTTCAATGCCGACGACATCGGCTGCGGCGGTTACGGCGGCCTGGTCGACGGCAACGGCGTGCTGTGGTCGATCGGTTGGGGCTGGGGCGAGGGCCCACTGATGCGCTACGACCCGGCCACGGGTGACGGGATCTGTGTCAACACCTACGGTGGCTACGGGCTCGGCATCGACACCAACGGCTACCTGTGGGCCTCCATCTGGGAGAACGGCATCGCCAAGGTGTCGCCTGACGGAGTGCTCGAAACCGGCTTTCCGAAATCGACGTACTCGGCACCCTCATCGATGACCGGGTCCGCGACCCCTCTGTTCCCTGAGTTCAAGCCGGAACTCCGGTCGATGCGACTGGCACTACAAGCCGACCCGCCGCCCACCTTCTGGGTGGCACCTCTCGAGGACTGGGTGGCGTCACAGAGCCCGTGGACGCCGGGAGCGTCGGTCTCGCTCACCATCGAGGACGGCGGCGGGGTCGTGTACGGCGACTCGCAGATCACCGACGGTGACGGCAATTTCCATTTCGGTTTGTGGGATGTGTTCGACGTTCAGGTCGGGCATCTCGTGACAGTCTCGGACGGAACGACAACCGCCACCCACACGGTCACCGGTTTGTTCGTCGATGGTGTCGGGGTGACCGAGGACACCGTGTTCGGTTGGGCCGAGGCCGGCTCCGTGGTCGACGTTTGGGTCCACGAGGGCGGCGAGGTCACCGTCACCGCCGACGGCTCCAACAACTGGGTGGCAGACTTCAGTGCCCAACTCGATCTCACCTACCTTTCTGACGGTGGGTCGGCACAATACGACGACAGCGGGAACGCCACCGCCGTGTGGTGGACCGCGCCACGCTTCCATGTGGCTCCCGACGACAACTGGATCCAATCTTCCGGAACCTGGACCCATGGGGAAACCGTGACCCTGACCATCGAGGAGGGAGGAGTCGAGGTCTACTCCGATTCCCGGGTGGTGGGCGAGCGGGGCTGGGAGTTTGTCCTCGACGGTGTGTTCGATCTGCAACGGGGCCACGTCGTCACCGTCACCGACGGCTTCGACACCAAGACCCACACGGTCACCGATCTCTTCGTCGACAGGGTCGACGTCTCCACAGATACCGTGGTCGGGAGGGCCGAGGCCGGCTCGGAGGTCATCGTCTGGGCCCACGAGGTCGGCGAGGTCACCGTCACCGCCGACGGCTCCAACAACTGGGTGGCCGACTTCAGCGCCCAACTCGATCTCACCTTCCAATCCGGCGGCGGCTCACAGCAATTCGATGATGACGGCGACGCGACAGGCGATTGGTGGTCTACGCCGGCCATCATCGTTTCGCCGGACGACGACTCTGTCGGCACCGACCGACCCTGGACGCCGGCCTCGACGATCTCCCTGATCATCGAAGACGCCGGCGGCGCGGAGTTGTACACCGCCTCGCAAACCGCCGACAGCTCGGGGAACTTCGGGTTCCAGCTCGGAGAGACCTTCGACATTCAGCGGGGTCAGGTGGTGACCGTGTCCGATGGTTCAACGACGAAGACCCATACCGTCATCGATCTCTACGTCGATGGTGTGGATGTGGCAGCCGATACGGTGTTCGGTCGCACCACGCCGTTGGCCATGCTCGACCTCTGGGTAGACGGCGAGCCAGGGGTGGTGGCCACCGCCGACAGCTCAGGCAACTGGCTGGCCGATTTCGCCGGTCTGGCCGACGTGACCTACGCCTCGACCGGAGGCACCCAACAGGGCGATGACGACGGTGACGCCACCCACGTCCGATGGGCCCTCCCGAGCTTCCAGGTCGCACCCGACGACAACTGGGTGCAAGCAAACGAGCGTTGGACGCCTGGCGCCACGATCACCGTGACGATCGAGGACGGCAGCGGGGTCGTGTATTCCGCTACCCAGATCGCCGACGGCAATGGTTGGTTCTCCTTCGGCTTCGGAGAGTCCTTCGACCTTCAGCGGGGCCACGTGGTGACCGTGTCCGATGGCGTCACCACGAAGACGCACACCGTCATCCCGTTGTTCGTCGACGGCGTCGACGTGCAAGGCGACGTCGTGTACGGACGAGGCCAAGCCGACACTGACGTCGACGTGTGGGTGCACGACGACGGCGGCGCTACGGTCACCGCTGACGGACAGGGCAACTGGTCGGCCGACTTCAGTGGTCAGACGGACCTGACCTACGCCTCCGACGGTGGCTCGCAGCAGGCCGACGAGGACGGTGACTCCACCGGTGTCTGGTGGGCCAGCCCGACCTTCCAAGCCCAGCCGGACAACGACTACATCGGCACCTGGAATCGGTGGCCGGCCGATACGCCGCTGTCGGTGGTCATCGATGCCGACGACGATCCGACCAACGGAACGCTCTACACGACGTCGACTACCACTGACGGCAACGGCAACATCGACCTTGGGCTCCGCGGCTCTTTCAACATCGAGCGCGGTCACTACGTGACCGTCTCGGACGGGGCCACGACGAAGGTGCATCAGGTTCTCGATCTGTACATCACCGACATCGACTTCAACGTCGACATCGTGCGTGGCACGGCCGAGCCGTTCAGCGAGGTCGAGGTACAGGTTGGCGGAGAGGGCGGCTGGCGCCTTGTCACAGCAGACGGGTCAGGCGCCTGGGAGGCGGACTTCTCGGTGGCGACGGGTGAAGGCGACACCGTCGTCGACCTCCGTTTCGAATCCCATGTGAGCGCCTACCAGCACGACGACGATCGCGACGTCACCTGGGTCGACTGGCAAGAGCCGGTGTTCAGGGCGAATCCGGACACCGAACAGATCTGGGGTTCGGGCTGGGATCCCGACGGTTCCGTCACGATCCGGGTCCATGACGATGATCCGGCGACGCCGGCCCTCTACGAGGTGGCTGCCTCCATCAACCAGTGGGGCGACCTCGAGGTCACGCAGTGGGACTTCGATCTCCTGGTGGGCCACGAGGTGACCGTTGACGACGGAGCCACCACCAAGAGCCTTGTCCTCATCGACCTCGGTGAGCCGACGATAGACAGCGACGACGATGTGATCACCGGAACCGCCACTCCGGGCGCCACCGTCGAGGTGTCCGTGTCGGGCCTCCTGGAGGGGTCGACACGTTGGGTGCTTGCCGACGAGATCAGCGGTTTCTGGACTGCCGATTTCTCTTCGGAGGAGCAGGGTCAGCCCGCCGTCGATATAACCGAGCAGAGTTTCATCGACGTGGCCGAACTCGATCACGATGGAGACGGAACCTTCGGGCGGTTTGGTCCGCCCATCCAGGCCAACCGCGGGGTGGCCGTCACCCCGATCGACAACCATATCTGGGTGGCGAACAGCGGCACCGGAACGGTCACCCGCCTCGACAACGACGGCAACGTCCTCGCCATCATCGGCACTGATGGTGTCGAGCCGACAGGCGTGGCGGTGGACGCCGCCGGCAAGGTGTGGATCACCAACCAGTTCTCGGACACCACCGTCCGGATCGATCCCAGCCGCGGAACCGACGGCCTGGGTGAAGTCGATCTCGCCGTGGAGCTGGGTGAAGGCGCCGGCCCCTACAACTACAGCGACATGACGGGCGCAGTGGTGGTGGGTTCGACGTCGCCGCAAGGGATCTGGACAGTGATCCAGGACTCGGGTGAAGACGACTTCGAGTGGGGTCGCCTCACCTGGAACACCGAGCCACAGGCCTTCGAACCGCCCGGGACGGAGATCGTCGTCGAGGTCCGCACCTCCAACTCGGAGGCGGGCCTGGGTGGCGCCGCGTTCGAGCCGGTGGTCAACGGCGAGCTGTTCTCCTCCTTCGGGCGGTTCATCGAGGTACGGGTGACGCTGAAGGCGAGTTCCGGCGGGGAGAGCCCTGTGCTCTCCGACATCCGGGTGCAGCCGGCAATCATCGAGGTCGGTCTCGACATCAAGCCCGGGAGCTATCCGAACTCGATCAACGTCAATCGAAGCACCGGGGTGATTCCGGTGGCGGTCTTGGGCAGCGCCGACTTCGACGTGCTCGAGATCGACGTCAGCACCCTTCGCTTCGGACCGGCCCTGGCCGCGCCTGACCATGAGCTGCTCGACCCTGCCACATTCCTCGATCACCTCGAAGACGTGAACGGGGACGGTTTCGTCGACCTGGTCAGTCACTACCAGGTCGGTGAGACAGGCTTGGCGCCGGGGGACACCGAGGCCTACCTGATCGGGGTCACCCTCACGGGGGTACCCATCGAAGGTGTCGACTCTGTTCGGATCATCGGCAAGACGAAGTGACCTGAGTCGAGGGGCCGGGTACGTCCGGCCCCTCGCTCGCGTTCAACACGCCGAGATGATCCGACCGATCCTGATCAGAACAAGGCGTTGGCGAGGCGCCGGCGGAAGGTCTGGGTGATGGGCTGGTCAGGACCGAGGACGCCGAAGATCTCGACCATGCCGTCGCGGGCGTCGTCGCTCTCGTCGGTCTTGGCAGCGACGATCTCGAGCAACGATTCGAGCGCTTCTTCGTAGCGGCCCTGGCCGGCGATGGCTCGCGCCAGCTGGATCTGCAATTGCAGGTTCTCCGGGTCGGCAGCCAGCTTGGCTTCGATCTCGCCGGCTCCGGCCGCCGCTTCGCCCATCCGGGCGATGGCAACGAGCCGGTTGACGTCTTCCGACGGAGGAAGCGTGCCGAGCACTTCGAGCGCCTCTGTGAGCCGGTTCTGGTCGATGTAGAGCAGGGCCAGGGTGAGCGCAGCTTCGGGTTCGGCTCGGTCGCTGAGGATGGCGCGCAGTCTCGCTTCGGCCTGCGCTTCCTCGCCCCGTTCGAGCAGTTCGATCGCCTCCGCCACCTCCGGGTCGGTCGGTGGCTCGACGAACGTACCGAGCCATTCTCGGAGTTGGGCGGCGGGAATCGCTCCTTGGAACTGGTTGACGGGGCGCCCGTTCACGAAGGCGATCACCGTGGGAATGCTCTGTATCCCCAGCTGACCCGACAGGGCCTGGTTGGCGTCGACGTCGATCTTGACGAGCTCAAATGCCCCTTCGAACTCGGCTGCGGTTTGTTCGAGGAGCGGTCCGAGTTGCTTG
>CBDUEV010000110.1:0-6840 GCA_965366365.1 uncultured Acidimicrobiia bacterium | reverse complement strand
TGACCGCCCACAACAGCGAGCCGTCGGGCGAGAACCTCGGACGATCCAGTCCCGAAGGCACCGACACGCCGGACGGTTGCAGGCTGAGAGCACGATTACCGCTCTGGCCGGTGTCGGGAGCCATGATCAGCTCAACTCCAACACCCGCCGCCTCGAGTCGCGTGCGGTCGAGCACCTCGGAGTCGGTGACTTCGAGCGTGGTCGGATCGAACCGAACCAAGAGGTACTGCTGAGCGCCCTCATCCCAGACCTCGGCGACCAACGCACTGCCATCGGCAAGAAGCGTGCGGTACCCGGCATCCTGGCTGTCCTTCAGTGGGGCTTCGAGCACCGTGTCGGAGGTCAATTCCCGACGGCAGAGTGTGTACGGTCTCTCGATGTCGCTGTACGCGAAGATGGCGCCATCCACTCGGTCGAAACCAAAGATTGCGTCCAGACACACGAACTCATCCATGACGAACGAGTCGATGAGCTCGAAAGTGGCGCCGTCCCAGGTAACGACCCGAGTCTCGAACGAGACTGTGTCGAGTCCGATCAGATGGTTGTCGGCGGTCCAATAGAGTCGACCGACGGACGAACTCTCCTCATCGAACGAAACGTCGTTGGTCAGCTCACCCGTGGTCGTGTCGTAGATCCTCAGGAAGATGTCGATATCCCTGAACGGCCCTCCGCCCAGGACGGCTACGAGGCTTCCATCGGGCGACAAGGCAATCGACTTGGGCTCATCGATATCTCCGACCTCGATTTCGAGCGCCGGTTCGAGCAGAGGAACGGAGGCGAGGTCGTCCTCGCCCGGGACCTCCTCGACGGCGGCGGGATCGGTGCCGGGGTCACTGGCCTCGGTGGCGACCGTCTCCTCGACCGCTCCCTCGCTGGATGTCGGCACGGCTTCATCGTCGCCCGACCCGCCGCCGCAGGCGGCCAAAGCAACAACCAGTGCCATCGCCAGCGCGGCCGTCTTGGCCGCGCCGCGTCGAAGAATACGATCGTTGGTCAACATGTCCCCCTCGTGGTAGATCCGGTTCAGCGGAAACGCGAGCGAGCGCATCGCCCAAACTCGAATCCAGTGTCTATCCCTGCAACGCCCCACCAGAATGGCAGATCGCGCTTAACTCATGCTGTATCCACTGTTTGCCAGGTTCTGGAGAGATCCACGACGCGCCACCAAGGTCTCCCGTCTTCGGTGGAGTGGGGGGGATCGCGACTACGGTGCTGAGCCGCCGCGATTGAGTGCCCATACGGCGGTTGAGTTCAGCCGCTCGTGAACGTGCCGCCGGTCCCCAGCGGGATCGCCCGCGAAACGCACCCTAAACAGGTCGGCGAAGGCCGCAGTTCGCAGCCTTCGATAGCGCCCCCGCGCGATGAAGGTGGCGAGCCGCTCATCCCACGTTCCAGTGGTGAGTCCTCTGAGATCGTCCACCAGTTTCGGTTCGGGAAACCAATTGTCGCGACTGCCCGTCCACCACAGAAGGAACCAGTCGTGCGCCAAGGCGACCACGACCGCCACAACGATCATGGAGGCAGCCAACCGACCACCGTTGACCAGCGACCGCACCCAATCGAACCCACCGCGCAGGTTGATGGCGGAATGATCCAGCACCGCCAGGGCGACAAACGCAGCACCGATCGGCAGGCCCCAAACCCGCGTGCGATGAAGGAGGAATACACCGACGCCAAAACCGATCAGCAGTCCCCACCCCGAATGGGTGACCACGTAGGGACTGGTCAGAAAGGTGGGGAACCAGCGCGCCAATCCGGGGCCAAACCCGCTGGCAGCCACCCGCTCCCAAAGCGCATCCTCATGGAACGCGAACCCGGCTCCCACAGCAAAACCCAGGAGTACGAAGTCTGACATCGTGGCGTGATAGCCACGGCGACGCTGTCGCAAGCCCCACCACACCAACGCCAGTACCTTGCCCGCCTCCTCGACGATCGGGACCCAGAAGGCCGTCTGCAGGTTCCCGGTCCCGATCAGCCGTTCCACCGGCTCGGTGAACACGAACACGAACAGCACCACCGTGAAGAAGCCCACCATCCACATTCGCACCACCTCGCGCACACCGATCGTTCGCGTTCGGTAGGTCACGACCAGCAGCCAGCCGGCCACCCACAGGTGAAGGCCGGCATGGCGCAACAGGTCGCCCCAGTTCCCGAGACGGAACACCGCAATGACGAAGAAAACCATGGTCACCCACCAGGCGATTCGGTGGGTGCGGGTCAAACTCGGGTTGCGGAGCATGGGCAGCACTTTGCCCACGGCCGGCGGGATGGCCTGGGTCACTCCCACAAGCCGCCCCCTTCCGACGGCGTGTAGTCCGCTGGAGTGTACGGCTCCCCGGCAGGGGTGTACCCACCGTCGTCGGGATCACTGTGGTCCGGAGGTGGATCTGAGGGCGTGTACCGCTCGTGATCTTCGGGGGGTCGGGTCTTGATGTCGGGACTCCACCAATGATCGAACTCGTCGTCGGTGACCACGGTCGGCTCGCCTCCGCTGGCACAAGCATCGAGAACGTCCTTCACGAAATCCTGGCAGGTATTCACACCGGGGACCCAGAGCCCTAATTCGCGCCCGTAGCGGAAGCCTGTCTTGTGGATCTTATTGGTGGCCAATTGCTCCGTAACGCACTCCGGGTCGACATTTTCGATGGGCTCACAGTTGGACCCTCGTAGGTCGCCCGCGCCAGTGTGGTCGCCGACCGCTCCCTCCCAGTTGTAGTTTGGCGAGTCGGTCATCCCAGCCTCGACGTCCTTGCCGCGAATCCACCAGTGCTCCATGCCGGTTCCATCGAGAGACTCATAGCCCATGTTCGTGGCCCGCCGACACAGCTCGAGCTGAGGACCCGCCGAATCCTCGAGCTGGGTCCCGGACCGGTCCTGCAGATTGACAGGGTCGCCTCCGGCATAGACGTAGAAGTTCGGGTGTCCACCCCTGAACAAGAACGGATCACGCGACGTCCACCTGCCGAGGGCGGGCGAGTAGCTGCGGGCGCGGAAATGGACCAGTTCTGTCAGCCCATCGCTCAGCCCACCGGCGAATCCGAAGGGATGTAAACCCGGATCGGTGTTCTCGAGCGTGGCCCCGAATGGGCCGAAGCGAGTTTCTTGCACAACCTCGCCAGTCCCGGTATCGATGACTAACCGCGGCGACCCGACATGGTCGACGACAACGAGAAGAACAACACCGTCTCTGACGATCAGATCCGGTGTCAGCTCATCAGAACTCCGCAGATACAACGAATCGACCTCTCCCTCGGCGCCTACGGCGGCGATCGGGCGCAACCGGTCCTCGTAAAGCAAGCGCCACTTCGGTTGGCCGTCGACCAAGGAGACCACTTTTCTACCCAGTCCGTCGAGCAGCCATTCCACCGACGCGCCGCCTGGCTGCTTCACACTCACGAGCCGCCCCCACGGGTCGTGCGAGAAGGAGGTGGTCTTGCCGTCCTGCTCGATCTGTTTGAGCATGCCGTCGGGGGTGTATGCCAACGACTGAACACCACGCCGGGTCATGCGATCGCGAGCATCGAACTCCGCTTCGGTGTCGCCGTGTGGACTCGCCACGCGCGTGACGTTTCCGTTGGCGTCGTGCTCAACTCGCCAGCTGGCGTCTCCTATCGAGGCTGAGACGAGTCGCCCGCCGTCGTAGCCATAATGCGTCGTCGCCGTGAAGAACTCAGATCGTTCAGCGACCGACAACACGCGGCGTCGGGCGTCGGTCTGGTACGCAGCCTCGTACACGAGGGTGCCGAGGTACAGGAGCCGCATCAACGCCGGAGCGCCCGACTCGTTGGACGTGAACTCCAGCCGAGCGTTGCCTGCCTCTTTGGCGGTGACAGCCCCAGTGTCGGGGTCTCTCTCGATGCGGAGCGGGCCGACTCGCAGAAGCAGACCGTCCGCGTCGCGTTCCATCTCAACCGTGTGATCACCGACCATGACCTTGCTCACGAGCAAGTCTGCGCCGTACTCGAGATGGAGCCGGCCAGGAGCCGGGCCTGTCTGAGTGATCACCGTCGTGAGCGGTCCGTCGTATTCGAAGTTGAGTCCGGCCTGCCCGGGCCCTTCTATCCCGACCAACCGGCCGGCCGATTCGTCGTATCGGAACTGTACTTCTGTGTGGTCCCACGCCTGACGCAGGGGACGTCCTGAAGCATCGGATTCGAAGTCGATTGTCCGGCCGTCGGCCAGGCGCATGCTTTCGAGGAGCCCGTCGGAGTCGTACGCGTACACCGTCGGATCGCTCGAGCCGCCGATCGGGGCGAAGACGTCGGCAACCCTGCGTCCGCTCTCATAGGTGAATCCCACTCGATGGCCGCGTGCGTTGGTAATGCCGACCACTTGATCGCCGCCGTCGTAGTCGATCTTGACCTGGCGCCCAGCCGTTTCTTGGTAGATGAGCCGACCCGCCGGGTCGTAGCTGAACGACGTCGACTCACCATCGTTGGCGGCAACGCGGCTCGTGCGGCCTTCGGCGTCCCGCTCGATGGAAAACGTCACCGCAGCATTCCCGTAGGAAGTCAAGCGCCCTCGATCGTCGTACTGGAGCGATCGGGAGGGAAGGCCGGGGACCTCGATCAAAGTGGGGCGACCCTGGCCATCGACGGCCACACTCGACTGGCGGCCCGCCGGCGTGGTGACGGTCCTGGTGCCGGTCTCCGGATCGATGCTTGGGCGTCGAGCGGCTTCCCAAGCCGCCGATTCCGCAACCAAGCCGGACGGCAGCACGACGGTTCGGTGGGTGTCGTGACCGCGGCGGGTCCGCTCCACACGGGTGCCGTCGGATCTCGCTACCTCCTCCAAGTTGCCCGTCACGGTGGTCACAGTCGGGACTTGTCCGCAGCATTGATCTGTGATCGTTTTGGAACCGTCGCCGTGCCGTTCCACCGTGCGTGCCGTCTCTCGGCCTCCCCGAGTGACGGTTCCTACGCGGCGGCGCTTTCCGTCTTCTTGGATGACGATGTCGAAGCTGTGCCGGGTGGGGTCCTCGACTGAGAGCAGCCTCCCCAGCGGGTCGTATCCGAATCGATACGGGGTTCCCAGGGCATCGGTGATCCCTTCGAGGAGGCCTGTGTCACCGTACAGGAGATGGACCGCGCCGGTACGGTCATGGATGGTGGTGGCGCGTCCGTCTTCGCCCAGGTCGAGGCTGACGCCCGTGTTGGCGAACGTCACCCTTCCGGTCTCGCGCTCAACGGCGACCGACGTATTCCCTTGGCGCAGCGCCGACAGGCGGCCGTTCTCATAGGCGAACACGGCGTGCGGCAGCGCTGCGCCGCTTCGTCTCGTTTCGGTGTGGCGGCCGGAGAGATCGAACATGTAACTGCCACGGCGGCTGGCTACCACGTAGTGGCCGTCGCTCTTCCCGGCCGCCACCTGGCTGCGGAGACGGCCTTCACCCAGGTAGATGACTCGCAGCCTCGGATCGAGATGATGGCAGCCGCCCGCCGTCAAACCACCGAGGCCCAGAGTTCGCGCGTCCCACCGACCGAGAATGGTAGAGCGAGTGGGTTGGTCGCTGCTTCCGCTGAGCACGGCACGGGTGGAATACGAGATCGGGTTGTCGGCGGAATCCAGTCCGTCCCACACGAACGGCCGACCCGCCGCGGCGGGAATGGCCCGGCCGTCGACTGTCACCGTGCCAGGCTCCGTGGTGCCTGATAGATCCCACTGATAGGCTGCTCGCCTGCCCGGGCCGAGGTCAGAACGGTAGGCAAGTACGAACGGGAGACCCCGCACCTGGAACCTGACGGCGAGCACCTGATTCTGTGTGGCCGGTCGAATGGTCACCCGCATTGAGAAGCTCTCATTCGCATTCGTCTTCCCCCTCGTCGGGAGGTGGTTCATCCTCCGGAGGGCCGTCGGCCGGAGGCGGCGGTCCGGATGGCCCGCCAGGGGGATCAGCAGGGTCGGAACCGTCCGGGCTGCCAGGCCCGTCTGGACCACCCGGGCCGCCTGGTCCACCGCCGGCCATTGGCGCTCCTCCCGCACCCGGCGCAATGCCTGGAATGGACGGTGCGTTCGGTGCCGCGCTGATACTCAGCGCGTCGGCGATCCACTGTGCAAGCTCACCCAACAATGCCGCCCCCTCACTCCTTGTCCCAACCGGGTTCGCACCTCACCTTAGGAAACGGCCCTGAAGGCACGCTGAACAAATGGCGCGGTCCGCCTCCGACGTCCTGTGCCGAGAATCAGACTTCATTCAGCCCCGGGTCACCATCGGGCCGGTCTTCTTCTTGATCTCTGCCTGCGGGGCGAGTTCCTCGATGATGGCCACGGCCGGGTCGATGACGTGTTTCTCGCCGACATCGAAGTAGTAGGTGTCGTCTTCGAACTTGAAACCGATGTATTCGCCGACGCCCACCACGAGGCGCATGTTCTTGCGGTAGACGAACTTCTGGAGGCTGGAGTACTCGAACTTGTGCACCTTCTTCTGCTCGGAGACGTACTGTTCGAGGTCTTCGGCGAACTTGACGTAGTTGGCGTTCTCGGCGCGGGAGCTGCGCCAGTCCCCCAGCTTGCCCCCAACGAAGCCACCCACCAGTTCGCCGGCCTCTCCGAACAGCCCACCGATCTCCTCGGCGAACGTGGCGATGAGGTCCCTGCTCATCCCAACCACGTAGATGCCGTCTTCGGCAAAGATGATCATCGACCGGGTAGGAAACGGGTTCTTCACGAGGGCGATCGGGTGCGGCTTGCACTTCTTGATGATGAAGAGCGGGTCCATGGAGCAACCTCCCGATGGTCGAACTGGCGGAAGAATCTCCTCCAGAATCCGAGCATACGGGAGTGGATGTCGTGACGGGAAGGAGTCTCCCGGCCGGCTCAGCCGGCGAATCCGACGACGGT
>CBDUEV010000109.1:0-7078 GCA_965366365.1 uncultured Acidimicrobiia bacterium | reverse complement strand
CCGTCCGGGACCCCAACTCTTCCGATCAGTCGAAGGTATTGCACTGGTTGGCGTCGCCGGTCTCGTAGCCCGTCGTGAACCAGTCGACCCTTTGTTCGGCGGATCCGTGGGTCCACGCCTCAGGGTTGACGCGGCCCTGGGTGGTCTGCTGGATCCGGTCGTCGCCCACGGTGGCGGCCGCGTCGAGTGCCTCGCGGATGTCGTCTCGAGTCAAAGCGACCGCATCCAGGGCGGCCACGGAATGAGCCCACACCCCCGCGAAACAGTCCGCCTGGAGCTCCATCAGGACCGACAGTTCGTTGGCGTCCTGTGGGTT
Source organism: uncultured Acidimicrobiia bacterium (assembly GCA_965366365.1). Classification (GTDB taxonomy): domain Bacteria; phylum Actinomycetota; class Acidimicrobiia; order Spongiisociales; family JAENVV01; genus CBDUEV01. The sequence continues at coordinate 6,762 of CBDUEV010000109.1, read as the reverse complement.
CTGCTGCTGCAGGGTGCGAACCTGCTGGTTGATGCCCAATTCGTTCTGGACGTGGTGACCGACCTCGTGGGCGATCACGTATGCCTCTGCGAAGTCGCCACCCTGGGCGCCGAGCTGATACTCGAGAACCGCGTCGAAGAAGGTCTCGTCGATGTAGATGGTGTCGTCGAGTGGACAGTAGTGGGGACCCACCTGGCTGTTGGCGCCCCCACACCCCGACTGGGTGGAGGTTCGGAACAGGACCAGTCGAGGTGGCTGGTACGTCAACCCGGCCTCGGTGAAGATCTGATCCCAGACGAAGTCGGTGTCACCGATCACTTTGGTGACGAACTCCTCGTACTCTTGCTCCTCTGCGGTGAGTTCCACCTCGGGCCCACTGGATTGAGCGTTGGTTCCGGCCGGTTGAAGCTGTTCCAAGACCGAAGGATCGATCCCGCTTCCTCCGCCACCGAGGAACTGCACCGCCAGGAAGATCAGCAACCCGACGACCCCTATGCCACCGGCGCCCCCGGCCATCGTACGGCCCCCGGGGCGCGCCCGCCGGTCCTCAACGTTCCCACTTCCGCGCAGGTTCTTCCATCGCATGTCCGGCTCCGTCGTTCGAAGCGAGCAGCATAGTGCGCAACATCACGAGGCCGCCGAACGGCCTGCGCCCTCGGTCCCGAAGCGGTAGATCTCATCGGCGAGCTGATGCCGGTCCAACGTCCCGTCGGGTGAATACCACCGTTCCGTGGCATTGAGGATGGAGAGCAGGAAGATCGCCACCAGAGGAGGGTTGGTGTCCGGAGGCAGCGAGCCGTCCGCTGCTCCTTCTTCGAGGACCGTGCGGAAGGCCTGCTCGTATCGGTTCCGCGACTCGATGAGTCGCCACCGGTCGGCGGTGTGTAGGGCATGGGCTTCATTGAGGAAGGTCCCGACCTCCTGACGGTGGTCGAGCATCACGGCGACGTGACCGGCGATGAGGGCGCGCAGCTTGTCGGCGCCGGTTACTCCACCTGCCAGCGCTCGCTCTGCGGACTCCTGAAAGAGCTGCTCGCCGCGCCGCGCCACCTCGACGAGCAGCTCCTCCTTGCTGCCGATATGCGAGTACAGCGACGAGCCGAGCAAGCCCAACTCGCGACCCAGGTCCCGCATCGAAGTGCCGTGATATCCACGCTCGGCGAAGAGGCGTCCCGCCGCGGCGATCACGTCTTCGCGTGTGTGGCGGGTCGCGGTCATACGTCGTAGTCGATCTCGATGAAGTCGGACAGAGGGCGGGACTGGCACGTGAGAACGAAACCGGCTTCGAGTTCGGCGTCCACCAGGGCATAGTTCTTCGCCATCTCGACCTCGCCTCCGATCAGCCGGCCTTTGCACGTTGCGCACATCCCTCCCTTGCACGAGAAGGGCAGCTCGTGACGGACGGCCAGAGCCGCGTCGAGGACGGAAGAATCGGGACGCATCGTCGTGGTCGTGGATCGACCGCCCAGGGTGATCTTGAGTGTCACCGTGCCTGCTTCCTCAGGAGCCGGGGGCGGCGGTGCTGTCGGGTCGGGTGCGCCTGCGAAGAACAGTTCGTCGGCGATGCGTTCAGGCGGCACGTCGCGCTTCGCCAACGCCGCCCGGGCGGCTTCGACCATGGCAACCGGCCCACAGAGGAGCCACCGGTCCACGGTGGTCGGGTCGATGAGGGTTGCGAACAGGTCTTCGAGCTTCGGGCCGTCGATCCGCCCGCTGAAGAGCGGCAGGTCGGGCGCCTCCCGCGAGAAGAGGTGGATCAGGTGGAAACGGTCGGGAAACCGGTCTTTGAGCGCTTCGAGCGCTTCGAGGAACATGACCGTCCGGGCGGCCTGGTTTCCGAAAACCAGGGTGAAGCGGCTCTGGGGCTCACCCTCGAGAACCGAACCCGCCATGGAGAGCACGGGAGTGATCCCCGAACCGGCTGCTACGGCGCAGAGGTGACGGGCAGCCCCGGCGTCCGGAGTGAGGGTGAAGTCTCCGACGGGAGGCGCCACTCCGAGCGTGTCGCCGGAGCGGAGACGCCGCGTGGCATACGTCGAGAACACCCCGCCCTCCAAACGCTTCACCCCGATGCGTAGTCGGCCATGTCCCGGATTGGTGCAGATCGAGTACGAGCGGCGGACGTCACTGCCGTCAACGATCGCCCGAACGGTGACATGCTGTCCCGGAATGAACGAGAACGTCTCGTGGAGCTCTCGCGGGACAGAGAATGTGATGGCCACCGAGTCGTCGGTGAGATCCTCGATGTCGGCAACTTGGAGCTGGTGGAACTCGACCGACTTCATAGCTCTTTGAATTTGTCGAAGGGTTCGCCGCAGGACGAACAGACCATGAGTGCTTTGCAGGCCGTCGAACCGAACTCGGAAACCGTACGTGTGTCAGCCGAGGCACACTGGGGGCAGACCGCCGGGGGGGCATCGACCTCACCCAGCCGCCCGGGAGGGGCGATGCCGGCGGCTGCCAACCGATCTCGGCCTCGCTCGGTGATCCAGTCCGTGGTCCATGCGGGGGCGTATGCGGTCTTCACCTCCACCGCTGGGACTCCGGCCGCTTCCATGGCCTCCGTGATGTCATCACGGATGGCGTCCATCGCCGGGCACCCCGAATACGTGGGAGTGATGGTGATCACGGCCGTCCGGCCCTCCCAGCCGGCATGGCGGACGATCCCGAGATCGCCGATCGTGAGGGAGGGGATCTCCGGATCGACCACGCCTTCGAGGATGAGGGCGAGGTCGGGGTCGAGGACGGGCGGACCACTCACCAGTCGAGTCCCGGGTAGGCGCGCGGCAGGTATTGCATCTCGGCGATGAGGTGCCCGAGTTGTTCGGTGTGCATCCCCTCCCGTCCGCCCACGCGTTGGAAAGGGTCGCCCGGTCGCTCCAGCGTGGCCGTTTTCAAGGTGGCGTCGATCCGTGCGTCCCACGGGCCGCGGAACGAACCCGGATCGGCAGCTATCCCTGTCTCGATCAGCTCCGTTTCGACGTGGTCGCTCCAGAACAGCTCGCCCGTGAACCGCCACAAGTCGTCGATCCCCGCCTGCATCCGTTGGTGGGATTCGCTCGTCCCGTCGCCCATCCGCACCACCCACGTCTCCGAGTGGCGGAAGTGGTAGCGGGCTTCCTTGAGAGCCTTGGCGGCGATCCCGGCCAGCGTCTCATCGGAAGAGCCCGACAGGGCCTCCCACAAAGACAGCTGGTAGGCGTCGAAGAAGAGCTGACGTGCCATCGTGTGGGCGAAATCACCGTTGGTCTGTTCCACGAGCAGCAGGTTGGAGAACTGACGTTCTTGGCGATGAAAGGCGAGGTCGTCTTCGGTGCGGCCGGCGCCCTCGGTCCGGCCGGCGTGGCTGAGGAGGGCCCGAGATTGGCCGAGGAGGTCCAGCGCCAGGTTCGTCAGGGCGATGTCCGTCTCGAGTTCGGGCGCCCGTGCCGACCACTCGCCCAGGCGCTGGGCGAGGATGAGGCAGTCGTCGCCGTGACGCAAGAGGTAGGTGACGTGCGCTTCTGTGGTGATGGTGGGCATGTCTACATGTGCCCGACTTCGTCGGGGATGGTGTAGAAGGTCGGATGCCGGTACGGCTTGTCGCCGAACGTCTCGAACATCCAATCCGAGTCGAACGGGTCCGAGGCGTGAATCTCGGTCGAGGGCACCACCCAGACGGAGACCCCCTCCATCCGGCGCGTGTACACGTCCCTCGCATTCTGGACGGCGGTCTCGGCGTCAGGGGCGTGGAGGCTGCCTGAGTGGGTGTGAGCCAGCCCGCGCTTCTGGCGGACGAAGACCTCCCACAGTGGCCATCCGTGGTCGCCGGTGGGTGTTGGGGTATCGTCCGCCGGAGTCTCGCCGGGGGCGACATGTCCTTCGTACGTCATCAGGCCACTTCCTCGACTTGTTTGGCGGCGTAGGCGGCAGCCGCCTCGCGTACCCAGGCGCCGTCGTCCCAGGCGGAAACCTTGGCGTCGATTCGTTCTCGGTTCATCGGTCCGTGGCCCTTGACCACCTCCCAGAACTCATCCCAGTCGATCTCGCCGAAGTCATAGTGTCCCCTCTCCTCGTTCCAGGCGAGGTCGGGGTCGGGCACCGTCAACCCGAGGTACTCGGCTTGGGGAACCGTCATGTCGACGAAGTTCTGGCGGAGTTCGTCGTTGGTGACCCTCTTGATCTTCCACTTCATCGACTGCTCGGTGTGCGGAGAGTCGGAGTCGTGTGGTCCGAACATCATGAGGGCCGGCCACCAGAAACGATCGAGCGAATCCTGTGCCATGGCCTTCTGTTCTTCCGAGCCCCTCGCCAGGGTGAGCATGATCTCGTATCCCTGTCGCTGATGAAAGCTCTCTTCTTTGCAGATCCGGACCATGGCTCGGGCGTACGGTCCGTACGAGGTGCGGGTGAGCATCACCTGGTTGGTGATCGCAGCTCCATCGACCAGCCACCCTATCGCCCCCATATCGGCCCAGCTCAGAGTGGGGTAGTTGAAGATGCTCGAATACTTGTGGCGCCCCTGGTGAAGAAGGGAGACGAGCTCGTTGCGCGAAATTCCGAGTGTTTCGGCAGCCGAATAGAGGTAGAGCCCGTGGCCGGCTTCATCCTGAACCTTGGCCATCAGGATGGCCTTGCGTTTCAGGCTGGGAGCCCTCGTGATCCAATTCCCCTCGGGCTGCATTCCGATCACCTCGGAGTGAGCGTGTTGAGCGATCTGCCGGATCAAGGTCTTGCGGTATCCGTCGGGCATCCAATCGCGGGGCTCGATCTTCTCGTCCGCGTCGATGGTGGCTTGGAAACGTTCGTCGGGCGTCATCCACGGGAACGTAGTAAACGAACGTTTGTTTGTCAATGGATCCCCCGCCTTCTACAGTTGCGGGCGTATCAGGGAGTCGGCGTCCGACCGAGGAGGGGTTCTGTGCCCAGTTTGAAAGAGTTCTGCAAGATCACCGCTTCGCTCGACATGAACGTCATCGGCAAGACCCCTGGCGGGATGAGGATCGACTTTCCGTTCGAGGGCACGGCCACCAGTGCCCATTGGGAGGGTGAGCGCCCCGTGCGGGGTGTCGACTACGTGACGGTGCGCGCCGACGGCCACATGGCCCTCGACATCCACGGCGTGATCGGCTCGGGCCGAGCGAAGGTCGCCTATTCGGCGACCGGGGTGAGCCTGGCGGGCGAGGAACAAGGTGTGGCCTTCCCCAGGGAGTTGATCACTTTCGCCACTGCCGACGAGTCGCTGGGGTTCCTGAATACCGCCATCGCGGTAGGGCTGGGCAAAGGGGAAGCCGACGCTCTCGAACTGACCGTGTTCCTCGTAGAGGACTGATCTGAACCGGAAGACGCCGACGCCGGTCGGTCGGGTCGTTCAGGCAGGCGGAAGGTCTCTTCCGGGGCTGCTCAGAAAGCAGCCGGCCACTCTGAGATCCTCTCCCGTCTGGCCAACGCCCGAATCATGACAGAGGCACCGTGGCGGGCGGTGGCCATCTCCACGAGAGTGCGCAACACCAACGCCTCGGCTTCTCGGGCGACTCGTGGGGACGGGAGTCCTGCGCTGGTCGCCAGATCATCGAGGTGGATCACCAGCTCGACGATGCGCGTCTCGAGGTACTCGTCGAGGCGCATCGCCAGACCCTGGAACACGGAGACCAGCCGGTCGGCCGGTTCGGCTTCGAATCGTTCCGTGAGGCGACCCCGAATTGCGCGTACCTCATCGGCGAGGGCGGTGGGTCCGATGGCTCCCGCCTGCTCCCCGCGTTCGCGCACGGCTCTGTGGAGGGTGTCATTGATGGGATCGACGTCACCCAGGCCGCGAATGAAGTATTCGGCAGGACCGATCGGAGTCCCGGTGGCGGGGGTGTCGTCGAGGTACCGGTCGACTGTGATGGCCGCCCGGGCCAAGTGTCCGGCCAAGCCCCCCACCGTGTAGCCCTCCAGCACGGCCGGTTCGTCCCAGTGATCTCCGAGCCCGGGAGTGTCGAGCAGCTCGGCAGCGACATCGACGGTCTCGAGAAAGGTGTGGCGGACCATGGCGCCATCCTACGTCGCGCTGCGCCGTATGGCTCCTACACTTCCCACCATGCGCCACGCGCTCACCCTCGAACATCCCATCGCCATGGCCCATCGCGGCTCCCGAACCTTGTGGCCCGAAAACACGATGCGGGCCTTTCAGGGAGCGGTGGACCTGGGTTATCGCTACCTCGAGACGGATCTGCATCTCACCGCAGATGGCGTGTTGGTGTGTCTCCACGATCACACGCTCGATAGAACCACGGACGGGACCGGCAAGGTGTGGCACCAGACGCTGGCTGACCTGAAGCGGCTCGATGCAGGCTTTCGGTTCGACCCGATCCATCATTTCCCTCATCGGGGGACCGGCGTCACCATCCCGACCTTCGAGGAGGTCGCTACGACCTTCCCCGAGACGGTGCTGACGGTAGACCTCAAGCAGCGTGGCCTGGAGGAGGCCCTCCTGGAGTCGATCCGCCAGTTCGATCTGTGGGAGCGGGTCATTGTCGGTTCGTTCACCGACGCACGTCTGCGCCGGTTCCGCAAGCTCGCCGGAGGGCGGGTGGCCACCTCGGCGGGGCCTCAGGAGACCCTCTCTTTCGTCGTCCGGGCGCGAGCCGGCCGCCCGCGCGCCATGCAGGCTGACGTGCTTCAGGTACCGGTGCGCCAAGGCGGCCTCACGTTGGTCGATCGGGTGACGGTGGACGCCGCCCATCGGCTCGACATGCAGGTTCACGTGTGGACGATCAACGATCCGGACGAGATGTCCGA
>CBDUEV010000108.1:0-7145 GCA_965366365.1 uncultured Acidimicrobiia bacterium | reverse complement strand
CCCCCTCCGCCTCGCTCCACTCGGCACCTCCCCCGAGGGCGGGGGAGGCAAACCACCCCAGTCGTCGTCAATTGAGCTAACTGCGCAGTTCCATCTGGAGGACCGGCGGATCGTCCCTGCGCTGGCCGTAGAGCGCCGCCGGGAACCTAAGAACCGCAGCCGACGTCCCAACCGCATGAACCGCCTTCTCGCATCCGCCGCTGTACTCACGCTCCTCTTTGCCGCTTGCACCACCGGCACCACCGGCAACACCGACCCCACCAGCGTCGACGACACGACGGCTACCACCCGCGCCCAAAGCGGCGCGCCGTCTCTCGTGGCCGCCAGTCTGCAGGTGGCCGACGATTGCGACGCTCTCCTCGACTACTTCATCAAGCAGGCCATCGAGCAGGTTGGGCCATGGGGGCTCGGCGGCAGGGATTTCCGGTTCCTCGATGACTTCGCAATGGAGGAAGCGATGGCCAGCGATTCCAGCTCCCAAGGAGGCGGCGACGGCAATGCCGTGCCATCGGCCACCAACGTGCAGGTCGAAGGAATCGACGAGGGGGACATCGTCAAGGCTGTCGGCGACGTTCTCTACGTGATTTCCGACACACGCCTGGTGGTCTTCTCGACCGCCGACGGTGGGATCAAGCAGCTGTCAACCCTCGATCTCGGCAACCAGGCCTGGGGCAATCAGATCCTCGTGCACGACGACGTCCTCGTACTGATGGGTGCCGGCAGCAGCACCGGCGGGGTATCCGCCGATGTCGCCATCGACAGCTTCGCCCCGATCTACTCCTCGATCGCTGCCGTCACATTCGTCGACGTTGCCGATCCCTCTGCTCCGACTGTCTCGCGGCGTCTCACCATGGACGGGTCCGTCGTCACGTCCCGTCTCGTCGATGGGCACCTCCGGGTGGTGCTGCAGGCGGAGCCGGTCGGCCTGGCGTGGTCGTATCCGGAAGGCTCGGGTCTTCGGGCCGAACGGGCTGCGACGGAACGGAACCGGCAGATCGTCCGAGACTCGACCATCGAGAACTGGCTGCCGTACCTCATCGACAGCGACGGCGACGAACAACTCCTGCTCGAATGCGGCGACGTCTATCTGCCGCCCGAAGCGTCGGGACTCGGCACCCTGGCGATCCTCGACTTCGATCTCGACTCCTCCGACACCGCCTGGAACGCCACATCGGTGGTCGCATCGGGTTCCACGGTCTACGCCAACCTCGAGCACACCTACATCGCCACGAGCCGCTGGTTGGACCCGGTGATCTTCGAGACCGGAGAGCGGGTCGATGATTTCGTCACCCGTATTCACCGATTCGACACCCCCGTGGACGGCGAACTGACCTACGTGGCTTCCGGCGACGTCGACGGCTTCTTGCTCAACCAGTTCTCCATGGACGAGTACGACGGACGCCTGCGTGTGGCCTCGACCTCGGCGCCTTGGTGGCGAAGCGGCGAGGACTCGCAGTCGCGGGTCACGGTGCTCGCAACCGAGGGGAAGCAGCTCGTCGTCGAAGGTATGGTGGAGGGCCTCGGCGTGACCGAGACCATCCAAGCGGTCCGATTCATGGGCCCCCTGGGCTATGTCGTCACCTTCCGCCAGACCGACCCGCTGTACGTGATCGACCTGTCGGATCCGTCTGCGCCGGTGGCGGCGGGCGAGCTGAAAATCCCTGGCTTCTCGGCCTATCTGCACCCAGTAGCGGACGGCCGGCTGCTCGGAGTGGGCCAAGACGCCGACGAAGACTCCGGCCGCCAGCTCGGTCTTCAGATCTCACTGTTCGATGTGTCCGACGCCACCAACCCAACGAGGCTCGACACGTTTGGCATCATGCCCGACGACACGACCCTCGACGGCGGGGTCTACTCGGCCGTGGAGCACGACCACAAGGCCTTCACCGCCGTCGACGGTGCCGCCTTCGTCCCTTATGAGGGGTACTCCTGGTCCGAGGAGGAGAGCGAGGAAACCGTGCGCCTCGGTGTCATCGAGGTCGACTGGAGCGACGATTCGCTCGACGGCACCCGCCTCCTCAAGGTCTTCGAAGGCCAACCCCGCGATCAGGAGTGGGGCTTCGGTCCGCAGCGGACCGTGGTCAAAGGCGACGTTGCCTACGCCATAGGTTGGACCGGGATCACCGTGTTCGACCTGGATACGGGCGAGATCGTCGAACAGCTTCGTTTCTGAAGTCGACTTGCAACGGGTCCCGGCGCCTCGGTGGAGGTCGGGCCGGCGCTCATCGTCATGCCGGGATCGAGACGCAGATCGTGGTGCCCTCCCCCGGCGCTGACGTCACCTCGACGACGCCGTCCATGGCGTCGGTGAGTTGCTTGACGATCGCCAACCCCAGGCCGGAGCCTTCCGGTCGCACGCTGCGGTAGCGCCGCGCCACGTACAACTTGTCGAACACCCGAGGAAGATCCTGTTCTTCGATGCCGGGACCGCTGTCGGTCACCGTCACGGCCACGCCGCCCTCGATCCTGGCCACCGACAATCCCACCCGGCCCGCCTCGGGCGTGTAACGCAAGGCGTTCTCCAGCAGGTTGGCGGTCAGCTGGGCGATCCGGTCGGGGTCCACCATCAGCTCACCCGTCGCGCCGATCTCGACGTCCAGTCGCACCCGCTCCTGCTCGGCCCGGCGGCCAAAGCCCGTCGCCAGCTCACCCAGGTGGGCCCCCACGTCCACCGACTCGGGCTCCAGGGTGAACTCCCTCGCCTCCAAGCGCGCCAGCAGCATGATGTCCTCCACCAACCGCCGCAGCCTGGCGGTCTCGAAAGCCAAAACGCCCGCCACCCGTTCCATCTCGGGTTCGTCGATGCCGCCCTCCTCCAACATCTCGGCGTAGCCGGCGATGGTGGTGAGCGGAGTGCGCAGATCATGGCCGACACTCATCAAGAACTCCCGTTCCCGGGCGCGAGCCAAGGTGAGTTCTTCGGCCATGTCGTTGAAGGCGGCCCCGAGGGTGGCCACCTCGTCGTCGCCGTCCACCGGGGCCCGCACTCCCAGGTTCCCCGCCGCGATGGCCTTGGCTGCGTCGGACACTCGATCGAGGTTCTGGGCGAGGCCACGGCTGATGTAGCGGGCTGCCACGGCCGCCATCACCGACACGAGCCCCAGCGTGATGAGCATCCCCCGGAGCACCGTATCGAATGGAATCACCGGGGCTTCACGCGGCACGATCACGGCCATCCGCCCACCCACGCCGTCGGTCGCTTGGTCGACCAACGGGCGCACATACACCAGCAGCCGGGGATCGCCGAGCACGGTCACGAACTGGGTGTCGCCGGCCAACAGTGTCTCGGCGTCGATCCCGTACGGGTCGGGAGACCGATCCGACAGCAGCACCACCTCGCCGTCGCGATCGACCAGCACCACGTCGAAGCGCTCATTGCCGAGAAGGCGGCGAGTGGCGTTGATCATCTCCGTGAAGCGAGCGTTCGCCTCGTCGTCCCCGAACACGGCCAACCGTTCCACCAGCCGCGCCCCGTCGAGATTCAGGTCGGCCTGCTCGGCCAGCACCACCCGGGCGGCGTCCGCCTGGCGGACCATGTCGCGGCGGCCCTCCTGGGCCACGAACACCTGCCCGAGGATGACACCGATCAGGCCGGCTAGCAGCACTGCCACGGCGGCCACCACCACCATGTTCCAGAAGATTCGCCGTCGCATGGTCAGTCGCTCAACCGGTAGCCGACGCCCCACACCGTTTCGATGGGGATGTCGGGCACCTTCTTGCGGAGCTGACGGATATGCACGTCCACGGTCCGGGTTTCGCCGAAGTAGTCATACCCCCAAACCGCTTCGAGAATCTGAGCCCGGGACAGAGCCAGTCCCCGGTGTTCGGCCAGATACCACACCAGGTCGAACTCGCGGGCGGTCGGCCGGACCACGGTCCCATCGGCCAGGCGCACTTCGCGGCGGCCGCTGTCAATCTCAAAACCGGACAGTTCGATGGTCTTCGGAGCCGAGACGCGCTCCTCGGAGCGGCGCAGGACGGCCTTGACTCGAGCCAGGAGCTCCCGCGGGGAGAACGGTTTGGTGATGTAGTCGTCGGCGCCCAGTTCGAGGCCGACCACCTTGTCAACCTCGCCGTCGCGGGCGGTCAGCATGATCACCGGGATATCGGAGGTGGCGCGGATCTGGCGACACACGTCCACGCCGTCCATGTCGCCCAGGTTGAGGTCCAGCAGCACGATCCGCGGGGGCCTGGTCCGAAGCGATTGCAGGCCGGACTCACCGTCGGGGGCATGCACCAGGCGGAACCCGTCGCGCTCGAACAAGGTGCGCAGCATCTCGGCGATGCTGTCCTCGTCTTCGATCAGGAGAACCCGTCCTCTGTCTGCCACGCTGTCCCTCGGTTCGGCCGTATGAATGCATCGGCTCGTCTGTCGCTTCACTCAACCCACAGTGTCGGTCCGAAGTGTCAGAGAAGTGTGAAGACGACCCATGCGCAACTTCACACTTGTCTCACACATCGCTGACGGCTCTCGAACCCGCCTCCCCGAAGCTGATCGTAGAAGCCCACGAGGGAGACGACATGAAGACCAGCCTGGTGATCGCTGCGGCGCTCCTGCTGAGCGCCTGCGGCGTTCGAGGAACAAGGACGGAGCTGCCTCCGATCGACCCCGTCGTGACGACGGTCACCGAAGCGCCCCCAGCAGGCCAGCCAACGACCACCGCCCCCTCCGCCCTGCCGGCCGCCGAGGCCTCGACTCCGCCGTCACCCGACACGGTCGGAGCCCTCGACATCGACGAACTCGACCGGGTCCTCGACGAACTCGAACGGACCATGGCCGAACTCTCAGACTCATTCACCATCAACGAAGGAGACATTGCACCATGAAACGAACCCTTGCCATCCTCATCGCCGCCACCACCCTGGTCGCCACCATGGCCCCGGCGGCCCTGGCCCAGACCGACACGACCGAGATCGACCGATTGGAGCAACGCGCCAACGACCTCGGCAACTCGCTGGAACGAGTCAAGGAGGCCGCCGCGGCCGCCATCGAGCAGCGGTTCGACACACTCGATCGGCTGACCGAGCATGTGGAGTCGTACGAGCACCTCACCGACAGCCACGCCGCCTCGCTGCTGGCCGACTACGAATCCACCCGGGCCGGCCTCACCGCCCTCGGAGCCGACATCGAGGCGACGGACAACCTGGCCGACGCCCTGGAGCTGTCGCTGAAGATCGCCGTGGACTATCGGGTCTACCTCGTGGTGGCGCCCAAGAGCGTCGAGGTGGCCGTCTCGGACACCATCGTCGCCGCGGTGAGCCGGATCGAAGAGGCAGGGGCCGAGATCCAAGACGTCATCGACACGATGGAGGGAGCCGGCTTCGACGTGACCGAGGCTCAGCAGTTCCTCGACAACGCCCTGGCCAACGCCGACCAGGCCGAGGTTCTGGGCGGGCCGGTCGCCGACCAGGTCATCGGCCTCACCGCTTCCGACTGGCAGAATCCCGCCGAGGCCACCCTCCTGGCCGGCAAAGCCGACCTCGAACAGGGACGAGAGAGAGTGCGGGCCGCCGTGGAGGGAATCCACGACACCCTCAAAGCCCTCCGGCAGTCCGGCGGCTGATCCGCCTCGGCTTCGGGCCGCCAGGGAAAGGAGTGTGGACCGGGTCGTTCCGGTCCACACTTCCGCGTGTGACCCATTCGGGCATACGAGGCGACGTCAGGGTGGCCAGCCACACCGTCGCCCTTGCCTCCCCCGGAACCGGGGGAGGTGGCCAGCCACACCGTGGTGGGACGGAGGGGGACCACCACCACCCCACGACACGCCTCCGGTGCAACACCCCTTCCGCCTCGCTCCACTCGACACCTCCCCCCCAAAGGGGAGGCAAACCAACCACACCGCGACACGACGGAGCCAAACCACCCCATCGCCCAAACCTCCCCACTCAGGATCGCGGCCGCACAACCCCACACCGTCGCTTGCCTCCCCCGAAACCGCGGAAGGTGGCCCGCCACACCGTCTTCAGTGAGTTGCCCGGCGGCCCGTACACATTCGTGACGACGATCGCTCCCGACCAGCTCAACGGAGTCGGCAAGGTTCATTTCGTCGATTGGCCCCGCCTCCTGGAGGTCGGCAAGACGTGCTACGTGATCAGCGCCTTCGATAGCGAGGGACTCGATGGGCCGCAGTCGGCCGAGGCCTGTTTCGACCCGGCTGTGTGATCCACCGGAGCTGAGGGCGCCGACCAGCTGACTCGAGCGGCGGTCGGTTTCGGGCCACCCCTGGGGTGTGTCGTCCATCCCGGAAAAACTCGCGAACTCGGTAAACCCAGCGGATGGCTGGTGCGTTCAAATACCGTAATGACCAACACAGCATCCATTTGGGGGGTTCGAGTGAGCCATTCCGGGGACCAGGTGGTCCGGCTTCCGCTGGATTTCACCATGTTCTATCGGAACGAGTACCGCAAGGTGCTCGGCTTCTCCTATGCCCTCTCAGGATCACAGGCAGCCGCCGAGGACATCTGCCAGGAAGCGTTTCTGCGGGCTCACCGTGAATGGGATCGGGTCGGATCGTTCGAGTACCCCGGCGCCTGGGTGCGTCGAGTGGCCTCGAACCTGGCCATGTCCCAGTTCCGCAAGGTGCGTTCGGAGAGCAAGGCGCTGTTGCGTCTCGCTTCCCAGCGTCAAGAGCCGTTCTCGGACCCCGACCCAGAGTTCGTGGATTTCTGGGAGCAGGTCCGACAGCTGCCGCAGCGTCAAGCCGAGGCGGTGGTGCTCTTCTACCTGGAGGACCGCTCGGTGGCCGAGATCGCAAGGATGTTGGGAGTGGCAGAAGGCTCTGTGAAAGCGTCACTGCACAAGGGACGCCGCACCCTCGCCACCGCGTTGGGCATGACGTTGGAGGAATCATGAAGTTCGACGACTTCGCCCGAAAGGCAGCAACCGACATGCGCACCAAGATCCGTCAGGCCGACATCCCTGAGCTCAAAGAGGAACGACCCTCGCGACTCACCAACGGCATCCTCACCGCCGCAGCGGTGGCGGCGTCACTCGTCGCCATCGTCTGGGTCGGGACCCTCGTTTTCGGGTCGTCCGATCCCGAGGTGGTCCAGCCGGCGCCACCCGCCGTGGCGGTCCCGACCACCGAGGTCCCACCCGAGGTGACCCCGACCGGGTTCGGATCACCAGAAGAAGCGATCGCCGA
>CBDUEV010000107.1:0-7243 GCA_965366365.1 uncultured Acidimicrobiia bacterium | reverse complement strand
TCCTCGTTAAAGAGCCGGAAACACCAATAGGTGCCGAAGATAACTTCGCCCTGGCTGCGTAACTAAACGCAGCTCGTCTGCCCGGAGGGTCCCTACCTCGCCGGATCCAGACGTCGCAATGTAGGACGCTCCTCTCGGGATTCCGGGACTGAGGGGCTAAGACAATTCCGGATAGGGCAGAGGGAAACTAGCCATCAGAGTCCCACTGTTCCGAATGCTTGCTGAAGGCTGCGCTCGGAGAAGCGGCACTGAGGATTCAGCGGACGGGGGTTCGACTCCCCCCACCTCCACCATTGGAGAGATCCGACCCGCCAGGGTCGGATCTCTGCGTTTGCGGGCAAGGTCGGTCATAGGTGCATCGGCGACCGCCCAAGAGCGCCGGCAGCAGGAAACGGGAGGTCGCCGGCCCGGTGGGTCCGGGCCAAGGGGCACTGGGCGAAGGGGGACTGGGCCAAGGGGGACTGGGGCCCGTGGTATTGGGTAAGGAGCACTGGAGCGAGGGTTCCACCGATAAGGGCATGCCCCCGCCTATGGTCGACGTCGACCGAAGAACCCCTTCAAGAACACCTACCGATCGTCCGATGTCGTAGAAGAGCCTCTCGCGGAGCCCCATGTCTTCAACTCGCATCACTCGCCTCTTCCTCGTCCTCGCCCTCGTGGCAGGCCAGTTCGTGGCCGCCACGGCCGGCTCGGCCGGCCCGACTGTCTTTCTCGACGAGCCCTTCGAGACGCCGGCCTCTTCGTGGACGTCCGGATGGTTCGACGCCGATGTCGGCTCCCGCAATCGTTTCAGCACCATCGCCGGTCAGACGGGTGACGGACTCCGCGTGGCGGTCCCAGCCGGCTCGCACTTTGGATCCGCTGCCCAATACCGCTTCGCCGAGAACGGTGTGTCGGATCCCACCGAGCTGTACTACCGATATTTCCTGCGCTTCCCTGACGGCTTCGACAACTACGGCCGCGGCAAGCTGCCCGGGCCCGCCGGCCTGTACAGCGGCTCGGCCAGGAATCTCATCAAGCCTTCCAACGCGCAGCCGGGTTGGTCGGCGCGGATGGCCTTTTCCCCCACCTATGACGGTCGGAACGGGTCGGCCACCCAGATCGGGTTCTACACCTATCACCGCGACCAGCCCAACGACGAGGGCGAGATCCTCATGTGGGACCCCCAGACCGGGACGCTCGACCACGGTCTCTGGCACTGCGTCGAAGGTCGGGTCTCCATGAACGCCCCCGGCGTCGCCGACGGCGTCCTCGAAGGCTGGGTCAACGAACAACTCGCCTTCTATCAGGACGACTTCAAGTTCCGGGGCACCAGCGATCCGTCCACCGCCGTGAAGAGCTTCTGGTTCGACGTGTACTACGGGGGCGATGCCACCGCTCCCGGAGCCCTCAACTTCGATTTCGACGGTTTGGTGCTCGCCGACGACCGAGTCGGCTGCGGCCAGATCACATCCTCGGCCGGGTTCCGAGACACCTCGGGGAGTGTCCACGCCGACGGTATCGACAGCCTCGCTCATGCAGGAATCACCTCCGGCTGCAATCCGCCAACCAACGACTTGTTCTGTCCCAAGTCGACGGTGACCCGTGGCCAGATGGCCGCCTTCTTGAATCGTGCTCTGGAGCTTCCCGCCGAAACCAAGGATCGTTTCGTGGACGACGACACGTCGGTCTTCGAGGCGGATATTCAAGCTCTGGCAGCGGCAGGTGTGACAGCCGGGTGCAACCCACCCACCAACGACAAGTTCTGTCCGAACGCCACGGTCACCCGTGGCCAGATGGCCGCCTTCCTGGTGCGGGCCCTCGATCTGCCGCCTGAGAGCAAGGATCGTTTCGTCGATGACGACAGCTCGGTCTTCGAGGAACAGATCCAGGCGCTGGCGGCTGCCGAGATCACACTGGGCTGCAACCCGCCCACCAACAATCAATACTGTCCCGACGCCGGCGTCACCCGGGAGCAGATGGCCACCTTCTTGACGCGGGCACTCGACCTGCCACCTGCGCCCACCGTTGAGCTCGACGGGCCCCTCACGCCCACCGTGCCGGCGGGGTACGACGCAGCCGTCCCCACCGGATGGTCGATCCAGGCCGTTGCCAACGCTCAGCCACCCGGCGCCAAGATCTGGATCGAGAAGGGCGTCCACCTGCGTCAGACTGTCACCCCGCGCACCAATCAACAGTTCGTCGGTGCTCCCGGGGCGATTCTCGATGGACTGGGAGAATTCGACTCGGCCTTCAGCGGCTCCGCCTCGGGGCTCGTCATCGACGGGATCGAGTTCCGCAACTACGACGCGGCCGTCTTCGCAAGCGGTCCGGGTTGGACGGTGCGTAACAACACCTTCGGAATCAACGACTACGGCGTCCGTTCCAACGCGGCCGGCACCGTCGTGTCCGGCAACACCTTCACCGACATCGTACGAGGACCGATCCTCATGGTGGACGCCACCAATCCAACGATCGACGACAACACCATCGTCCGGGCGAACACCGCCAAGGACACCGTGTACGCCGCCGGTATCCGTCTCAGAAACGTGAGTGGAGCCACCGTCTCCAACAACGAGATTCGCGACTCCTACGGCTATGGGATTTGGTACGCCGATGGCAGCTACAACACCACCGTCACCGACAACGAGGTGACCGACGCCTGGATGGCGGGGATCTTCAACGACTATGCCTATGTGGCAACCATCTCCGGCAACACGGTCTCGAACAGTGGCGACAATCCTGATTTGGGCCTCACCGAGGGCAGCGGAATCAAGGTGCGCGGGCCGGACGTGGAGATCTTCGGTAACACCCTGATCGACAACAAATCCGGCGTCATCATCTACGACAACAGCCTCACGGTGGCGGCCGGCCCCCGCGGGCCCTACATCCCGGACCGGGTGGATGTTCACGACAACCTGATCATCGAATCGGGGATCAACGGGATGTACGGCCCCGCCTCGTCGAGTGCTTTCACGACCAGCGAATTCGAGGCCAACGACTACCAGTACGCGGACGCGGACGGCGCCTATTGGCGTTGGGCGCTCGGTATGCGCAACTGGTCCAACTGGCAAGCCGAAGGCCACGACACCACGGGTACGTTCACTCGTCCCTGAGCGGTAGACTCGATGGCGATGGGCTGGTGGTTGAGCGTCATTGCCGCCGTCGCGGTGGTGATCGTCCTGCACAGAGTCGCCCTGCAGATGGCCGAGAAGGGCTGGATCTACTACGGCCCCCATCAGGCTCCGCCCGGGTCCGGATCTCTCGCCGCCATGCAGATGATGGAGGTGTTCAAACCCGAACTCCGTCACACCATCGAAGAACACGTCGTGGGAGACCTCCGGACCTTCGACGACGAGCTCGGTGAACTGGATCTGCCGCCGGACTGAGGCAAGCGGAACCGCCGGTGCGGTCCGGTCTTTCTGTACTTGCGCAGACTGCGGTACCATTCCTGCCGATCCCGCTCCTCGAAGGAACGATCCATGCCCAAGCGACGTACGAATCGGCCGGTGCTCATCAGCGTTCTGGCGCTTCTCGCCGCCCTCAGCGGCCTCGGCGCCATTCCGGTAGGGGCAGCCCCCACCGACGATCGTTCTCGTCCCGGCGCGGTGCCCGACAGGGCCGACACCCGCCTGGCCAGCTCCCTCCGAGAAGTCGCCTCCGGTGCACCGGCAGGCCCGGATCTGGCCATCGACGGCGGCAACATCGAAGTGATGGTCACCTTTGATTCCCCAACCGGCAACCCAGCCGCCGACGCAGCCTCCATCGCAGCAGCCGGTGGCATCGTGACCGCTTCCATTGGAGAGTCCCATCGCGTCGAAATCGCCCCTGAGAGACTCCAACAGCTCGCCTCCACGCGCGGCGTTCAACGGGTCGCCCCGCTCCTTCGGCCTCAACCCACCGCCATCACCTCCGAAGGGGTCGGCATCTCGGATTCCGACGACTGGCAAGCCGCCGGCTTCACCGGCGCGGGAGTCAAGGTGGCCATCATCGACGTCGGGTTCGGTGGGTACGACTCGACGGCAGAGCTCCCGGCCGGGATCAAGTTGGTCGACTATTGCACCAACGTGAACGCCGATGCGCATGGAACGGCCGTTGCCGAGATCGTGCACGACATGGCACCCGACGCCACCCTCGAGCTCATCTGTGTCGATGACATCTTCGATCTCGCCACTGCAGGGGACTACGTCGTGGCGCAAGGCTTCGACGTGGTCAATCACTCCGTGGCGTGGTTCGCCACGGGACGCGGAGACGGGACAGCCGATGCTCCTGCTCCCGACGCCACGGTGAAGGCGGCCACCGATGCGGGGATCCTCTGGGTCAACGCGGCCGGCAACTACGCCGAGGAACACTGGAAAGGCACCTGGAACCCGCGCGACTTCGGCGACGGCGTCATCCGCCTCGACTGGGGTCCCGCCGGGAACGCCGACTTCGACCTCGGATTCTCAATCCCTGGTGGTGGCTCGGTGCTCATCGTCCTGCGCTGGGATGCGTGGCCGACGACCACCCAGGATCTGGACATGGCGCTCTACGACTTCAACAGCAACGAACTCGGCTTCTCGAACTTCGAGCAGTACCCGAATGCCTCAGCCCCGACCGAGTTCATCCAATACACCAACCCGAGCGGGTCGCCGGTGACCGTCTACCTGGAGATCACCGAATACGAGGACTCGGTGACGAATCCCGGCACGCTGGACCTCCTCGTCCTGGGCAACAGCGGCATGGAGTACGCCGACCCCGCTGGAAGCATCAGCGAACCGGCCTCCTCTCCCGATGCGCTGGCCGTGGGAGCCGTGTGCTCGGCGAACGGCGCGCTCGAGGGCTTCTCGTCACAAGGACCGACCGTCGACGGTCGCTTCAAGCCGGACATCGTGTCAGCGGACGGAGTCTCCACCGATACCTTTGGTCCCACAGTGGCCGGTGATTGCGAAAGCTCCTTCTCCGGGACGTCGGCCTCTGCCCCCCACGTGGCCGGTGCGGCCGCTCAGCTCCTCGAAGCCGCCCCGGGCTACAGCGTCGACCAGCTCCGCAGTTTCCTGACCTACCTCACGCTCGACCGCGGCTCGGTGGGCAAAGACAACCTGTACGGAGACGGGGAGCTCAAGCTCGGCCCGGTGATCGACCCGCCCCGCTTCTTCGACGTGGCCATCGGGTCCACCTTCTACGACAACATCCAGTGGCTCGCCGAGGAGAAGATCACCCTCGGCTGCAATCCTCCGGCGAACGATCTCTTCTGCCCGAAGGCGCAGGTCACCCGTGGTCAGATGGCGGCCTTCCTGGTCCGCGCCCTCGACTACACGGCCACGAGCGGGACCAACCGCTTCACCGACGACGACGGGTCCATCTTCGAACTCGACATCGACAAACTCGCCACGGCCAAGGTGACGCTGGGCTGCAACCCGCCGGCAAACACGCTCTACTGCCCCAACCAGGTCGTGTCGCGTGGTCAGATGGCGGCCTTCCTGGTCCGTGCCCTCGGGCTCCCGGCCACGGCAACCGACTACTTCTCGGACGACAACGGAACGACATTCGAGAACGACATCAACGCCCTCGCCGAGGCCGGGATCACCTCCGGCACCTCGGCCACCACCTATTCGCCGGCCGCTCCCGTCACACGGGAACAGATGGCGGCGTTTCTCCAAAGAGCCTTGACGACGCCGTAGTCCCCATGGCGGCGACCACCATCCTTGTCAGAGTCTCCGGTCACGACCGGCCGGGCATCACCGCCGGGCTGCTGAGGATTCTGTCAGAAGGCGGCGCCCAGATCCATGACATGGAACAGATCGTCGTGCGTCACCGACTCACTCTCGATCTCCTGGTTGATCTCGAGGTCGACGGTCGCGCCCTCAAGGACCTCCTCTACTACGGATGGCAGAGCAAGATCAACGTGGACTTCGAGATGGTGGACGGCGCCGACGAAGGACCGATCCCGGATCGATTCGCCGTCACCGTCATCGGCGCCGCCCTGGGTCCCGAAGCGCTGTCAGGGGTCGCTGATGCCATCGTCGCCGGCAACGGAAACATCTACCGGATCGTGCAGCTGGCCCGTTATCCCGTGATGAGTTACGAACTCACCATCGAGGGAGGAGACGAGACCCGGATGCGGGAAGCGCTCATGCTGGCCGCGGCTGCGCACCGGATCGATATCGCCATTCAGCCGGAGGGTCTCAACCGGCGCGCCAGCAGGCTTGTCGTGCTCGACGTGGACTCCACGCTGATCCAAGACGAAGTCATCGATCTGCTGGCGGAGGAGGCCGGGGTGGGCGAGGAGGTGGCGGCCGTCACGGCGCGGGCCATGGAGGGCGAGCTCGGCTTCGAGGGAGCCCTCACGGAGCGAGTTCGCCTGCTGGCGGGTCTCGACGAAGGTGCCCTCCGGCGGGTGACCGACCGGGTCGTGCTCACTCCTGGCACCCGTACGTTCGTGCGGACCCTGAAACGTCTCGGGTACAAGGTGGCGGCGGTGTCCGGCGGGTTTTCCTTCTTCGTCGAACACCTTCAGGCCGAACTCGGCCTCGACCACGCCTTCGCCAACACGTTGGTGGTGCGCGACGGCGTCGTCACCGGGGAGATCGAGGGCCCCATCGTCGATCGGGCCAGGAAGGCGGAGCTGCTCAAGCAGGTGGCGGCATCGGAGGGGATTCCGCTCGATCAGACCGTCGCCGTGGGAGATGGCGCCAACGATCTCGACATGCTGGCCGCGGCCGGTCTCGGAGTGGCCTTCAACGCCCGGCCGGTGGTCCGAGAAGCGGCCGACACGGCGGTCACCGTTCCCTACCTGGACGCCATCCTGTTCGTGCTGGGGCTCCGGCGTAGCGACATCGAGGCTGCCGACCGCTCAGACGGGATCGGCTAGCTGAACCGATCCTTCTCGTCGAGTGTGCCTACGTGCGTCCTCGGGACGCATAGAGGCACACTCGACCAGTCGTTTAGCCGCGCCGGAGCGGCTTGTACTTGATTCGGTGCGGCTGATCTGCCTCAGCGCCGAGCTCCTGGCGCCGGTGCTCGTGGTACTCGGAGAAGTTACCGAAGAACCAGCGCACCTGCGAGTCGCCCTCGAAGGCCAGGATATGGGTGGCGATCCGGTCGAGGAACCAACGATCGTGGCTGATGACCACCGCGCAACCGGGGAAGGCGAGAAGCGCCTCCTCGAGTGAGCGCAGCGTGTCGACGTCGAGATCGTTGGTCGGCTCATCCAACAACAGGACGTTGCCACCCTTGCGCAGCATCTTCGCCAGATGCACCCGGTTGCGTTCGCCGCCCGACA
>CBDUEV010000106.1:0-7358 GCA_965366365.1 uncultured Acidimicrobiia bacterium | reverse complement strand
GGACCTCGGAGACGATGCCCATGGCGGGCAGGATGAGGATGTAGACCTCGGGATGCCCGAACAACCAGAAGAGGTGTTGCCAGAGGATGGGATCGCCGCCCCCCGCCGCGTCGAAGAACAAGGTCCCGAATTGGCGATCGAACGTGATCATGAACAGGGCCACGGCGATGATCGGGAGCGAGAACAGCAGGAGGAACGCCACCACGGTGGTCATCCACACGAACACCGGCATGCGCAGAAGGGACATTCCTTTGGCGCGCATGTTGAAGACCGTGACGATGAAATTGACCGAAGAGATCAACGAGGCGAGGCCGAGGACCTGAAGGCCGATCGACCAGTAGTCCAGCACCGTCCCTGTCGAGAAGGCGGTCCCGGAGTTCGGTGCGTACCCGAACCAGCCTCCGTTGGGTGCTGACCCCAGCCGGCTGACATCGTTGGCGAGGTAGCCGCCTTCCGGGGCGCCCGTCGTCCCGAACAGGAAGACCGAGTAGAGGAAGATGCCGCCGAAGAGGAAGATCCAGAACGAAACGGCGTTCATCCGCGGGAAGGCCACGTCTCGTGCGCCGATCATGAGCGGGAGGAGGTAGTTGAAGAAGGCCGCCGAGACCGGCATCACGAAGAGGAAGATCATCGTGGTGCCGTGCATGGTGAACATGGCGTTGTATTCGGCCGCCGAGAGGAAGGTGTTGTCCGGCACGGCGAGTTGGATCCGCAGGACGAGGGCTTCCACTCCGCCGAGGATGAAGAAGGCGAAGGCCGTGTATCCGTACATGATGCCGATCTTCTTGTGGTCGGCAGTCGTGATCCAACTCCAGAAGCCGGTCGTCGAAGCGGGGCGCCGGAAGATCGTGCGGGCGGTGGGGGGCGCGGCGGTCGTGGCCATCAGGTGACGCTCCTCGGCTGGGCTTGGGTGGTCATTCGAGGCTCCGGAGATAGGCGCTCAGTGCATCGATCTCAGTCTGGGTGAGGTTGAGGTTCGGCATGAAGGAACCTGGCTTGATCTCGGGAGGATTGGCCAGCCAAGCCTCCAGCGCACCGGGCTCGTCCAGGCCGAATACCGCTCCGGCGAACACATTCCGGCTGGCGAAGTGCGAGAGATCCGGGCCGATGGGGGCGGCCACCGGATTGACCGCATCGATGTTGTGACAGGCGACGCATTGGTTGGCGAGGAAGATTTCCAATCCGTCGGCCTCGAGAGAACCCGGAGCGGGCTCCACCACCGGCGCCTCCTGCGCCTCGATCCAGGCCGCGAACTCGGGCTGATCCATCGCTTCGACGCGAGCACGCATGAGGGCGTGGGACAGGCCGCAGAACTCACCGCACTGTCCCCAATACTCACCGGCCTCGGGAGCCTCGAGGAGAAGTACGGTGTCCTGGCCCGGCACGAGGTAACGCTTTCCGTTCAACTTCGGTACCCAGAAGTTGTGAATGACGTCCTCGGAGGTCATGTCCAGACAGATCTCGGTGTCCGTGGGAATCACGAGGACGTTGGCGGTGGTGATGTCGTAGTCGGGGTAGTCGTACTCGAACCACCACTGGTGTCCGATCACATTGATGTGCATCGCGTCCGGGGCGCACTCGGTGTACTTGAAGACCTGCTGCACCGTGGGGACGGCGATGGCGGCGAGGATCACCACGGGAATGACCGTCCACACCACCTCGAGCTTGGCGTTGCCGTGGGTCTGCTTTGGTTCCTTGACCGGCTTCGAGTCCTTCGGGCTTCCGCGGTCTCGGAACACGAAGACAGCCACGAGAATGGCACCCTGAACGAAGATGAAGATTCCGGTGGCGATATACAGCGTCATCCGGAACAGGCCGTCGATGTCCTCGGCGATGGGGCCTTGCGGATCCAGAGAATCCATGGGTCCCCCGTTGGAGCACGCCGCCGCCAGCAGGGTCAGGCTGAGAATGAGGAGGAGACGCCCGTAGCGACGCAGATAGGGGGGCGTGTTGTCACGCGGCTTCATACGTGGCGTCGACCTCTCCTCGAACCGGCTGGAATGGACCAGAGATTAGCCAATGGTCAGCGGCTGTCATGTTACGTTCCGAGCTTTCATTCACCAAAGCCGATATTTGGCGCACAATTCCGTGTCTCGGAGCACGTGTGCATCGTCATCTCTCGCTGTACCCGGCGAGATCGATCACCAGGCCGGGCGGTGGGTTGACGTGGATCTGGTCGCCAACGACCACCGTGGGGACGGTCTCGTGCCCACGGGCGACCGACCTCACGTAGGCAGCCGCGTCCGGTTCCTCCCAGATGTTGCGCCGCTCGTACACCACTCCGGCTCGGTCGAGCTCCCCCAGCAGCCGGGTGCAGAACCCACAGCCGGGGCGCCAGTAGACCGTGACCGGCTTCCCGGCCCGGTCCGGCGCGTCCAGCCTCATAGGCCCGCCAGAGCCGCCTCGAGCTCCTCGGCGGCGAGCGCTCCCTCGAACGCTGCGGCGATGATCCCTGAGCCGTCGACGACGAAGACCCATGGTTCGCTGGGGAGTCGCCAGTCGTCGATGGCCGGGACCAGCTCCAAGCCTTCGAAGCTCCCGGCGTCGAGGTTCGTGTACACCTCCACGTGGACGAAATCCACGTCGTCGGGGTGATTGGTCGCCACCTGCTTGACGACGTCCAGGGTGGGACCACAGGTAGCGGTCTGGCAGAAGGCGGGCGTCGAGAACGCCACGACGGTGGGCGTTCCGTTCGTGAGAGCCTCATCGAGGGAGAGTTCGTAGAAGCGTGGGTCGGGGTCGGGATCGGTGCTGATGTCCGAGAGGTCGAACTGTTCGCCGGTGGGCGTGACCGAGAGGGGAGCGACGTCTCCTCGGTCTGGCACCTGGGAACTGGCGGCAACTGCAAACTGGGTGGGGATGGAGACCTCCAGGTCGTCACTTCGCACGATCACCGCCCATGTGCCTGGCTGATCGAATGCGACCTGTGCCCGGTACATGCCCCGCACCTCGGGTACCGTCCACAAGAACTCGCCCGGAACGGAGGCCACCACCTTCCCGTCGTAGACGAGGTCGATTTCGATGGCCCGCTCAGGGAAGGCGAGGTTGGCCGTATCGGCGGCGATCAGGCCGATGAGGAGTCGCTCGTCTCCCACTGCGAGGGTGCCGGGACCGTTGGCGACTATCACCAATGGCGCCGCTTCGAGGGCTGGCGGTGCCGGCGCGCTGTCGGAGCCACATGCACTCAGGAGCAGGAGCAAACCCGAGAGCCAGAGCAGTTGTCGATGCATCGGTGCAGGTTACTCAGACGGGCGCCATACGTAGCCCCGGTGGTGGGGCGGGCGGCGACGAGGGAGAGTGCGGGTATCCTTGCCCCGATCTCGGGAGTGTCCATGGCTACTACAACTCCAGGTGAACCTCACGTCGTCATCTCCGACCCATCGAAGGATTCCCGGGGGTGGCGTTCCGTTCTGGGCGCCTACGTCGCCCTCACCAAGCCACGCATCATCGAACTCCTGCTGGTCACCACGGTTCCTGCCATGGTCGTAGCCGCCGGGAGCTGGCCGGGCACATGGCTGGTGGTCGCCACCCTCATCGGGGGGACCTTGTCGGCGGGCGGAGCCAATACGCTCAACAACTTCGTGGACCGCGACATCGATGAGGTCATGAAGCGCACCGCTCGCCGTCCTCTACCTCGGCATCGCGTGCCGCCGCTCAATGCGCTTCGTTTCGGGATCGCCCTGGGCCTGGCCGGGTTCTTCTGGTTGTGGGCCTTCACCAACGTGCTGGCCGCCGCCATCTCAACGCTGGCGCTGCTCTTCTACGTCTTCGTCTACACCCTGCTGCTGAAGCGGACGACTCGTCAGAACATCGTGATCGGCGGGGCGGCCGGAGCAGCTCCCGTGCTGGTGGGTTGGGCCGCCGTGACCGGCTCGCTCAGCTTGGCCGCCTGGATATTGTTCGCCATCGTCTTCTATTGGACGCCGCCCCACTTCTGGGCTCTGGCACTCCGCTACAAAGAGGACTACGCAGCCGCTGATATCCCGATGCTGCCGGTGGTGGCCAGCGAACGCTCGACCGTGATCCAGATGATCTGGTACACGGCGATCCTGGTGATCGTCTCCCTCCTCTTGGTTCCGATCGCCGACCTGGGCTGGCTGTACCTGGTGGCGGCGGTCGTGTTGGGCACGTGGTTCACGATCGACACCGCCCGTCTCCTGGCCGACACCGACCGAGCCATGGTGGTGTTCCGGAGTTCCACCATCTACCTCACCCTGTTGTGTACGGCGATGCTCGTGGACGTTCTCCTCTAGGCGGTTCCGCGGACCGCGTGCATGGGAAGGCGTTCAGGGGCATCCAAGCCCATCTCATGGTCACTCATGCGCCAGGGTGGTGCGCTTGGCGATCATGGCGGCGCGGAAAAGAACCGCACCGAAGGCCAGGGACCCGGTGGCCAGAATCACGTGGACGATCTTGAACGGGAGCGAGAAATCGCCGGGCAGGACCGAGATCAACGAGGGCACCCAGACGGCCAGATTCCACGCGAGGAAAGCCACCAGAACGATCTGCTCGAGCGACTTCACCACACCAGAGAAACGGACCCGCCAGGCGATCGCGCCGAGGAGCGCGACGAACGCCAGGGAGCCGGCAATACGCGCCACCGCCCAGGCGTTCTCTGCTTCAGCGGACGTGATGAGACCGATTCGGTTTCCCCAGACGACCGCCGTCCATCCGGCGGCGGCCGTCGCCGTCCAGAACAGCCTGGGCGGCAGGATCCAAGAAGCGGCCGATGGAGAGATCACGGCGGTGATGCTACCGGGGCCGTGCCGGCTGCCGGCCGGAGCGTTCGGAGCGCGACGGCGCATGTCTCCTGCCGGTGGCCGACCACACTCCGGTGAGGAGAAGGGTCGCGGCCAGCAGTATGGGGGGAATCAGTTCAAGGGTCCAGGCTTGGGCCACCTCTCCGAGTATCCACGGGAGGGTGGCCGCACCCATGCCGGCGGCTGCCAACTGATAGCCGACGGCCGCGTCGGTCTGGCCGGGGCCCACCATGGCAGGCGTCATGGTGACGAAGCCCGGAAACAGTGACGCCATCCCCAGGCCGGCGATCGGGAGGCCCAGGCTGCCATAGCCCGCCGGGTCTCCCCAGAGGATGGCCAATCCCACCATGGCGACGGCCAGGCTGATATCGACCAGTCGGCGCAACCCGATGCGGTCACCGATGGCACCCAGCAGGAGCCGGCCGACCGTGAGCCCTCCCCAGTACAGGGCGACCCAGCGACCAGCCGTCCCTTCGGGCATGCCGCGGCCCTCGAAGAGCAACGAGAAGGCCCAGCCGCCCCCGGCCACCTCGACGCCGGTATACAGGAAAAAAACCGAGACGATCGCCCAGTTGACCGAACCGCCCGCCGTGGCACGGTCGCGGGGAGGAGGAGTCCGCCAGGAACTCGCCGCAGGAAGCACCGCGGCCAGGACCACAGCCTGCAAGGCGGCCAGCGCCCAGTAGGCCATCCTCCATTCGGGCACCACGGCCACGACCAGCAACGGCCCGATGGTGGCTCCCACGCCGAACATGGCGTGGAGCAGGTTCATGGCGCGCACCCCGTAGTGAAGGGCGAAGTCGATGTTGAGCGCAGAGTCCTGCCACCCTCCCCCGAAACCCAAGGCCACGGAGCTGATCACCACGATCGGCCATTCGGCGGCCGTGGCCAGGGCGATGAAGCCGGCGAGCCGCAGGGAGATGGCGATGGCGATGGTCGGCCCGAGTCCGAGTCTTCTGACGACGCGCGAGACGGTCGAGGCGCCCGCCACGAAGGCGATGGTCCCGGCGGAGACGACCACTCCGAGGTCGGACAGCGGTCGCGCCAGGTCCGATCGCATGAAGGGCCAAACCGTGCCCAATGCCCCATCGGGCATGCCCAAGGTGACGAAGGCGGCCAGACCGAGGACGAGGAGGAAACGGTGAGAACGGGCTGCCATTCCGGGGAGACTACCGGCGCCATCGAGGGCCCCGAGCTGCGGCGGTGGGCCCGGAGGGCCGCCGCCGGGACTCGTTGGCGCCGGAGGGCGGTAGAGTTCTCTTCGTGTTCGCATCCATTTCGTACCCCCCGATCCCCATCTTCGAGGTGTGGGGTCTTCAACTCTCCCTGCACGGTGTCATGGCCGCCGTCGGCTTCCTGGTCGGCGCTCAACTGGCCGTCAAACTGGCGGCCAGGCGTGGGTTCGACGCCGCCGCATTCCAGTCCATTCTCACCTGGGCCCTGGTGGGGGCGATGCTCGGAGCGCGCTACCTGACTTCCCCCGCCCAGATCGCCGAGGGCGCCTCTCTCATTCAGGCGCTCAATCCCGTGGGTGGCAACTTCTCGATCCTTGGCGGCTACGCGGGCGGTGTTCTGGCCGGTGGCATTCAGGCGTACCGTCTTCGCCAGCCGTTCTTGGCCCTGGCCGATTCGGCCGCACTGGGCATGGCACTCGGTGGTGTCGTCGGCCGGATCGGCGATATCTTCATTGTCGAGCATCTGGGCCGGGCCACCGACTTCTTCCTCGGTTATGCCGTCAAGCCCGGATACGACCTGGCCCCTCAACACACCGTTCTCGAGTGCGGCCCGGCCGAGGCAGTCGACGGGATCTGCGGGATCTACCACCACACCGCCATGTACGACATGTTCGGCTCGGCCGTGTTGCTCTTCGTTCTGTGGCAGCTGACCAAACGCTGGAAGGGCCGCCACTACGGCCAGCTTCTCGGCGTTTGGGTGGCATGGTACGGTTTCCAGCGATTCCTCATCGACTTCCTGCGGATCGTCCCCGAGGATCAGGGACTCGACGCCGCTCGGGCGGCCGATGCCACGCTCGGGTCGCTCACCTGGAGTCAGTGGAGCGGTTTGGCAGGGAGTCTGTTCGGGCTGTTCCTCATCTGGTGGTGGGGGGCCAAGAGCCGGGTGGTCACCGAGGCACACGACCGCGAACTCTCCGAGGCCACCACCGGCGCCCCGTCCGCCTAGGCCACGCCCCTCTGTGACCTGGCGAGCCTTGCGTGAGTGCTCGTCAGTGGTGTAAGTTGTGCCTCGATGCCAAAGTTTTCGCTCTCGTATTTCGGTTTTTTTGGGTCCATGGCCCGGGCCGAGGGAGCGCGTCGCTAGCACCAAACGACACCAACCATCGGCCCGGAGCTTTTGCTCCGGGCCTTTTGGTTTGGAGCAGAGTCCGGACCCGGACCAAGCGAGAGACGACATGACCATGACGCGAAAGACGGAACGCACCGACGCCTCGATCGACACCGTCGTGACGGTGGGTGAGGTCCGGTTCGGTTCCGACCCCTTTCCGGTGATTGCCGGGCCGTGCGCAGTGGAGTCGGAGGAGCAGATCCGAGCCGTGGCTCGCATCGTCGCCGAGGCGGGGGCCGATGTCTTGCGCGGCGG
>CBDUEV010000105.1:0-7564 GCA_965366365.1 uncultured Acidimicrobiia bacterium | reverse complement strand
GTGGTGTTCGACGTCCATGAGCACATCCCTCACCAGATCGCCACCAAGGAGTGGGTCGCCCTGCGGGGCTCGGTGGCCAAACTGGCCGCCCTTCTGCTGCACCGGTCGGAACGCTCGATGCCCGTCACCCTCGCAGAAGCCGGCTACGCCGGCCTCTTCCGCAACCCGCATCCCGTGTTCCCCAACTTCCCGAGCCTCGACGGGCTCCCCGAGCTCCCAGCCCCGGAGGCGAAGTCGGCGGGGTCCGGGGCCATCGCCTATGTCGGTGACATCACACCCCAACGAGGCGCCCTGCTGGCGGTGGTCGCCGCCTCGGCAGCGGCTCCGACCGGCGGACTGGTGATGATCGGACCGTGCGACGACGACCTGGCCGAGGCTTTGGAGCGGGCGGCGCGGCGACTCGGGGTGACTCTCACTCTGACGGGCCGCCTTCCCCACCCCGAGGCCATGGAGATGTTGGGTCGGGCTCGTCTGGCCCTTTCACCGCTCGACGACATCCCCAACTACCGCCAATCCCTTCCCACCAAGGTGCTGGAGTACCTCGCCCTCGGCATCCCGGTGGTCGCCTCGGATCTGCCCGGTACTCGGACGGTGGCGGGCGGCCGCCCCGGTGTGCGACTGGTCCCGGCCGCCGACGAGACCGCGTGGAAGGCCGAAGTGGCGTCCGCCTATCGGGACGACGAACTCCTGGCCGCGGCCCGCCGGGAAGCGCCGGCGATCCGGAGAGAGTTCGGATGGCCGGCCGAGGCGGTGAGAGCGTTCTACCGGGGCTTGTAGCGGCCTTCAGCGAAGCAGGCGAACCGCCGCTCCGAGAAACCCGAGACCCCACGAGAGGTGCATGATCCCGACGGCGACGGGCATGAGTAGTGCGGCTGGTTCCCTCGTGCGCACCACCGTGACCAGTCCGGCCGCAAGCAGGGCCCCGAGCCACGCCGCCGGGATCACCAGCGCATATCCGGGTCTCCCGACAACCGCCAGGACGCCGGAGCCGATCAAGCCCACGACCAGGAGGGGCGGAGCCAGCTGCCGGAGACGAAGCGAGCGAGGGTGGCGTCGGAGAACTCGCAGCTTCCAATGCCCGTATTCGTAGTACTGCGACCAGAGTCGGCGAAACGTTCGCCGAGGCGCGTACTCGACCGCCAGGTCCGGATGGAAGAAGACCACGCCGCCGGTTGCGCGGATCCGGTGATTGAGTTCGTAGTCCTGATTGCGGTGCAAGGTCTCGTCGAAGAGCCCCACCCGATCCAACGCCTCTCTGCGGAAGACCCCCAAATAGACGGTGTCCGTCGGTCCGGCCGAGCCGCCGTAGTGGAATCGCGCATCTCCAACGCCAATACGAGAGGTCATCGCCAGGGCGATGGCTCGTTGCACCAGAGACACCCCAACCGCTCGCTGGATGCCGCCGACGTTGTCGGCGCCTGTCTGGTCGAGGATTTCGACGGCGCGTCGCACGTAATCAGCGGGTAGGCGGGAATGGGCATCGCACCGGACAATGACGTCACCGTGAGCGGCGGCAATCGCCGCGTTGAGTCCGGCGGGGGTGAGACCGGTGGGGTTGTCGACCAGCCTGACACCCATGTCCTGGAAGGACTCGACGACCGCCCGGGTGGTGTCGGTGCTCCTGCCGTCGCCGACCACCACCTCGATCGGTCCTTCGTAGTCCTGAGCGAGACAACTCTCGATGGCCGCCCCGATGGAACCGGCCCCGTTGCGAACCGGAATGACCACGGAAACAGCTGGCCAGTCGGTGGGAGGATGACCGGGCCCTCTGTCGGGCGTCTCGTCGGGGCTGGGGGAGGATGTCACACCCGTATACTGCCTTGCTGATCCCTTGGGGAGGAAATCAATCCTCGAACCAGACTTCGCTCTGACGCCACTCTCCGTCCTTGCCATGTGGGCAGCCGGCATGGCGGGCGGCGCCGCCCTCGTGGCCTACTGGCGGATCGTTGGCCGCGCCTTCTTCTGGGTGGCGGGCCTGGCGACGCTTCTCGTCGGCGCGTGGACGATCGGCTCAAGCGGTGCCGTACCCTGGGTGGCGGTGGCGACCTTGGTGGCGGCGATGATCGTGGCCGACCGGCCGGTTCTGGCGGCGGCACTCCTGGCGGCTTCGGCACTCGCCTTCCTGTCGGTGGCGGCCTCCGTGACGGGATGGCTCCCCGCATTGACCGGGGCGGTGGCGCTCGGGGGCGTGACCGACGAGATGTTGCTGGGTCACTGGTACCTCGTCGACCCGCAGTTGCCGCGGTGGGCCCTTCAGACACTCGACCTGGCAGCCGCCGGAGCACTGGTACTGGATCTCGTCCTCCTCGTCTCGCTCGGGGCGCTCTCGGGAGGCGGAGTGGTGGGGTGGGCGTTCCTCGGCCTGGCCGCCATGAGCGTGCTCCTCATGGTGGCGGTGTGGTTTGCCCTGAAGGAACCGGCCTACGCAGGGGTGATGGCGGCCACCGGCCTTTCCTATCTGGCGGTGCTGACCGCCCTCGGGGCCACGGTTGCGGGGCGTTCGCTCATCGGCGATGCGGCCAACATCCTCGGGCAAGGTATCGTGCCGTCGTGAAGATCTACACCAAGAAGGGCGACGACGGTTCCACCGGGCTGTTCTACGGTGGTCGGGTCCGCAAGGACTCCACCGGACCCGAGGCCTATGGGACGGTCGACGAAGCCGTCGCCGCCATCGGCGTCGCCCGGTCCCATGCCGATGCGGCGTTGTCCGAACGACTCCTGAAGGTCCAACGCGAGCTCTTCGTGGTGGCCGCCGAACTCGCCACCGACCCGTCGAATCGACACAAGCTCGAACCGGGGGTCAGTGTGACGACCCCGGCAATGGTGTCCAGAATCGAGACCGAGATCGACGCCGTTGTCGACGCGGTGGGAATGCCTGAGGAGTTCATCGTGCCGGGTCAAGCACCGCTCCCCGCGCTCCTCGATCTCGCCCGCGCCATCGTTCGTCGCGCCGAGCGGCGCGCAGTGACCTACGCGGCCGAGGGCGGCCTGGACGGCAGCCACGTGGTGCCCTACCTCAACCGTCTCGCCGATTACATCTACATGCTCGTCCGGGCTTCGGAAGAAGCCTGGCAGCCATCACGCCTGGAGGAATGATGTCGGTTATCCCAGAGTTCGTTGCCGGACCCGCCCTCGAGGGCGCCGCCGGCCGAGCCGTCGCAGTCCCCGTTTTCGCCGACTGGGTCTTTGGTCCCGGCACCGCCGACATCTTGGGCGACCAGGTGACCGACGAACATCTCGAAGACCTCGGCTTCTCAGGCAAGCTCGGGGAGGTGGCGGTGGTGCCTCTCAGGGGGACCGGCTTCTCGGTGGCGTATCTCGTGGGGCTCGGCGACGAACTCGACTCGGAGAGGCTTCGTCAAGCAGCCGGGTGGCTGGGAAAAGCGGCCCGGACCGCCGAGCTGGCCACCACCCTTCATCTGGTCGACCTGGACGGCGCGGCCGGTGCCGTGGCCGAAGGCTTCGCGCTCGGCCACTACCGGTTCGACGACTACAAGTCGGCGGACTCGCCCACCCGAACCGAGCGCCTCATCTTTCTCGACGGAGCAGACGAGGGCGAACTCCACCGTGCCCAGGTGGTGACTGCGGCTGTTGCGGAGGCCCGAGACCTCGTGAACCGGCCCGCCCTGGACCTGCCGCCTTCTGCCGTCTCGGCCATGGCGGAAGTGCTGGCCGAAGAACTCGGCCTGGAGTGTCAGGTGTGGAGTGGCCAGGAGGTGATCGACGAGGGCTTCGGTGGCTTGGCGGGCGTCAACGCCGGCTCGGTGGAACCCGCCGCGATGATCCGCCTCATCTACTCGCCCGAAGGGGCCACCCGTTCGCTCGCCCTGGTCGGCAAGGGAATCCTCTTCGACTCCGGCGGTTTGTCGATCAAGCCGGCCGAATCCATGAAGACCATGAAGGACGACATGGCCGGCGCGGCGGCCGTTCTGGCTGCGATGGGGGCCATCGCCCGGCTGGGAGTGAAGATCAAGGTGACCGCCATCACTCCCGTCACTGAGAACCTTCCGTCGGGTTCGGCCACCCGCCCCGGGGACGTCCTCACGGCGCGCAATGGCAAGACCATGGAGGTGCTCAACACCGACGCCGAGGGGAGGTTGGTGCTCGCCGATGGCCTTTCGTTGGCCATGGAAGACGATGCTGATCTCGTCGTGGACGTCGCCACCCTGACCGGGGCATGCTCGGTGGCTCTCGGCGAGAGAATCGGTGGCGTCTTCGCCAATGACGACGAAGCGGCTGCCCAGGTCGTGGCCGCCGGTGCGAGGGCCGGTGAACGACTCTGGCATCTCCCGCTCGAGGCGGAGTACCGATCTGACATCGATTCGGATCTCGCCGACGTCCGGAACACCGGCAGCAACCGCTACGGGGGAGCCATCAAGGCTGCCCTGTTCCTCCAGGAGTTCGTCGACGGACGCCCCTGGGTGCACATCGATATCGCCGGGCCGGCCTGGGCCGACTCGCCGGGGTACTACCTCACCAAGGGCGGCGTCGGGTTCGGGGTGCGAACCCTCGTGGCGTTGGCCGAGGACCAGTCCACACTGTGACAACCCACCGGGTTCGTCGCTGGTTAGGCTGAGGCTCCATGCGAAGGCGTTTCTTGCTTTCGACAGCCATCGCCGACTTCGTGGCGCTGACCATCGGGGTCCTGGTCGGCTCGGTCGTCACGTTCGGCCTTCTCCCCTGGGAGGTGGCGCTACCGGGCTCGGGTTCGATCTGGCCCTTCATCAGCTTCCTGTACGGCGGCTTCGTGGTGGGCTCCTTCGTGTCGACGCGCATGTGGGCTGGGGGAGCGCCGCGACCCAGCTACGGGCGAGGCCTCGCCATCGTCAGCACTGCCCTGGCGGTCACCGCGTTTCTGCTGGTGGCCACCCGTCCGTACTACTCGAACAAGTTCCTCGTCACGGCGACGGCGGTCTGGTTCATCGGCGTCAATGCCCATCGGCTCATCAGGCGTCGCCGCCCCTGGACGGAGCCGATGGTGATCATCTCGGACGAGAAGGAACTCATCGACGACCTTCGCACCGCACCGCACACGGACCTTCTGGCGGTTCTCGACCCTTCCACCACCGGCGAGGTGGATCCGTACCCGACAGGGGTGACCATCGCGGTCGACCTGCGCGCCGTGCTCTCTGACAGGATGGCGCAGTTCGTCTCTTCGTGCGCGCTGGCGGGCTACTCCGTACGGGCGATGAGCGCCGTGTACGAGGAGCACACCGGACGCATGCCCATCATCCATCTCGCCGAAGGATGGGAGCTGTCGGCGCCGGTGACCCGCACCGCCCCCTACATAGGGGGTAAGGCCATCGTCGACATCCTGGCGGTCCTGGTGACCATTCCGATCTGGGTGCCGCTGGCCGGGGTCATTGCCTTGGCGGTGCGGTTCACGTCGCCCGGTCCCGTGATCTTCAAGCAGGTACGGATCGGCAAGGACGGTCATCCCTTCACGCTGTACAAGTTTCGCACCATGGTCGTCGACGCCGAAGAGCAAGGCCCTCGCTTCGCCACCAAAGACGACCCGAGGCTGACGGCAGTCGGTCGAGGCCTCCGCAGGTTCAGGGTCGACGAACTCCCGCAGCTGTACAACGTGCTGAAGGGCGACTTGGCGCTGGTGGGCCCGCGACCCGAGCAAGCCCGCTTCGTTGACCGCTTCAAGACGGAGATCCCCTTCTACTCACACCGCCATCTGGTGCGGCCGGGAGTGACCGGATGGGCGCAGGTCAACTACGGATACGCCGACGATCAGGCCGAGACGATCGACAAACTGACCTACGACCTCTACTACGTGAAGCACATGTCGCCCTGGCTGGACCTTCACGTGCTGGGTCGGAGCATCTGGACCGTGCTCTCGGGTTTCGGGGCGCGGTAGACGATGACCGACTCGATCACCCTGGAACCCTCCGTCGACTTTGCGCTCATCGCCGACGCCGTCCAAGCGGTGGGCGGCAAGTTGTACGTGATGGGGGGCGGATGGGACACATTGTGGGTCCGCCAGCTCCCCGCCCGCCACCACAGCCTCGCCATCGGCGCCCGCTTTCGCATTCCGTGGACCGATGCGGGCAGGCGACTCTCGATGACGATCGATCTGCAGGATGAAGACGGTAACTCGGTCTTCGGTTCGGGGCCGCTCAAACACTCCCTGACCGTGGGAAGGCCGCCTGGGCTGCCCGACGGGTCCGACATCGGGGTGGTGCGGGCCTTCACGTTCAACAACGTCCCGTTCTCCAAGGCCGGCGGGTTCTCGTTTGCGATCGCCATCGACGGTCAGGAGCGCAAGCGGATCCGCTTCAATGTGCGAGAGCGACCGGCGCCGTCGACTGGCGGGGAAAAGCCCGAGCCGGACTGACACGACGCATGTGTGGAGAACTCTCGTAGGCTGATGGTCATGGACTACGAAGAGCTCGTCTCCCAGGCGAGAGCGCAGATCACCGAGATCCACCCGGATCATCTGGTCGGCCTCGGCGCAGGCGTGACGATCGTCGACGTGCGGGAGCCTCACGAATTCGCACTGGGAGCAATCCCGGGCTCGATACTCATCCCCCGAGGTGTGCTCGAGTCGGAGATCGGGCGTCACGTCCCGGACCTGGATTCTGCGCTGGTTGTCGTGTGTTCGGTGGGGGCCAGGTCTGCCCTCGCTGCGGTGTCGCTCATGGAAATCGGCTACAGCAATGTGGTGAACCTCGCCGGAGGTGTCGAGGCGTGGAAATCGCAGGGTCGCCCGTGGCAGGCGCCCGACACGCTCACCGACGAGCAGCGGGCGAGGTACAGTCGCCACACTGCGCTCGCCGAAGTGGGCCTCGAAGGGCAGCGCCGGCTGCTCGAGTCCAAGGTCCTCATCGTGGGTGCCGGCGGGCTCGGATCACCGGTCGCGCTCTACCTTGCTGCGGCGGGTGTCGGCGAACTGGGGGTGGTCGACGCGGACACCGTCGATGCCTCGAACCTGCAACGGCAGATCGTGCACGGCCTCGATCGGATCGGGTCAGCCAAGACGGCATCCGTTACCGAAACCGTCGCCAACCTCAACCCGGATGTGACCGTCGTCGAATACCGAACCCGCCTCATGGCAGGCAACGCCGTGGAGATCCTCTCCGGCTACGACGTGATCGTCGATGGCGCGGACAACTTCCCGACCCGCTACCTGGTGAACGACGCTTCGCTCAACCTCGGGATCCCGGTCGTCCACGGCTCGATCTTTCGGTTCGAGGGTCAGGTCAGCGTGTTTCGTCCCCACCAGGGTCCGTGCTACCGCTGCCTGTTCGCGGAGCCGCCTCCGGCGGCACTCGCCCCCAACTGTGCAGAGGCAGGGGTCCTTGGGGTCCTCCCCGGGGTGATCGGGTCGCTCCAGGCAGTGGAAGTCGTGAAGCTGTTGCTCGGGATCGGCGACGATCTGACCGGCCGCCTCCTCCTCTACGACGCACTCGATCAAGAGTTCCGAGAGCTGCGGATCGTGCGTGATCCTCACTGCGCGGCCTGCGCCGATGCGACACACCCACCCCCGCTCGTCGACTACGGCGAGCGGTGTGTGGTGGGGTGACTTCTCAGGCCCCGCCGAGGCGACTCAGCAGTA
>CBDUEV010000104.1:0-7584 GCA_965366365.1 uncultured Acidimicrobiia bacterium | reverse complement strand
GTCGGAGCAACTGCATCCAGCTTCCGCCGCCCATGATCGTGACGGCCAAGCCAACGAGGAAGTTGACGACCGGGATCAATCCGAGAATGACGAGGATCGCCAGACCTGCAGCCATCGCCAGGTAGGCAGGGGTGTCTTCTGGCAACACACGGGCAGCCGCCCACGTAGCGGCGGTGATCGGCGCCAGGACGGCGATGACCAGGAATGCGACTACGCCGACCAGGACCCATGTGACGAGGATCGCCACCAGGGAGAGCCCGACGAGGAGGCCCAGACCCAGCCAGGCGAAGAGTACGGCGAGCAGGATGCCCACCACCGTGACGGCGAGCGGAACCACGAAAAGCCCGACCACGAACCCGAGGCCCCACAGAGCGGCGGTTCCCGGCGCAGTGGTGAGGTGGTTGACCGTGTGCTCGAAGGTGGCGCGGAACAGCCAGAGGATCATCATCCCGACGATGAGAAGGGAGGCGAACCTGGTCAACCCGCGCACAAACGCGTTGGGCCGCTCCACCGGGGTCTGCTCGTCGATGGTGACGTCCTCCGTACCGCCCACGGTGCCTGAGCGGTTGTAGGCCCCGCTCTCGCCGAGCACGTCGCCGTCGACCGTGCCGGAGAGGCTTACCGTGCCGGCGCCGAAGATCACGTCTTCTCCGACCTCACCGTTCACGGTGAGTTGGCCCACTCCGGCGAGGAGGTCCTCGCCGATGCTGCCGGGGGTGCGGACCTGACCGGCCCCGACCCTGAGATCGCCGCCGATCGTTCCGCCCACGTCCAGGGTGCCCGCCCCGACGAAGACGTCGCCCTCGACGTCGCCGCCGATATCGACCTGACCGCCGAAGACGACGAGATCGCCCAGGACCCGGCCGGCCACGTTGATATCGCCCCCGAAGATGTACAGGTCTCCTTCGACCGTTTCGCCGGCCGGAACCGAGACGGTGTCTCCCGTGCGGATTTTGCCGCCCAGGAAGTCTTCGTTCTGGGCGACCGCCACCGTCGCCAGGCTCGTCAGGACGGCGAGCGTCAGAATCGCAAGTGTGGCCAGTCGTTTCATGGTGGACTCCTTCTCGGGTGGGCGGTGCCGGCTTTCAATCGGACACTGCCGCCTGCGCCACGCAGGCGAACTCGATACCGCCGTGCGGTAGGCGGTGCCATTACACACAATTCGGACGCTACCGACCCAGGGGTGGGTCGGCTAGAGGCGAACGGTCTCGACATCGCTTTGGTCCAGAACCGACGATCGAGCCGGCCTTCCAGGATGTGCCGGCTCAATGAGTGACGAGGCCCTCCGAGGCCTCGTCACCGGGTTCCTGAAGGGCGTTCGAACTCAGCCCATCTCGATGTACTCGTAGACCTGCACCTGTCCACCGTGGTTGAGATGCGGATGCGCCGAACACGCTTCGGCCGCCGCGTCGATCGAATCGGCCGAGATGATGGTGTAGCCGGTGGCCGGAGTGTCGCCCAGGGGGCCGTCGCCGATGGAACCGGCGCTCGCCACATGCTTGGAGGCTCCGAACGGCGCGCCACCGTCCACGATGTTGGCGCCCATCTTCTCGTACCAGGCGCCCCACTCGCCCATGATCTTCTCCTGCTCCTCGGGGCTGGCGCCCATGCCCATTCCACCGGAATACAACACAACGAACTTCGCCACGACACTCCTCCTCGCTCGACGATGTCGGTGCAACCGACTGTACCCGCATGGCGAGCGACTCGCTGATGGGCACCCACCAGGGACGGGTGAGGCACAACCCGCCAGAAAAGCCTGTGGCGTACGGCCGGGCCTAGGGTCCGCGGCGTGGGGGCCGCGGCACCAGCACCGGCGTGGCGGCAACGTAGGCCTGGTACTCCTCGTCGTCACCCCACCGCTCGGCCGCTCGCTTTTGGAGCATGGGGATTCCGCTGACGCGGGTGATGAGCAGGTACACGAAGACGGGTGAGATGAGGGTGGCCCAGCGCCAACCCGACAGCACCGGTAGGGCAATGAGGGCGACGCCCGCCCAGAGGGTGATCTCGCCGAAATAGTTGGGATGCCGTGACCATGCCCACAGCCCCGAGGAGATGAACCGACCCTGGTTGGCGGGGTCGCGCCTGAAGGCGGACTTCTGCTGATCGGCCACCACCTCGGTGGCGAACCCGACCAGCCACACCACCACACCCAGAATGGCCAGGGCGCCCAGAGGGCGTCGTTCCGTTCCGGTGATGACGGCCAGCGCACACGCCACGGTGAGCAGCACCCACAGGCCCTGCAGAGTCCAGGTCATGAAGAACCGGAGCGGGTCGGTCTTGATCTGGTCGAAGCGCCCATCTCGCCCGTCCCGGCGCACGCGCCGGAACAGGAAGGTGCCCAGTCGAACCGCCCACACGATGACCAACGCCGCCACGATGACCGCCCGGGTGTCGAGGTTTTCGCTGAGCAGGAGGGCCATGGCCGTGACCGTGAGGTAGGTGAGGCTGCCGGTCAGGTCGTAATACCGTTCCGTCTGGGCTCGCATGGCCGGCACGAACGCTATCCAATTGATGGCGTACGCCACCAGCCCGCACACCGCGAACACGGCGATCGGGCCGATCTGGGTGCTGCCGTCGCTTCCCGCCAGGATGACGAGCCCGCCGATCAAGAGGCTGGCAATGATTCCGATCACTGATCGTCGTTGGGGCTCGGTCATCGCGTCATCCTCGAGGGGCCGTGTGGCGGCAGGGTGGGGGAGACTGTCGACTCACGCGGGGTCCGTCAGACTCTGCTCCTGGCTCGCTCGCTCCTCGGCGGCCGAGACGACCCCCGCCAGCAGTTGCCTGAAGATGACGCCGTGGAAGGGGGTGAGGGACAGCCAGTACAGTCGCCCGAAGAGGCCGCGAGGGTAGAACGAGGCGGTTTGCGTGATCACACTTCCCGAACCCTCGGGCTCGACCTCGAATTCGAGCCACGCCTCTCCCGGGAGTCTCATCTCGGCGTGGAGCTGGAGCCGGCGGGGAAACTCGATGGCAGAAACCCGCCAGAAGTCGACGGCCTCGCCGAGGCGGAGATCCTCCGGATCGCGTCGACCGCGTCTGAGCCCGACCCCTCCAAAGAGACCGTCGGCGATGCCACGGAGTTCCCATGCCCAGTCGGTCGAGTAGTAACCCAGGTCGCCGCCGATGCGCGTGAAGGCCCAGAACACGTGGGAGGGGTCAGCATGGCTGGTCGCCATTCGCCGATCCCTGTTAAGGGTCGCTCCGGCCCATTCGGGATCGGTCGGAAGCGGCTCGGCGGGAGAGTGGGCCGCGTCGGACCAGCGCGTGGGGATAGGCGAATCGGAGGTGGCGAGCGCCCGCCGCACCGATTCGCGGTACCCGGTCAGCCCGCCAGGAAGCTGCTCGGCAAAGGTGTTGTCCTTGACGATGACTTCGTTCTTGAGGCTCTCCACCAGCGGCTTGGCCACTCCGGTGGGAAGCGGGGTGACCAGCCCGATCCAGTGTTTGGACAGCCAGGGACTCAACACGGGAACCGGCATGATGATCCGCCGAGAGAGCCCGGCGATTTCCGCGTAGCCGCGCATCATGTCTTCGTAGGTGAGCTGGTCGGGCCCACCGATTTCCCGCAGGTGGGACTCGGCGCCGGGCTCCTCGATCGACGAAACGAGGAGGCTCAACACGTCCCTGATGGCGATCGGCTGGCACAGAGTGCGAACCCAGCGCGGCGTGATCATGACCGGGAGTACCTCGGTCAAATGACGGAGCATCTCGAACGAGACCGATCCCGACCCGATGATCACGGCGGCCCGCAGCTCGGTGACCGGAACCGAGCCAGACGCCAGAATCCTGCCGACTTCTTGGCGGCTGCTCAGATGTTCGGAGAGTTCGTCTCCCTCTCCCAGACCGCCCAGGTAGACGAGCCGGCTCAGGTCGGCCGCTGCGGCGGCCCCGGCGAAGTTCTCGGCGGCAAGACGGTCCTGCTTTCCGAAGTCCCCGCCGCCGCTGCCCATCGAGTGGATGAGGTAGAAGGCCGCCTCGCATCCCGACATGGCCTGGTCGAGACTGCCTCGGTCGAGAGCGTCACCGGCCACGGCTTCGACTTCGTCGAACCAGGGTTGGAGCTCGAGTTTGGCCGGGTTCCGACTCATCGTGCGCACGGAATGCCCAGATGCGAGAAGCGCCGGGATGAGCCGCCCGCCGATGTACCCGGATGCGCCTGTCACCAAGATCTTCATCGGTGCCTCACCAGCCCGACGTTCCGGCAGCGCCCTTGAACGGCCCGACCACGTCAGGTGTGATCCACCCGCCATAGAAGTCGCCGGGCTGGGGTGTCACGGTTTCGGTTCCGAGCAGGCAGCTGTCCATGCGTCCAGGGTAGAACGAAACGAAGCCGGCCAA
This sequence comes from uncultured Acidimicrobiia bacterium, assembly GCA_965366365.1. Classification (GTDB taxonomy): domain Bacteria; phylum Actinomycetota; class Acidimicrobiia; order Spongiisociales; family JAENVV01; genus CBDUEV01. Next base: position 3,240 of record CBDUEV010000104.1, on the reverse strand, counting down.
ATCTTCATAGCCGGGGCGCGGGGCGGGATAGCTCCATGCGGCCGACGGAGAGGTCTGGGTATCGGAGCACACATCCCAATACTCGGCCGAGCCTTTCCATTCACAGATCGTGGTGCGAGCGTTCTTGCGCAAAACGCCGGGAGCTACGTCCTCGAAGGGAACGTAGATGCCCGGGGGATGGCTCGTCTCGAGCACGCGCAGACCTCGTCGGCTGTCCACGATGGTGGCTCCGTCGAAGACAACGAGAACACGTCGCAACTCTGGCTCCACCCGCGGAGGGCGGGGATAGTCCCACACCGACTCCTGGCCGGCCCCGGCTTGTCGCTTGACTCTCATGATGATCTTTCCATTGATGCTTTCGTCTCTATTCGTAGCGGTCCGTGGCGTTGGATCGGCTGGTCTTCTAGATTGGCTGCATGGATGACCGGATTCGAATCCAGGCGGAACAGTTGGGTCGGATGCGTGGGATGAACCGCTACTACCACGAACGGTTCTTCTCGGATGTTCGTTTCGTGGCGGTGGCCACGCTGCTCCTCTTCGTTGTCGGGTGGTGGGGCGTCGCGCCAGCCTTTCTCTTGATACCGGTGGTGGCACTCTTCGGCGCCACGATGACCGCCTTCGACGCCTCCTATCTCCTGTTTGCCCGCCACTACGCCATGAGAATCGAAAACGACCTCAACGCGGCATTTGGGGCAGACGTCCTTCTCGCCGCTCGGGTCGAAGACACCTATCTGTTCCCCTTGAACGAGCAGAAGGTGGTGGTCGCCGGCCTCGGCTCGGGATTCACCTGGTTCGGATTCATGACCCTCTTCATCACTGCGCTGGGCATCGCCGCGTTCGGTTTTGGGCTCGCCCTGGGGATCCCGGTGTTCTCCGAACACGACTCCGCCTGGGCGATCGCCTATTTCGCGGTGCTCGGGTCGATGGGAGCCGTGGCCTTCCTCGTGGGCTGGTGGTGGTTTGTACGCGGAGAGGGCGAGCGACGTCTGCAGTCCATCCTGGGAACCTGAGAGGGTCCGGGGAAGTCGGCGCCACCTCATCCGGAGGGACGGTCAAGTCTGAGGATGTCGTGGAGTGGGTCGTCTATCGGGTTGTCGGGCTCCAGGGCGCCTCGAGCCACAATCCGGAACCCGGCGCCGAGCAGCGCCCTCCATGACGCTTCGTTCGCCGAATTCACCGGCACGATGACGCAAGGCACGGCCGGCTCTTCCGCCCAGACGCGCTCGACGAATCGGGCGATCATGGCGGTTCCGAGTCCCATCCCGGTCAGGCCCGGGGGACCGATCAGATAGTCGATGCTCACCGCCGCCTCGGGAACGTCGAGCAAAGGGGCCAGCTCTGCGACGTAGTCGGGGTGGGCACGGAACCGGGAGTATTGGATCAGGCCGAGGGGTCGGTCGCCGAGGAGGGCGACGTAATCCTCGTCCGGTCCCTGACCATCGGCCGAGGGCCCGAAATCCCGGTCGAGAGCATCGTCCGTGAACTCATGATTCCACCACCTGGAGACATGTGGTTCAGCCAACCACCGGGCCAGCAAGGGAAAGTCGGCCCGGGTGAGGCGCCGGAAGCTGATCGGTTCCATGGGGGAATCGTACGTGCAGCGGATTCACGCCGTCCGAAATGGGGGGCGCCAGTCGGCAGCAGCGGGGACCGTGCCCACATTTGGGAAGCCGGCCAAGGGTGACTGAGGCTGCCCCTGGCGTAGGCTTCGACCGGCTGGATCGACCGAAAGGGATGGGCATGCTCCGCAGGGGAGTGTTGATCGGAGGGACCGAGTCGGATCCGAGCGACGGACGGTTCGGCGATGTCGTCGATCCCTCGACGGGTCAGACGGTTGCCGAGGTGGCCGCCGCCACTCTCGACGATGTCGACCGAGCGGTGAGGACCGCCGAGCAAGCATTTGCGGCCGGGCCGTGGCGTCACACCCCGGCACCGGAACGAGGCAGGGCGTTGGGGAGGGTTGCCGCCCTGCTGGCCGAGCGCCGCGACCATCTGGCGCGTCTGGAGTCGCAACAGGCCGGAAAACCGATCTCGGCTGCTCGGGGCGAGATCGGCGCGGTGGTCCGCACCTTCGAGTACTACTCGGGCGCCGTCGACAAACACGGCGGGCAGACGATTCCCGGTGGAGCGGACGGGACCCTGCTGACGTTCCGCGAGCCCCTCGGCGTATGCGGAATCATCACGCCGTGGAACTTCCCGATGGTCATCCTCGGCTGGAAGCTGGCGCCGGCCCTGGCGATGGGGAATACGGTGGTGATCAAGCCGGCCAGTGCCACCCCGCTCACGGCGCTGGCGCTGGCGGACATCTGCGCCGAGGCGGGCATCCCGGACGGTGTGGTCAATGTGGTGCCCGGAGCCGGATCGCTTTTGGGCGATGCTCTGGTGGGCCACCCGCTCGTGAGGAAGATCTCCTTCACCGGTTCCACAGAGGTGGGGGCCGGCGTGATGCGCGCAGCCGCCTCGGACATCAAGCGGGTCTCGCTGGAGCTGGGCGGCAAATCCGCCAACGTCGTGTTCGCCGATGCCGATCTCGAGAAGTGTGTGGAGGCGTCCGTCTTCGGCGCCTATGACAACACCGGCCAGGACTGCTGCTCGCGCTCTCGGATCCTCGTAGAGCGGGACATCTTCGATGATTTCGTCGAACGGTTCACAGAGAGAACCGAGCGGCTGGTGATCGGACCCACCGACGACGAAACCACCGAACTCGGGCCTCTCATCTCGGAGGCCCACCGACTCGGCGTGGAAACCCACGTCGAGGGGGGCCAGGCCGAGGGCGCCACCCTGGTGTGCGGGGCCCAGCGGCCGGGAGGCGCCCTGGCGGCAGGCAGCTACCTGACCCCCGGGGTCTTCGTGGATGTTCGTCCCGACATGGCGATCATGCGCGAGGAGATCTTCGGTCCGATCGTGGGCATCGTCCCGTTCGTCGGGGAGGAAGAAGCGATCACCATGGCCAACGACTCCGACTACGGCCTGTCCGGCTCGATCTGGACCCGGGACGTTGGTCGGGCGCTCCGGGTCGTCCGCCGGATCGAGACGGGGATGCTCTCGGTCAACAGCTCCTCCTCGGTCCACATCGAGGCCCCCTTCGGCGGCGTGAAACGATCCGGTCTGGGCCGCGAACAGGGAATGGTCGCCCTGGACCACTACTCGGAGCTGAAATCGGTGTTCATCGCCAACGATTGACCGGCCCTTCTCCGACAGGGCCCTTCTCCGACAGGGCCCTCCTCCGACAGGGCCCTT
>CBDUEV010000103.1:0-7773 GCA_965366365.1 uncultured Acidimicrobiia bacterium | reverse complement strand
CGGAAGTAGCTCAGCTGGTAGAGCGCAACCTTGCCAAGGTTGAGGTCGCGGGTTCGAACCCCGTCTTCCGCTCCGGGGCGACCTCACGGTACACGTGAGGATGTGTCGGAGCCCCGAGTCGGCGACGTGGCCGAGTGGTTAGGCAAAGGTCTGCAAAACCTTGTACCCCGGTTCAATTCCGGGCGTCGCCTCCCCGACCGCCAGGTCGGAAAGCAAGCAATGCAATGTAGGTAATGGGCCCTTAGCTCAGGGGGAGAGCGCTTCCCTGACACGGAAGAGGTCACTGGTTCAAATCCAGTAGGGCCCACAACGGAAGACCCCCGCCAGTCGGGGGTCTTCTCGTGTGTGGGGCGGCACGGAGACTTTCCGCCGGCGAAGGGCGGCGGAAAGTCCTCGGGGCGTGGCGGTGCGCCTTCAGTTTCTCTCAGGCGGGTTGCAGCTAGTCCGGTAACTGCTATTCTGGTAACCGACAATGCAAACCAATGATCCGGTACGTTCGCAGATGGTAAAGGGACTCGTAGACCTCGCCGTGTTGACGGTGATCGAACATGGTGAGACCTATGGCTACGAGATTCTCGGATCGTTCGAAAAGACGGGCTTGGAGGGCGTTGGACACGCCTCCATGTACGGATCACTCAAGAGACTCGAGGCAGAAGGATGCGTGAAGACACGCGAACGTCCGTCACCGAAGGGACCACCCCGGAGGTATTACGCAATCACCCCGCTGGGGATAGAGAGACGTCGACAGATGCGAAGCTCATGGAGCGAACTGGTGACGGCCCTGACATCACTCGAGGAGGGGCTGTGACCCCGGCAGAGCGGTATGCCGCAGCCGTAGTGTCACAGCTCGAACGCGTTCCCCGATCGACTCGCGCTCGGCTACGCGGAGAACTCGCTGCGGAGATCACCGAATACCCGGAGGCGGAGGACTACGCCGCCATCGTGAGTCTCCTCGGAACGCCGGCGGAGTACGCGAACGAGCTGGCATCCAACCTCGGGGTCACGGTGGGCAGTCGCTTTCGGCTGCGCGGGTGGATGTGGGTGCCGCTGGCAGGGGTTGTCGCGGTGGCGGCCTGGCTGATGATGGCACAGCTGTCGAACCCGGTTGCGCCGGGCAGCTACTTCGGTGGCGACGGCCTGGACCTCGACCTCTCCGCTCAGCCATTCACTCAGGTCACCTATGAGGCGTCCGGCGGGGGTCTGTTCATCTGGAGCCTCGCCAACACGGGACGCTTCCCCGTCGAGATACTCGAGCTTGATGTGTTTCCGGCCGTGTCGCAAGAGGCCCGGGAGCTGTTCGATCAACCAGGCGGAATCAACCTCATCGTGCAAACGGGCGTCGAGTACGAGGGCATGGTCGACCCGCCCTACTTCGGAGCGCCACTCGACGCCGTGCCGTTGAGCGACGGCGGCGCCGTCATCCGCCCGGGAAACCAACTGGGTTTGGCGATCTCCGTCGTGTTCGACAACTGTGAGATGTTCGAGCCGGATTCGGACCAGTACTTCCAGACGGCCCTGGTGACGTATTCCTATCTCGGGCTTCGTCAGCAGGTTGAGCTCGAGTTCCCGTCCGTCCAGGTGTCGTTGCCGGCTTCGTGCACCGCTTCGGGAGCCACCGGGTAGCTTCAGGCCGTGACACGGGACGACGTCCTCCGCTTCTGCCTCGCCAAGCCCGGTGCATGGCAGGACGAACCGTGGGAGGGAACCGTGGTCGCCAAAGTCGACGAGAAGATCTTCTGCTTCTTTGGCGACCACAGCGTGGGCGTGAAGTGCGGCACACGCGAGGAGGCCGATGAATGGCTCCTCCGACATCCCGGCGACGCCGAGCCGATGGCCTACATCGGTCGGGCGGGCTGGAACACCCTCCACCTGCAGCGCGGGATCGACGATGAGGAAATCCTCGACGCCATCGAGGATTCGTATCTGATGGTCGTGTCGAAGCTGCCCAAGAAGCGACGTCCGCAAGGCTGGGACGAAATCTGACGCCGGTCCCCTTGCCGCCACGAGGCGGAACAGGCAAGCGACTCGATCCCGAAACGCGGCTCACTCCAGGGCTTCGCAGACGGCCTCAAAGTTCCCTTCTGCGAAGTCGAACGGATGAGGACCGGATTGCCACAGAACGACGGGTTCATCATCGACGATCTCGACGATGAAGGTGCCGGCATCGATCAATGCGTGGCCTCCCTGCGGCAGGTCGATCCGGTAGAACAACCCGTGTTGTGTCCACACCACGAAGAGGTCTTCCACGTAGGTGAGGAAGTTGTAGTGGGCGACAGTCGACAAGGACTTCTCCGGCTCTGCGGAGTTGTAGACGGTGCCGTCGATCGACAGATGGAACTGGATTCGGTCGAGTTCTCCCTTCTTGTAGAACTCCTTGGTCGTGAGGATCCAGTCCTCGGTGAGGCCGGCCTCGAAATCGCCACAATCGGCGAGTACGCCATCGGTCGTGAACTCCTCGGTGATCTTGACTGGCTGGTCTGCGAAGGCGGCCGGCGCGGCGACCATTGCCGTCACTGCTATGGCGGCCAAGACTACGAGAAGACGTCTCATGACTTCCCCTTCCTCGAACCGGGGGAGCGGGTGGCGGCGCAATCGACGCGACAGGTCGCGCCATCGCGCCGCGAACCCGTCCTAGCTTGGTCCAACCAACGTATCTGAGAGTCGCCGCCCTCTACTAGAGCCCTAGGGCACGATGCGCGCTGCATGGCCGGTGGCCAAGGGCGCGGGTCGCCGATCGGGCGCTCTCCTGCCCGGCGGGACGGTTCAGCGTCGGCTATGCGTTGCCGATGGCGAACGTCACCGTGAGTAACACGACCACTCCCGTCACACCAGGCGAGACCGGGATGTCGAACGAGGCCGAGTCGCCCTCGCCTCCCTGGTACATGCCTTGCGAGGTCGTGGTGAGCACCTTCTCGTGGACATCGAGGACGTCACCGAGCGGCTCGCCGGCCAGTGCCGCCAGGGCGGCTGCCCGGCTTTCCACATCGGCCCAAGCCTTCTCCCGGGCCGGACCGATGAGGTCGGTGGGGTCGGCTTCGAATCGGACGCCCCAGGCACGCACGTCGTCGCCGCCGGCAGCCACCGCGTCGGCCAGAATCGAGCCGACCAGGTCGACATCGGGCAGCGTGACACGGTACCCGATGTGCGTTTCGTAGCCCCCGATTGTCGGGTACTGGTCGTAGTAGGTACCCACCGAGAACTCCGACGTCTGGATGTTGCTCGACGCCACGCCGGCAGCTGTCAGTGCGTCTGCCATTGCTTTCGCAGATGCGGCTGCCGCCGCGCTCGCCGCGGCAACGGTTGGACGCCGGCTCGTGCTTCCGATATCGATGATGCACCGCACCGGCTCGGCGTACTCGGCGCCCATGCCGCCCACCGTGATGCTCCGCGTGGGCTCTTCGACGACGGCGGGAACCGCCGGTTGGAGAGCGATTGCCGCAAGCTCCGGCATGGAAGTGGTCGGTGCAGGCTCGGGCAGAGACGTGTCGACGGGTTGCGAAATCGAGCTGGGAGGCGTCGGTGCCGTGGTGGGAGCGCCGGACGGATCCTCGGCCTGGCCGCATCCAACCAACAGCAAAGCTGCCACCAACAGTGTGAACATCCGCTCCATCACGGACCTCCTTCGGTTTCATTGTCTGCCCGGACAGGGATGGCGAGCAGGGTCACCTGGCCCGATCGGGGCGAGAAGATCAAGACGTCCACGAATGAGAGAGGACCCCGCCAAGGGCGGGGTCCTCTGAGCCGAAGTCGGCGGCGGCGCTAGCGTCGCAGCAGTGCGGCGCGATGGAGGAAAGCGGCCATCTGGGCCCGGGTCACCGTAGAGTCGGGACAGTACCGGTCACCGTCGGGCGGATTGCACCCGGTGGTGATCTCGAGCCGGCCGAGGGCGTTGATGTCCGCCTCGTGTGGAGACCCGGTGTCGTCGACGAAGAGGTCCGTCGTCGACGCAGGGAGGTCATAGGCCCGCACCAGGAAGGAGGCCATCTGGGCGCGGGTCACGCTGGACGCCGGGCAATAGCGATCGTTGGTGGGCGGGTTGCATCCCACCGTGATCTCGGCCATTCCGATCGAGTTGATGGCAGCCTCGTGCAGGGAGTTGGCGTCGTCCCAGAAAAGATCGATGGCGGTCTCCGGCAGGCCGAGCGCCCGGCTCAGAAACGTCGCCATCTGGTCTCTGGTCACCTCGGCGTCGGGACAGAAACGGTCGTTGGCGGGCGGGTTGCAGCCCTGGGTGATTCCTTCATCCACCAGCCAGTTGATGTCGTCGACGAAGACGGACCCGGCGACGTCGACGAACGACGACTCCGGGCTGGGCGCCGGTGTGCTCGGCGGCGGCGGGGTGACCGCCGGCGGTGGGGTGGACGGGGGAGCGACTCCGGTGAAGTAGGCCTCGAGTTGCTCGGCTTGGAACGTGCGGCCGGCCCCGTTGGCATGGCAGCCGTCTTCACCCACCATGGTGGCGTCGAGCGGGCCGACCACGGGTCCTTCGAGGGCGAGACCCTCGTCGACGAGATGCTCGGCGATCGACCTCGAGATGGCGGGGCCGTTCGCTCCGGTGAGCGGGCAGACGACTCCCGAATAATCGTTCATCGCGGACACATGGATCGCCACATTCGGTGCGAACGACCTGATGTTGCTGATGATGCTCTCGCCGGCCGCCAGATCGCCGGCGCTGGCCGTCGAGGTGCCCGAGTCCTTGACGCACAGCTCCACCCATACGTCGGTGGTCTGCGGGTTGGCCGCCAATCCTGCCTGGAAGTAGTCCCAGTACTCCGAATCGATGTTCTCCCAGCCGTAGATGGCGCCGCCGCCGTACGCGGCGACCGCCTCAGCGGGCCAGTATCCGTCGGCGCCGATCAATTCGATGCCGGTATAGATGTCGCGTGTCTGGGAGCAACCAACCGCTCCGATGATGCCTTCGGCGGCGCGGGCCGGTTGTGCTGAGAGGCCGGCAGAAGCAAGCGTGGCGAGCGCCAAGCTCACGACAAGCGCGGCCAGTGTCCTCTTGAACATGGGAAGGAGTCCTTGATGCTGGGGGGGCGCCAACGGGGGGAGTCGGCTCTTACAAGGGTAGGGGGATAGGCTCTCAAAGGCCAGTTATTGGTCGCCTCATGAGGTGGTTAACGGTCGGTAAAGTCGGTCTCTTGAGCAATACGCACGTGACCCCCAACATGTTGGGGGTCACGTGCATTGGCGAACTGGTTGGGGTTACTTGCCGAACAAGCCTCCCAGGCCCTTCTTGGCGGCGTCCATGGCGCCTCCTGCGGCGTCTCCGCCTCCCTCGAGAAGTCCGGTCACCTGGCTGGCGATGGGGGCGGGGAGTTTGTCGGAAATGAACGAAACGACCATACCGACGACTTCCTGCACCTTGTCGGCGGGCAGGCCGGTCTTCTCGGTGATCTGGGCGACGAGTTGATCCATTGATGCTCCTTGTTGGTACCCGGAAAGGCCGGGCGTCCCTTTCGTACGATGGTAGCGGCACCTCGAATGGCCCCCAAAGCTGCGATATGCGCATACGCCAATCCTGCGAAAACGCCCAAGAACCGGCTGCGGAGTGCATAGAAACGTGGCACAATGCATACAACGGCAGGCGAACAAGGAGCTGTTGCATGGCAATGAGTACGGAGCATAAAGCCGCACTCGCAGAAGGACGCAGACAGTCGCGTGTCATCAAGGCCTATCTGTCCGCACTGGAGAGCAGGCGACCAGGTCGCCCGGTCACGGCGGAGAGCCTGGAGCAGAGATTGGCCAGCCTCACAGAGAAAATCGAGGCGGAAGACGATCCGCTGCGCAGAGTCGACTTGGTTCAAGCCCGCATCGACGCTGAGAAGGCTCTCGCCACTGTGGGCCAACGCGTCGATTTCAACGAGCTCGAGGACGGCTTCGTCGAGGTAGCCAAGTCCTATTCCGAGCGCAAGGGCATCACCTATACGGCGTGGCGCGAGGCAAACGTGCCCGCCGAAGTACTGAAAAAGGCTGGTATTCCCCGCACTCGAAGGGGCTAGTCATCCCCACCCAAGCTCGTGGAGGCGGGCGTCGTCGATCCCGAGGTGGTGGCCGATCTCGTGGAGGACCGTCTTGCGGATCTCGGCACGCAACTCGTCGCGGGACAGGCCCATCTCGAGGTGGGGTTCGCGGAAGACGGTGATGGTGTCGGGCATCGTGCCGAAATAGTCGATGCCCCGTTCGAGTAGCGAGATGCCCTCGTAGAGGCCGAGGAGACCGTCGCCGGTCGGGTCCTGTTCGGCGCTGGGGCGTGCGGCAGTCTCCACGACCAGATTGTCGATCCGTTCGAGGACCCACTCGGGGAGTTCCTCGAGTGCTTCGTCGACGATTCGGTCGAACTCCGAAGGTGTCATAGGTGCTATTCAATCACGGATGGGTGGCGAACCCGACGCCTGGGCCGATGCTCCTCGACGTCTATCCCAGTGTGGCCACCGAGAAGACGACATGGAACGGGACGCAGTAGATCACGACGCTCCCGAAGTCCGCCAGGTCGAGGTCGGCGGGGATCTCGTAGTTCTGCGAACCGACGTTGCCCTTCAACGGACCGAGGTCCACGTATCCGGCTGCGTCCAGGTCGTCGCGGCTCGATACGTCGGTGGCGGGCGTGAGCAGGACGTGGAGGTTGGGTCCGTTGGTGACCTCGAAATTTTCGAAGCGGAGCACGCGGCTCCCGTCTTCGAGGGCGTAGATCGTGGCCGTCCCGGAACCCTGGTGGAGGTCGTCGATGTCGGTGAAGGCGCCACTCACGATCGTGGTGGGCGTGACTTCGGCCGGCATCGGGTCGTCGGCGGCGACGGCCGGCGCCTCGAGTGCGGTTTGCATCTCGGCCTCGACCTGTTCGACGGTCATGTCGTCGGGTATCACGGCGGCGGCGGCCATCGGGAACGCCTCGTCGACCTCTGAATCCAAGAACAACGGTGACCCCAGCCACCACGCGGCGATCAGCGCCGGTATCCCAATCGCCACCAGCGCCACAATGACCCATCTTCTGTTCACGTTTCCTCCTTCGAGCAGTGTCCTTGGCTCCAACCCCGCTTCTGGCCGTGCGCTTCCGGGCCGTTGGCGAGTTCCCCGTCTGTTCACGAATGGCTCGACGGCTCGCCGCTGAGGATCAGGCCGACGGCAGGGAGAGCCTGAACTCGGAGTGGTCGTCTACCCGGTGGTAGGTGAGGGTACCGTCCATCAGCGCCGCCAGCTGCCGAGCTACCGAGAGTCCCATCCCGACTGAGCCTTGGATCCCCGGCGAGGTGCCTGCTCGGTAGTAGGGCTCGAAGATGGCTTCCATTTCGTCGGCGGGGACGCCCGGTCCGTTGTCGAACACGGAGAGGACGGTGGTGCGGGGGCCGTGGGCTTGGAGGATCGAGACGTGATCGCCGCCGTAGCGGTTGGCGTTGGTGAGCAGGTTCCTCATGATCTGGCGGAATCGAAGGGGGTCGGCCAGGACCTTCGTATCGTCGACACCCTCCAGGCCGACCTTGGTCCAGGCGTCGCCGAACCGGCTGAGGACTGCGGCGAGTTCGTCGGCCACGGATACTTCTTCCTTGAGGAGCGACAGCGCTCCGATATCCGCTCGAGCCGCCACGAGGAGATCTTCGACGATTTGGGCCATGTCGTCGCTCTGCTGGCGGATGTAGCCGACCAGTTCTTTCCGCTCGGCGGCGTCGAGGTCGTCGGCGCTCTCGTCGAGCAGCGCCGCGCTGACGTTGACGCCGGTGAGCGGCGTGCGCAGTTCGTGGCTGATGGCGGCCAGGAACTTGTCCTTGGACA
>CBDUEV010000102.1:0-7987 GCA_965366365.1 uncultured Acidimicrobiia bacterium | reverse complement strand
GCGGAGGGGGAGGGATTCGAACCCTCGAAGGGCGTGAACCCTTACTGCATTTCGAGTGCAGCGCACTAGACCGGACTATGCGACCCCTCCGGGCGCCGAAACTTTACCGCACCCCAGAGACTGGGGCGAAGTCGTTCCAGTTCGTTTCCGTGCCCCTGCCTTCGAGCAACAGCCGCAGTGGCGCGTTCCAAGTCGCCAGCTCGGGCCGGGCGATCCCATGTCACCCGTGGCGGACCGCTTAGAGCTGCTTCCTTCCGGACCTGACCCGGTTCACGGGGCCACGCCGCACAGGACCCGACCTGTCATCGCCGCGTGCCTGGCGCTAGACCCACCGGGTCGTTGCCCTCAGGCAGGGAATTCGGTCTCGCATGAAGAGGACTTCGAGTACAGGGCACCCCTAACGCCCCACCTAGCACGGATCCGAGATGTTACTAGACCTGCACCACTCTCTCGCCGGGAGGTCACTCGATGGTGGAGTTGATCACCTGGATGGCTCCGTCGCCGAGGTAGAAGATGCCGGGGAAGCCGGCTGTCTCGAAGCCGTCGCTGGGATTCCTTCGCAAGGTCGAGTCCTCGATTCGCAGCGTCCCGGTCCGGTCGTTGCTCACGAAGAAGATGGCACCGCCGCCCTCGTTGGCGTGGTTGTCCTCGATGATCGTGTCCACGACAGTCAGGGTGAACGTGTTCCCATCGTTGTAGATCGCGCCCCCGCTGCCGCCCCCCGGGGTTCCGCTGCGTGCCGGGTTGGCGCCATTGCCGATGGCGAGATTGTGGGTGAAGAGGCTGTTGATGACGGTGAAGGACACCCCGATGCTGCTCAAGCCACCGCCGTTCGAGCAAACGTTACCGTACCCGTCCCCGCCTCCGAACGTGCTGTTGACCACGTACACGGGGAGGCCTTGGTACTGACTGAAGACCCGCACCGCCGCTCCGCCGACGTCGGGACCCTCGTCGTCACAGACGTTGTTGAAGAAGCGGGAGTTGACGATCTTGAACCGACCGCCCCGTACCCAGATGGCGCCGCCACCATCGGGGTCCTCGCCCTTCGCGTTCCCCTCGACAAAGGTCAGGTTCTGGACGGTGAGCTGGGGGTGATCTTGATCCTGGCAGTGCGGCGTGGTCCATACCTGGGCCGGGTCACAGGTGTTCATGTACAGGATCCGGTTCTGGTCGCGTCCGCTCAAGGTGACCAGCCCTCCCCCGTCGAGGACGATCTGAGGACCGGTGTCGTTGAACACCTTGGCGGTTTCCAGCATCTCGATCGTGGTCGGATCGGGTCCGCAATCGAAGACGATGATGCCGCCCTGGGCCACCGCGGCGACGACCGCAGCCGAGGTGCAGCTCGCCGGGGTTCCGTTGCCCACGACGACGTCCGGCGAGGAGGTGTCGACGGCCTCGGCCTCGGCCGGAACGGGGGCCGTCCCCTCCGGATTGCCGGTGGGGGGTTCGGCGGGTGGGGGCGGCACGATGGGTGTCAAGCCCAACGCTCTGGTGAGGAAGGTGGCCATCTGCTCGCGGGTCACCACGGAGCCGGGGCAGTAAGCCGTGTTGGCCGGCGGGTTACAGCCCTGGGTGATGCCGGCCGCGGCAAGGCGATTGATGTCGTCCTCGAACACGCCCTCCACGTCGCCGAAAGGCGCCTCGCTCGTGGGCGGCAGGTCGAACGCCCTCACGAGGAAGGCCGCCATCTGCCCGCGCGTCACCGAAGCCTCCGGACAGAACAGATCGTTGGTGGGCGGGTTGCAGCCCTTGGTGATGCCGGCCGCGGCAAGGCGGTTGATGTCGTCCTCGAAGACGCCGCTTGCGTCGCCGAAAGGCGCCTCGCTCGTCGCCGGCAGGTTCCTGGCCCTGACGAGAAAGGCTGCCATTTGCCCGCGCGTCACCGAAGCCTTGGGACAGAACAGATCGTTGGTGGGCGGGTTACAGCCCTTGGTGATCCCGATGGCTGCGATCGCCTCGATGTCGCCTTCGTGGGCGCTGTTGTCGTCGTCGGTGAAAGTACCGCCCGGCGGGAGTTCGGCGGAGGCGATGCTGACAGAACCCGAAACGACGACCAACGAGAGGAGGAGCCCGAGGATGAGTCGAGTGGTGTGCGACATCGAGATGAGCGTAGTCGGCAGGGGCGAGCCGACCTCACCCGGGGGGCGCCGGGCCTTCCCGGCCCGTGCCGGGCCCCACCCTCAGCGCCTGGCCGGCCGGTGTGCCCGCCGGCGCAGGGCCAGTGTGCAGAGAACCGTCACGCCAATCGGTACCCACACCCAAACGAGGTCCGAGGGGCCATCGGCGGAGGGTCGCTCTCGTTGGAGTCGGAGCCGGACCAGGCGGTAGGTAGCAGTAGCCTCCGTCAGGTCCGAGTCATCCATGCGACGCGGGTTCAATCCGAATAGAGGCGCCGCGAAGCCAGAGTCGATCAGGACCCGACGCATCAGCCCCACACGGTGCGGGTCATCCGAGCGGTCTTCGATCGTCGCCTCCCAGCGGCCGTCCGGGAGCCAAACCGCCACCGTCCCCTGGGCGAGGGCGTTTCGATACCAATCGGTCTTCGCGCCGAAGGCGGCGACACAGAAGAGCTCGTCGGAGATCCGCGTGTAGTTGACGGGGGTGCGGTAGCCGATCCCACTCCGCCGACCGGTGTGTTCGATGACCATGAACCGCCCCAATCCGGTCGGCCAGAGGTTCATCGACCGGCCAAGCCCCAACCTCCACATGAGAACCATGCCGTGATTCATCCGGCGGAATATCCGCCGCAGGGCTGCCATTGCCTGCGGCTCCATCCACCGATCGTATCGGGCGGCTCTACCGGGCGGGTCGGACGCTTTCGTGCTTCCCATCACGGCACCCTCTTCGGGCTTGGGGTTCAACCCCAACCCTACGCCTCGTGGGGCGTCGGTCTCCCTTGCTGGTGGCCGCACCCGACGTCGCGGCGGGTGGTCCGCGAGAATGGCGCGATGGCATCTCGGGCTCAGGCGTTTCGCTTCTACGACAACCGCGAGAAGTACTTGCTGTTCGTGACGACCACGAACGAAAAGGACATGATCGCCCGGCGAGTGGGGCAGGAACTCGACCTGCTCGATCCGAAGCCTCCTGCTCTGCGTGTCTTCGATGCCGGAATGGGAGACGCCACGGTGCTCCACCACGTCCTCGAAGAGATGCACCACCGCTACCCCACCATCCCGTTCGTCGTGGTGGGGAAAGAGATCAGCATGGAGGACACGAGGTTGAGTTTCTCGAAGCTCCACACGCGCTTTGCGGAGCACCCCGAGACGGTGGTGGTGGTGACCAACATGTATTACCGGGAGGCGCCCTGGCTGCGTCCCCGCGCTGCCGAGGACGTCAAATGGCGCGACGTTGCGCTCGAGGGCACGACCGCTCACGAATTCGGACGTCAGCTACGCGACCTGGGCGAACTGGTCTCCGATGCCTGGCAGACGCGGCTCTCGCCGACCACAGGCAATCCCCTCTACGTCGACCCTGCCGTCCTGGTCATCTACCGCAAGGATCATGCTTTTGCCCTCGAACACCTTATTCCGACGAGCGGCCCGCTCGAGGACGGCTACGACCTGATCATCGCCGCTCAGCCCTATCGGAACCGGGCGTCGGCCGAGTTCAAGGTGGACAAGGTGCTGGGACCCCTCGCCGAAGCCCTCGCTCCGCAGGGGAGGATGGTCGTGGTGCAATCGACCGGGCGAGACCCTGGCATGGACATCATCAGGTCGATCTGGCCTGACGAGGATCCTTTTGTGACGCCGCGGCAGGAGCTCATGGACCGGCTCCTGGCCCAGTCGCCGATCCCGTTGGCTGTCGAAGCTGCCGCGGACGACGACTCGCTCTTCACATACGAACTGCATGCTCTTCCGGAGCACGCCGAGATCGGGATCGGGACGTCGATGCTGCTCGCCGGCTGGAACGCGGCTGTGTACGTGGCGCAGATCGATGACGCCCGGGCGGGCGAGGTGATGCGTGCGGGCCCCGCCTACCTGGAAGCCACGGAGGCGGTGCTGCAAGAGCACGACGGCCTGTGGTTCGAGGACGAGTCCTTCGTGGTGGTCCGCCGGTAGAACTCCCCGTTCTGTGGGCTGTAGACCGCCAATGTGGCGGTCTGGAACCCAGGGTTCGCCACCGCCATTTTGGCGGTCTGGAACCCTGGGTTCGCCGGGTTAGCGAGCCAGCACGGCTCCATAGACGAAGCCGAGGGGGCCCATTCGCCACAACCGCTCCAGGGTCATCGGGCCCCGCGCGTAGAGCTCTTCGGGAGGCGGCAGCTTGTCGAGGCTGCGATGGAGATAGGCGTACTCGTCCCGCGCTCCCACCGCCATCCCGGCGAGGGGCAGGACGACTGCCGACCCGGCGCGATGGAGTCGAGCTGCCGCGGACGAAACGGGCCGGGCGAGGTCGATGATCACCGCTTTGCCACCGGGCCGGAGAACCCTCCGCACCTCGTCCAGTGTCTTGTCGACCGACGTGAGGTTGCGAAAGACGTAGGCCGAGAAGACGCCGTCGAACGACTGATCCGGAAACGGCAGGGCTTCCCCGAACCCCACCACCCGGGACGGAATCGGGCTGAGGGCGAGCATGCCCGGCTCCGGATCGAGCGCCACCACCTCGCGACTTCCGAAGACCGGCGCCGCCGCACCCGTGCCCGAACCGAGGTCCAGCACCCGCCCCGGCGGCAGGTGAGCCGCACCCCGGCGGCGCCATGCCTGCTCGCGACCCAGCGACAGCACGCTGTTCAAGAGGTCGTACCGGCGGGCGATCTTCCCGAAGATCTCGTCGGGGACCACGCCCGCCAGGCGGGTAGGGCCTTCCGGCGGAGGGGTCGAGTCAGCCACCGATGACGTCGAAGCCCGTATAGGGACGGAGGACTTCCGGAACGACGATCGTCCCATCGGCCTGCTGGTGGTTCTCCATGATGGCCAGCAGCGTTCTCCCCACGGCCACCGCCGTCCCGTTCAGCGTATGGACCAACTGGTTCCCCTCATCGGAACGGAATCGGATCTTGAGCCGGCGGGACTGGAAATCGGTCGTGTTCGAGCACGAAGTGATCTCCCGGTAGGCGTCCTGACTGGGAATCCACGCTTCGATGTCGTATTTCTTGGCAGCCGACGACCCCAGGTCACCCGCCGCCACATTGACGACCCGATACGGCAGCTCCAGCGCCTGCACGATCTTCTCCTCCATCGAGAAGAGCAGCTCGTGCTCGGGCCAGCTCTCGTCGGGATGGCAGAACGAGAACATTTCGACCTTGTCGAACTGATGGACCCGGAAGATCCCCCGGGTGTCCTTCCCGTACGTGCCGGCCTCTCGACGGAAACACGACGAGAAACCCGCGTAGCGGACCGGCAGCGCCTCCGCCTCGAGGATCTCGTCTGCGTGGAGAGCCGCCAGCGCCACCTCCGATGTACCGACCAGGTAGAGATCGTCGTTGGGGAGGGCGTACACCTGCTCGCGGTCGCCGGGAAAGAACCCGGTGCCATATAGGGCTTCTTCGCGCACCAACACCGGAGGAACCACCGGCGTGAAGCCTTCGACCGCCAGCGTGTCGAGGGCCCAGCGGACCAGCGCCATCTCCATGAACACGGCCTGGCCCTTCAGGTAGGCGAACCGAGATCCCGATACCCGTACCCCGGCCGGCACGTCGATGATGTCGAGGGATTCGCCCAGATCCTGATGATCCCGGATATCGAAATCGAACCGAGCGGGCTCTCCCCAGCGTTTGATCTCGACGTTGTCCTCGTCCGATTCGCCATCCGGCGCCGATTCGTGGGCGAGGTTGGGGACCTGATCCCACAGCGCTTGAAACTCGACTTCGAGGGCCTCGACCTCGGCTGTGATTTCCTTGTACCGCTCCGCCAGCTTTCCAGCAGATGCGATGGCAGCCTGCTTCTCCTCGGCGCCCAGCCCGGCGATGGCCTTGCCGGCCAGCTTCTGTTCGGCACGCACCTCTTCACCCTGGCGGCGTTGCGACCGAACCGTCGCCTCGAGTTCGACCAGGCGGTCGACGTCCAGCTCGACGCCACGTCTCGCCAGTGCCGCCTTGAGGGCCTCGGGTTCGTCCCGGAGTACGTTGATATCGATCATCGGCTCACAACCTGTTGGAATCAGCTCCGATGATACTGCCCAGCTCCGTCCGGCCAGTACGGCGGAGATCGGTTGCGTCGGTCTTCCGCACGGTGTGGTGGGCGCGCTACGGGACGGGGCCTATTCTCCGCCTCATGGGATTCACCAGGGCAGAACTCGAGAGTTTCCGCGACGCCACGGTGCCCGACCTGGTCGGTCCCGACGTCCGGTTGTTGTTCGTGGGGATCAATCCGGGGTTGTGGACCGCCGCCACGCAGACTCATTTCGCCTACCCGGGGAACCGTTTCTACCCGGCTCTGCTGCGAGCCGGGATCGTCGATTGGGGGATCAGCGCCTCCCAGGGAATGACCGCCTCCGATCGGCGCCGTTTTGTCGAGCGCGGGTTGGGGATCACCAATATCGCCGGGCGAGCCACGGCGCGGGCCGCCGAGCTTTCCAAGGAAGAGCTCCGGGCGGGAGCAAGGGAACTCGAAGATCGCGTCGCCGCCTGGCGACCCAAGGTGGTCGCCATCGCCGGGATCACCGCCTACCGAACGGCGTTCGGGTGCCCGAAGGCCAGACTCGGGCTCCAAGCCGGCACCCTGAGTGGGTCAGAGCTATGGCTGGTCCCCAACCCGAGCGGCCTGAACGCTCACGAGACCGTCGATTCGCTCGCCGAGAAGTACCGACAGGCGGCATCGGCAGCAGGGGTGATCTGACTCGAACCGCCCATCATCCACCCGTGGTGGTGGTGCTCTCGATCCGCGAGGCGACGAAGAATCCGTAGTCGATCGGTGGCGGGGCGACCGCTCCATCCCCGCTGGGGAGAACGAAAACTCGCAGGTTGTACAGCGTGTCGTCATCGACGATCCAGTCGGAGAAATCCGCCGTGTATTCCTCGCCGCTTTCCAGCGAGTCGATCACCACGTCTCGATTGTCCAGAATCTGGCCGTTGACGTCCTCGAGGCGGGCCCCGACCGTGATGCCCAGTTCCGGTACGTTTCCGTTGTTGGCGACGACCACCTGCACGTCGATCGAGTCGGTGAACGGCAACCGAACCGACTCCCCCTGGTCACCGCCGGTGGGCTCGGGGATGGTGGTGATGTTGGCGATCGTGATCCCCGTCACCGACACGAGATCCGTTGCTGCGGTGAGCCGGGCGGTGAGCGCCTCCAGGAATCCGGGAGTGGCTCCGTTGACGGGAAGATAGGCGACCGCCGGCATCGTGCCGTTCAGCTCGAGTTCGACCCCGAGGGCCTCGACCTCCTCGGCCAGCACCGTGTACAGCGTGTCCCCTCGCGCCAAGAGCGAGAGCGCCTCGCCGAGGCGCGCCTCTCCCGTGAGGTCGGCGGGGTCGTCCACGATGGAGAGCGCCGCCTCCTCGAACGCCGCCAGCCCGGCAGCCCACGATTCGAGGGTCCGCTGCGCAATGCGTTGCGTACCCCTCACCCTGCCAGGGATGTCGTCGTTGGGAACGTCCGACAGTTGAACACGGACCATCCCCTCGGCGACCGACTGCTCGAGCTGATCCATTTGGGCGACGAACTGTGCTCGGTCGACGGCCATCGTTGCCACCATGAGCTGGAAATCGTCGATCCCGGTGGCCTGCTGCGTGGCCACTGAGCGAACCTCGTCGTAGAAACGAGTGGCGTCGAGCGAATCGCTTCGGAGCGAGCCAACGGCCCAGACGAGCAGCAGGAAGACGGTGATGACGATCGGCAGGATGAATCGACGACGACGGCGCCGGCGAAAACCTGGTTCTGAGAACATCTGATCGCCTTGGTTCCACTGGTCCGGTTGTCTGCCGACCGAAACCGGCCGGCCGGATTGGACGGCACCGTCTCTTCAATCCCGGTACCGAGGAAACCCCGGCACTGGTGGGCGAGGGGGGACTTGAACCCCCACGAGCCTGAGCTCACAGGCACCTGAA
>CBDUEV010000101.1:0-8061 GCA_965366365.1 uncultured Acidimicrobiia bacterium | reverse complement strand
GGCGTGCTGATCATCGGCGCCGGACCGATCGCCCGGCGCCTCGCCCTCCAGCTGGCCGAGGCCTCCCCGGTCACCCTCGTCGACACCAACGCCGAACATTGCGAAGCTGCGCATCGGGTCGGCCTCTCGGCGATCAAGGCCGACGGCATGGACCAAGACGTGCTGGCCCAGGTCGGGGCCGATTCGGCGAGCGTGTTCGTGGCTGCCACCGCCAACTCCGAAGTGAACCTGCTGGCAACCCGTGTGGCCGCTCGGCGGTTTGAGATTCCGGCCCTGCACGTCGCCGTCACCCCAGCCGCGGCCAAGAGCCTCAAACCCCTCGTGGAAGAACTGGGCGCGGAATGGCTCTTTGGGCGCCCGGTCAACCTGACCGAGTGGGACCTCGACGCAGATCAAGGCCTGGTCGAAGACCTCGTCTTCACCACAGATGACTCACCGGAAACCCCGGCGGAGGGTCCGTCCGACGCATCGTGGCGGTCCGTCGCCACCCTGCCCCTCACGGTGCACACTCCCGCCGGCGTCTCCCTGTTCACGCAGAATTCCGATCTGGGTTCAGGGGCGACGGTCGCCGGATTGGGGCGGACGCAACGGGACCCGATGCCCGAGGCCCTCGGACTGGGCTGACCCCCACCTTCGAGGGAGGGGAGCGTCACCCTCGTCGGGCGGCGTTCCCCTCAGCTGAGGGAAACACCCGGCCGGCGGACCTTTCCAGGGACCGGACCGACGCCTCCACCTCTTCAACCGTCTCGAAATGCAGCACATGCACGTAGAGGGTGAGCGGATCCTCCGTCAGCTCGACGGCGAGGGTGCCCGGTGTGAACGACACCGCGTTGGCCACCAGCAGCGCTGCGTTGAGAGAACCGACCTGGAGAGGAACCGCCACGATGGCCTCGCGGATCCCCTCGTTGGTCGGTGTGATCACCTCCCACGCCACCCGCAGGTTCGAGGCGACCACCAACCCGGAGTACCGGATCAGAAACTGGGCCAGGCCGCTCAGCCGGACCGGGGAGTCGGCGGCATAACTTCTCCGAATCAGCTCGACCAACGTCGCCACGGCGGCGCCGCCCACCAATGTCCCCACGCTCACATCGCGCCACAGGATCATCCACACGGCCACCAACGCCACCCACCGGAGCGGACGCCAATCTCTGAGTTCGGGTCGCCCGATCGCCAGGGGCTGCACGTCCGCCGAGGCCAGATCGTCGTGAACGAGGTCCCCGGCCTGGCCCGCCAGGTAGGCGGCTCGGCCGATCATGTGTCCGGCGATGGGGGCGGTCACGAACATGAACACGCCGACCAGGGCCCCCACCCCCACCAGCGGCCACGATCCGGCCGCCACCCCGGCACCCACGGCCAACAGAGCCAGTCCGAGTGACGCCGACTTGGTGGCGGCGTGCATGCGGGCGATTGGCGAAGGAAAATCGAGGATTCCCCAGGCGGCCAGCACCGAGAAGACGGTACCGGCCAGCATGAGCACCGATCCGAGGAGCGCCATCATGGGGTGTCCCGCCATTCGATGAACCTGGCCACCACCACCGAACCCGCCATGGCGACCAGCGCCACGACCACGAGAACCGGCAGGAAGATGGTGGTCCCCGTTCGGGCGCCTTCGACGGCCAAACCGCCGGCCAGCAGCAAGAGGACCAGATCGAGGGCGATGATCCGGTCAGCCAAGGTCGGACCCTTGACCGCTCGAGCCACGGCCAGGAGGGCTGCCACCCCGAGGACCACCTGGATGGCCGTCACCATCACATCCATGTCACCCACCGCCCAGCACTGCAGTGATGTAGACCGACGGGTCGAGCAGTTCGGTGGCCGCGCGGCTGGACAGTTCGAGGAGAGGCTGCGCAAAGAAGGCCACGGCCAGGCTGATGGTCACGACCGCCGCCGTGGCCACCAACGCCCCACCCCCGGCTCGACTCTCGGAGGGGCGAGGTTCTCCCCAGAAGGCAGCACCCCAGATCTTGGTCATCGAGAAGAGGGTCAGCAGTCCCACCGCCAGGCTCACCCCGACGATCCAACCCCGACCCAGCGCCACCCCCTCCTGGATGAGCGCCAGCTTGGCCACGAACCCGCTGAACGGAGGAATCCCGGCCAGACTCAACGCCAGTGGCAGGAACAGCAGGGCAATCACGGGACGGCGGTGAAGGAGACCGCCCGTCCGGTTGAGAGCGCCGGTGCCCTGTTCGGCCTCCACCAGGCCCCCGACCAGAAACAGACCGGTCTTGACCACGATGTGGTGGGTGATGTAGAGAATGGCGGCGGTCAACCCGGCCACCGACAGGAAGCCGAGTCCCATGATCATGTAGCCGATCTGGCTGACGATGTGGAAGGAGAGGATCCGCTTCACATCGTTCTGGGCGATGGCCCCCAGCACCCCAACCGTCATCGTGGCACCGGCGACGAACAGCAACAGCGTCGACGGGCCATCGGAGGGGAACAACAGAGTTTGAGTGCGGATGATCACGAAGACCCCCACCTTGGTGAGCAGCCCTGCGAAAATGGCCGTCACCGGGGTGGGAGCGGTCGGGTACGAGTCGGGCAACCACATGAACAGCGGGAACAGCCCCGCCTTGATACCGAACACGACGAGCATCAAGAGACCCAGGCCGTCCGCCACGTTCGGGTCGATGCCCCCCAGCTTCCCGGCCAGGTCGGCCAGGTTGATCGTTCCGGTGGCGCCGTACACGAAGGCGATGAGCACGAGGAACAGTGCGGAGGCCACCAGGTTGATGACCACATAGGTGATGGTGGACCGGATCTGGGGTGGTCCGGTCTTGACGGTGAGCAGCACGTAGCTGGCGATGAGCATCATCTCGAACCCGACGAACAGATTGAACAGGTCGCCGGTCAACAGCGACAGCGCCACCCCGGAGGTGAGAACCAGATATTTCGTGTGGAACCACCAATCCACTGCGTCGCGACCCAGCTGACCGATGGCGTAGGCCAGGACCGCCACCAACATGGCAGCCGAGACGGTCAGCACGATCGCCGAGAACCGGTCGGCGACCAGGGTGATGCCGGCAGGCGCCGCCCACCCACCCATCTGGGCGACGACGGGGCCGTTGCGATCCGTCTCGATGAGCAGGGCGATCGCCGCGCCGAGGGTGAAGCTGACGCCGAGGGCCGCCAGGATTCGCTGGGCGACCAGGCGTTTGCCCACCAGCACGGTGAGCCCGGCGGCGAGAAGGGGCACGGCGACTGCCGAGGCGAGCAGCTCGCTCATACGGGCTCCTCGTGCATGTCTTCATCGGCGACGGGCTCCGTGACCGGATGGGTGTCGCGGGCGATCCGCCGATCCTCCGGGTCGTCCTCCACCACGTCGGTACCGGTCAAGAACCAACTCCGCAGCGCCAATGCCAACAGCAAGGCGGTCACCCCGAAGGTGATGACGATGGCGGTCAGCACCATTGCCTGAGGCAGGGGATCGGCGACCGCGGCCGGGTCGACGCCTTCCGAGAGGATGGGTGGGGCGCCGCCGAACCCACCGCTCACCACGATGAGCAGGTTGGCTCCGTGCGACACGAGTCCGAGGCCGATGATCACCCGCGACAGGGCGCGCTGCAACATGAGGTAGGTCCCCACTCCGAACAGGACCGACGCCACGACCAGGCCGATGAGACTCATGAGGAGCTCTCCTCCTCGGAGGCGTCTTCGCCGAGACTGCGCACCAAGCCGAGCGCCATGCCCACCACCACCAGGTACACCCCGATGTCGAACCCGAGGGCGGAAACAAGCTTGACCGTCCCGATCAACGGGAGGGTGGTCGAGACGTAGCCGGATTCGAGGAAGGCTCCACCGGCCAGCAGCGATCCGAACCCGGTGGCGGCGGCGATCACCAGTCCCAGCCCGAGCAGCGCCGACGACCGGATTGGAACGATGCGCCGGACCGTGGCCGGTCCTCCCGCCGCCCAGGCCAGCACCACGGTGACCCCGGCCACCAATCCGCCGGCGAAACCTCCCCCTGGCTGGTTGTGGCCGGCCATGAGTAGATAGAGAGAGAACACCAGCATCGGCCCCGCCACGGAGACGACGCCATGCTCGAGGATGGGAGAGGGTCTCCGATTCATGTCGACTCTCTCCGCCGGCGAAGCACGGGCAAGACCAGTCCGGCCACCCCCAGGGTTGCGGTGGCCAGAACGGTGATCTCTCCCAGGGTGTCCAATCCCCGGAAATCGACCAGGATCACGTTGACGACGTTGGCTCCCTGCGCCTCGGGGATCGACTGCGCGACCAACTGATTCGAGACCGGCGCCTCGACCCGCGCCGAGAAGGCGGCCAGCCCACCGAGAAACACGAACACCGTGACCGCTCCGGCCACAACGACCCGCATCGGGTTGGCGAACCGGGTCGGCGAGAAGGTGGCCGGGAGGTGTCGCAACACCAGGGCGAACAGTGCCACCGCCAACGTCTCGACCAGCAGTTGGGTCACGGACAGGTCCGCCCCACCGAACACCGCGAAGAGGCCCGCCACTCCATACCCGACGCCTCCGAGGAGCAGCACCGCCGCGAAACGGCGCTTGGTGAAGAGGAGCGTCACCGCGGCGGCGACGATCAACACGCCGAGGATCAATTCGACCAGACCCCCTGCCCGCATCGGACCGACGTCAAGGCCGACCCCCCACAGGGCGGTTGCCGGCAGGATGGTGGCCACCAGCAAGATGATGGCGATGTAGCGGGGGAGCGAGCCGCTCTGGATGGTGGTGCTCGACCGGTCTGCGAAGGTCAGCAGCCCGGCCACCGAACGGTGGAACGCTCCGTCAGCGGTCGGCATTCGCTGCGAAACCCTGGCCACCGACTCGATCGCCCGGTCCAGGAACGATCGCCACCGCACCATCAGCAGACCGAGGGAGAGGGAGACCAGAGACCACCCCAGGGCCGCCACCCAGCCGGGCCAGATCACCAGCTTCCCGGCGCCGGTGGCACCGACCGCAGCCGTGGCGGCCTCGAAAGTGGGGGCAACCGCCGAAGGGAACACACCCAGGCCGAGTCCGCCGGCGGCCAGGACGAGTGGAGCCCAGACGAGCGCGTTGGAGGGAACGGGGTGGTCGGGACCGGCCGGTTCGTGGTCGAGATGGTGGCTGCCGAAGGCCCCGATGAGAAAACGTCCGGTGTAGGCAACCGTCAGGACGGAAGCGCCGGCGGCGAGGGCCACGTACCCGGTCCCGGACCCCACCAGACCATCGAATGCGGCCTCCTTGGCGGCGAACCCGAAGGTGAGCGGAAGGGCGGCCATCGAGGCGGCGGCCGCCACTGCCGTCCAGAACACAGCCGGCATCGACCGGCGCAAGCCCGACAGCCGGCGCAGGTCGCGTGTTCCGGCCTCATGGTCGATGGTGCCCACCACCATGAACAGAGCCGCCTTGAAGAGAGCGTGGGCGGCGAGCAGCGCCAGCCCACCGTAGAGCAGCTTCCCGTCGCCGGCGCCGATCAGCAGGAAGAGGAAGCCGAGCTGGGACACGGTCCCGTAGGCAAGCAGCAGCTTGAGGTCGTGCTGCCGCAACGCCTGCCAGCCGCCCAGCACCATCGTCAGGAACCCGATCGTCAGCACGGTGGGCTGCCAGAAGGCCGCTCCCACCAGCGCTGCGGGCGCCAGGCGTCCCACCAGGAAGATCCCCGCCTTGACCATGGTGGCGGAATGGAGGTAGGCGCTGGCCGGGGTAGGGGCTGCCATCGCCCCGGGCAGCCAGCCATGGAAGGGGAACTGAGCCGATTTGGTGACCGCCCCCACCAGGATCAGCGCCCATGCGGTGCCCACCGTCGCCGAGGCGGCCGGAGGGTTCGCCGCCAGCTCGGCAATGCTGAAGGTCCCCGCCGCAGAGCCCAGCAGAACCACTCCGGCCAGCAACGCCAGGCCACCCCCGCCGGTGACCAGGGCGGCATGAAGGGCCGCCGACCTTGCAGCTGCCAGATGGTCGGCATAGCCGATGAGCAGGTAGGAGGAGATGGTGGTCAGCTCCCAAAAGAGGAACGTGGCGAGGAGGTGGTCGGCGGTGACCAGGCCCGTCATCGCGCCGCCGAACAGGATCATCGTGCCGGCGAACATCCCGACCCGAGGACTCGAGGCGAAATAGCGAGCCGCGTAGAGAAAGATGCCGGTGCCGGCCACACCGATGACCACCAGGAAGATCAGTGTGTACGCATCCACCCGCAGATCGACGACGAGGTCGAGGCCCGGCACCCACCGGATGGTCTCGAGGTGCGGCGTCCCGCCCGTGATGTCGCCTGCCCGAATGGCCACCCACCCCAGCAGCGCCAACGGTCCCAGCGCCCCGAGAGCGAAGGCGTGCCGGCCCAGGCGCGATCGACCGGCAATGGCGACGAGCGCCAGCACGAGATGGAGAAGGAGAAGAGACAACATCGTCGGGGAGAGGATACACGAAAGGAAATACATGTGATGAAAGTCGTGTAATATCGAAGAGCGGCAATAGACGCCGAGGACACGATGACGAGGAATCAGAGCTGACCGTGAAGGGCTCGTGGACCTTTCTGACCAATCATGCCCATGTGCTGTTCTCGATCTCCGAGAACCCCGACATTCGGGCACGGGACGTCGCCGCCCAGGTGGGGATCACCGAAAGGGCGGCCCAGCGGATCATCGCTGAACTCGAGGAGGCGGGGTACCTCGCCCACGAGCGGGTGGGTCGCCGCAATCACTATGAGGTGACTCAGCACTCCCCGCTCCGTCACCCCCTCGAGAGCCACGTCGATGTCAACGAGTTGCTCGAGTTGCTGCACCCAGATCCGGAGAACGGATGACCCCTCCCGTCCCCACCGAACCGTACGGCCGGGTGCCGACCTCGTCATTGGAGGGGCGCGGTCCGGGCGAGATCCGAGCAGGTGGGCGATGATCATCAGCGCCGGAGAGGCCCTCGTCGATCTGGTCCCCGACGCGTTTCCTGGCGGCGGCCCCATGAATGTGGCCATTGCCTGCGCCCGTCTCGGAGCCCCCACGGCGTTCCTCGGGAGGGTTTCGACCGACGACTACGGCGAACTGATCTGGTCGCACCTCATCGAGTCGGGCGTCGATCTGTCGGTGGCCCAACGAGGCCCGGAGCCGACCTGTCGGGCCGTGGTCGAAGGCGACCCGCCCGTGTTCCACTTCTACGGGGAGGGAACCGCCGACCGGATGCTCACCGACATCGACCTGTCGCCGCTGGGTCCAGGCCCGCACATCCTGCACGGTGGAACCCTGGGCATGTTCCGGCTTCCGGCTGCAGAGGCCTACGCCCGGTTGGTGGAGACTCACAACGGACTCGTGTCACTGGACCCCAACGCCCGACCCCAGATCGTCGGCGAAGAAGACCGCCCCCAGTGGATGGGCTGGTTCGACCGGTGGCTGGCCCACGTCGACCTGCTGCGGGTATCCGACGCCGATCTCGACTGGATCTGGCCGGGACGCTCGGCGGAGGACGTTGCCGAGCAGTACCTGGCCGGTGGAATCGGCGCCGTGGTGGTGACCACGTCGGGCGGGGCCACCGTGTTCACCCGCCAGGGGTCGGTGGCGGTGCCGTCGAACAAGGTGGAAGTGGTCGATTCCGTCGGAGCAGGAGACTCATTCTGCGGAGGCATGCTCGTCCAGCTGTACGAAGCAGGCGTGCTCACCGGGTCCCAGCTCGCTGAGGTTTCGCTGGGCGCATGGAGAGAGATCCTGGCGTTCGCGGCCTTGGTAGCGTCGATCTCGGTCTCGCGAACCGGGGCAAATCCACCGTGGAGATCCGAGCTTCCCAACCACTGACCCCCGCCCGGGCCGCCGGCGCAGCAAGGCCGTGTAGGTTCGGAAGGGATCGCCGAATTGGGGGAACACCGTGTCACATCGAGACAACATGTTGAGGAACTACAACTTCGCCGTCCAGATCGACGGAATGGACGAGCTCCATTTCAGTGAGGTGACCGGCCTCTCGGTAGAGGTGCAGGCCATTCGATTCCGGTCCGGAACGGACCTCGGGACGGGCGCCAAGGTACTCCCTGGAAGGATCAGCTACGAGCCGGTCACCCTCGAGCGAGGCCTGGCCCGCGACCTCGCCTTGTGGGAATGGCTGTCGACCATTGAAGGGGGCC
>CBDUEV010000100.1:0-8437 GCA_965366365.1 uncultured Acidimicrobiia bacterium | reverse complement strand
CGAAGAACAAAACCACGACAAGGGCGAGCATCGATGTGTAGACGTGGAGAAGCCGGGTCCAGTTGAGACCCTGTCTCCATCCCTTGCTGCGAGCCCGCCGCAGAGGCCGGGAAGGAGTGGGCTCCGCGTCCGGCGACGGTTCGGCTGCGGTCACGGTGTCAAGTGAGGACGAGTGAGACTGTCGCACCGCTCAACTCTCCTTCCGATTCGAGGTTGCGAGAAAAGGCTGCCTCGCCGATAGTGATTTCTTCTCGGATCAACGAATAGGGACCGTTTTCCCGGGCTGCTTCGATGGCGATGTAGTAGTTGCCGGGCGGGACGGGGTTCCCGTCGATGTCGGTACCGTCCCACACCACGGTGTAGCTGCCGGGACGCCGCGTGGCGCTCGAAATGACGTCGATCGTTGCGTCACTGCCGTCGACCGTCGTCCAACGGCGGAGGTCACTCAGCCACCTGGTGCCTTTCTGTGATTGGAGGAACCAGAGAGCAATGGTGGCGGCGAGTTCACCGGCTTCGTCTTCGACCCAGACGGCGACATACGGGTTCTTCACTCCAGACGTGCTTGCCGCCGCGTATGTGAAGTCGACGATGAGTTCGGTTCCGGCCGGTGTGGGGGACGCTGTTGCCTCGGCTCCTGTCGTGCTTGGGGCGACTGCTTCCGTGGTGGTGGTCGTTGCCCCAGCTGGACCGACCGTGGTGGTCGGGTCTGGCGCGGTTGTGGAGTCGACGGACCCGCTATCGAACGTGGCGGCGTCGGACCCGCAGGAAGCGAGGATCGAACTGGGAACAGCGACCGCGAGTCCGAGGGCCGCGCTACGCCGGAGGAATGCGCGCCGGCTGATTTCTTGGTAGCGGGACTGCTCGGGTGTTGTCATGTTTCACTCCTTGAATACGCCATGTGCTCCGAGAGGCGAAGCCGGCTTTCCATACACTCGCCAACGTCGGGGGGAGACCCGCTCGTGGTCCGGGGAGACGACATCCGTTCGGCGTGCCGCCATCGCTCGTTGCGATGCAGCACACCGGAATCGTCGATGATGCAGCACCCGACGTCGGCCTCCTCGCTGAGCGCCAGCCCTTCGGCGACCGACACGATCGTGAGAATGGTGGCCATGACGTCGGCCGTCGCTACCTCGTGGGCCAGAACCGAAGCGGACTCGACATGCGTGGGCGGATAGCCCGTCCTCGGGTCGAGAATGTGGCCAAAGCGTCTGCCGCCGATGATCCAGTGGCGTCGCCCGCCGCCACTGGTCGCAAGGGCCATGTTGTGGACGGCGACCCGGACCAGCGGAGGAACATTGTCGTACGGTCGCCTGGGGTCTTCGATACCCGCAATGATCGGATCCGCGCCGACGTGACGGAGGTCGCCGCCGGCGTTCACGATCAGAGTGCCCTCGAAACCGAGGTCGACTTCGCGCCGGACCGCCTGATCGACGATCCAGCCCTTGGCGACGGCGTTGAGGGTCCTGCCGCCGCCGGAGGTGGCCGCTACTTCAACGGCTTCGGCGATCTCGATCATGCTGGGGACGCGGCCCTCCTCCGACGCCTGCGTCCAAAGTCCGACCAGGGCACCGGCGGCGGGGTCGAAGGCTCCGCCGCTTCTTCGTTTCCAATCTTCGGCGAGGTCGAGGACCTCGGCGAGTTCCGGGCCCGCCGCGGTCTCGCCGCGGGCCCAGCGGCGCAGCTCGCTGGCGTCGTCAAACCAGTTGAAGATGTCCGCGAGGCGCTCGACCTCGGCGAACACCCCATTCGCGACCTGGGTGGGCTGATCGGAGTCCACCGCCACCTCTATGACGGTTCCCAGCAAGCCGTCGCGGCGGAACCTCCGACGGGCGGGGACCCCTCCCGATTGCTCGGGGGAGCCGAGTGCTTCGAGGCGGTCGATGTGATGCACGGAAGACTCCGGTAGCTCGATGTGGTTATTGCAGCGGAAGAACCTAAGACTCAGCTGAAGAGGTGCTGAATACTCTGTGAGCATGGAGCGGCTGCGGCAGGGCGTGCATCCATCGGCTCATAGAGGCAGGGGGCGGAAACACCGCCCGGACGCGGGCCTATTACTGCGGTGGGGGAAAGCGGGTCGCCTCATGAGCCGGCTCCCTCCAGGAAGGGTACCCAGGGGGCTCGGTCGCGGCCGATTGAGCGACGATCGAGGGGAGCGATGTCCGCAGCCTCAGCTGGTTTCGGGCTGGGGACTCCCGAGTAGAGGGGGACGGGAGCCGGGGTCCAATCGAAGTGCCGGCGGAGCACCCGGTTCCACTTGTTGGCCGGCAGTCCCGGGGTCAGAGCGGCGAGGCCGGTGCAGTACTTGCTGATCTGGACAGGGCGCTCGTGCAGGCTCCACAGGAAGTGGTCGGTCGCGGAGGGCGGCCCGGCGGTCTTGGTCTCGATCACCGCCATCTTCGACTGCGAGACGCTCGATCCTGCTGGGGTCTCACACTGCAGACTGGTGTCGATGGTGATCCGGCTCATCGAACTGATCTCGAGCAGAGTGGTGCGTTCATAGCGGGTGGTGAGCGCCGGCTCGAGTCGCCCACTGTGCGGGGCGATTGCGTCGAAGCCGTCGATGAACTCCAGAGCAGCGCTGTCGAGTTCACCACGCTGGGCAACGGTGTACGGCAACCGATGCTTCTCGGTGAGTCCCCGCCGCTCCCGGGTCTTCACCTCTAGCGAACAAAGGCCACTATCGAGGTACGAACGGGTGCGAACCTTGAACCTTCGACGCCGTTTGTGGGCCGCCGCCAGGTACGAGATTCGGTCGGGAGTGTCGAAGTACACCGATTCATACCGGAAGGTCCGCCGGCCGTCGATCTCCAGGACTTGCAGACCGGTCTGGGAGACGATCAGTCGGGCCACCGACATCGGTACCAGGTATTTGCGGTCCTTTCGGGTCAGGAGCGGGGCAACCCCCTCGAGCTCGGTGAGGCTGATCGATGGAAGGGCGTCCACGGAGAGCGTGTTCTGGGTCATCGCGACTCGCCTATCGCTGCGGGAGCGGAGCCGCTGGCCCGCCGGCTGACGCCGGCCGAGCGAAGCCGGTAACGGACGTCCACCGATGTGGTGTCGTTGACGAGGTCGACCTTCCGCACGTTGGCGTGGTGCACCTGGGCGTCGAGAAGCTCTTCCAGACGCATGACCAGCGCGGTCTCATCTGTGTAGGCAGCATCGAGGGTGACGATCTGGTTGCGATACTCAGGGAACAGGCCCGGATGATCGCCGATGTACAGGGCGGCAAGGATTGCCACGGTCATGGCGGGGGTCGCCCAGCTCAGGGTTCCGCCGAGCCCGGCGAAGAGCCCAAGCGCCAGCGCACCGAAGTAGTAGGCGATTTCCGTGTGGTCGAGCTCGTCGGAGCGCAGACGAATGATCGACAAGATGCCGAACAAGCCGAGGCCGAGCCCTGCGGTGACGGTTGACGAGGCGAGCACGCTGGCCACGGCTACGACGCCGATGTTGGCGGTCAGATACGCAACCACCATGCTCTTGCGCCCGTGGCGGGGCCAATAGAGGCCGAACGTCAAGATCAAGATGGCGACGATGTCGATGAGGATGTTGGCTGAGAGGGCCATTGTTTGCTCCAAGTTCTTTCGCTATGACTCATTTGTATCGAGAGAAGCTGGGCGTTCCCTGGGCGCACCCTCAGGACACCCTGGGAGCTTGGCCTGCCAGTCGAAGGATCGGTGCCTCCGGACGACTCTTTCGGAGAGACCAAGGAGACCGCTGTGGCACCCGCGGCAGGTGGGACGGATCCACGGCAGCGTGCTTCGGACGATGGTTGCTGGAGTACGATCCGATCCATGGTGATCGTTTCTGGGTGGATTCGAGTAGACGCCGCGCAACGGGGTGCGTACCTCGCTGGTTGCCGGGCCGTCATCGAGGCAGCTCGAACTGCGCCCGGATGCGTCGACTTCCATCTATCGGCTGATCCACTCGATGAGCAGAGAGTCAACATCTTCGAGCAGTGGGACTCTGTCGATGCGGCGCAGACGTTCCGAGGTTCGGGACCCGCTGATGATCTGGAGTCCATGATCATCTGCATCCACGTCGAGCAGCACGCCATCGCCAACACCACTCCGTTGGCTTGACGTGACAGGCCCGACGTATCGCACAGATCACGCCGAAGCCTGCAGGAGCGATTTCACCCACAGAGCTTGATCGGTGGGGGTCTTCGGGCGATGGCGACCGGGTGAAAACGCCGCTCGTTTTTTTTCGAGGTTTCTCAGCCCGCTCTGCGTTGCCCGGCTACATTGACAGCGGCACATCCGGAAGCAAAAGGGGGGGACATGTTCCAGGCTCGGAAGTTCGCTTTGTTGGTAGCGCTGACCACCATTTTCGGGGTTCTCATGGCGCCCGTTGGGTCGGCAACCGATCCAGGCCCGGCCTCTCGGTCGCTCGCCGAAGCTCAAGCGTCAGGGGACAAGACCAAAGGCAGCGAAGCCACCGCTCCGTCGCTCGTGGGTGCCGTTCCGTGGCTGAGCCTGACTCCGGCAAGCGCCAAGGTCGACCGATCGTATTGGAACCGATTCGCCGCGACGGAGTCCGCTCGGCGCGCCAATGCTCAGGCCTCACCGACGGCCGTGATTCCGTACGCGGAACTCGAACCGCCCGCGGTGATCGGAGGCAACGATTCGATAGCCAACGCAGAAGTCATCTCCGGTTTCGGGACCGGCGCCGGGGAAGACCCCGCGCTGCTGATCTCCGGGGTGGGAGCTTCGAGTGTGGTCGCCACCACCCCGATCGGTCCGTTCCCCGAAGACGATGGTTCGATTCCGCTCGCCAATGTGACCGGCTTGGCACTCGGTGGCGAGGTCACGACCTCCGGCACCATCGGTGACGGACCGTGGGGAAGTGCTGGTGCAGGCACCGGCGATTTCGACTTCTTTGCCGTGACGGCTGTCAATGCAGGGGAGTTCATCAAGGTCGATGTCGACACCGCGGATCCGTTTGGGGACCTCGACAGCTTCATTGGAATCTGGGACGCGGCCGGCACGCTTCTCGACCTGAATGATGATGATGGGAGTAGCTACGACAGCTTCATCATGTTTTCGGCGCCTGCCGCCGGGGACTACTACGTGTCGATTGGCGGCTTCGGCAGCTTCCTGCCCAACGATCCGTTCGATCCCGGGTCTGGCGACGGCGCAGCCAGCGAAGGCGACTACGACGTGACGATTGCCGTCACTGAGTTCGATCGCGACGTGTTTGCGCTCGAGCTGGACAATGGTGACGTGTTTGGCGCCAGCCTGTCTGAGGGCACACGCCTCACCCTGTTCGACTCGGCCGGCAACGAGCTAATGGGATCTTCGCAGGACGCCAGCTTCATCTACGGAAGGAGATCACCTCTCCCAGGTGGCGGTGCGGCTGTCTTGAACTACGTCGTCCCGAACGATGGCACTTACTACTTGGCTGCGATGGTCGACTCTCAGTATGAGATCGACGCCCAGGTCTTCCGACCGATTCTCGAGACGCGTGCCGGTGCCGCCACACAGATCCTGTTCCTGGATTTCGACGGCGCAACTCTCGATACCCGGATCTTCTTCACGCCTCCGAATCAAGTGACGCTTTCACCGCTGGACCGATTCCTCCGTCGTTGGGGGCTCACGCCGAGAGACAAGAATGCCGTCATCGACGCGATCATCGCATCGGTGGCGGAGAGCCTGTCGCAAGACATGCGGGTGCTGGGAACCAACGGTGATCGTGATAGCACCGGTGTACCGGGAGACTTCGACGTGGAGATCCGGAACAGCCGGGACCACGCCGACCCGTGGGGTCAACCCAACGTCAGCCGGGTGATCATCGGCGGAACGATCAACGAGTCGGGAATCCCGACGATCGGCATCGCCCAATCGATCGATCCTGGGAACTTCGCCACTCAGGAGAGCGCCCTCGTGCTCCTCGACCTCCTCAGTGCTCGCCCCGGTCGAGGACTCCCGACCTTGAACGACATTCCGCTCGATCCCTCTGCAACGAAGATCGACCTGGTCGGCGTGGCAGTCGGCAACATCGTGGCTCATGAAGCCGGGCACTTCTTCGGGAACTGGCATACCGATCAGTTCAACCCGGATGCGAACATCATGGACCAGGGTGGGAATCTCCTGGGCACATTCGGGGTCGGTCCCGACGGGATCTTCGGCACCGCTGACGATGTGGACGTCGACTTCGGTCACGACATCTTCGTCCCGAACGAGGGATTCACGGGCACCGAAGACACTCTCAACACGATTGCCCATGGACTCGCCACCGGAAAGCGACTGCCCAGACCGTAGGACGGATGCTCTGCCCCCGCTTGACGCGGGGGCAGAGCATCTGTGAAACGAACTCACCTGGCGAAGGCGGGGAGTTCAGCCCGGCGTTGATGTCGAGTGACGAGCCTTCCCCGACCAGCCGTCGCCCAGGGTTGTCGGGGCTGTGATGAGGCTCTCACCCCTCACAGCCTGTCCGCTGTCGACAGTGCAATACTTCGGACGTGAATTCGACGCTCTCGCTCGGCATAGCGCAGCCGGTGTCCGTGCTCGGCGACTTGGCCGCGAACGTCCTGGAGCATTCGAGAGCCGTTCTGGACCTCGAAGCGCGACTCGTGGTCTTCCCAGAGCTGTCGTTGACCGGCTACGCCATGAACCTCATGCCGGTGGACCCCGAAGACCATGCGCTCGAGCCACTTGTCGAGGCGTGCGCCATGCGCAATTCGATAGCGCTCGTCGGTGCACCGACCCGGCCGACGGGGGGTGCCCGTCGTCGGATTTCGATCCTTCGTGTCGATCGGGATGGGGCGGAGGTCGTGTACGACAAGATGCACCTCGGCGGCGAGGAACCCCATCACTACGGTCCTGGCGATACGCCCGCGGTCCTCGAAGTCGAAGGTTGGCGACTCGGTCTTGCAATCTGCAAGGACACCGGCCAACCCGAACATGCGGCAGCAACGACGGAGCTCGGCATCGACGCCTACATCGCCGGCGTCTGCGAGAGCGAGGAAGACCGAGAGGTTCAACCACGCCGCTCTCATCGCATCATCAACGACCACTCTGTCTGGGTGGCCTACGCAAGCTTCGCCGGTCCGACAGGAGGCGGTTTCGCCGACACCGCCGGCCGCTCAGCGGTACGCGACCCGGGAGGGAACGTACGGCTGCAGCTCGGTAAGGCCGCCGGGCAGAGAAGCCTGACGATCCTCGGCCGCTAGTCCCTCCGCTCGCCTCGTGTGAGGAAGGAAGCGTGGTTCGGCTTTCACCAGGCAATACCCTTATCCTCATCCAGGTGACGTACCATCTCGCCCAGCTGAATATCGGCCGACTCAAACATCCCGCTGAAGACCCACGAGTAGCTGGGTTCTTCGACGAGCTCGACCGGATCAACGAGCTGGCCGAAGAATCACCCGGCTTCGTGTGGCGGCTACAGAGCGACTCGGGCAACGCCACCGACATCGACGTATTCGGAGACCCACTCGAGATCGTCAACCTGTCGGTGTGGGAGAGCGTCGAGCAGCTCAAGGCTTTCACGTACCGCACAGAGCATCGGACGGTGTTTCGTCAGCGCCACGACTGGTTCGAACCCAAAACTCAAGCGCACTTGGTGATGTGGTGGGTCCAAGCCGGTCACATTCCCGGAACCGACGAGGCGATCGAGCGACTCGAGCACCTCAGAGCACACGGGCCGAGCGACAGGGCGTTCACGTTCTCCAGTGTTCAGCCCGCACCCGCCGACGCCCAACAGTGAGCCTGGCCGACGCCGCGATCGAGGGGGGAGTGGCTGTGCGGTGACTCCCCAGAGTCGGGTGCGCGCTGACCAGCCGCCTTCGATCGCCTATCTGGACTGGTAACGCAATACGATCGCCCCGGACTGGAACTCCCGGCGTCCCACGAGCTCGAGTTCGAGCGGTTGACTCAACCCGGCGAACAGCGTTGGGCCGTGGCCGGCTACGACGGGATGAACCACGAACTCGTATTCATCGATCAGCCCGAGTTCCGCCAACGCCAGGGGCAGGGTCACGCCGCCGACGAACACCCCTGTGCCTGGCGCCTGCTTGAGGTCTTCGACTGCGGACGCCAGGTCACCCTGAACGAGTTCTGCGTTCCAATCGACCTTCTCCAGGGTGCTGGACACGACGTACTTCTCCTTTTCGCCGATCGTCCGAGCAAAGGCGATCTCCGACTCACCCATCCAGGCGGGCCATTGCCCCGACGGCGGTTGCCGCCAAGCTTCCTCCATCATCTCGTAGGTCACTCGCCCGAAGAGCAGGGCGTCGGCCCTCTCGAGACTGGCGGTCCAGTAGTCGTGTATCTCCTGATCAGGTGCGACGGCCTCGTGATCGCAGCTGCCGTCGAGCGTCAGGTTGATCGAGTAGCGGAGCGGTCTCATGCGTAGTTGTCTGCGTCGCGCCAGAGGAGGTGGTGTGTGACACCGCTGGGGCTCAGGATGGTTTCATGATGGAATCGATCGTCGAACTCGTCGG
>CBDUEV010000099.1:0-8443 GCA_965366365.1 uncultured Acidimicrobiia bacterium | reverse complement strand
TGACCGATGGCTTCGAGGTCGTTGCCGAGGCGGTGAACGGTGAGCAAGCCCTCGAGCTGGTCGCCGAGACACGGCCCGACCTGGTGCTCATGGACGTGCAGATGCCCGGAATCGACGGCATCGAAACCACGCGGCGGATGCGCGCCCTCGCCGAACCGCCGGTGGTTGTGGTGATGTCCACCCACGAGTCCGGTGACTACGAGCAAGTGGCTGTGTCGGCCGGCGCCGTCGGATTCATCCCGAAGTCGCAGTTCGGGATGGACACGCTCGCCGACATGTGGGAGCAGGCCACCGGATCTTGAAATCGATGGCGAGCGCCTCCAACGAGGCTGCAGCTACCCCTCGACTGCCGGACCGCTCCGGATCAGCACAGCGCCGAGACCTACCCACGCCAGGCCCCACAGACTCTCGGTGACCGCATTGGGCTCGGAGCCGAGGAAGAGCGGCACGAACAGGCCTCCCAGCACATAGAGCGCGTACGCCAGCACGGCCCACCTCAACGAGCCCGGCAGACGCCCAGCGCGACCCACGGCCACGCCGGCCACGAGGGACGCCCCGAGCGACACGATCCCGCCGACCGGCATCAGCGGGTTGTCGTCGTAGACGGCGTCTGACGTCGACACGAGGCTGAACAACAGGAGGGAGATCACCGACCCGACCGCGATCAGTGCAACTCCCCCGGCCCACACTGGCAGGGCAAAACGGGACCAACCAGTACCGGCCGCGCCGAGCCAGTGGTACCCGAGGATGACGATCACCCAGCAGAACAGCCCGACGGCGAACATCGCCTGGTTGAGGTGGAAGAGCCCGCCACTGGCAGGAGGTTGGAGATCCTTCGAATACTCGAGGGCGATCGCCCCAACCCAGAGCAGCCCGCCGAAGACGCCGAGCCGACCTGCCGTCACCGGAGACCTCAGCCCACCAACAGCCCGACCGGGGTCAGTTCGGACGCTCGTCGTCCCGGTCCTCGATTGTGTGTCCACTGATGCTCCTCCAGTCGCTCGCCGGATTCGCCGGTCGAGACACGTGGTTGGTTCTGCACGCATGCTCCGGCCTTCGCCGCCGCGTTATCAAGCCGATTCCAAACTGGCGGGTACAAGCGCCGGCTCTCGGACGGGTACCGACCCACTCACCACCGTTCCGGTACCCGGGTACGACGTGATCCTCCAAGCGCCGCCGACGGTGTCGATCCTGTCGGCAATGCCGTTGAGCCCAATGCCCGGGCGCACGGCGCCGGTGTCGAAGCCCCGCCCATCGTCGCGGACCTCGAAGAGGAGATCGCCATTGCGCTCGCTGAGGCTCACCTCAGCACCCGACGCGTCCGCATACTTGGCGGTGTTCTGTAGGGCTTCGAGCACGGTGAAGTACACAGCAGCTTCTACATCTCGCGGGTAGCGGCCGATCCCATTTGAATGCACGGCGATCGGCAAGGCAGCGCGTCGAGTTTGATGCCCCAGGGCCACGGCAAGTCCTTCAGCTCCGAGCAGCGGCGGATAGATGCCGGCCGCAAAGTCGCGCACGGCCTGGATGGCGTCACCCGCCTGGGCTTCGATATCGGCGAGGATCTGAGCGGTCTTCACGGCACCTGACTTCTCCGCGAGAACGCGGGTGGGTCCCAGCTTCACTTTGACCGCCACCAATTGCTGTTGTGGACCACTGTCCAGATCATGCTCGAGCGAGCGCCTGGCCTGGTCGGCGGCACTGACGATCCGATCCCGCGATCGTTTCAAGTCCCTGACCTGTTTGCGGAGTTGCTCCGTCAGTTGTGTGTTGCGGAGCGCCAGGCCCAGACCACCGGCCAGGTTGGCCAGCAGCTCCTCCTCGGTGGGAGTAATGGATTCGCCCCGGCCCTTGGTCAACGAGATCCCACCGAGTAGCTCACCGTCATGAAACACCGACATTGAGTAGTCAGCTGCAGGATCGGTGAATGTCGCTCCCGCATCCAGAACGCGTCCAACCGCATCCGCCGGCCACGTCGAAGCGACGCGAAAGCCGGCGTCCGAACGAACCCACAGAGCAGCGGCCGAGGCACCGGTTCCGTCAACCATGAGTCGCGGGATTCGAGCAAGCAACTCCTCGTCCGACTCCTCGGCCGACTGGCGCGAGAACAGGGCGAGAACCTCGTACGGAGTGGCCCGCTCGCCGTACACCAGGCGATTCGCCAGTCGCTCGACTCGAACCCGGACCGGCTGGAACGCCAGCGCCACGAGGCTGGTGGCTGCGATCGAGAGACCAACGCTGCCTCGTTGATCGAGCAACTCCCCAATCCCGACCACCATGCCGACGTATACGGCTCCGATGAACACGGCCAACGTGCCGTACGCAAGCGACCGGCTGATGATGACGTCGATGTCGAACAGGCGGTGCCGGAGGATGGCAATCGTGATCGACACGGGAATACCGGCCACGGCCACGGGCAACAGGAGCCCGGCCAGTGTCGGCTCATTGGTCCACGAAAAGACGGAGACCTCCATTCCGTAGATGGCACCGAAGAATGCCACTGCCAACAACACCAGCTTGATTTGATTCCTCTCCACATACGAGGCTCGCCGGTACCGCAGGACCATGGCAGCTACCCCACCAGCGGCGAGAGCGACCAGCGTCGCCGACCACGGCACCAGAATCAGATTGATGGTGCTGAGTTCGATGAAGCCGATTGGGTTCGGCACGAACCAGGCCTCGTTGACCGGCCCGATGTTCGAGCTGAAGGCCCCCAGTCCGAGCATGATCACTGCCATCACGATCATGACGCGTGGCGCCCAGATCCATCTGCGGGATGGCAGGTTCCCAGTGGGGAAAACGTAGAGCAGCAGAAAGATGGGGAAGATCGCCGTCACCCACGTCCAGTTGTTGACCCATAGCCTGGCGAACAGCAACGGGGAGAGGGTGGCCGGTTCGACGGTGATATCGAGCGTTCCCCCGTTGAGGAGGTCGAGCACGCCCCCGAGGATGACCTCGCTTGCCAGACCGCCCCCAATGAGCAGCAACAACTGCCCGATCCGGTTCCCCGGCTGTTTGGACATGATCACGACACCCAGCACACCGAACACTGGCGCAAGCCCCATCCAGGCCACCTCGCCGATGACCACCACCAGCGACTCCGCCAAGGCCACCACATCCCACATGGCGCCCGCAGTGCTGAGCGTGATGACTGTCAGCGCCACCCATGCCCAGTTCATCTGGCGGGTTCCTGTCATGTTGTTTCCAGAACTGGAGCGGTGGCTGGCACCGCGCCGGACACGAAGCTTCCGGCTGAGTCGCTCCCAGTCCGGAGCCAGCCCTCCAGTGCGTCGAGGCGGTCCTCGACGGCCAGGAGATCGCCGACCACTCCGTCATGACGGATCTCGAATTCGATCGAGCGGGCTGAGTCGTTCAGGGACAGGCTGATCGTAGAGGCTCCGCCGTCGATCACCCGGGTGATGATCTCGACGACGCAGAAGTACACGCTCTCTTCGAGGGACCGTTCGTACCGGACCAACCCCGCGAACTCGATGTCCACCGTTACGGGGAAGGTTCGGCGCACGGCTGTCAGAGCCACTTCCAGACCTTCCGCTTCCAAGAGAGGCGGGTAGATCCCGTGCGCAACCGCCCTCATCGCATCCACGGCTGCTTGCGTCGTGTCCGCCAGGTCCGCCACGATTTCGGCGACCTTCCCAACGCCTTCCCTTTCGGCAAGTGTCCGGGCGATGCCGAGCTTCACCTTGAGGGCGACCACTTGCTGTTGGGCACCGTCGTGCAGGTCCCGTTCCAGTCGGTGCCGCTCGGCGTCGTGCGCTGCCACCAGGCGGCGCCGGGACACCCGCAGTTGCTCGGCGCGTTCGGCGAGTTCGGCGTTGAGGCCAATGTTTCGGAGCAGCAGGCCGGATCCGGCCGCCACGTCTGCCAGCACCTTTTCGTCCGCGACGGTCACCGACTGACCGCGGGGTTTCGTGATCGCGATGGCTCCAAGCAGTTCGTTTCGGTGACGGACAGGAACGACTGCTTCACCCGGGAGCCCGGGCATCGCCCCGCCCACGATGCCCACCGGACGGAGTTCGCCAAGGGCATCCAACGGGGTGGCCGAATGGGGGTGCAGCTGGTCCCCCACTGTCAACCAGAGCACCGTTTCGACCGCTCCTGTGCCTTGCGCTACCAGATGGGTGACTTGAGCGAGAGTCTCCTCAGGGGAGCCAGTGCTGGCCAGGCGACTGGTGGCTTCGGCGAGCACCTCGTACGGGCTGGATCTCTTGCCAAACACGAGTCGGTTGGCGGCGTGCTGGACCCGATTGCGGAGTGGTTCAAACGCGACAGCGACGACAGCCACCGCAGTAATCGACAGTCCCAGATTCGGCTCATCGCCACTCCCGAGCAACGACCCCACGCCAACGACAAGGAGCGCGTAGACAGCGGTGATGAACGCGGCCAGGACCGCGTAGGTGAGAGTCCGCGAGATGACGATGTCAATGTCATAGAGCCGGTACTTCGTGATTGCGATGCCGTAGGAGGCCATCAAGGCCGACATGGCCACCACGCCGATGAATTCCGAGCCGCTGGTTGCCGGGCCTCCCGTCTCGAAATTCGGCACAACGAAAATGAAGGCCACCAGCAACGCCCCACCGAGAGCAATCCACCGGATCTGACTCCGGGCCACTCCCGACGATCGTCGATACCTGACCGCAAGCGAGACCACCGACACGATCGCGGAGATCGACGCGAGGATGAACCCCGCCGACATGAGTGATCCAAGGACTCCCGGGACGGTCGACTCGGACGACCAGATGGGGACGGTGCTCCACGGGTTGCCCGAGATCGCGGCCGCTACCCCTCCCAACACGATGGCGGAAACGCTCCACCAGCCCACCCATCTCCATCGGCGGGACGGCGGTTTGCCGTCGGGGAACAGGAGCAAACCGAGGGTGAGCGGAAGCCAGATAGCCGGATAGAGGGTCCAGAAACGGAAGAAGATGGCGAACGCCGCAGACCGGGGAAGTTGGGAAGGGCTCAGTTCTCGAAACACCTCGTACGTGAGCCCGGGGAACTCGCCGTTGCTGAGTACCAGGGCCCCGGCGGCGCCCGCAACGTAGAGCGCCGAGAAGACCCCCGCCCATGCGATAGCCCACACCGCCCCGTTGGTCGGCTGAGACCGAATCATCACCAGGGTCAGCACACCGAAGCCCAACCCCATGAAGCCGAACACGAGACCCGAGATCTCGATGAGGAAGTCCCGGTCGCCCGAGACGAACAACGTGATCATCGACGCCAGCGACAATCCGGCCGAGGCTGCGCCGAAGGTGACGCCGATCCGGAGCCGGGCGCGGTCAGAGAGGTTCACGTTCATGAGCTTCTCGGAGGGAACCGGTGGGCGGACACCGGCGTTTGGCGACCCTTCACGATCTCCGCGGGCAATGAATCGGCTGCCGGACGGACCGTCAGAGCGTCCCAAGTTGGATCGCTGAGCACCGTTTCCCCCGGCTCGGCCCACTGTTGAATCCGCTGGGTTAGGTTCACCGTGTCACCGACCACGGTGTATTCGAGTCGCTCTTCGGAGCCGAGCAGAGCCGCAGCGACAGGTCCCGTCGACAGCCCGATCCCGAGCCCGAATGGCGGCCGACCCTCGGAGATCCACCGGGCGTTGAGGTCCTGCTGGGCGGTATGCATGGCCTCCGCGGCGGCCACCGCCCGATCGGCATGATCGTTCTGGGCGACCGGCGCCCCGAACACCGCCATCACCGCATCGCCGACAAACTGCATGACGGTGCCGTCGTTGGAGAGGATCGCCCGGTTCATCGCGGCCCGATGCTCGTTGAGCTGCCCGGCCAGGAGGCTCGGGTCGGCATGCTCGGCGATGGTGGTGTAGCCGCGGATGTCGGACATCAGGACGGTGACCGTCAGTTCCTCTGTTTCCCCCGGCATATGGCCACCTTCGAGGATCCGGGCGGCCACCCCACCGGGGAGCAGGCGACTGAGTGATTCGCCCTGCTCCTTGCGGTCGACGATCGCCTTTTGGAGCATCCTCAGCCGGTGCAGACTGTCGGCCCGCCCGGCGGTGAGCCCTTCGGCTAGCCGTACGAAGAGCTTCTCGATGGCTGCGTCGACGTCGGCGGGCGTTGTCTGGGAATGTGCGGCAATCGCGTTGATGGTGCGGCCTTCGGCCACCTGCTTCAGCAGGGTCTCCTCGGCGGGCGACAACGAGGCGTCCGTGCGGACAGGGCTGGTGAGGGCGTCGACGATCTTCGGGTCGAGCACAGAGCCGCCGGCCGCCACCTCCCGGACGGCCCGGGCCAGCTGGTTGCCCTCCCCTACCCGGTCCTTGAGGAGGTAGGCGTATCCGGCCGCACCTTCCGACAGCAGCGAGACGGCGTAGTCGGGGTCGTCGAACTGGGAGAGGATCACGATGCCGGTGCCCGGGTGGCGTTTGCGGACCTCCTTGGCGGCATCGATGCCTTCCCGTGAGAAGTCGGGCGGCATCCTGATGTCGGTGACGATGACCTGCGGATTGGCGGCTTCTGCGCCGCTGACCAGCCCGTCGTAGTCGGCGGCCTGTCCGACGACGGTGAAATCGTCCTCGAGGTCGAGCAACGCTTTGACGCCCTCGCGGACGATGAGGTTGTCGTCGGCGAGAAACACTGAGATCGTCATCGCTCCACCTCGTTTGCGGATTGTACGTACCAATTGTCCGCCTCGACGCTGGAATTGGCCATGGTGGAGATGCGGCTTCGGGAGTGGGGTTAACACCCCGTCGAAAGGCGGCCACCACCCTGGGCGCGCTAGGCGAGACCTGAGACCCTTTCTCCCAGTCGAGAGGGGAAGCAATGCGCATCGAAGCATCAGTCACGTCGGTCTCGTGGATTCCGTCCGAGGCGATGACCGGCCCGCTCCGAGTGCCGGTCGATCTGGGGCTCGGCCACTATGACGACCCCTTACCGGACCACATCGACGACCTGGAGGCCCTGCGCCAGGCCGACCGGTTCAGGTTCGCCAACGACCTGCGGGCGTGGATCGACGTCGAGGACGGCCTGGTGGTGGACGCCGGCTATTCCGGTGGCGGTCACATCGGCGCGACGACGGTGGCCCTGGGGCTGGGCAGCATCACCATCCCCGCCGTGTCCTTTCCTGACATCCAGCGCAGCCCCGTGATCACGGCGACCTCCGTCACGTTCTCGCAGACGACCGGTGGCCGTACCGGTGCGCCGCTCCCCCGTCGCCTCAACCGGCCACCCTTCCTCAAGGTGACCGCGCCCACGGTCTGGACGACACTCTCGCTCACCATCCGGGCAGACGGGAGCCGCGACTTCGAGATGTCGGGCGCCAGCAAGATGCCGCG
Organism: uncultured Acidimicrobiia bacterium; assembly: GCA_965366365.1. Taxonomy (GTDB): domain Bacteria; phylum Actinomycetota; class Acidimicrobiia; order Spongiisociales; family JAENVV01; genus CBDUEV01. The sequence goes on along the minus strand of CBDUEV010000099.1, from coordinate 1,140 downwards.
CCATTGGGTCTACAACGAAACCATGGATCTGGTCGCCAAGAGCGGCATGATCGACTTCAAAGCCTGGACCCAGGAGAGCTTCGGCGACAACACTCCATGGGGCAACGCCGACTCCCCGGCCATCGTCACCGCAGTCGAGAGCGGGCTGGAGCGTCAGCTCTCCACTCACATCATGCGGGACGGCAAGAAGCCCCGATTCCGGAAGCTGGCCTACGGCGAGACTCTCGTGATGCAGGGCGAGCCGGGCAGGGAACTGTTCCTGGTGCTCGATGGGGTCCTGGTGGTGGAGGTCGACGGCGAAACCGTGGCCGAGGTCGGGCCCGGCTCCATCCTGGGCGAGAGGGCTCTGATCGAGGGCGGCAACCGCACGTCGACCCTCCGGGCAGCCACGCCGGCCAGAGTGGCAGTCGCCGGCGCGTCAGATATCCGCACAGACGCATTGCAGGAGCTGGCAATCCATCACCGGCGGGAGGAGGCCGGGCGCGTCTAGGCGCCGAGATCGACCACGGCCGCAGATCAACCCCGGAAGCGGTCGTGAATGCGGGACGGGTCGATACCTGCGTCGGCGGCGGCAGCCACGATGGCGTCGACATCCAGAGCCGTGGGCTGGGGAGGAGCCGGTGGGTCCGCCAACCGATCCGCGATCGTCTCGATGTCCCAACCGGTTGGCACCGCCCCCTTCAGTTCGTCCCATCGCAGCGGGGTGACCACCGTCGGGGCGTGCCGCGAACGGAGCGAGTAGGGGCAGGCGATGGACTGCGCCCACCGGTTGCGCAACCAGTCGACAAACACTGCATCGCCGCGTTCCTTCTTGAGGAACTCCGTTGTCGCCGTATCGGGGTTGCCGGCGGCGATCAGTGCACCCAGGCACCAGGCGGCGGCGCCAACAGCCTCATACTCGTGATCCGGTTCGATAGCCGCCCAGAGGTGGAACCCGCGGGACCCGGAGGCAACCAGCACCGGTTCGAGCCCGAAACTCACCATCGTCTCCCGTGTGGCGTCGACGACCGACCTGATCTTGCCGAGGTCTTCCTCGGATGGATCCAGGTCCATCACCAGGCGGTCTGGGACATCGAGTCGCGGGATCCTCGACGTCCATACGTGGAACGTGATCGTCCCCTGGTTGGCGAGGTAGGTGAG
>CBDUEV010000098.1:0-8496 GCA_965366365.1 uncultured Acidimicrobiia bacterium | reverse complement strand
ACCACGAACCAGGCAGCCATGCCCGGGCTCTCCGTCAGGATCCCCAGCGACGGAGACCACCACTGCAGGCCGGCGAGGAAGATCAAGCCTGCGACCGCTCCCGCCAAGGCGGCCACCGCGTAGGCGAGCGCGATCAAGGGGGCCGTCCTCTGCCCCGCTCTGGGAACGAAGCGATTCAACCCGTTGACCAGATTGAAGGAGGCCAGGTTGGCCAGCAAGATCATCGCTGAGATGGCGGCCGAACCGATACCTACCGCCTCGGGTTCGAACAGCCTGGCGGCCAGCCACCAGTAGACCACCCCGAGACCGGATGAGAGCACCGAACTGGTCGCCAGAAGGTACCCGTTTCGGTGAAGTGGATCACGAAGGTGCCGGTTGAGCCGATCGATCCGGCCCGAATCCGATCCGGTGCCACGCAACGACCGCGACGAGGAACTCATTTCGGGTCACCGGGCTGCCACACTCTCACGTAGTCGATCTCCAAGTTGGCAGGGAACTCGGTGGTCTCGTCCGGCGGTCCCGGGTAGTCGCCGCCCACGGCCAGATTGGCGATGAGGTACAGGGGTTCGCTGGGGACGATCGCTGCATCGTCGACGCGCCACCTCTCGACCCCGTCGACGAACCACACCAGGGAATCCTCCGACCACTCGACGGCGTAGATGTGGAACCCATCGGAGAGGTCGGCGTCCGTGGACTTGTGACCGAGATTCTGCCGCTCTCCCTCGTCGTCGAGCCAGTGAAGGTGAGCGATGAATTCACCGGGGTTGTCTCCGAGAATCTCGAATACATCGATCTCCGGCTTCGATTCGTGGGTGACGGGGAGCATCCAGAACGCCGCCCACAGGCCCTGGCCGCTCGGAACCCGAGCCCGCATCTCGGCGTATCCGTACTGAAAGGCAAAGCGGGGCTCCTCGTCGAGATCGCTGGTGGCGCGACCGGTCGAAATCAAGCCACTGCGATACGGGAACTCCGCTCCCTCCCATCCGATGGCGGGTTGGGCCTCCGCAGTCAACACCGCCACCCCCTGGTGAACCGACACCTGATCCGGCCGATACCACTGCAACTCGGAGTTGCCGAGGTTGGTGCACCCCTCGAGATCCCACCAATAGCACGTGACCCAGGCACTGGAGTCGAGTGTGTCGCTCTCGAATTCGTCGTCGAAGACGAGATGCCAAGCACCGTTCGAATCTGAATGGGGTTTCGGATCGTCTGTCACTCGCGAGGTGAACGCCCACACGCCGAGCGCGATCAGGCTCACGATCGTGAATCCTGTCAGCTTGGTTGCCGAAGACGGCCAGTTACGCATCTCGGAAGCCTATGACGCGTTTCACGGCGCCCCGCACGGTGCTGTCGATCTTCGTCGCCGGAAGCCTCTCCAACCGGTACTCCGCGTACGGGTGAGGCTCCGCACCGAGGTGCTCCTTGAACCGAGCAAGCCCTTCGGAGTCGCCTGTCTCACCCATGTGATAGGACCGGCATTCTGACGTCACTGCATCCTCGATCGCCAACCGCTGGAGAAGGTAGGCGGCCCCGCTTCGGCCAGACAGCTCTTCGTCGATCGCCCCCCTCGTGTAGTGAGCGTTGGCGCCTTGCAGCACGATGAGCCCGGCGGCCGGTTCCCCGTCAACCCAAGCCGTCCAGAGCCGAAAGGATTCGCCGAGGAGTGCTGCCATTCGCGAGAGCTTCTCGATCGGATCCCTGCGCCGTCCGCGGGCGACGGCCAACCAGGCCGGCTCGTGCTGACGAGCCGCCCAGCGTCGCAGCGACCGTTCGAACAAACCATAGAATGTCTCGATCCCCTCCCCTGATGGGTGCCGAACGGCTTCCACTCCGAGCGTCTCGGCCTTGCGCACCTTGCGACGCGCCGAAGCGTGGAAGCGCTTTTCCCAGTCGAAACCCTGGGTGAGGTCGAGCACATGCGCCCTCCGCTCGATGGTGAGGGCTCCCATCTCCGCCGCCGCCGTCCAGGCGGAAGCCTGGAGGGGATTCGGTCGAATTCGTACGATGTCGACGTTCGAGGCGACCAGGTCGGCCATGACGGCCGTGACCACGGCTGCGTCCACCGGCCGGGTGCCGATGATCCCGCCCATCCCCCACGACTCGGGCATCGACACGACCGAGGAGACCGGTCCTGCTCGCCAACCCACAGCAGGCACGACGAAGACGTCGTCGCCTGCGACGTACGCCCGGCTGGCGTCGCGATATCGGCGGGAGGCGCAGGCTGCTTCGTGCCATTCGATGCTCTGGGTGACCAGCGCCAGAGGATCGGCGGCATGGGCGCGCCGCCAGAGTTGAGGCGGGACCGGTGCGAGAACCTTCACGGACGGCACCGCGTCGGTGGTCGAGTGGCAACGGCCTTCATTGGGTCAGATCTGACGCCAGCGCCCGTTGCTGGCCCCGCCACATCTGCCTGCGCATGCGCCATACCCCGGCCCGGGCGTGGCGGATCGTCTCGCTCGGGAGATCGTGACCGCGCAGCCTGTTGAGCAGGGCCGCTTCGTCGGTGTCGTGCTCGACGATGATGCGGGGGATCTCGAACGTCTCGGCGAGTCCACCGCTCAACCCATCGTGCACGGCACATGCATTCACGAACCCGGCATCGTGTACCGCACGGCGAACCGCCGCGTTGGAGTATCCGTGTGGGTACGCAAAGCTGGAAACGGTGTGGCCCAGCTGAGCTTGGAGGATGTCACGGCTGGTCTCGATTTCAGCCTGGAGGGCGTGTCGGGATAGCAGGTCCAGCATGGCATGGCTGTGGCCGTGTGCTCCGATCTCGATGCCGGCCTCTTCGATGCGGTTCAGTTGACGCAGGTCGAGCATCCTTCGACGTTCCTCTCGAACATCGGCCAGCCAGCGGCTCGTTTCGCCGAGATAGCCGGTCACGGCGTAGAGAGTCGCTCGGAAATCATGAGCAGCCAGGATCGGCAGCGCTTCCTGCGCAAAATCCTCAAAGCCGTCGTCGAAGGTGATGAGGACGACTCTCTTCGGAAGCGTCGCGCCTCGTTCTCGCAAGCCCATCGCCTCCGACACCGTCAGTGTGCGGTATTGCTCGGCTTCGAGAAGCGCCATGTGGGCGGCAAAGCGTTCAGGACTCACCGTCCAGCGGCGGAAACCGGGGGTACTCTGCTCGGAGACGCTGTGATAGAGAAGGACCGGGATCGGCGTGGTGTTCAAGGCCATCGCTCCATCACCGACCGTGTTGGCGGGCCGCTCGCCGCCCTCGCAGATAGGCGGGAGGGCCCTTGATCAAACCGGCCAGCCGGGGCGCGACGGGAAGGCGTTTCGATTCGGCGCGCCCTTGGCTGGTTCTCACCCAGTGGACCAGCCCGAGGGGGATACCCAGGGCGAACTGGGGAAACTTCCGGGGTGCGACAACCAGACACCGGGTGAGATAGGCACCCAACCCCGTCCCATAGCCCACCAGTTGATTCGCCAGTCTCTCAGGGTTGGGGTCGTGGTAGTGCCGGATGATGGCGGCGGGTTCGTAGACGATCGAGTATCCGGCATGAACGATATCGAAGAATGCGGCGAGATCGTCGCCCCCGCGACCAGGGCTCCCTGTCCCGAGGGCGGAATCGAATCCACCGACCCTGCGGAGGGCATCGGTGCGGTAGGCCATGTTGGCGCCCGAACCGCACCGACCGATCGCAAACGGAAACAGTCGATCCGCCGGCCGGTTACTTTCGAGATCGAAGACCTTGCGCTCGTAGGCCTTCCCGAATCCAAGGCCTTCGACGAGGTACTGCGTCTCATGGTCGAGCGATGCCGGATAGATCAAACCGGTGACGCAACCGGCGCCCGGATGGGAGGCGAATCCAGCGACCAGGACTTCCAACCACCTGGGGTCGGCTTCGACGTCGTCGTCGGTGAAGGCAACCAGTTCGGTCTCGACCAGCTCGAGGCCTGCATTGTGGGCGAGTGCCAGACCGGGACGCGGCTCGTGGCGATAGCGCGGGGGTCGTCCTTTCACGGAAACCTCGCTGAGCCGGGCCTCTATGCCGGATGGGACCGGTGTGTTCTCGACGACGATCACCTCGACGTTGGCATGGGTTTGCCGATCGAGGGAGGCGAGGCACCGCAGCAGCTGCTCATCGCGGTCTCGGGTGGCGATGACGACGGTCACGGACTCCTCGGTGGAGTTGCCAGACGCCACCGAGGGCGTCGAAGCCCCTCGGCGATGACTGAACGAGGCATCGACGCTGGCAGCCAGCTCATCCGCCGCCAAGCCGTCTTCCGTGAGGTCGATCACCAGGTGGCCGAGGGGGGTGCCGTCCTCGCGGATGAGGATCTGGAGGCGCTCATAGGGCCGTCCGTCCGGTGTCGTGGCCGGTTCAAAGGACGGCAGTTCGTCGCTCAGATCCACCTCGGCCAGCATCACCGGCCGATACGGGGTGTGATTCTGGCTGGTTCGCACCTTGTCGCCTCTCCCCTTGGCGAGCCGCCGGTCAACGGGACTTGCCTGACAACTACTTCTTCCTGCCTCCGGTGAATCCGATGACCGGCTCCCCGGTGGCGCCGACCCTAGCCAGACGAAACGCATGGCGTCACGGGTTCCTTGGACGGACCATCGAGACCAGACCGAGTCCGAAGCCGATCGACGTTATCGCGGTGCCGGCGACCAACGCAACAGCCTGGACCGCTGGTCGAAGGCTACGTTCTCGGACCACCCTGACGAGGCGCAGGCCCAGGCCGCCGGCCAGGGTCACCAGGTAGGCGCGTTCCGCCTCGGTGGCGTCTGTCGCCCCGACTCGCCGCGCCAGCACGGCCTTCGATCGACCTTCACCGAAGCAGCGTCGCGCAAAGTATCCGAACCGCTGTCGCGGCTTCTCGACCGCATGGCGAACGAGCGCCGATGGCTGGTACACGATTCGACCACCCAGAGAATTCCGAATTCGAATGGCCAGATCGGTTTCCTCGCCCCCGATCGGCTTCTGCTCGATCCGTCCGAGCGCGGCCGAGAAACCGCCCACCTCCCGGACGGCCTCGGTGCGGAACGCCATGTTGCACCCGATCGGGTTGCGGATCTCGGCAGGCGAGGTCGGAAGTCCGCGGTAGCTGCAGCCCACCACCCAGTAGAACTCCTCAGGCATCCACCAGGCGGCTTCCCCTCCGTCCCAGACCGGATCGGCAGCTCCGCCGACTCCGACCACGCTGGCATCGGAGAAGGGCTGGGTCACGTTGTCCAACCACGCCTCCGCAGCCTCGGCGTCGTCATCGAGGAAGACCACCACTGATCCCGCCGCCTCGTCCACACCGGTGTTTCGCGCCCCCGACAAGCCACGCTCGTGTCGGTTCTCCACCACCTTGGCCATCGCCGCGAAAGCGGTCGAGGCCCGTGTGAACAACGCGGGGTTGAAGTCGATGACCACCACCAACTCGTCACCGTTGGCCAGTTGGTCAAACGCCGAAGTGACCGCCGCGCTGAGTCGGTCCCATCGGGCCTCCGTGAAGGCGCAGATGACCACGGAACGGGTAGGAACGCTCAGGCGAGGGGAGACTTCGCTCACTTGGTCTGCACCTGCCCTTTGGCTTGGCTCAGTCGGCTGCGGCGAGGTAGCTCACGTTGGCAGACACGGCCGGCATCCTCGAGAACCGCTCCCTCAGGATGGTGCGAAGAATCCTCAGGCCGTCGCGAATCGCGTGGAGGTTGCTCGAACCATTGATTCGGTCAGCCTCGAAGCTCGGAACCTCGGCAACCTTGAGGTTACCTTTCAGCGCACGCACGTTGATCAGCGTCTCGATCTCAAAGCCGGTCACGTCCGGATCCAGCACCTCGAGAGCACTCCGCCAGAATGCGAAGTAGCCGTAGCAGAGATCCGAGTAGCCGCCCCGGAAGAGAAGATTGACGACCACCATCAAGCCCCAGTTACCGAGCTTGCGGTGGAACTCCATGTCGGTGGTACCGCCCCCCTGCATGAAACGCGAGCCCTTCACCATGTCCGAGCCAGCCATGAGCTGTCCCACATAGGCGTGCAGTTCGATGGGGTTCATCGATCCATCGGCATCGATGGCGGCGACGATGTCGCATTCTGCGGCGCGGAAGCCGGCGATCAACGCCGCTCCCTTGCCGCGCTCAGTGGCCATCACGATCTTGGCGTTCGGCAACAGCTCGAGAGCGGTCTCTACCGTTCCATCCGTCGAATGTCCGTCAACGATGATCACTTCCGTGACCCATTCCGGAATCAACGGTAGAACGTGTCGAAGGTTCGAACTCTCATTGAGCGTCGGAACCACAAGACTCACCGTCGGTGTCTTGGATGACAAAAACTCTGCCGAACCGGGCTCATACGTTGACGTATCAGCGGTGCGGGCAGCTTGAGCAAAGCTCATTCCCAGCCTCCCTATTTTCGCAGCCCTGGACTGCGTCCCACCGCAACGGTACCACCACCGAGCGCGAAGGCGCAAAGGGATTCTCCTCCAACTGCCAACATTTCTTCCCTTCCTCCAAAGCGCGAAAAAGTTGTCTCGGCTCAGCCACTTTCCGTGGTATGGTGGAGTTTGGATATTGGGAGCTTCCATCCCATTGGGATGTGGGTATACGGGGGACAACATGAACTCTTCATTCGCGGTGGCGGGCACCTCACGCGTGGTTTGGCTGACAGCGTTGGTCGTTGGGCTACTTCTCATAGGGGCGGGAACGGCTGCTGCCGTCAGCTCGCCACAGGGTCAGGTCGTCTCTGACAATCCCGTTGACTACACGCCTCATGTGCTGGACGGCTATGTGTCCTCGATCGTCGAAATCGGAGACAAGGTCATCGTGGGCGGAACCTTCACCCAGGTGCGCGAAGTCGGCACCGCTACCGTCTACAACCGCTTCAAGATCTTCGCCTTCGACAAGAACACCGGCGCCATCGATCAGAGCTTTGTCCCTGTGCTGGACAACAACGTGGATGTCGTCAAGGCCGCCTCCGACGGAACGTCGGTGTTCGTGGGAGGCCGGTTCGCCAACGTCAACGGTGTCGCCAACTTCGGAATCACCAAGCTGGACGTTGCCACGGGCCAGCGCGTGCCGGGCTTCAACGCCAGCACAGCCGGCCGGGTTCGCGACCTCGCCGTCAATGGCAACGATCTGTACCTCGGTGGAGACATCTGGTCGGTCAATGGAGTCCCCCGTTCCCGTCTCGCCGCCGTGAATGCCACCACCGGCGCCGTCGACACCACCTTCACCATCGGGACGACCGCTCCGCGCATCTCGGTGGACTGGGTGGCCAAGCTGGATGTCAACCCGCAGAACACCGAACTCGTCATCGTCGGTAACTTCCTGGAAGTGGCGGGACTGCCGCGTGCCCAGATCGCCAAGATCGACCTGACCGGTCCGACGGCAGTGGTGGCCGATTGGTCCACCGACAGGTTCGCGGCCGGGTGCTCGAGCGGATTCTGGACCTACATGCGCGACGTCGAGTATTCCCTGGATGGCGGCTACCTCGCCACCGCCACCACCGGCGGTCCCTATCTCAATACCCTATGCGACACCATCTCCCGCTGGGACAGCGGCAAGACGGGAAGCGGCCTCCTCGAAACATGGTCCGACTGGAGCGGCGGTGACACTCTCACCGCGGTGGCCATCACCGACAAGGCCATCTACATCGGGGGCCACCAGCGCTGGATGAACAACCACACCGGTCGGGACAGCGCCGGCATCGGGGCCGTCTCCCGCGAAGGCATCGCCGCGCTCGATCCGATCAACGGCGTCCCCCTCGCCTGGAATCCGGGCAAAGACAGAGGGGTGGCCGTCTACGACCTCCACGCATCGGCGGATTCTCTGTACGTGGGCTCCGACACCGACTTCACGGCCGGCGAGTACCACGCCAAGCTGGCAATGTTCCCAGTGGTCGGCGGCACTACCGTTCCGGAACCGACTCCCGAGTCGCTGCCCTCCAACCTCTATACCGCCCGTTCCAACGACTCGCTGACCTCGCGTCCTTATGACGGCACCACCTTCGGGTCGGCGACGACCCTCACCGATCCGATCGACTGGGCGGGTGTGGGTGGCGGCTTCCACGAGGCCGGCAAGGTGTACTTCGTGGAGAGCAGTGCGCTGCGCTCTCGCACGTATGACGGCGCCAACTGGGGCGCCTCGGTGAACGAGCCTTCCTGGACATCGTGGACCAACATCTCGGGTCTCGGCTGGAACAACGGTCGGATGTATTACACGACAGCAGGCGATGTCGACCTGCGCTATCGCTACTTCTCGCTCGAGAGCGGACTCGTCGGCAGCCAGACTTTCACGGTGAGCGGCGGCGTCAACTGGAGCTCCGTGAACGGTATCGCCTTCGTCGACAACGTCATGTACTACTCGTCGACGGACGGGAATCTCCGACGCGTGAACCTCGTCAATGGCACGCCTGACGCCGGCTCGGTGACTCTGGTCAGCGGGCCCGGGATCGACGGCGAAGCCTGGGGCGACGTCAAGGCGCTGTGGTTCCTGAGCCTGGATGCTTCACCGACGGTGTCGGTGGTGGCTCCGGTTGGGGGGGCTTTTGTGTCTGGTTCGGT
>CBDUEV010000097.1:0-8669 GCA_965366365.1 uncultured Acidimicrobiia bacterium | reverse complement strand
GACGATTGCGGAAACAGCGCCATCGGCACCGCCGAGGTGTATGTCCCCCTGAACAGGGGGCGCATTCGCTAGCTGAGCAAGACCCTGAATGAACAGAGAGCGGGCCTGCGGGCCCGCTCTCTGTTTCTGTTCTAGGCGCTGATGGCGGCGGTTCTACCAGTCGGCGCCTTCGGAGCCAAGCTCCAGGTCGGGGAAACGGCCGCTGCTGTCGAACAGAACCGTGCCGTCTTGACCGGTGACGAGCACATTGGAATAGGTGGAGTCGAGCGAGACCATCGGCCAGGTGTCGTCGAGCACGGCGATGGTCCTCTGGATGGCGCCAGAACGCGGGTCGAACTCGATGATCTCGTTGACGTCCAGACCGAGGCCCTCGCGCCCCGATCCGATCGAGCTCCATTGATGGGCGAGGACCGAGGTCTCCGATTGCCCGGCGATCACATCGATGGAGCGACGTGTTCGGTCGGTGAGGACGAGCGGGTCGACGAAATCGTCGATGAGCACCGGCAACTCGGCGACCGGCATCGATTGAGCCGGTTCGAGGCGACGCAGAGATCCGTCGCCGAGAACGGCCAGCAGATAGCTCGGGTTGGGTCCCCACGCCAGCGACGTGATGAAGGAATCGGCGCCTCCGGGGGCACCCGCTCCCGGCGTCCACCGGGTGGCCAGATCCGAGCCCAGGTCCACGACCACGATGGTGTCGGGCACGGCCAGGGAACCGGAGTCGATCGGATCGTTGATGCAGGTGCTCGACTCGACGTAGGCGAGGTACTGTCCGCCTGGACTCACCCTGGCCAGCGACCCGACCGCGTATTGCTCGAACACCCCGGTCGACAGGTCGAGGCGGTCGATGAAACCTTGGGCGCTCTCGCACGAGAACCAGTAGTCCTCGACGTTGCCGGAGAAGAACGCCACGGTGCCGTCCAGCGCCAGCTCGGGCCGGTAGCGGTAGCGGGCCTCGGCTTCATTTTCGAGGGTTCGGACTCTGTTTCCGGTGGCGAGATCGATGATGGCATAGCCACCCTCCACGGAAACGAGGGACGTGCCGTGCTCAAAGCCCACCGGGCTGTCGAGGGCCACACCCAGATAGCGGATGTAGCACTCGACGGCAGGGGTGTCTGAGCGGAGGGCGTCACAGCGGGCATCGGCTTCCGTCCGACTGCTCCACGGCCCGTTGAAAATCACCCAGAAACCGGCGTTGAGCGAGGGGTAGTCGTCGCTGGCGAGCACCCCGGTCGGGATGGCGTAGCCTTCGGCCCGCTCAAAGACCGCCTCCACGGTGTGGTCCGTCGTGGGCAGAGACTCGAGAATGATGGCCCAGGTATCGAAGTCTGGGCGACTCGCTTCCTTGGGGAGAGTGGTCGTGGTGGTCGGCGGCTCCGTGGTTGGGGGCGGGACGGTGACGGAAACGGGTGGAGTGGCGGGTTCCGGAGCAATGGTGGTTGTCACGGGAGGCGCAGACGAGCACGCCGAAAGAACCAGCATGAGGACGATGAGTGAGCGTGGCATATCAGTTGAACGGTACCGGCCTGGTGCCCGGTTCCCGGGGATCCTCAATCGGCTTCGTCCTGGTAGTCGACGATGAGCCGGGCGCTTCGATTGCGGGTGATGTACGTCCAGGTCCATTGCGTGAGAACGAGGAGACGGTTCTCGAAGCCGATCAGGAAGAAGATGTGGATCGTCAGCCAGGCGGCCCAGGCAGGCCAGCCGGACAGGCGGAGCCCCCACACTTCGGCAACGCCTGCGCTTCTCCCGATGGTGGCCAGCGTGCCCTTGTCGCGATAGCGAAAGATCGGCCGGGGTTCCGGCCGGTTCCTGATCAGATCGGCCACGAAGCGACCCATCTGCTGGGCCGCGGGAGCTACGCCGGGAACCATCTGCGAGCCGTTGGTGACCGCCGCCAAGTCGCCGATCACAAACATCTCCGGATGCCCGGGGAGCGAGAGGTCTGGCTCGACCATGACGCGGCCCGCCCGATCCAGGTCGGCGCCCAGCCCCCGCAGCACCGCCCCGAGGGGCGAAGCTCTGACGCCGGCAGCCCAGATCTTGCATGCCGATGTGACGACCTCGGTGGTGACGCTGTCCGTCAATGTGGCGCTCGTGGCATCGAGATCCGTGACGCGCCAGCCCAGGCGAACCTCCACTCCCAACTTCTCGAGCTGGGCGACCGCCTTGGCGGGCAGCGGGTCCGGGTAGTGGCCCAAGATCTGTGGCGCCGCCTCCACCAGCAGGACTCGGGCCTGGGTTGGGTCGATGGCTCGAAAGTCCTTGCGGAGGGTGTGTTGCGCCGTTTCGGCGATCGCCCCGGCCAGCTCGACTCCGGTGGGCCCGCCTCCGACCACGACGAAGGTGAGGGAGTTCTGATAGTCACCGGAACGCTCAGCATGCTCGAAGGCCTCGAGAACCATGGATCTGATCCGGGTGGCGTCGGGGATTGTCTTGAGGCCCGGGGCGTGTTGCTCCCAACCGTCGTTTCCGAAATAGTGGTGCGTGGCGCCGGTTGCCACGATGAGGGTATCGAACGGAAAGGTGGCGGTGGTGGTGGTGACCTCAGCGGCGTTGATGTCGACAACCGTGTCCAGAACCACGTGGACGTTGCGTTGATGGCGGAGGATGTAGCGGATCGGCGATGCGATATCGGCGGGCGACAGGCCGCCAGTGGCGACCTGATACAACAGGGGCTGAAACAGGTGGAAGTTGGTCCTGTCGACCAGGGTGATGTCCACGTCCGCCTTGGCGAGTCGTCGAGCCGCGGTCAATCCGCCGAAACCTCCGCCGATGATCACCACCTTGCGCCTGTTCATCCCACGACTCTAGGAGCCATGCTGCCCAGGCTGCCGGGCTCTTGGGTCGCGCGGCGGGCCGCCCCTGCTACGTACGCGCCACTCCGCCGACCTTGACGACGAGCATCAGGACCGAGGCGACGGCCAGGGAGGCGGCCACGGCCAACCACGCCGCCTGGAACGAAACCGTCTCCGCTAACCACCCGACTCCGGTCGGGCCGAGTCCTGCCCCGAGGAAGATTCCCGCCTGGGTGATGGCTGTCGATCCGGCCGGTCGACCCTCGTTGGCCCGCACCACGCTGTAGGTGAGCAAGCCCGGCCAGCCCCACCCCGTGGCGAAGGCGAGGACCGTGACGGCAGCGAAGGTGGGCCCGTTGGCCAACCCCATCAGGATGAAGGCCACGGCTCCGGTGGCGGTGAGGGCGGCGATCCACCCGAACCCGCTCGTGTGCGTTCGGTCGGCGGAGAACCCGTAGGCGGCCCGCGCCAGGATCGAGCTGAGCGATCCGAGTGCGAGGAGGTTGCCGGCGGCGGCCTCGGCGAAGCCGAGTTCGATCGCCGCGTCCACCTGAAACGTGCTCAGTGCCGTGGCGCCCACGGTGGCGAAGGCGGACGCCAGGCTCAAGAGCCCAAGCCAGGCCGGCGCCATGCGGGCGGGGTTGACGGGCTCTTCGACTGCGGCGGAGGAGGCCCCGGTGGAGGAGCCCTCGCCAGGGATGAGTAACAGAACCGCCAGCGCCAGCACTGCCCCGAAGCCGAAGGCCCACCGCCATCCGAGTGTCAGCACCACCAGCGGCACGGCCACCCCGGCCAGCAGGGTCGAGGTGGGGATCCCTGCGTGTTTGAGCCCGAAGACGAAGCCGCGCCGAGACCTGGGCACATCCGTCGCCAGGGCGAGATTGGCGGCGGGGTTGGCGGCGCCGTAGAACGCCGCAGAAACGATCAGGATGATGGTCAGGGCCACGACGTTGTGCACGGCCATCGCGATGACCGTCAGAACAACGGCAGCCGCCACGGTGTTGACCTGCATCGTGCGTCGCCAGCCGACCCTTTCGACCAGGCGCCCAACCATGCTCGAAGAGGCCGAGGCCACCAGGAAGAAGAGAGCGGTGAGGAGCCCGAGACCTTGTGTCCCGTACCCCAGCTCGGGTCCCGCCTGGGCGATGGCGGCGGCCACCAGGAAGGTCGGAAGCGTCGAAACGGTCACCACCAGGATGGCGGTGGCGATCAACCGCCAGTTGAGCCGGCGGAGCGGAACGGTATGCACGGGTGCAGTCTGGCTCATTCCTGATCCGTCCCGCCGTCTCTTGCTACGGAACGGTGATGGCGGGGGAGGTGCTCGCAGGAATCCGGAGCAACTCAGAGGCTTGCTCGAAACGGTGCGACCGACGACGGGCCAGGCTCCGGGCGAGCCGGCGTGTTGAACTCAGAAGGGCACCCCGACGGCTCCGCACAGGAACCGCATGAAGGGAGTTCCGGCCTTGAGCATCGCCTCGTATTCGTCGATGAATGTGGGCGAGGTGACTTGCTTCTGCGACAGTCGGGCTGAGGCGATGAAGTCCTTGAGTTTCAGATCCTCGATGAGCGGATGGTCGGCCTCGTACCCGCGCGGCGGTCTGATCAGCGAGTCGCCCTGCAGAGTGAAGACGTCCGTGAAGCGCTTGCTGCGCGTGGCCCGTTTCCACGCCGCGGGGTTGTCGGCGATGGCCTCTCGGATTTGATAGGCGACCTTGGACTCCGGACGCCAGAGTCCCAAGCCCATGAAAGAGCCGGAGGGTTCGAGGTGCATGTAGTAGCCGGGGGCGTGCGCATCCTTGCCCATGGCGTGTCGGAACTGGATCCCCGTGTTGGTCTTGTACGGCGTCTTGTCCTTCCCGAAGCGAGTGTCTCTCTGGATGCGAAACAGTGAGCCTCCCACCGCACGGGCGTTGGCCTCGAAATGGGGGCTGATCTTGGCCAGGCGGGGAGCCATGTCGAGGATGAACTGGAGCGCAGGCTCCTTGATGTCGTGGTCGTAACGGTCCTTGTGCTCGTGGAACCAGGGACGGTTGTTGTTCGCCTCGAGGTCCTTGAGGAACCTGTAGGTGGCGGGGGTGAAGTAGCGCGTCGGCATGCCTCGACCCTAGCGAGCCGTTCGTCGCCGAGGACGCCGGTCCCCGATGTTGGCGGACGCCTGCCGGTCCCGAGCTGAGATCCTTCTCACCCGGAACATCCGGCAGGGAAACGAACATGGGCGTTGGCTGCCAGGCCGGCTTCTTGGTAGTGGGCGCCGTCCGGCAACCTGACCCGCACGTCGACCTCGGTGACCTCGCCGAGCCCGAAATGAGCCACTTGCAGGTGACCGGCCGTGTAGCCCTGCGTGGCCACGATCTCCCGTACTCCGAGCAGGTGGGCAGGCTCGCCCATGTGGCCGGGTTCCCAGACTTCGACCAGAGTTCCGACCGCCGGCTGGTCCGCTTCGGGCCCCACGGAGACTTCCAGCCAGTTGCCCGAAGAGGTCTGGTTGATGAGGAGCAGCGACGGCAGGGCCGGCTCCCACTCGACGAGCAGCACGTCGAGGCGGCCATCTCGGTCCACGTCGGCGGTTGGTCCCGTCACCCAGTACTGCGCAGAACCGAGGTCGGGTGGTGGAGCGAAACGGGGAACCGCGCCGGGTTCTCCACCGAGGTGACGAAAGACAGCCGGTGCGGAGCCGTCGGCGCTCGAGGCTGTGGTCAGGATGTCGGGCCACCCGTCGTTGTCGAAGTCGGCGATTTCCACGTGGGGTGCTTTGGTGGCCAGACCTGTCATCCCCGCAGCCTCCGTCACGTCCTCGAACTGCGGGATCCCCGAACCGTCGACTCCTCGGTTGAGATAGACCCGCACGGGTACCAACACCCCCTTCGAGAGGGTGCTGTTGTAGTGATGACCCACGACGAGATCCGGTAGTCCATCGCGGTTGAGGTCGGCGATGGCCGCACCGGCGACGTCGTCCTCGTTCCCAAAGGTCTCCCATTGGAGCGCAGCGGAGTTGGCCTCGGTGAACCCCTCGGCCCCGCCGAGGAACATGCGGTTCGATCCGCCGACGAAGACGTCAGTGAATCCGTCGCCGTTGAGGTCGGAAGTGGCGATGCCGAGCCCGTGGAGACCGGTCGGGAGGCCGGCCGCCGCGGTGGCGTCTCGGAACTGCATGTCCCCGCGGTTCTCCAGGAGCACACTCGAGTCTTCGGCGGAGAAACGATCTTCGAGGATGAGCAGATCGAGCAGCCCGTCACTGTTGTAGTCGAGGACACCGATCGAGCGCCCGCTGAAGAGACGCCCGAAGTCCAGGTCCACGGTGGTGTAGCCGTCTCCGTCGTTGCGATAGACCTGGGAGGGGAGGTCGCTGCGTTCTCGACCGCGCATGTTGCGCGTCAACACGATGTCCTCGTCGCCGTCGTTGTCGAGGTCGATGAAGGCAGCGCCGCTTGTCCTGCCGAGAGCATCGCTGAAAGAGTCGACGGTCGAAAAGGCCTCGTCGTCGAGGACGAGCAGTCGATCCGGGCTCGGTCCCGTCGCACCTCGAAGCTGGTAGTTCTCAGTCGGCCGGTTGGCGAAGGTGCCGACGACGAGTTTCGGGCCGTTTTCGTCGAGCAGGCCTCCCCAGGCCGCCGCATGGGCGTGCATCCCCGATAGCGGGGCGAGCAGCCCGTAGCGGGCGGTTGCGTCCTCGAATGTCACGGTCTCCGAGCCCTCGGCGGGAGGGGCCGACCAACACACCAGACCGGCGGGGTCCGACGGCACTTGGGACGGATCGGTGCCCGCTGTCGGGGTTGGTTGCGCACCGGTTCCGGAAGAAGACGGTGCCGTCTCGGCCGCCGTCGTCGGCGTTTGTTCGCCCTCGCTGGACGAGGTGCACGCGACGAGGAGGACGAGGGGTAGGAGGAGAGCGAGCGAATGGGTGCGCCACGACCGACGACGGGCGTCACTGCTGATTGCGAGCGGAGCTACTCCCATCACCCCGACGATAGTGCCCTCCCCAAAACAGCGAACCCTGGGTTCCTGGCCGCCATTATGGCGGTCTAGAACCCTGGGTTCGGGGGAAACCTGTTGACGGAGAGTGAGCTAGCTCCAGTCGTGGGACGCCACGATGCTGGCGAACTCACGGTCGAAACTCAGCTGAATGGGGTCCGCGATCGCCGTTTCGAAGACGAGTCGAGTGACCGGCACGGCCAGTGCGACTGCAACGATAGTGGTGACTAGGAGAATCATTCTTCTGTCCTCGGCTCGTCCCTGGCTTCCGCGGCGGGAAGCCCCTCCATAGGTCCTATCGGCGCGGTCGGGCGATCGCTTGAGTTTTCGGAGTGAGAACGCGAAAGAAGGCGAGGTCCACCGAGATCCACCGTGGGCGGGGAGCCCGCCGGTAGCCTGGCGCACGATGAAACCTTCCCGCACCGCGCTCGCGTTGGTGATGCTCCTCACTCTCGTTGTCTCGCTTCCTGTCGTCGGATCAGCACAGTCGGAACTGGAGGATGCCCGACGCCGCGCTGCGGAGGCGGAGGCCGAGCAGCGGCGAGCCCAAACCGGCGCCGAGGCAGCTGAGTCCGCTCGAATGGATCTGGCGGGGCGCGTCGACGCGGCTCTGGCTGCCTACCAGGACGCAAACGCCGAGCTCGAGTCTCTCGGTCTGTCGCTGGCGGGGCTCCGACACCAGATCGACGTCACCGAAGATGAGGTGGCGACCCTGCGAGAGATCGCGCACGAGCAAGCGGCCCAGGCCTACATGAGGACCATCGGCGGCGGCAGCCCTGTCTTCCTGTCCTCCTCATTCGAGGAGATGGCCGTCATGAGCGAGTCCATCGGAAGAGCGTCGGACGACAACCTGTTGACGTACGAAATCCTTGAAACCCGACGCGCCGAACTCACTGAACTGCGCCTCGGCTACCAAGACGAGAAGGAAAGGATGGCGGTCCTCAACGACAAGCTCTCTGAGAAGCTCGTCGAACTCGAGGCGTTGTTTTCCGAAGCCGACAGTCGGATGCTGGACGCCTTCCGGAACCTCGCCGAGGTGGACGCTGCGTACGCAGCCGCCCAGGCTGCGCTGGCCGAGGCACAACGGAAATACCGTTGGACAGGCTCGGTCGAGCAATGGCGCCCCCTCGTCGAGCAGTACTTCCCGCCCGAGCGAGTTCAGGAAGCGATGCGGGTGATGGCGTGTGAGTCCGGAGGCAACCCGAATGCCAAGAACCCAACTTCCACGGCCACCGGCTTGTTCCAGTTCCTGACCGGCACGTGGGCGTGGTCGAGCGTATCGGCGGGGTGGAGTGGGTACAGCCGGCTCGACCCGGAGGCGAACATCGCCGTGGCTGCCTGGCTCGTGGACCGGTCCGTCCGTACCAATCATCCCGGTGGGGCCTGGGGACATTGGGAGTGCCAACCCTGAACCGCCGAACCGTAAAGCGCCAACCCCAGTACGGCCAACCCCGATACCGCCAGCCCGGAACCTTCCGACGGTGAAGCGTCGATCCGGAAGCCACCAGACCCAGAACCCGCCAGACCCCGAAGCCGCCAGCGCTGGACTGCCGATCCGGAAGCCGCCAGACCCGGAAGCCGCCAACCTGGAGCCCCCCACACCCGGAACCCGCCACACCCGGAAGCCGCCAACCTGGAGCCCGCCAACCCCTGAAGCGCCAACCCCTGAAGCGCCAACCCCTGAAGCGCCAACCCTGGAGCCCGCCAGAACCGGAGCCCGCCAGAACCCGGAAGCCGCCAACGCTGACCCGCCGAACCGTGAAGCGCCAACCCCGATAGCGCCAGCCCGGAACCTTCCGACCCGGAAGCGTCGATCCGGAGCCCCCACACCCGGAGCCCGCCACACCCGGACGCCGCCAACCCCTGAAGCGCCAGACCGCGAACCCGCCAGACCCGGAA
>CBDUEV010000096.1:0-8724 GCA_965366365.1 uncultured Acidimicrobiia bacterium | reverse complement strand
GCAGTTTCGGCGGAGCCGAAACTGCGAACCGATGGGAATCTCCGATTCTCATCGGTCCACGTCCCCGAGCACGAAGTCCAGGCTGCCGAGCACTGCGATGATGTCGGGGATGAGGGTGTCTTCGAGGATCCAGGGCAGAATCGAGATGTTGTTGAACGAGGCAGAGCGGATCTTGAGACGATACGGACCCTGGCCTCCGTCGGAGACGATGTAGTAGCCCATCTCCCCTTTCGGGTTCTCGGCACGCACGTACGCCTCGCCCTTCGGCACCTTGATGATCTTGGGCACCTTGGACTGGAGTGGTCCGGAGGGAATCGAGTCGATCGCCTGCTGGATGATGCGGACGGACTGGCGAATCTCCTCCAGGCGCACCCACCATCTGTCGTAGCAGTCGCCGTTCTGCCCCACCGGAATCTCGAACTCGAAGCGGTCGTAGGGCAGATAATCGCTGACCTTGCGAAGGTCGAAGCCGATCCCCGACGCTCTCAGGTTGGGGCCCGAGACGCCGTAGTCGGCCGCCACGTCGGGCGGAAGGATCCCCACGCCTTTGGTGCGAGCAACGAAGATCTCGTTGCCTGCGATGAGCGACTCGAGTTGGCGACAGCTGGTGAGGACCCCGTCCATGGCGGTCCGAGTCTCGGCCAGGAAACCCTTGGGAAGATCCTGCGGGGTCTTCTTGGTGGTGGGCCCAGCCCCGGCGGCAGGTTTCACGCCCCCGATTCGATTGAAGTTGGGATGGAACCGGCCACCCGTCACGGATTCGAGGAGGTCGAGCACCCGCTCACGGTCGCGCAGAGCGAAGAAGAGCGGCGTGGCGGCACCCAGTTCAAGTGGGTAGGACGCCATGAAGATGAAGTGCGAGCTGATTCTGGCCATCTCAGTGAGTATGAGCCGAATGTACTGGGCGCGTTCGGGCACCTCGATGTCCATGAGTTTCTCGGCGGCCACGATGAAGGGAATCTCGTTTGCGTAGCCGGAGACCCAGTCGATGCGGTTGATGAAAGCCGTGATCTGCGGGTAGGTGCGCACCTCGGAGAGCTTCTCGTACCCACGATGCATGTAGCCGATCACCGGTTGCACGTCGGAGACGCGTTCACCGTCCACTTTGGCAACCAGTCGCAGCACTCCGTGCGTCGACGGATGCTGGGGGCCGATGTTGAGCGTCATGTCGGGCGTTTCCAGCTCCACGGCCACGGAGACCTCGGACAGGTGGCGCATCGTGTCTTGGTCGATGGTCATGCTTCCGGGTTCTCCTCGGACGGGCCTTCCGGCATGCCTTCGACGTCGACGTCCCCGGGCCAGGGCTTGACCTCGCGTGACAGGAGCGGATAGGACTTCTGGAGGGGATAGCCCTCGAAGCCGGTGGGCAGATACAACTTGATGAGGTTGGGATGGCCGGTGAAGTCGATGTCGAACATCTCGGCGGCCTCCCGTTCGTGCCAGTTGGCCCCGGCGTACACGCCGGCCACCGACGGCAGCGTTGGCGAGTCCTTACCCAGGTCGGTACTGAAATGGACGATGCGGCCCTCATCGAGGTCGGCCGCACCGAGCAGCACTTCGTAGCGCTCCTCGACTTTTTCGGCTGGAGCGTCGCCCACCTCGACGTCGTTGCTCCAGTCGATCGCAGAAAGATAGGAGAAGAAGACGAGACCCAGCTCGAACTTGGCCTTCATCGCCGTGGAAACCCAGTCCTCGTTCGCTACGCGAACCTTGACTGTGTCGAACTCGACCGAGTGGCTCAGCGCACCGACCGCCTCGGCCACCGACGACGCGAAAGCGCTCAACGGGTGCTCGACGACCTCTTCGGTCTCGGGGGCGTCAGACGGGCTCGTGGTCACGCTGCTTCCACTTCTCTTGCATGTTCTCGCCCTGGATCTTCTTCTGGAGCATCACTATGCCATCCAGGAGCGCTTCTGGTCGGGGTGGACAGCCGGGAACGTAGACGTCGACGGGGATGAGTTGGTCGACTCCCTTGGTCACCGAATACGAATCCCAATACGGGCCGCCGCAGTTGGAGCAGGAGCCCATCGAGATGACGTACTTGGGATCGGGCATCTGGTCGTAGAGGCGCCGTACTGAAGGAGCCATCTTGTCGGTGACCGTGCCGGCCACGACCATCAGGTCGGCCTGCCGGGGACTGGCGGGGAAAGGGATGACGCCAAACCGCATGCTGTCGTAGCGAGGCCCTGCGGCAGCCATCATCTCGATGGCGCAGCACGCCAACCCGAACTGGAACATCCACAGCGAATACTTGCGGGACCAATTGAGGAAGGCGCTGAGCGGTTTGGGAACACCGAACTTCTCGATCACTCCCATCGCAGGACTCCCTTGCGGATGGCGTACACCAGGCCCATGACCAGGATCCCGATGAAGATCAGCATTTCAACGAGCCCAAAGACCTGCAGTTCCTCGAGGCGGATCGCCCAGGGGAACAGGAAAACGGCCTCTACGTCGAAAATGACGAAAAGCAGGCCGTACACGTAATACCGGACGTAGGACTGGCTCCAGCCGTCTCCGACGGGGTCGACTCCACACTCGTAGGTTCCGAGTTTGGCCGGGGTGGGATTGTGGGGGCGGATCGCCCAGGTGATCGCCAAGACCAACATCACGAGGAGCACCGCAAACCCACCGAAGGCGGCCACCGTGACATAGTCCTGGAAATACGCGCTCACGTGCTCACAAACCTCAGGTCGTCGGGCCCGTCCTAGCCCCAAGCTGGCACGAGTATAGGGTCCGCCGCGGCAGCCCCAAAGTCAAAGGGCGGGCGGGGTTTTGGGAACCCGCAGCAGGCACGCTGGTACGTTTGCTGTCATGTTCCGTGCGACGAGCGAGAGAGAGCCTTCAAGATGAGGATTCTGGCGGCGTTCGACAAGTTCCGCGGGACCCTCACGTCTGTCGAGGCGTGCGCCGCAGCATGTGCCGGCGCAGCGGGACACCGGTGCACCCGCCAGCCGATCGCCGACGGCGGCGAAGGCACCTTGGACGCCTTTGGTGGCCCGAACCGGTGGACGTTCGTCACCGGACCGCTCGGGGACCCGGTCAAGGCCGGCTGGCGCCTCGCCGACGGAGTCGCCGTGATCGAAATGGCCCAAGCGTCCGGCCTTCTCCTCACCGGCGGCCACAACGATCCGATCGCCGCGTCGACGGTTGGCGTTGGACAGCTCATCGCCACCGCCCTCGACGATGGGGCAGGCGAGATCCTCGTTGCCTTGGGCGGCTCGGCCACCACCGACGGCGGATGGGGCGCCGTTGCGGCGCTCGACGGCGAACTCCTCCCGATCCCTGTCCACGTGGCGTGCGACGTGACCACTCCCTTCGTCGACGCAGCCAAGGTGTTCGGCCCCCAGAAGGGGGCAAAACCAGCCGACATCGCGCTGCTCACCGACCGGCTCGAGACCCTGGCGGCCCGCTACCGCCAGGAGTACGGATTGGATGTCAACAAGCTCCCCGGAGCAGGAGCGGCCGGAGGGCTCGCCGGCGGTCTGGCCGCCCTCGGCGCCACGCTTTCGCCGGGTTTCGGACTCGTGGCGGACCACCTGGGCTTGGAAGCGAGGGTGGCGGCGGCCGACCTCGTGCTGACGGGCGAGGGAAAACTGGATGATTCGTCCTTCCATGGGAAGGCGGTCGGAGGCGTGGTCGAACTCGCCGAGCGGGTCGGCACCCCGGTGGCGATCCTCGCCGGCACCGTGGACGTGTCGGCGCCCGGGCGCCATCGTGTCGTGTCGCTGATGGAGCGCTTTGGTCTCCAGGCGGCGATGGAGTCTGCCTCGACCTGCCTCCGCGACGCCACAACGGAGACGCTGCGGTCGCTCTCTCGATGACCCACGGGCGGGACGGGAGTGCCGCACCCGAATCGTTCAGACTCCCGCAGCCGCCACGAATGAGTCGAAGATTCCCTGCTGCGACGGGTCGGTGGCGGCGCTGACCTCGGGGTGCCACTGCACACCGACCAGCCACCTGTGATCGATCAGTTCCACCGCCTCTGCCAGCCCATCCGGCGCCGTTGCCGTCACCGTGAGTGGGTCAGCCACGCGATCCAGGGCCTGATGATGGCCTGAACACGGCTTGGCCGACGTGGTGCCCATCGCCTCGGCCACCCGCGATCCGTCGACGGCTTCGATGTCGTGATAGGTCCAGAGGCCTTTGTCGTTCCTGTGGATGTCTTCCGCTCCGAGGTTCGGGATGTGGGGATGAAGGGTGCCGCCCAGCGCCACGTTCAGCACCTGCATGCCCCGGCAGACGAACAACGCAGCCAGGTCGGATTCGACGAGCCGCTCTGCGAGAGCCAGCTCGAAATCGTCTCGCTCACGGTCGAATGTGACCACGTCGGGATGTTCGGCGACCCCGTATCGGACCGGTTCGACGTCCGAGCCACCGGAGACCACCACTCCCTGCACCACCTCGAGCCACCGTTCCCACGCCGGCTCTTCCGGCATCAACAGCACTGGCACTCCCCCAGCTCTGCGTACCGCCGCCACGTACTGCGCGGGTGCCGAGTAATGCTCCGCATAGTGATCGCTGGGATTCGGCTGTTCTCTCCGGCCGTAGGTGGTGATGCCGATGATCGGTTGCATAGGGCGACGTTAGCGGGCAAGCCCCGGAGACGGTCGCCCGGGATCAGCCTCGCGTAGGCTGGCCGCATGAAACATGAACGCGCAGGAACGCTCGCCCAAGACGAGGACCTCGTCGATGTCGCCCACCTGGTCACCGCCTACTACACCCTCACCCCCGATCTGGAGGACCCGGCTCAACGGGTTGCATTCGGAACCTCGGGCCATCGCGGATCGAGCCTGACAGGCTCCTTCAACGAAGGACACATCGCCGCCACCACTCAGGCCATCTGCGAATACCGCGCCGGCCAGTCGATCGCCGGCCCCCTCTTCCTGGGCAGGGACACCCACGCCCTCTCCGAGCCGGCCTGGGTCACGGCCCTCGAAGTCCTGGCCGCCAACGGAGTGAGCGTTCTGGTCGACTCCGATGAGCGTTTCACCCCGACGCCCGCCCTCTCGCACGCCATCCTCCGCCACAACGCGGGAAAGAAGTCGGGGGACACGGCGTCTGCCGACGGCATCGTCGTCACGCCGTCGCACAATCCACCCGCCGACGGCGGCTTCAAGTACAACCCGCCCCACGGTGGCCCGGCCGACTCTGACGCCACAGGGTGGATCGCCGACCGTGCCAACCAGCTCCTCGCCGACGCCAACCGTGACGTGAAGAGGGTCTCGCTGGCGAAGGCGCGGACGGCCGACACCACCAAAACGTACGACTTCTGCGGAACCTACATCGACGACCTGCCGACGGTTCTCGATCTCGACGCCATCCGCCACGCCGGAGTGCGGATCGGCGCCGACCCGCTCGGCGGAGCCAGCGTCGACTACTGGGGCAGAATCGCCGAGCGGCACCAACTCGACCTGCAGGTGGTCAACCCGTTGGTCGACCCGACGTGGCGCTTCATGACACTCGACTGGGACGGAGCCATCCGGATGGATTGCTCGTCGCCGGACGCCATGGCATCGCTGATCGCCGCCCGGGACCGCTTTCAGATCTCGACCGGCAACGACGCCGACGCCGACCGGCACGGGATCGTCACTCCCGATGGCGGTCTCATGAACCCGAACCATTTCTTGGCCGTCGCCATCGACTACTTGTTCGGCAGCAGGGCGGAATGGGACGCCGGCACGGCCATCGGCAAGACGCTGGTCTCCTCGTCGATGATCGATCGCGTCGCCGCCTCGCTCGGCCGGCGCCTCGTGGAGGTCCCGGTGGGATTCAAGTGGTTCGTTCCCGGTTTGCTCGACGGGTCGATCGGTTTCGGCGGAGAAGAGTCGGCGGGCGCTTCATTCCTCCGCAGGGACGGTTCGGTGTGGACCACCGACAAGGATGGGATTCTGCTGGCCCTCCTGGCCTCGGAGATCCTGGCCGTGACCGGCTCGTCCCCCAGCGAGCACTATCGCCGTCTCACCGAGCGGCACGGTGATCCTGCCTACGCCAGAGTCGATGCGCCTGCCACCCGCCAGGAGAAGGCTGTGCTGGCCAAACTGAGCCCGGACCAGGTGACCGCCACAGAACTGGCCGGTGAGCCCATCACGGCCATCCTGACCGAGGCTCCCGGCAACGGGGCAGCCATCGGCGGGCTGAAGGTCACCACCGCCAACGCCTGGTTCGCCGCCCGGCCGTCCGGCACCGAGGACGTCTACAAGATCTACGCCGAGAGTTTCCTCGGTTCGGACCATCTCGGCGCCATTCAAGACGCGGCGAGAGCAACGGTGGCGGCCGCGCTCGGCTAGACGACCGGACGACCTTCACCAGGGCATAGAATCCACCGGGCATCCGCTCGGGAATCCCACACATGCTCACGTCGGTCTTCAAGAAACGATCCATCGTCGGGATCCGCCAGGTGGGCGGCCTCTTCGCCATCGGCGCCTTCGCTCTCCCCTTCTTCGTCGAGTTCGATGGGTTGTCCCCTGAGGGTCACCGCATCCTGGCCGTGTTCCTGATGGCGATCGTCCTGTGGGTCACCGAAGCGATCCCCCTCCACGCCACCGCCGCCCTCATCATCCTGCTGGAGATCTTGCTCATCAGCGACCAGGCGCTCGTCTCCACCGGCGTCGACTTCGATGCCCCCACCTACGGCTCCTTCTTCTCGGCGCTCTCGCATCCGGTGCTGATGTTGTTTCTGGGGGGCTTCTTCCTGGCCGACGGAGCCGCCAAGTTCAACCTCGACCGAAACCTCGCCCGAGTCATGCTGCGACCCTTTGGCACGTCGCCCCGGGGGATCCTCCTCGGCCTCATGCTCGTCACCGCCGCCTTCTCCATGTTCATGTCGAACACCGCCACCACCGCCACGTTGATGGCCGTGATACTCCCCGTGGTTGCCGGCCTGCCGGCCGAGGACCGTTTCCGCACCGGGTTGGCTCTCTCCATCCCGATCGCCGCCAACGTGGGCGGGATCGGGACTCCCGTGGGCACTCCCCCCAACGCAATCGCGGTCGGATCCCTCGCCGAGGCGGGGATCTCGATCAGCTTCCTCGACTGGATGGCCCTGGCCGTGCCCCCGATGCTGCTCACCCTGGTCGCCGCCTGGTGGCTCCTCGTCCGTTTCTATCCCGCCACGGTCGAAAAAGTCTCGCTCGGCATCACGGGTTCGTTCGATCGATCGCTGAAGGCCAACATCTTCACGGTGGTATTCGCCGCGACGGTGTTGCTGTGGTTGACCGAACCAATCCACGGGATCCCGTCGGCCATCGTCGGGTTCATGCCGGTGGTGGTGCTTCTGGCCGTCGGCGTCATGTCGACCAAGGATCTGCAGTCCATCCAATGGCATGTCCTGTGGTTGGTCGCCGGAGGCATCGCCTTGGGGGCGGGGGTGGCCCAGACCGGCGTCGACGTTTGGCTGGTCGGCCATGTCGAGTGGGGCGACTTCGGATCGACGCTCGTCGTGATCCTCCTGGCCGTCGTCACCTTGGCGCTCAGCACCGTGATATCCAACAGCGCCACTGCCAACCTGATGGTTCCCATCGGGCTGAGTCTGGCCGCCTCGTCGGCAGTCGACGTGGGAGTGACCCGCGCCGCATTCTTCATCGCCATCGGCGCATCGTTGGCGATGGCTCTCCCCATTTCGACCCCACCCAACGCCATCGCCTACAGCACCGGGGTGGTCCAGACGCGTGACCTCGCCTTCTCGGGGATCGTGATCGGGGCCATCGGAATCGTGTTGTACCTGGTGCTGGCTCCACTGTTGTGGCAGGCGATGGGAGCGCCGGCATGAGCGATACAGCCAACGAGTTCTTCGAGGATTTCCTCGTCGATCGTTCGCTGAGCGACAAAGCCGTCGAGGACC
This sequence comes from uncultured Acidimicrobiia bacterium, assembly GCA_965366365.1. GTDB lineage: Bacteria > Actinomycetota > Acidimicrobiia > Spongiisociales > JAENVV01 > CBDUEV01. Next base: position 884 of record CBDUEV010000096.1, on the reverse strand, counting down.
GGATGGTCGCCGAGCTCGATCGGCTCCTCGGTTCGCCACCGCGCCAGCATCTCGAGTCCGGGACCTTGTTGTTCGAGGACGGCGACTGGGTGGACGGCGTCTGGCTGCTTCTCGAGGGCAACGTACGGCTCTTTCGAGTGGTCGACGGCGAAGAGATCGTCTTCCATGTCCACACCGTGGGACCGGTGATCGGGTTGCTGGCCTTCGCCTCACAATCCAACGCCTCGTACAGCTGCCGGGCAGCCACCGACATCACCGTCGTGAGGCTGAGGGGCAACCAGCTGGAGGAGGCCCTGTCTCAGAGCCCCCGCCTCCAGGGCCACTTCGCCACCGTCCTGATGCGATCGCTGGCCAGCCGGCAGCACCGCGCCGCCGAGCAACGAGTCGAGATCAAGCGTCTCAACCGCCAACTCGCCGAGGAACGGGACGAGGCTGCTCGCACCCTCGAGAGCCTTCAGCGGGCCCAGCTCAGGCTGGTCGAGTCGGAGAAGATGGCGACGCTGGGCGAATTGGCCGCCGGCGTCGCCCACGATCTCAACAACCCGGCTACCGCTATCAGCCGATCGGCTGAGTTCCTCTCGGAGGATCTGCTCGCATTGGCGGACAGGTCCGAGCATCCGGAGTGGGCTCGGCGGGTGCTGACCACGGCTCTCACGTGGGAGCCGCTCTCCACGCGCCACGAGCGAGCACTCCGCCACGACCTGGTTGAGGCGATCGCAGACGAACAGCTCGCTCGAAGGCTGCTCCGCTGCGGCATCACCACCCCGGCCGAGCTCGAGACGGAGTTCGAGGGACTCACCGGGACAGCCTTCGACGAACGTCTCTCGGAGCGAGAATCCTATTTCCAGATCGGCTCGTCGCTTCGTTCGATCGAGGCCGCCGCC
>CBDUEV010000095.1:0-9359 GCA_965366365.1 uncultured Acidimicrobiia bacterium | reverse complement strand
TCCTGATCGCCAGCCCAATGGTGAACGAGGTCGCCGTCGTGCTGCTGTTCGGACTTTTCGGTTGGAAGGTCGCCGCCCTCTACGTGGCCGCCGGCCTGGCCGTAGCCATCCTGGCCGGGTGGATCATCGGTCGGCTCCGGCTCGAACGGTGGGTCGAACCCTTTGTCTTCGAGACGAATCTTCGGGGCGAACCGGTCGATATGTCCACTGCTCTGAGCTGGTCGGACCGTTTCGCCATCGCCCGTGAAGAGGTTCGCTCGATCGTCGCAAAGATCTGGCCCTACCTGCTGGTGGGGATAGGAATCGGAGCAGCCATCCACGGTTGGGTTCCGGAAGGATTCTTTGTCGAGTTCGCAGGTCCCGACAACCCCCTGGCCGTACCGGTTGCCGTGGGTCTCGGAATCCCGCTCTACTCCAACGCGGCAGGCATTCTGCCATTGGTCGAAGCCCTCTACGCCAAGGGCCTCGCCCTGGGAACCGTCCTGGCCTTCATGATGTCGGTGGTTGCCCTCTCGGTCCCCGAACTGGTCTTGTTGCGACGGGTACTCAAGCCACGCCTACTCGGCGTCTTCGTCGGAGTGGTCGGCGTCGGGATCCTGTTGGTCGGTTTCATGTTCAATCTGGTCCTATGAGGAGGCTCCCATGAAGATCAAAGTGCTCGGTTCGGGTTGCGCCAACTGTCGAACCCTCGAGAAGCGCACCACCCAAGCAGCCAATCTGCTCGGACTGGAAGCTGAAATCGAAAAGGTCACCGACTACGCCGCCATCGCCGGCTACGGGGTGATGTCAACCCCCGCCCTGGTCATCGAGGAACGAGTGATACTGGCCGGGCGGGTTCCCAAGGTCGCCGAACTCCAGACGCTGCTCGCCGGAACCCTCCCCTGAACGCCATCCCGGTTCCACCGGAGGCGGTTTTGGCTCGTTCGGCAGTGTTCCCGCCCCCAGAACAATGACCTGCACCCTCGGGACCGCGACAACGTCGACGGACCGCCCCGGCGTTCAACAGCCATCACACCTAGCTGCGGATCCTGGAGTTGTCAGGGTCGTACATGGGACGCAACGAGGCGACGGCCGGATGGCGAACACCAGCCACGTCGACTTCCCACTCCCCGGACTCGAGCCACCGGGTGGTCACCGGCTGGTCGGCCTCCACCATGGCCAAGCCCACCGCCCCGCCCAAGGTGTGGCCGTACGAGGCCGCCCGCACGTAGCCGACCGTGTCACCATCGCGAGAGACCGGCTCGGCGTGAAACATGAGCGGACCGGGGTCGGTGATCCGCACCTGAACCACCCGGCGCGTGGGTCGACCAGACGCCTGTCTGGACAGCACGGCGTCCCGACCGATGAACCCTCCCGGCTTGTCGAGGGCGACGGCAAAACCGAGCCCCACCTCGAAAGGGTCGTCCGTGTTGTCGATGTCATGGCCGTAGTCGCGGTAGCCCTTCTCCATGCGGAGAGACGAAAGGGCCTTCAGCCCGGCGTGCTGTAGACCATGCGGCGCTCCCGCCGCCAGGAGCCGGTCATGGACGTGCACCGCCTGCTCCGCGGGAACGTACAACTCGTACCCGAGTTCGCCGAGGTAGGTGATGCGGACGCACAGCACTCGAGCGAAGCCCACGTCGATCTCGCGAGCGGTCCGGAAGGGAAAGGCCTCGTTCGACACGTCCGTTGTGGTGACGGCCGACAGCACGGAGCGCGACGCCGGTCCTTGCAGGTTGATCTGGGCGAACCCCGAGGTGACATCGGTGACGGCGGCTCGGAGGTCACCCAGGTGGCGCCGCATCCAGGTTTCGACATGGCGGTGAGCGGTATCGGTGGCCACCACCAAGAAGTCGCCGTCGGCCAGTTTCGTGACCGTGAGGTCAGCCTCGAGGAGTCCCGCCTCGTTGAGCCACTGGGTGTAGACGATCCTTCCAGCATCGCCATCCACCGCATTCGCCGAGAGTGTGTCGAGGAGGCGTCCGGCGCCCGGGCCATGGACCCGGAACTTCGACATGAACGACATGTCCATAAGGATGACGGCCTGCCTGGCCGCCTCGTGCTCGGCCCGCCAGAGATCCCAGAACGCCGGCCGTCCCCAGGTGAGCGGACCCGGATCGGGGTCGGCCCCGGCTCCGGCAAACCAGTCGGCGCCTTCCCAGCCGCTGACATCCTTGAAGTACGCTCCGTGCGCGGCCAGGCGGTCGTGGAGCGGCGAGCGCCGCACATCTCGCGCTGTCTCCATCGACCGGTTCGGGTAGTGGCACTGGTAGACCATGCCCAACGATTCGACCGTGCGGGTGCGGCGATACTCGGGATTCAACTGGTACGGCCGCATCCGGTCGACGTTGAAACCGGTCACGTCGGCGTCCGGACGGCCATTGACGATCCATTCCGCCACCACTTTGCCCAGGCCACCCCCGGTGAGGATCCCGATCGAGTTCATACCCGCCGCCACGAAGTATCCGGCCAGCTCAGGGGCCTCGCCGACAATGGGCGACAGGTCGGGAGTGAAGCTCTCCGGCCCACAGAAGAAGGTCCGGATGCCGGCCTCGGCGGCGGCCGGGACTCGCCGCATCGCCTGTTCGACGTACGGTCCCATCCTGTCCCAGTCGGGTGGTAGCGAGAGGAACGACGATCCGTCCGGGATGGCGCCCACATTCCACGGCGCACAGACCGGTTCGAACAGGCCGATCATCAGGCCGCCCGTCTCCTCGCGGTAGTAGCCGAAGTTGGCGGGATCCTCGATCACAGGCCAGGACGGGTCGATGCCTGCCATCGGTTCGGTGATCAAGTAGTAATGCTCGGCGGCCTGCAGCGGGATGGCGACGCCAGACTTCTCCCCGAGCTGACGTGCCCACATGCCCGCACAGTTGACGACGTATTCGCATTCGATGGGCCCGGCATCCGTGTCGACACCGGTCACTCGCCCGTCGGCCGACCGGACGCTCTGAACGGTCACCCCCTGCACGATCTGCGCGCCCAGCTGTCGGGCGCCTTTGGCGAGGGACATGGTGGCGTCGACCGGGTTGACGCGTCCGTCGCCGGGCACGTAGAAGCCGGCCAGCAGATCGTCGGTCCGGGCGAGCGGGAAGAGGTCGGCGATCTCCGACGGCGAGATCTCGTGGACCTCGACGCCGCAGAAGCGATTGAAGGCTGCGACCCGACGGTATTCCTCGAGCCGATCCGGCTCTCCGGCGAGTTCGACGAAGCCGATGGGATCGAAACCGGTCGCCAGCCCCGTTTCCGCCTCGAGGCGGCTGTACAGGTCGCGGGTGTACATGCGCATCCGCGTTGAGGTCTCACTCGTCGAGCCGTAGGTGACCATCAGGCCGGCGGCGTGCCAGGTGGTGCCGGAGGTGAGTTGGTCACGTTCGATCAGCACCACGTCCCGCCATCCGAGGTGGGCCAGGTGGTAGGCCACGGACGCTCCAATGATGCCGCCGCCGATGATGACGACCTGAGCGCGGGCAGGGATGGTGGTATCGGTCATCGCCACCTCATGTCTACACGCCGGCGTTGGAGGGGGAGCGTCCGTGGAAGGCGCCGGCTACGGAGCGCCGGCCGGCAACAGGCCACCGACGGTCGATTGCTCAGCCTGGAAGATGTAGGTGGCGGCCAATCCTCGTCGCAAGAACGCGGCCATCTCCCCCCTTGTCACGCTGGCACCCGGGCAGAACCGGTTGCCGCCGCAGCCGAAGGTGATGCCGGCCGTGGCGAGCTTGTTGATGTCGCTCTCGAACACCGACAGATCGTCGTCCACGAAATCGATAGCCGGGTCCACATCGGTCAGACCCAACGCCCGCACCAGAAACGCCGCCATCTGACCCCGGGAAACGTCCCCGTTGGGGCAGAAGCGATCGGCGCCGCACCCGAAGGTGATCCCGGCCGTGGCGAGCTTGTTGACGTCGTCCTCGAACACGGACTGGTCGTCGTCCACGAAATCGACGGCCGGGTCCACATCCGTCAAACCCAACGCCCGCACGAGAAACGCCGCCATCTGACCGCGCCGAACGGGCGCGGCCGGACAGTACCGGTCGTTGCCGCAGCCAGTGGTGATGCCCGTGGAGTACATCCAAGCGATGTCGTCCGCGAACGCCGAACCCGCCATATCCACGAAGAGCTCCTGACCGACGTCGAAGACGATTTCGGTCACCTGGTGCGGCCGGACTTCGATTCCGGCGGCCTTGTCCGTTTCGAACAGCCCACCGCCGGGGTACCAGTGCGGAAAGAAGTCGGACAGTGCGGAGCCATCCGAGGCATAGACGAGAAGGTGGAAGACCCCGGGCGGGAGCTCGAGAGGTTCGCCTGCCGGGGCGGTTGTGAAGTAGACCAAGTCGACGTCGAAGACATCGACGGCCGGCGTCTGGTCTCCGGCGTAGTCGGGTACGGACCATCGAATCTCGCCGGCGGTGTCCGGCAGGGCGATCTCCACACGGATCTCTTCCCCCGCACCCACCGCCAGGAAGGTGAGGGCGGCCGGATAGACGAAGTCCCTGCCATCCGGCGTGGCCACGTCGATCTGGTATTCACCGGGCTCGACCCGCTTGAACTCGAAGGTTTCTCGGTCCAAAACCATGTCGGCCACCAGCTCCCGGCCCCCGGCGTCCCTCTTCCACAACGCGAGGCGGGTGCCGGCCGCGTACTTGTAGGTTCGTCCGTCCCATTCCGTGATGGTCCCCGTAATGGTTCCGGGTTCGGACGGCTCGGTGAGATCGAAGACGAAGTCGACCACGTACTCTTCGTCGTCCTCGAAGGCCAGCGTGGCGGCGGTGTCGAAATCGTTCCCGCCGAACCAGACGGTCGTCCCGTCGTGTTCGGCCTTGAGTTTGTACTCGCCCTCGTCCAGCAGCACATCGGTCGAGTCGTAGGAGCCGTCAGAGGCGAGGCTGTAGCGCTGGGCGCGCGTGAGCGGATCGTGGAGTGTGACCGTGGCCGGGACCGCCGCACCAAGGCTGCTCTTCGAAGTGCCCGAGAGCCAGGGAGCGGCATGGATGGTGAGGTCGATCGACACGTCGTCGTTGACCGTGACCGCCACGGGCGCCGTCGGGCGGTAGAGCGAGTCGGCGTAGGCCGAGATCGAGTACTCCCCGGGGTCCACCTGGAACGAGAAGGCCCCATCGCTCGCCTGCTGTTGGGTGGGCTGTCCTCCGTCGCCTTCCAGTACCACCCACACATCCGGAACGGGGAGACCGTCGACGTCGCGTATCGTCCCCGAGATCTCCACCCGGGCGGCACTCTCGACCGAGATCGTCACGGTGTCGGAGTCCTTGAGGCCGGCGGTGTCGGTCACCTCGAGGGTGACCTCGAACACGCCGGCAGAACCAAAGGTCACCTGGGGAGCCACCCCGACGGCGGTTCCCCCCTCGAACGAACCCGTCCAGCGGAAGTCGAGCTGGTCGTCTTCGGGATCCGGGTCGCTCGAGCCGGATCCATCCAGGTTGGCCACGGCTTGCCCTCCGACCAGCTGGACGGTCTGATCGGGGCCGGCGTCCGCAGTGGGAGGGAAATCGACGTTGTTGACGAAGACGTTGAGGCTGGCGGTGTCCGAAAGCGATCCGTCGCTCACCGTCAAGGTGACGGGAGTGACACCCGGCTCGAGGTAGGTCACCGTCGGCGTGGGCCCGAGAGCCGTGCGGCCCTCGAACGCTCCTGTCCAGGTGTAGGTGAGCTCGTCCCCGTTGGCATCGGACGAGTCGGTTCCGTCAAGGGTGACCTGGGTGCCCCCGGGTGTTTCCGAGACGATGTAGCTGATTTCGCCGGCATCGGCGATCGGCGCCGAGTTCCCCACGAAGCCCCTTTCGAAGACATAGACGGCGCCGGCGCCCGACTCTTCGCCAGGGGCTCCGGCTACCAGCTGATTGCTCGAGAGGAACACCCGGTCCCCGAGCAGGTCGTTGCCGGGTTTGAGATTCGTGAGGAGGGCTTGTTCGGACCACCCCTGGAGCGAGTTCCCGAAGATGGTCACGGCTCCGGCGCCTGCCACGTCGCCGTTCTGATACCCGGACGCCCCGACCGCCAGGCGATTGCCCGCCAGGGCGAGGGAGCTTCCGAAGCCGGCCGGGTTGGTCGGGTCGGCCGGGAGGAACTGGGACTCGATTCTCAGGGGTCCGCCGCTCAACCCTTCGAAGACGTAGACGCCGTGGGAGAGTGCCCCGACCACGATGTGGTCTGCATCGATGTCCAGGCCGTATCCGAACAGGGTTCCGCCGTCGGACGGTTCGAGGGCACTCTGCTCGGTCCACATGCCCGCCGTCTGCTGATAGACCCAGGCGCCGCCCGAATTGGCACCGGCGAACGGGGCGGACACCGCCATCGTCTCGCCCTGGCGGGCGATCTGGAATCCGAACGAAGAATCGTCCAGACCGACGATGCGTTGCTCCAGCGCCCACGTACCGGGCGTCGTTTCGTCGAACGCCAGCACCGTGTTCGAGTCCAGGGCACCGACCAGCAATTCGGAGCCGCTCAGCTCGACGGTCTGGCCAAAGGTGATCGCTTCTCCGGGCAGAGTGATTGCCGAGACTTGCGACCAGGAAGCGTCGGGGTTCCTTTCGAACACGAAGACGGCGCTGTCCTCGAACTCCGGCTGGCCGACGGCGAGTCGGTCGCCGTCGAGCGACACCGCAGCGCCAAACCGGGTGAGAAGATCGCCTCCGCCGAGGCTGACCTGGTCGGTCTGGATCCACTCGCCAGACGAGTCACGCTCATAGATGCGGACAAAGTTTGCATCGGGCGCCCCGACTGCCATCCGATCGCCCGAAACGTCGAGCCCTCTCCCGAAATGATCGGGGGAGCCGGTCCCTTCCGGGTCGAGATGCTGGCGTTGGGCCCAGCTTCCAGGAGCGGCGGCTACTGCAGACGGGCCGACTGCCGTAACGAATACCAGTATCAATACGAGTGACAGCCGCCTCGCCATACACCCCCCTTGCCAACGCGATCAACACGTAGTGTAGGAAGGCAGTCCGGTTTCGCGCAATGAGTGGTGAGCCACAAATGGCGGATCGTGGCGCTTCCTCGGCCGGCTAGGCCACTACGGGTTGGTCGAGGGATGCCCGGGCGATTCGATACACGTCGATTGCGAAGGCGGCATTCATCACGAGGACGCTGACGAACATGACGTTGTACAGCGTGGGTTCCGGATCACGAATACCGAACTCGACGTAGGTGAGTCCCAGAACCCCGGCGAGCCACAGCACCGCGATCCCCCGCTTGACCCCCGCAATCAGATACCCAGCCCCGGGAAAGAAAAAGTTCGCCACTGTCGCCAGATACACCTTGGTCATCGTCGCCTCCTTCACTCTTGACGTGAGCCATGCAAGCAACGTAGTCTCAGAGGACAGATGTTGAAATACCGAAAAGTCCATAATCAATATCGAATCGTCCGCATCAGTCGTGTCTGACGCACTGACCGATATCCTCCGTTCCGTCAGAATGGAGAGTTCCGTCTTCTCGAGGGCTGCCCTCGCCGCCCCATGGGGGGTCGAGTCCGGCGACCTGGGAAGTGGAGTGTTTCACGCCGTCGTGCGGGGGCGGGCGTGGGCCGGCCTCGCCGACGCTCAGTCGTGGGTGGAACTGGAGCGGGGCGACGTCGTGGTGTTTCCCTTCGGTGACAACCACCTGATCACCGATGCCCTGGACAGTCCGACCCGACTGATCGGCGACCTGACCACTGTCGACGACCGCGGGATGGGGCACCTCGTCGTCTCTGGCGACGGTCACGAGACTTCTCTGATCTGCGGGCGACTCACCTTCGATGAGGGCGATGCTCACCCCGTCTTCTCCATGCTCCCTCGGCTCATCCATGTCCGGGATACCGACGGTCGGGTGTCGAACGTCGTCGAATCTCTCATCGGGCTGATCGCCGCTGAAGTCGATCGACCGGTGCCCGGTTCGGAAACCGTCATCGCCCGCCTGACCGACGTCCTGGTCGTCTTTGTGCTGCGGGACTACATCAACCGCCTGGAACCAGGCGAAGGAGGCTGGTTGGGAGCTTTGCGCGAGCCGGGCATCTGCGATGCACTCGGCCTCATCCACCGCCACCCGGGCGGACGCTTGAACACCACGTCCCTGGCAGCGGCGGCGGGGATGTCTCGCTCGACCTTCTTCCTGCGTTTTCGCCAAGCCGTGGGAGAGACTCCGGCCGAGTACCTGACGCGCTGGAGGATCCACGTGGCGACTCGCATGCTGCGCGAGGAGGACTGCTCCGTGGCCGCGGCCGCCCGGCGGGTCGGCTACGGGACTGAAGCGGCCTTCAGCAACGCCTTCGTCCGCATCATGGGCATCCGACCCGGCGCCTACCGGCGAGCTGCCTGAGTAGAGGCACCATTTCGACCCGTATGGTCACGCCGGGCTTCCTGCACCTCTCGGTTCGATCGGCAGGACCTTCCCTCGGCCGTAGGCAATGAAGGCCATCACCAGAATCCATACAACGTTGGACCCGACGTTCGAATACTCCTCGCGGCCGACGTGATAGATCACCGCACCGACCATGAGCAGCGCCAGGCCTCCCGCTGCCAACGGAACCAGCTTGGGCTGGATCCGGCTCACGGCCGGAAGTATCAGTCCGAGACCACCAAGGATCTCGGCGGTTCCGGTCAGGTAATGCATCGAGTCGGAGAGGTCGTACATCCAAGCGAACGGTTCCGGCAGACCTTCAGGAACGATGAAGTGGAGGACGCCGACGTACAGGAAGAAGATGGCTCCGACGATCTGCGCAGCCCAGAGGCCTTTGTTCATCACTCAGTTCCCTTTTGAGGTGGACCGTCCCGAGTCCGTCGCCGGGCCGGCTGGTGTCGAGCGTAGCCGAGTGAGTGCCTGGAGAGCCCCGTCGACTGCATGCCCTGCGGTGGGCTCGGTCAGTCCCGACCGAGGAGGAGGTCGATCACGTGGGCAGCGCTGTACGACGCTTGACCGGCGGGCAGGAAGCGAGCAACGGTGGCGGCCTCGTCCCCCGCCGTCACGAGCGGGCGTTGCGCCATCCCGTCGTTGAGTTGGCCCAAACCGATGTTCGCCATCAGAGCGTTGCAGAGACATTGCCTCCGTTCGGTCTCCTCGATCGCACCGCCCTTCGCCACGAAATCGCCTACCGGTTCGGCGGGGCATCTCCACTTGACGGCTCCGTCGTCGGTCTCATAGGGCGTTCGCAGATACCCGAGATCGCAAATCCGTTGCCGCTGCTCGTACACCACCGGATTCGACAGGGTCTCGTCCATCTGCACCACCTTGAACGGGAACCCCGTGGGACTGGCGTCGGGGTCGGTGAACACCTTGATGTCTCCAGCGCCGCTGCCCTCCAAGACGACCTGCTTCAGATCGGATCGCAGATCGGACTCCTCGCAGAACGCAAAAGCCGTGCCCACCTGGACCCCGACGGCCCCCGA
>CBDUEV010000094.1:0-9431 GCA_965366365.1 uncultured Acidimicrobiia bacterium | reverse complement strand
CCACGTCGTCGGCGCCGGCCGTCTCCGGATCAGGGAGCCAGTAGTCGCTGGGAGGAGGTTCGACGGGCGGCCACGGCATCGGCCCAGGCTACGACACGACCCCTGCCCAGCATGCCATCCACACGGTGGGTGGGGCACGCTCACCGACGGTCAAGGGTCCTTGGTCCCTGCTGCGGAGATCGTAGGAGGAGGAAGCTGCGCGTGGGACGGAGGCGGCGCGGAAGCCTTGGGAGATGCTTCCACAGCGGCTCCGCGATGCCGCGCTCTCCGGAGTCACAGAGGGAGGTGACCCATGAAACGCACATGGATGACGGTGCTCGCGGCCGCAATGGTGATAAGCACGCTCACACTGGCGGCACCCGCCGCCGCCGACCCGCCCAGCACTACGGTCGAAGAGGGCATCGAGATCTTTTGCTCGTTCGAATACGGGGACCTTCAAGGTGAGGTCTTCGCATTCCCCGAATATGCGTTCTTCGATCTCTCCACGGACGGAGGACAACTCGCCTACTACGGCGGCGGGCCGGACATCATCATGGATGACACGGCGCTTTCCGTCGCATGGACGCTAAGGGATGTCTCTGACACGGTGGTGGGTTCAGCGGCGATCGCCGCGACGTACGAGTCGGTCGGAGACCCGATCATCACCGATGAACGGTACCGAGATGGGAACCGATGGGTCGAAGAGCATCGGGTGAGCTCGGAACTGGTGGGAGGCGGGACGGTCACGATCGTCATCGATGGCCAAGCCTCCGAGGTCGAAACAGAATGCGGTGGCGAAGCCTTCACGACTGAGATCTGGTCGACCAATCCGAGCGCCCACGTGACAAGAGACTCGGGCGCCTACTTCTTCTGCGAGTTGGAGTCCGAAGGCTGGACCGTCCTCGTGGAGGCAGAAGCGTTCGAGGAAGACTCGGAGCCGATCGCCTACTTGGGAGTGCTGGCGTGGAGTCCGGAAACGGACCCTGAGTTCGATGCTCCGACGTTCGAAGGCTGGAGTGACATCGACGGGCTCGAGCCGGGCCCACTGGTCACGATCGTGGAGCTGTCTGACTCGGTGGGTGACCCCGCCGGCATCGCCACTGTGGACGGCGAGATCGCCTATGGCGAGGTCCTGCGGTCCAAGACGTTCCTGCAGGACCTTCCCGACGGCGACGACCTACTGGACCTGACTCTCAGCTTGACCGAGCAGGCGATCGAAGTGTCTGGAACGCTAACGCTTCCCGACGCCCGGGTGCTCGATCTGATCGGCTGCGATGGCACCGCGTGGACCGAGCGGCTGCTCATCACCCAGTCGAACGGACCGAAGCCCGACAAGGGAAAGGTGCCGGCCAACGACCTACCCGAGGGAGCCACACTCCTGGATACTCGGGAGAACGACCAGAGCGCCAATGCAGCTTGGGAGCCAGAGGCTTCCTGCCTACTGGCTGAAGGGCCGGACATCTACGACGTGCCCTTGGGCAAGACGTTGTGGTACGTAGTGGAGGGGACGGGCGAGCCGATGACCGTCAATACAGTCGGAACGGACTTCGACACGGTCGTCGGGATCTATACAACCGACGGCGAGGAGTTCACACAGATCGACTGTGTGGACGACGTCTTCGACCCCATCTTCAGCTGGCAGGCTGCAGCCACGTTCGACACGGTCGAGGGAGAGATGTACCACGTGCAGGTTGGCGGGTTCTTCAGCCAGTACGGCCACGTCAAGATCTCCGTCGAGTGAGAGGCTGCGTGCAGGGTGGCTGTCGGGCTGCCCTGCACCGCCGCCAAACTCAGCCAGTCCGGCTCAGGCGGACAGCATCAGCGTGGGATGAGATCGCCCAGTGAGAAGACCAGGGGCACCTCGGAATCCGGCGCCCGGACCGTCACGAGCACGGGATAGCCCAGTTCGGCGTGAAAGAGCGCTTCGACGTCGGAGCCCGCATCGATCCACTGCTGGATGCGCACAAAGAGCTCGTCGACACTCGATACTTGAAGATCGAGGTCGTCGAGGATTCGACCGTCCAGAGAAACGGACGCCACCTGGCCGTCCAGAACCGCCACCGTGTAGGGAGGGCTGAACGAGGCTTCGATGATGTCGTGGATCGTGAGCTCGTACTGGTAGTCGACCAAACCGGCGGCGCTCCAGCGTTCCAGGGCTCCTGCCAGATCGTCTGTTTCGCCTTCTGAGGGCGGATCGATTTCGTGGAAGTCGGTCACGACGTTCACCATGCGCGGCGGCAGCTCGGAAAGCGCGGATTCGGGGTCGAGCACTTCGATGTCGAGGCCCACCCACACCGGGTAACCCAGCTCGGGGTCGTATTGGGCCGAGCCCTCGAAGCGGATCCCGGTCTCGACGACGCCGCCATCGGAGGCCATCATCTGGGCCAGGTCGGAGAACATCGTGTCGACCGTTATCGGGCTGATGGAACCACCGCTCACCTCCCCATCGGTGTCCACCCTCCAGTCGACGATCTCGTCCCCCACCACCTGGACCCACAGGGAGCCATCCAGCGGGCAATCGCACACGATGGCCATCGTGTATTCGTAGGCTGGTGGGCGCGCCGCTGTCCAGCGGGCCCAAGCTGCCTCCAGCCCGGCCAACGAGGCGGCGTCCCCGGGGAGACCCTCCATCAGACCCCCGATGACCCAGTGAATCCCGCCGTCGAAGGCTCGAGATTCACGGTCGATCCACACGTCCGTCGGGTAACCGGTCTCCTGATCGAATACCGCCTCGACGGACTGCCCAGCCGCAGCCGCTCGTTCGAGGATGTCGAAGATCTCCTCAACCGCCAACGATCGGCGCGAGGGGTCGAGTAGTTCGCCGTCCCAAACGACCACCTGACCCGAGAACGGCTGGCATTCTCCGCAATCGTCCTCGAAGACGTAGTGGTAGTCGGAGAGAGAGTTCGCCTCCCAGCGGGATCGGGCTGCCGCCAACTCCGTCGCCTCTCCGGGCAGCGGATCGCCGGGAACATGCACCGTCTCGGGTGGGTTCTCGCCCGGTGCGGGTGCGGCACCCGGCTCTGCGCAGGACGCGAACAGGACTGCAACAAGCGCAAAGCCAACCAGAGCCTTCATGGTCGTGGGACGTCCCGACGCCGTCGAGGGTTCCGCACCTGGAGACCCACCTAAACCAGCAGGAGGATGGCCGACCCGATGGCGACGGCCAGTCCCAGTGCGGCGAGCAGGAGCGGACCGACCCTCGCCGCGGCGAATTGCTGCACGTTGAGGAGCGACGTGACCCGCTCGTAGCGAGCCACCGAATAGACCAGCATCGCTGCGCCGAAGGCGACCATGGCGAGGCCGATGATCTCGGCGGCCAGACCCTCGGTCTCCACGAGCTTGCCGAGGAGAACGCCGAGACCCACGACGGCGAGAGCGGTCCTCACCCATGCAAGAAAAGTCCGCTCGTTGGCCAGATGATCTCGCGCCGTGCTCCCCACGTTCTCCTGCGTTTGATGTCTGGAGAGATCCACGGCGGTTCTTTCGTCGGCGGCGTCCGGCAACCCGATGTTATCGGGATCGTGGCCGTTCACCGTCACTCGTCCACCGTCCCTCTCCCCCGGTGCGGACAAAGGGCCGGCCGCTCGGTGCCCGGCTCGCCGCGCAAGACCGTCCCGAAGGGCGACGGGCCATGCGCCGCCAGGAAGCGCAGGGGCCAGTGCGGAAAGGGCTCGTGCGAGGAGGGTTCGGTCTCATTCTGTGGGCTGGAGACCGCCATTCTGGCGGTCTGGAACCCTGGGTTCGGGACCGCCATTGTGGCGGTCAGGAACCCTGGGTTCGGGAATCGCTCTCCCGACGTGCCGCCAGATACGCCTCGCCGCGTGGCGAGAGCCGGTAGCCGATTCGGAACGACAGGGTGAGCCCGAGGTTCTTCAGCTTGCGAACGTCGAGCTTGAACGGTGGCGTTTCCCGGCCAACCATCTCGGCCAGGTCGGGAGCGCGCCGTTGGGGATGGGCCTCGATCAGCTCCAGGGTGGCCAGCGTCCATGGTCCTTGGCGACTGGCGCCGTCGAGGCGGGCCAGCCGCCGGCCGATTTCGGCTACCTCCTCCGCCCCGAGGTCGGCGTCGTTGGCGAGCACTGCCCGCGGGTCGGGTTCGTCGAGATGACGGAATTCGATGCGGTAGATGGGGTCTTCTGGCCCGCCCCGCAGTGTGGCGGTGACGGCCGCCGCGTCTGCGTAGCCGGCCTTCGCGGCTTCGATGCCGGTGATCTCGTCCAGGGTGACTACCGACACCCGAGAAACGGCGAGGCGTCCTGCGGCGGTCCGGTAGACGCGGCCGGCCAGGACCTGGGGCCGGGACCAGCGCCGGAAGACCAGCGTGACCTCGCCGGACCGGATCGGCTCCCAGAAGCTCTTGGGGATCAGCATCGGCGCATTCTCCCAGACAGGTGAGCGTGCGGGAATCCAGCGGGAGCACGGTGGTCGGCTCGGGGCGGTACGCTCAGCACACGTCCCGAGGGGCCCAGTCGGCTGAGGAGCAGCAATGGATGACACCACGATCAAGGGGCGGGTGGCGCCTGGCTTCGAAGAGGTCCGGGCCGTCTTCGAGGAGAACTTCCGAGAGCGCAACGAGATCGGGGCCTCTTGCGCGGTGGTGGTCGACAACGAGCTGGTCGTCGACTTGTGGGGAGGCATCGCCAACCCCAAGGAAGACCGGGCTTGGACCGAGAACACCCTCGTCAACATGTTCTCCACCACCAAGGGTATGTCGGCTTTGGCCGTTGCTCACGCTCATGCTCGGGGCTTGTTCGCCTACGACGAGAAGGTCGCCGCCTACTGGCCCGAGTTCGCCGAGAACGGAAAGGGAGACATCACCGTCCGTACGCTGCTGTCGCATCAAGCGGGCCTTTGTGCCATCGACACACCAATGGACATCCACACCCTGGCCGACGCGGACGCGGTGGCCGCGGCCATCGCGAAGCAGGCACCGGCATGGACGCCCGGCCAGAAGCACGGATACCACGGGATCACTCTGGGTTGGTACGAGTCCGAGCTGATTCGTCGCACCGACCCCCAGCACCGCACGGTCGGTCGGTACTTCGCCGATGAGATCGCCGCGCCGCTCGGTCTCGAGTTCTACATCGGGCTCCCCGACGAGGTCTTCGACGAGCGCCTGGCCCGCATCATGGGCGACTGGTATCGAGTCAAGATGGTCCTGAACATCCGGACGCTCCCCACGGAGTTCGTGAAGAGCTTCCTCAACCCGAAGACGATCACGGCACGCAGTTTCGCCAACCCCAAGGTGCTCGGGCAGCCGGTTCGCTACAACGACCGCGACGTCCGCAGGATCGAACTGCCCGCCTCGAACGGCACCGGAACGGCCCGTTCGGTGGCGATCGCCTACGGTGAGTTCGCCACCGGAGGGCATCGGCTCGGGATCGACGCCGAAACGCTGGCCTCCCTCTCTGAGCCGGCCACCGCACCGGCCGGCGGCCGCTATGACGAGGTGCTCCGCACCGAATCGACATTCTCGTTGGGCTGCTGCAAGCCGTGGCCCGGCTTTGAATTCGGATCGCCGCACGCCTTCGGCACACCGGGAGCCGGGGGCTCCATGGGGTTCGCCGACCCGGAGCTGAAGATGGGCTTCTGCTACGCAATGAACCGGATGGGCTTCCACTTGTGGAACGACCCCCGCGAGGAACTCCTTCGCCAGGCTGCCCAGGAGGCTGCCCGAGCCCAACTCGCCAGAGCGGGCTGACGGCCACTCCCCGCGAACCCAGGGTTCCTGACCGCCACAATGGCGGTCTCCAGCCCACAGAACGAGAGAACTGCAGCCCAAGCGGCCATCGCGAAAAGTACCGCCCACAGCATCGGGGTCGAGGCGTACGGTTGATGCAGGACCTGCCCATCGGCGGGTCGGGAAGGGAGGAATCGTGAGGAAGCTCACGTTGGCCATCGTCATGGCCCTGGTAATGATCATTCCGCTACCGAGCGCGGCAGCTGACCACTGCCCGACGATCACCGGCAGGGCGAACCTCGACTTCGGCGCCGGGTTCGGATGGTCTCGCCTCGTCGTCGACGGGCAGGCCATGCGAGTGCCGTTCGTCGCGACTGGATTCGTCGAGACGGGACCCGGCACGGCGGACATCTTCTTCGATTGGTACTTCCCGAACGGCGTCGTGAGTGTCGTCGAACACTCCAGGTCGACCGGGATCGGTGGGCCGTTCGGACACTTCGGGTCGACCGTGGAAGTGCTGTCCGGCGGCGAAGGAGAATGGCGCTGGGCGGGCACCGTGGACTACGCCCATTCCCGGGCGAGGATCGAGTCCATTTCGGGCGTGCTCTGTCTCGACTAGCGCCGAGCCGGGATCACAACGAGGGAGGCGGGCGTCGTCGTCCGCCTCCCTCAACGTCGAAATCGGCTGCTCGGTAGCGTAAATCAGGGCTTGAACCCTCAGGAACGGTTGCGCGATCGGCGAACTTCTGACACGATGGCTGGATGGCTGAGATATCGTTTCACGCAGACCAAACTGACGCGGACCGGCTCGGTCTCTGGGCCGGGCGGCTCGGCGTCGACCGATCGGAATTGCTCGTGACCGCGGTGCGCAAGCACCTCGCCTCGCTCGAGGCGGAGGCAGAGCCCGGCGCCTGGGCGGAGCTCTTGACGAATGCAGATGAGTCGACACTGGAGGGCATAGCCGACTGCTGTCCCGGCCTCGAATGTCGCCACTGAGGGAGGACGCCGCGAAGTAGGTACCACGGGGCGCGCTACTTCAAGCGTGGGGCGCTCGGTGGTTCACGGACCGACGGTGAAGATTGCGGCCGGATGGTCACCCGGCGGCGTACTCGACGTGGCGTCCCTATCGCGCACGAAACAAACCAGGAGCCAATCACCATCGTCGGCCACCGGGGCAAAGACAGTGGCATCGACGACCACCTGACCTCCCGAAGGAGCGTCCGCGACGAAGCTAATGCCACCCGGTTCGAGGCTCATGAAGATATCAGCCGGATCCACATTCTCGATCGCCGTTCCATCGACGGCTTTGAAGACACCCAGACCCGTCAGAGCGTCAGAGGTGTTGACGAAGGTGAAAAGTCGCTCCGCCCCACCGTCGAATTCGAGGCGACCTTCATAAGTGCAGGTCGATCCGTCGAATGTCAGGGTTGGCTCGACACCGGCGACTTCGCCGGCTCCGCGAAAGAAGGCGAATCCGGCGAGACCCACCGCCAGCGCAGCGGCTGCTGCCCCCACCATGGCGAAGAGCCGCCGCCGGCTCGATTCTTCCTCTGGACGGGCAATTGACTGAACATTGGTTTCTTGCATCGTTTCGCTCCTGTGCTCGACCGATTCAAGGCGAGCGCCAACCTCCGTATCGACCGTCAACGCCGTCGGATCCGAGACTGGATTGGCCTTGGCCAACAACGCCAGGACAACATCTGCACGGGTCATTGCTCACCTCCTTCCTGAGCAACTGAGGGGGACGGGACTGGGCCATTACTGCGTTCGAATTCCTTGAGTAACGCCCGTTTGGCTCTATGGAATCTCTGCCGAACGGCTGCCGAGGTGACACCAAGCGAAGACGCGATCTGGTCATGGCTCAGCTCCTCCCAAACAGCGAGCCGCAACACCTCCTGATCGATGGGGCGGAGTCGTTTCAAAGCTTCGATCACCATGGCGTAGTCATGAAGTTGCACGATCTGCGCGTCAGGTTGGTTGGTCAGGGATGCCGGAAGCGCTGCCAGCTTGCTGCCCAAGCGTCGCCGCCGATCCGAGCTCCGCCAGTGGTGAGAAACGATCCTGTACGCCGTGCCGTAGAGCCAAGGCAGAGCGCCATCCCCGCCCGGGACGACCTCTCGACGCCTCCAGGCAACCGCGAAGACCTCGGCAGCGAGGTCTTGAGCATCTCCCTGGCCGACACGCCTCACGAAGTACGCCAGGACTTGGGGGTAATAGGCCTCGTAGAGGCTGCGATAGCCGGCCGGGCTCTCACGCTCGTTCATGTGATGCGCTGCGTCTCCCACACTTATCTATTCCCGGACAAGCTTTGCTGTGACAAGATTCCCGGTCTTGTCACACAGGCTCGTGACCGGGCATATCACCTATGAGCAACTGCAGAGACCGCCGGGGAGCCTTGAGCACCCCGGCGTTCCCTGTGGTCTCTCCCGCCCGCCGATAGCTTCGGCGGGAGCTGCCCGGACCTGCCCCAGCAGGTCGCTTCTGTTCGCTACGACCAAGAGTACGCTCCAGGCTCGCACGGAGGCATGCCCCAAGTCGGCTCCACAGGGATGGCCGAATGGCACCGTCCCAAGGACGCTCACCCCGTCATTGAACACGTGTATCATGGATTGAACATGAGTTCAGCGCACGCCTCCGACTCGGTCGACGATCGGACCACCAAGGCCCGGATCCGCGACGCAGCCATCTCCTGCATCGCCGAACATGGCGCCGCCGACACCACCGCCCGGAAGGTGGCAGCCGCAGCCGGCGTCTCCCCCGGACTGGTGATGCACCATTTCGGATCGATGGACGGCCTGCGCACCGCGTGCGACCAACACCTCACCGCCGTGATCCGCCACGAGAAGGAGAAGGCGCTGGCGAGCGGCGTGGGCTTCGATGTAGCGGCGGCACTACGCGACACCCAGACAGGACACCTGAGTGGCTACCTGGCCCAGGTTCTCGTCGAGGGCTCTGCCATCGTCGACGACCTCGTGGACGAACTGGTCTCCGACGCGCAGCGCTATCTCGCTCAGGGGGTCGATTCGGGGATGCTGAAACCATCCGTGGACGAGCGGGGTAGGGCGGCTGTGCTCACCATCTGGTCGCTGGGAGCCCTGGTGCTTCACCGCCACGTGCAGCGCATCCTTGGCGCCGACCTCACGCATCCCCACTTCTCGACCGACCCCTCCTCCCTCCCCCTCCTCGCCGCCACGGTCGAGATCCTCAGCGACGGGGTCTACACCGAGGCGCTATCCACCCAGATGCGCGCCGTCATCTCGCCCGAATCCGACCATCCCATCACGTCTCCGCCGGATCCCGGCGCCAGAGAGGAAGACCATGACTGACACCATCGCCATCCACACAGAAGGACTGACCAAGCACTACGGGGACGTGGAGGCGCTCACCAACCTGGATCTGGACGTGCGAGCCGGCGAGGTGTTCGGTTTTCTGGGTCCCAACGGGGCAGGCAAGACAACCACCATCCGGACGCTCATGGATGAGATCCGGCCTACCAGCGGACACGCCACGATCCTGGGGATGGACACGCACGCCAAGTCGGTCGAGATCCGCACCCACATCGGCTACCTGCCGGGAGACCTCGCCATGTACCCCAGGCTGACCGGACGCGACACCCTCACGTACTTCGCCAACCTGCGGGGCGGGGTCGACTGGTCGTACGTCGACTCCCTCGCAGAGCGCCTCGACGCCGACCTCGCCAAGAAAGTCGGCGATCTCTCATCGGGAAACCGCCAGAAGGTCGGCCTGATCCAGGCCTTCATGAACAAGC
>CBDUEV010000093.1:0-9570 GCA_965366365.1 uncultured Acidimicrobiia bacterium | reverse complement strand
GAGGGCAACGCTGCGGCGGGGATGATGCCGAAGACCGAGGAGATGTCGTTCCCCAGCTATTGGGGCGTGTACTTCGCAGTTGAGGACGTCAAGGAGACGCTGACCGCCGTCAAGGACAACGGCGGTCAGGTGCTCATGCAGCCGGTGGATGTCCCGCAGGTTGGTGTTTTTGCCGTTGTGCAGGATCCCCAGGGGGCGGCGATGACCGTCATGAAGCCGGAGGGCGAGCCGAACTAGGCCCAACCCTTTGGCGACGCGACCGTTGTCGCGCGGGGTCAGGGTGATCTGCCTTCTAAGGCGAGGTCGGGAAGGAGACCAAGGCGCCAGCAAGACATCAGGCGGCCCGGGCATGATCGAGAGGGGGCTAAACCTCTGCCGGAAGGCGAACTCGTTGCGGTCGCGCCGCGAGGCGTGAGCCCGGGTGTCCTCATCGACCATGTACCCTCCCGGAACGACGCTGCGACTCCTGGACAGACGGGTCGCTGTGGCGCCGTGGAGGCGGCGCACGGTCGGGACTGGCCTCCGACCCGGTTACTCGACCGGCTGATGACTCCTGATGGGGAGTTGGTTGCGCCAAATCCCGTCGACCTCGTGCAGGGCGGCAGCCACCGCTCCGGCGGTGGGCACCAGCCCGATCTCCCCGACGCCTTTGATGCCGTACGGCGCCCGCGGCTGGGGGGCTTCCACGAGGATCACTTCGATTTCGGGAACGTCCTTGGGCCGGAGAATCCCCAGGCTGCGAAGGGTCATGTTGGTGGGGCGACCGTTCTCGTCGGTCGGGAAGTCCTCCGTCAGGGCATAGCCCAGACCCATGTGCACGGCGCCTTCGATCTGCCCCTTGCAGAGCAGCGGATTGACGGCGCGACCAACGTCATGGGCGGCCAGCACCTTCTCGATGGCGCCCGTTTCGGGGTCTGCCGTGACCAGCTGGGCGGCATACCCGAACGCCGAGTGCAGGATCGGGTTCTCCACGTTGTCCTCGAGCTTGTTGGTCCAGTCGACCCGGTACTCGCCTTCGTACTCGACCCCTATCCGGCACCCATCGGCCTTCGCTGCCTGGCAGGCGGCCTGCACCGACCCGGCCCCCATCAGCGTGCCGCGCGACCCGGTCGTTTGGCCGGCGCCGAGTTCCCGGCTGGTGTCGACCACCACCTTGATCCGCTCCGGTTCCACCCCCAGCTCTTCGGAAGCCACCTGGAGGGCCACGGTGTGCACGCCTTGGCCCATCTCCGTCCAGCAGTGCCTGACCTCGACCGAGCCGTCGTCTTCGAACCTGACCACAGCCTTCGAGATCTCGAGGAACCCGTTGCCCAACCCTGAGTTCTTCAGGGCCAACCCCAGACCCACCGCCTTGCCCGCCGCCCGGGCCGCCTCGTAGGCGGGCTTGACGGCGTCGAGGCATTGGCGAGCTCCGGCCGCCCCGTCGTCCATGATCTGTCCCGGGCCCCACACCACTCCCGGCGCCAGCACGTTTTGGCTCCGGATCTCCCACCCCGAGATGCCGGCCTTGTCGGCCAAGCGATCCATCACACCTTCCATGGCGAACTGGGCCTGATTGGCCCCGAAGCCGCGGAACGCCCCACACACCGAGTTGTTGGTGCGAACCGCCGTCGCATGCACGTCGATGTTCGGAACCACGTAGGGACCGCTGGCGTGGCCGGCGGCCCGCTCCAGAACTTTCATCCCGACTGAGGCGTACGGCCCGGAGTCGCCGATCATGCGCACTCTGAGTGCGGTCAGCTTCCCGCTCTCGTCGCAACCAGCCCAGGACTCCACGCGGATCGGGTGGCGCTTGGCGTGAACCAGGAAGCTCTGTTCCCTGGTGAGGGTGCATTTGACCGGTTTGCCGAGCAGGTGCGCCGCCAGGGCGGTCTGGGCCTGGTTGGACATGTCTTCTTTGCCGCCGAACGCTCCGCCGTTGGAGACGAGTTCCACGGTGACCTGGTCGAGCTCCACCCCCAGGACGGCGGCGATCTGGTCGCGGTCGTCCCAGACGCCCTGGCCACCCGAGTAGACGTGAAGTGTGCCGTCCTCCTTCGGGACCGCCACGGTCGACTCCGGCTCCAGAAAGGCATGCTCGACCCGTTGAGTGAGGAACACCTCGTGGACGGTATGGGCTGAGGCGGCCAATGCTTCGTCCACGTCGCCCCGCACGTACTCGGAGACGGACAGCACATTGCCGTCGAGCCCCCAGACGGCGTCCTCGGCGTCGAGCGCCGCCACCGGATCGGTGATCGGCGTATGCACGTCGTAGCTGACGTCGACCAGCTCGGCGGCGGCCCGGGCGGTCTGCTGGTCTTCCGCCACCACGACGGCAATGACGTCCCCCAGGTAGGAGGTGCGGCCGCCGACGGGGATGAAGACGGGCCAGTCGGTGTGAATGATGCCCACCCGCAGGTCACCGGGCACGTCGGCGGCGGTGTAGACGGCCAGTACACCTGGGTGGGCAAGAGCCGCGGAGGTGTCGATGGCGAGGATGTCGGCGCGGGCGTGATCGGCGAGTTTCAATGCGCCGTGGACCAGGCCGGGCATCCTCAGGTCGTCGACGTAGCCCCGGTCACCCAGCGCCAGCTCGGTCGCCTCGTACTTCACGCCGGCTGATCCAACCCCACCTTTGAGCTCGGGCTCTGGAATGGGCGCACCGGAGGCGAGCAATTCGATGGCGTCGACGATGCCGACATACCCGGTGCAGCGACAGAGGTGAGCGCCCAATCTCCCTTCGATGGTCGACCGGTCGAGGTCACTGCCCTTCTGATCGATCAGCGCCTTGGTTCGGACCAGAATCCCAGGTGTGCAGAAACCGCATTGAAGGGCGCCCTTGCAGGCGAAGGCCTTGGCGAGCCGGTCTCGTTCTTCGTCGCTGAATCCTTCCAGCGTCATGACCTCCTTGCCTTCGGCCTTCTCCATGGACACGAGACACGCCTGGATGGCTTTGCCGTCCAGCAGAACGGTGCAGCATCCGCACTGACCCTGGGGAGAGCAGCCGTCTTTGGCCGAAGTGACGTCGAGTTCCTCGCGAAGCGCAGCGAGCAGATGCGGGTGATCGGCGGACACGTTCGCCGGTTCTCCATTGACGATGAGGGTGATGGTTCGGCTGGGCGCAACGGTCATGTGATCTCCTCGAGAGGCGGCGGCACGACACCTTTTTGCTCGGCAATGCGTCGATAGGCCTCAGGGATACGGTACCGATCGAAATCGAACAGCGTGCTCTTGTAGAGGGTGGTTCGGTCGAGATCGACGCGGGCAACGATGACCTCGTCGTCGGTGGTCACCGCCTGCGTGAGGATCTGACCTGAAGGCCCGATGATGACCGACTGCGCCAGCGAATCGACCCCTTCCTCCACGCCGCCTTTGGCGACGCCAACGACGAACGTGCCGTTTTGATAGGCGCCGGCCTGCATGACGAGGTGATTGTGGAAGGCGGCGAGGGAATTCTGCGTCGGGTCCGGGGCGTAATGGATGGGTGTGTTGTATCCGATGAAGATCACCTCGGCGCCCTGCAGCCCCATCACCCTGTACGTCTCCGACCAGCGCCGATCGTTGCACAGCGCCATACCGACGATGCCGCTGAACGCCCGCCAAACCGGGAAATCGTCCCCCGCTTCGAAGAAGTGCCGTTCGGCATGCTGAAAGGCCCGCCACGGCTCCGGACCCTCATGTCCCGGGATGTGCACCTTGCGGAAGATCCCGATGGTCCGAGCCTGCTGATCGACCAGGTGATACACGTTGTAGCGGTGGCCGTCGGGGGTGAGCTGGGCGTAGCCGAGGGCAAACCCCACGCCCAGGCGGGCTGCCTCGTCCCAGAGCGGCTTCGTATACCGGTTCGGCATCTCTGTCTCGTAGAAGTGGTCGGCTTCCTCGAGCGGAACGTGCCAGCGCGGGAAGAAGGTGGTGAGGGCCAGTTCGGGGAAGGCGATCACCGTGGCTCCACGTTCGGCCGCCTCGCGCAGCAGGGTGATGAGGCGTTCAACGACGTCGTCACGCGAATGGTCGCGTTGGATCGGACCGAGTTGGCCTGCTGCCAATGTCAAGATCCGACTCATCGATCCGCCTTCTCCGCCCGGGGCACGAGCACCACCGAACCCTAGGCGGCTGGGGGACCATCACCGACCGGGAGCGCTGCTAGCTTTTCCTGGCAGACCCGAATCATCGGTTCCCCGAATCCGCCTTTCCCATTTTGCAGAGAGGCCGGGACGGCGTCAACAATCCACCCCACATCGCATTCACCTCAAGGAGTGTCATGGCCGATACCGTCAGAGCTGCCCTCGTTCAGGCCGAATGGACCGGGGACCAGGAGTCGATGATCGACAAGCAGGTCGGGTATGCCCGGCAAGCTGCCGACCAGGGTGCCCAGGTGCTGTGCTTCCAGGAGATCTTCTCCACCCCGTACTTCTGCGCCGTTCAGGACCGCTCGTACTTCTCCTACGCCGAAACCATGCCGGGTCCGACCACAGACCTCATGCAGACCCTGGCCAAGGAGACCGGGATGGTGCTGGTGGTACCGATGTTCGAGATGGTCGACGAAGGCACCTACTACAACACGGCGGCGGTGATCGACGCCGACGGCTCGTTCCTGGGCAAGTACCGCAAGAACCACATCCCCCAGGTGCAGGGTTTCTGGGAGAAGTTCTACTTCCGGCCCGGCAACCTCGGATACCCCGTCTTCGACACCGCCGTCGGCAAGGTGGGCGTCTACATCTGTTACGACCGCCATTTCCCGGAGGGCTGGCGGGAATTGGCGCTCGGCGGGGCCAAGATCGTCTTCAATCCGTCGGCCACCACCCGCGGCCATTCCATGTATCTGTGGCAGGTCGAACAACCCGCCGCCGCGGTGGCCAACGAGTACTTCGTGGGCGCCATCAACCGGGTCGGTCCCGAGCCTCGGGAGGACACCGACTACTACGGCTCTTCGTACTTCGTGGATCCGAGAGCACGGATCATCGGCGAGGCCGGCTCAGACACCGCCGACGAGGTGATCGTCCGCGACCTGGACATGACCATGATCGAAGAGACCCGTAACTACTGGCAGTTCTTCCGGGACCGCCGTCCGGACACCTACCTCGCCACCGGCGCCGTCTGAGCGGCGCGCCCTTCAGCCCTGGCGGGTCGCCGCCTGGGTGCCTGCGGGTCGCGCGGCCGGATTGGGAGCGATGGGTACGGCCCGAACGGGGAGTCTCCGCGCGTCGCGGACGCGAGCCACCACCGACACCCGAATCAACACCGTGTCCGGCAGTACGGCGCGAATGTCGTCCTCGTCGGGCCGACCGTCGGAGTCGAGCCGAACGCCGTGGGCCTTGGCGTCGACCTTGCGGCCCGTCAGGAAGACAGTCAGGGTAGGAAGGTCGGACTCGGTGGCCACTTTGGCGGTGGCCGTGCCGCGATAGGTTCGCCCGGCGAGTCGAATGCGGACGTTCGGGTTCGCCTTCAGATTGCGCCACCAGAGACGCGATGCGCTGGTGAGGATGATCACATCGTCGCCATGCCGGCTGTAGCTGACCGGGATCGAGTAGCGCCTGCCCGTCTTGCGGCCAGTGATCAGGAGCACTGCCAGCGACCTGCCCAACACGCGTTGGATACCCGGCGTGTACAGCAGAAATCTCATGACGGCGTTGAGCCACTGAAGACTCCGTTCGGAGGAGGCGGACTCCTTTCCCGGGCTTCCGTTCATCGACACACTCCTTGTCTCAGCGATTCCTTCGTTCAATCGGCCTCTTGAATGCTTCGCATCGACCAGACCAGCGTTCGCATGGTGGCGGGTTGGGTGAGCACCGTCACGACGGCGGCGGCGACGTCCTCAGGGCGGAGCATGTCGGCCAGACCGGGCATATCGGGGGTGCGTCCCGCACCCATGGCGAACTCGGTGGCAACCCCACCTGGACAGATGGTGCTGACGCGAATTCCCTTTTCTCTCAGCTCACGGTCCAGGCCGCCGGCCAGACCCACCTGGGCGAACTTGGTGGCGGCGTAGACCGCTTCGTCCCCGGCGCCGCGGAGACCGGCCACCGAGGCGACGATGACGATGTCACCGCGACCTTCCTCGAGGAAATGGGGCACGGCCGCCCGGATGGGCCAGACGGTGCCGGCCACGTTCGTGTCCATCATGTCGCTGAGCTGTTCGTCGGTGAGGTCGAGGATGCCTCCGTAGGCTCCGATCCCGGCGTTGGCGACCAGGGCGTCGAGTTTGCCGTACCGAGAGACCGCCGACTCGATCAACCGGCGCGAGGCATCGGGGTCTCTGACATCCATCTCGACGCCCTTCACGGCATCGCCGAGTTCGGCCTCCAGCTCATCGAGTCGTTCTCGACGCCGACCGCCGACCACCGCAGACGCACCTTCGGCTACCACTGCGCGAGCCGTGGCACGCCCAATTCCCGCCGTCGCTCCGGTGATGGCCACGACCTTGTCCGCCAATGCGCTCATTGCACTACTCCTGCCGTCGGTGGTCTACCACGAAGAATACGCCCGTCTCGACCTAGTGGATGATCCTCGTGCCTGCCTTTCCTTCCAGAGCGAGGGGGATGTTGGCGGGGCTGGTGATGATGGCCGTCTCCCCACCGCCTTCGAGGAAATCGATCACGGCGGCGATCTTGGGGGCCATCGAGCCGGACTTGAAGTGGGTTCCCTCTGCCAGGTAACTCTTGGCGTCGGCCAGGGTCATCTCGGACACGAAGCGCTGTTCGGGTTTCCCGAAGTCGAGGGCTACCTGATCGATGGAGGTGGAGATCACGAGCACGTTGGCGTCGAGGAGATTGGCGAGCAGGGCCGAGGCGTGGTCCTTGTCGATCACCGCCGCCACGCCGTGCAGGTCGCCTGCTTCGTCGGCCACGACCGGGATACCGCCTCCGCCGGCGGCGATCACCACGAAACCGTCCAGGAGCCGGCGGATGGCCTCGATCTCGACGACCCGGACCGGCCGGGGGGATGCCACCACCCGACGCCAACCGCGGTTGGCGTCCTCGACGACGTCCCAGCCGTCGTTGTCCCGGCGCTGTTTGGCTTCCTCTTCGGTGAAGAACGAACCGATCGGCTTGGAGGGAGCCTGGAAGGCGGGGTCATCGGCGGCCACCTCCACCTGCGTCACGACAGTGGCGACGCCCCGCTCGATTCCCATTTTGCGGAGGTCGTTGATGAGGTTCTGCTGGAGCATGTAGCCGATGGCGCCTTGCGTGTCGGCGCCGCACACGTCGAGAGGCACTTCGTGGAGTTCGCCCCTGGCGAGCTCCGACCTGCGGAGAATGAATCCCACCTGCGGGCCGTTGCCGTGGGTGACGACGACTTCCCAACCCGCGGCCACCATGGCGGCGATGTGGTGGTCGGTCTCCGCAGCGGCGATGTACTGGTCCTCCACCGACTGATGTTCGGGGTCGGTGATGAGGCTATTGCCACCGATCGCCACGACGGCTCGTTTCATGAAAATGCTCCTTCTCGAAAGCGAGGTAGGCCCGGGGCTCGTCACCCCGGGCCTTCCGATCCGCTGCTACATGGTGAGCGCCATCACGGCCTTTTGGACGTGAAGGCGATTCTCTGCCTGGTCGTATACCGCACTCTGGGGTCCGTCGATCACCGCGTCGGTGACTTCGATGTTGCGATCGGCGGGAAGGGGATGCATGTAGATCCCCTCGGGATCGGCGAGGGCCATCCTGGCTTCGTCGACGATCCAGTCTTGATACTTGGCGCCGATGGCGGCCGACTCCTCCAGATCCGAGGTGGCCGTCATGGCTCCCCAGGACTTGGCGTAGACCACGTCGGCGCCCCGGATCCCGTCTTCGAAGCTTTCCATCACCTCGAACGAACCCCCGTGACGGCGGGCATTGTCCTCGGCCTGCTCCATGATCTCGGGCATGAGCGCGAATTCGGGCGGCCGGGCAAGCCGGACGTTCATCCCGAACCGCGTGGCCAGGAGGACGAGGCTCTGTGGCACCGAAATGGGCTTCTGGTAGCTGTCGGCGTAGGCGTAGCTCACGTCGAGCGTGACCCGCCGCGGGTCGCCCTTCTTCTCGAGAATGGTGAGCACGTCGGCCAGCGCCTGGTGCGGGTGATACATGTCGCACTGCATGTTGAGGACCGGAACCCGCGACGCCTCGGCGACCGCCCGGATGTACTCGTTGCCTACCCCCCAGTCGACCTGGCGGATGGCGATGCCGTCGTTGTACCGGCCCAGAATCGTGCCGATCTCTTTGGCGGTGTCACCATGGGCGATCTGTGTCGACTTCGACTCGATGAACTGGGCGTGGCCGCCCAGTTGCGCCATGCCGGCTTCGAAGCTGGCCCGCGTCCGAGTGGACGAGAAGAAGAACAGCATCGCCAGGACCTTGTCCCGCAGATGCGGATGGGCCGCGCCGAGGGCTCGGTCCATCTTGAGACGCGCCGCCACTTCCAGGACGGTGTCCAGCTCCTCGCGGGTCCACTCCTGGGTCGTGATCATGTCGCGGCCGTGGAGTCCGGTGTTCATTCCACCGCTCCCAGCACGAGACCGAGCAGGGCCATACGCATCACGACGCCGTAGTACGCCTCTTGCCAGTAGCGAGCGTGACGGGTGTCGTCGACGTCCATCGTGAGCTCATCCATGCGAGGCAGGGAGTGCAGCACGATCGATGACGACTTGGCCTTCTTCGCCAGGAGGTCGGCTGTGATCTTGTAGTTGGACGGGGTTCCGGCCACGTCATCGCCGCGCTCGTCGCGGGCCTTGGTGTAGTCGGCCTGGATGACCGGCTCCACGTAGAAGACATCGGCACGATCCACCACCTCGTCGATGTGCTCGGCGCGCTCGATTCGCAGGCCCCGGCTCTTCACCGTGTCGAGGAACTCCTGGTCCGGTGCCAGCTCGTCCGGCGTGATGTAGATGATCTCGGCATCGAACTGGGTGAGGGCATGGGCCAGCGAATGCATCGTCCGCATGCGCCAGTCTCCAACCGCCACAAAGGTCTTGCCGTCGACGCTGCCCATCTCGCGGGTCGTCGTGTAGAGGTCGGTGAGGACCTGGGTGGGATGCTCTCCCCACCCGTCGCCGGCGTTGATGACCGGGATCGAGGCCCACTTGGCCGCCTCGTGGGGAGCGCCCTGGAGGGGATGGCGCATCACGATGACATCGCCGTAGTACTCGAGCATGTGGACCGTGTCCTTCATCGACTCCTGATAGAAGTCGCCGGCCCGGGTCATCTTCGGATCTGCGAACCCGGTCACGGCTCCGCCGAGACGAAGCATGGCCGACTCGTGGGCCAGTCGGGTGCGGGTCGAGGGCTGATAGAAGGCAGTCACGAGGATCTTCTCACGAAGAAGGTCCAGGTTCCGGCGCCCACGAGGAACAGGCTCGAACCGGTCGGCGATCTCGAACACGTGCTCGAACTCGGCTCGCTCGAATCCCTCCAGGGACAGAATGTCGCGACCTGCAAAACTGCGCATGAAAAACTCCTCGTCTTGGGCGTTCCCGCCAGGATGCCGTCGAGGATCCGATCCTCCCAGTGGCATTGGTCCCAGTGAGGCGGTCCGGACGGCAGTACTTCTGCCGAAGCTACCAACCCTGGACGACCCGGGGAGGGATCAGGGGGCGAGAACTGCCAGCCCCACGGT
>CBDUEV010000092.1:0-9598 GCA_965366365.1 uncultured Acidimicrobiia bacterium | reverse complement strand
TCGTCGGCCACGATGCGCTCGGCTTCGGCCAGCAGGATCTGCCGTTCAAACGGCAGATCCGAGGTGAGCAGGCGCTCGACGACGCGTTCGACGCT
This sequence comes from uncultured Acidimicrobiia bacterium, assembly GCA_965366365.1. GTDB lineage: Bacteria > Actinomycetota > Acidimicrobiia > Spongiisociales > JAENVV01 > CBDUEV01. Next base: position 9,503 of record CBDUEV010000092.1, on the reverse strand, counting down.
CACCAGGGCATCTCCCAGACAGGGCGCCAGGCGCGAATCCACCGACTGCGGGGCCGCACGGTCCCCCTGAGGAGGCCCAGCAATGTCGCCCGCCCGGGCCGGGGAAGCGTGACGCCGGGCACCTGGCGCGCCATGGCGAGACCGGTCGGCTGCTGCACGGCCGGTCCCGTCCACGGGACCGTCAGGGGACCGGGCAGGGTGGCGAGTACCGGAACGACCCGCCGGGCGTCCGGGGGACGAGGTGTCGGCGGGAGCCTCAAGACCACCTGGGGCCACCCGCCGGCCAGGGCCTCGAGGACCTCGGCAACGTCGCCGTCCCCGGTGCCGTCGACCCCGCCGTTTCGGAGAACCGCCAGACCCCGGCTTCTGGGCTCGAGGTCGGCTCGCCGGGGGCCGTCGGCAACGAGCTTCGCCAGCGAGAGCTCGCCGGGGTAGTCGGGTCCTGCGGGGTCGAGATCCACCATGAGCGCAGTTCCGACCGATGCCGCCAAACCGAGCGGAGCGACGCATGCCAGGAGGCCGTCGTGCGGGGTCCATACGGACAGGGTCGCCAAGGTTCTCTCCTCTCTGCTGGCGTGTCCGCAACGTATGGGTTGACCGGAGCTGCGACAAGGTCTTGTCAGGCGGTGCCCGAAGCGCGATAAGGAAGGTTTGAACCCGATGCGGGGCGAACCGGGATTGGCCGGTCCCGGCCATCGATAGGCCGGGATCGACACCGGATCGTGACCTACGATCACCCACAGTGAGAGATGCTCACGACTTGAGTTCGAGGTGGTGACGTGGCAATGGCAGGTTTCGGATTCGTCCTGGTGGTGGTGGGCTTGGGCCTGATGGGTTTGATGCTGGCTGCGCTGATCAGTCTGGCGACGGCCACGGATCAGCAGATGGCTGAGTCGGGGTTCAATCGCTACGTCTGGCTGGCGATCGTCGTGGTGCTCCCCGTCCTCGGTTCGATCGCCTACTTCGCGGTGGCGTACCCCAAGATCCGGCAATCCTCGGCTGCCGAGCGCCGCCTCCCTGCCTCCGACGCGCAGTGATCGAGCGAACGCACGGACAACCGAACGCCTCCACCGAGAGCTCGACGGCCTAGCCGATGTCCATCCGGCTCCTCGAAATCCTCGTCCTTCTCCTGGCTTTCGCCCCGCTCGCCCTGATGCTGTGGGTGCTCATCGACCTGTCGGGCGCCTCCGACGAACAGCTATCCCACACCGGGTTTCACCGGTACGCGTGGCTCGGCCTCGTCATTCTCGTGCCGTTGCTCGGATCCATCGTCTACCTGGTCGCCGGGCGACCCAGATTTCGGCAAGCAGCCGACACAGCTGGGGGGCAGGTGGCTTCCGGTCCGACGTCGACCTGATGCCCATCAGTCGAGCAGGCCGAGCTGAGCCGCCCTCTTGAGGGCCTCAGCTCGGCCGCCGACGCCCAGCTTCAAATAGATGCCCTGCAGCTTCCGCCGGACTGTCCGCTCGGCGAGGAACAGTGAATCAGCCAGGGCAACGACGGTGGCGCCGTCGGACAGCTTCTGGAGCATCTCCAGCTCGGAGCCGTCGAGGCTCGACGACGCTTTCTCCCTCCCGGTGAGGTGGCGGGCCATGGCGCGCGCGGCTTCCGCAGGCAACACCACCTCGGCGGCCAGCGCCGCCTCGGTCACCACCCTGATCGTTTCCGGGTCGGCGTCGACGTGGGCGACTCCGGCGGCCCCGGCAGACAGCGCCCTGGCGTAGCTCGGCACTTCGAGGGTCGGAATCAAGGCGACAACGGTGGCGTCCGGGTTGGCACACAGCCGCTCCAAGCGCTCCCAGCCTGCCTCCTCGGCCACGGCGAACAACACCACCCCCCTCGGCTCCCCCTGGCGATCGTCGGGCCGCACGAGAAGGTATTCGGCGGAGTCGAAGCTGGCACTCAGCCCTCGAACGAAGGAAAGCGAGGGATGGACCACGGTCAGCTCGATCGGCACGCCGACACGGTAGCAAGGAGCGAGCCGGGCCACCGAGAACCCATCGGCTGCCGAACGGCCACCCCTGGCGACGAACGGACCGCCCCTATGGGCCGGCCTGGGCGCTTCGACGCTCCCCTTCGCAGAGCGCTTTCAATGCCAGCAACTCGCGATGGGTCTGCGCTTGCATGCGTCGCCTCAGGATCGGGCCCAGGAGCCATCCCGCCATCCGCACGATGCCCTTGAATTGCACCTCTGCCGACTGGGTGAGCCGAGTCCTTCCGTCGCGCCCTTCGAGGGCGAACAGAACGTCCACCTCGTTGTGGTCGCCCTCCAGGTGAAACCCCATGTAGTGGTCCTTGGCGAATGCGGTGACCGTTCCGCGCAGTTCCGTGCTGCGTCCGCTCTCGGTGATGGTTTCGGTGAACGTCGTGCCCACCCAACCGGGGGCCTCCTCGACGATCTGCCCTCCCGTCACCTGTGTCTGCCATTCCATGGCCCGGTCGGGGTCCTCCACCCAGGGGAACACCTGGTCTGGCGGGCGATCGATCGTGATACTCGCTCGTATTCTCATGAATATCCCACCTCGTGGCCTTCCGACGACAGAATCCCAAAAGCGACCCAAATGCGGCCAGAGGCTTCCGGCGGCAACGGCCGAAACGCTCTCGGTCCTGCCTATCTTCTCGGCCAACCGCGTCCGGCACGTAGAATGGCGAGATGGAGCCAGTCACCAAGGGCCAGGGGGCGGCCTTCTTCGACCTCGACAAGACGGTCATCGCCAAGTCGTCGACGTTGGCGTTCGGAAGACCTCTCTACAAGGCCGGATTCTTAAACCGTCGAGCCCTCCTGCAGGCGGGCATTGCGCAACTCGTCTATTCGATGGTGGGGGCCGATCACGACCAGATCGAGAAGGTTCGCGAACAGCTCACCGCATTGACGATCGGCTGGGACCAACGCGAAATCGAACAGCTCGTCGCTGATACGGTCCACGACGTCGTCACGCCGCTCGTCTTCGAGGAGGCGTTGAACATCATCGCCGAGCACCGCCGCGCCGGCCGCCGGGTGATCGTCATCTCGTCGAGCCCCTACGAGGTCGTGAAACCGCTGGCCGAGTTCCTCGGCATCGACGAGGTGATCGCCACTCGTTCGAAGATCGGACCCGACGGCAAATACACCGGTGAGCTCGACTTCTACGCCTACGCCGAGGGCAAGGCGGAAGCCATGCGGGCCATGGCGGAGCGGGATGGGCTCTCGCTGGCCGACTCGTATTCGTACTCGGATTCGATGACCGACCGTCCGATGCTCGAAGCAGTCGGCCATCCGGTCGTCGTCAACCCCGACAAGGAACTCCGCGAACTCGCCGAGCAACGGGACTGGCAGGTCATGGAGTTTGCCAACCCGATCAGCCTTCGGAGCCGCCTCGCCGAGCTGCCCGCGCCGGATCCGGTCGTGAGCGGCGTGGTGGCGGGACTCCTGGGGGCAGCCGTGGTCTTTCTCGCCGTTCGAGCACGGCGCCGGGCGTGACCGAGACACTCACCGAGCACGGTCGGACGGTGCTCACCGGCATCGCTCCCCGGGCGTGGGAGCATCCCGCCGATCGCGCCGCTCTCGCCGCCCTCCGGAAGCTCCCCGGGTTCGACCTCGTACTGAGGAAGCTCTTCGGGGTGGTGGGAGAACGAAGCCTCCGCCTCTTTCACCAGGCCAACGCCGTTCAGGTCGGCGAATACCAGTTCGGCCGGGTCCACGAGCGCTTCATGGAATGCTGCGCGGTGCTCGACATCGAGGAGATCCCGGAGCTCTACGTAGCCCAGACGCCGCTCCTCAACGCCCGTACGATCGGCCTCGATCGACCCTTCATCGTCTTTCACTCGTCGAGCCTCGAGATCCTCGACGACGACGAACTCCACTTCGTGCTCGGCCACGAGCTCGGCCACATGATGTCCGGGCATGCGCTGTACAAGACGATGCTGGGACTCCTCATCCAGCTCTCGATCGTTCGGCTCGGGCTGCCACTCACCCAGATTCCGCTCGTCACCCTCATCATGGCGCTGCGCGAATGGGACCGGAAGTCGGAACTGTCGGCCGATCGGGCCGGGCTCCTGGCGGTCCAGGACCCAGAGGCCGGCTTCCGCGCTCACATGAAGATGGCCGGGGGAACGAGGGTCGACCAGATGAACCTCGAGGCCTTCAAATCGCAGGCCCGAGCCTATGAAGCGGAGGGGACGGTCACCGACAGCCTCTTCAAGGTGCTCAACAGCCGCTTTGCGTCTCACCCGTTTGCGGTGAGCCGGCTCGCCGAGGCCCTGCGTTTCGTCGAAGGCGGCGAGTACGACGCCATCCTGTCGGGCAGCTACCCGCGCGACGGTGGCGATGAGCCCGTTCGTGCCGACGTCGGAACCGCCATCGCCGCCTACCGAGAGAACCTCGCCGAATCGGACGACCCCCTTGCCAAGATCCTGGCGGAATGGTCGGATCGGGCCGGCGAAGCGGCCACATCGGCGAAGGAGCGGTTCCGTCGCCCCAAGCCCAGCGACGGTCTCGAGGACTACGCATGGACAGGCTTCGACGAGGACCTGTTCGAGGACTGATTCAGAACGCCCAGCTGGAGTCGGCGACCGTCAGAACGATGATTCCGTACGCAGCGTGGACGGCTACCGCAGCCAGCACGTACGGCACCGCTGCTCGCAGGACCGGCGGCGTCCCTTGCTCATCGGTGACGGCCCACACCTTGGCCACCCCCAGCCCGGATATCAGCGCGGTCAATGAGTGGAGCGCCATGGCGACGCCCAAACGGATCGGCGAATACGACACCCCGACGAGCAGCGGGCCAAGGGCGATGAGACCGTACAACACCACACCAAAACCGAGCCCTCCCACGACATGCGCACCCACCAGGGAGGCGCGATCGGAAATGAGCCACGGTCGACCCTCGACCACGGCCAGGGCGGCCGCCGGTTTGAGCACCTCGAGTACCACCGGTAGGAGTACGGTGGCGGCGATCGCCCGGAAGAAGGGGGTGCCGCCGGCCTGAAGGATGAAGATCCCAACAATGGGGAGCGGCACCATGGCCGTGGCGATCAGGCCGAGCGTCAGTCCTTTCCCGGTGGCCGGCACCTCGGCTCGGCGCCGGCGGTAGAGCGAACCGTACGTGTCGAGGCCGACGGTGTCGGCCAGGGCGGGCTCGTCCCCCAGAGCTTCGTGAGGGTTCCCCGCGTCGGCGCCGCTCTCCACGAATCCCGGCTCGTCCCGTACGTCGTCATAGCCCCAGAGGAGATTGGCGCCGCCCAAAGCCGGCTCGTTTTCGAGCCCTTCGTCACGAAGGCGCCGATCATGGTCCATGGGTCAGGTGGGCATGATGGCGGTGCCGTAGCAGATGACTTCGCTCATCCCCGACCCCTTCGACTGATTGGTCGCTGCGCCGATCTGCGACGTCTCAAAGCGAACGTTGATCACGCCGACGGCGCCCTTGCGCCGCGCTTCCTCCACCATCCGGAGCCGGGCTTCTCGGCGGGAGCGATCCATGAGGGTGGCGAACGACTTGAGCTCCCCGCCGAACAGGTTCTTGAAGTTCGCAAGGAACGTCTTCAGGTAGTCGGACGCCACTACGGTCGCTCCGATCACGAGCGTCCCACCGGCCGGCTCGGCGAACCCCGCCGGCGTTTTCAGATTGGTCACGACAAACCCGGCGTGGAGCTTCTCTCGCCTTTCGATATCTTCGTAGTGCTTCCGCTCGTTGTACCGACCGAAGAAGAACCCAACCGCCAAGAGGATGATCGGAATCGCAAGGTAGGCGAGTACGACGATGAGGTCAGTCATCGCCTAGAACGGGCTCGCCGACGTTCCGCCGTCTCCCGCGGGCGGGGGCGGAGGAACGGCTGCCGGCTGCGCCGGCACCGACGGGCTCGGGCTGGCCTGCGCTGCTGACGAGGCGGAAGGCGCCGCCACAGTGGCCTGGGTCGGCTCGGCCCGGCTGGCGACCGGTTGCGCGACGACGGCGGTGCCGTAGGCGTACAGTTCCGCCGCGCCCGCAGCCACCGAGGAGGTGGTGAAACGGACGTTCACGACCGCGTTGGCCCCCAACTGGCGAGCCTGACCCAGCATGCGATCCAAGGCCTCGCGACGCGACTCGGTGAGCAGTTCTGTGTACCCGGTCAGCTCGCCGCCGACGAGGTTCTTGAGCCCGGCACCGATGTCGCGGCCGAGATGCTTCGCCCGAATGGTGTTGCCTTGGACGAGGCCTTTGATTTCGAGGATGTCATGTCCGGGAATGGTCTCGGTGTTGACGACGATCATTGGGTTCACTTCCTTGGGCAGCGGCTGGGTGTCAGGATAACGGCCCGGTCGGGCTCTCCTTCGCCTCTCGGGCCATGGGGAGGGAATAGCGAACGTGAGGAACCGGCCGGCCGCCGAGGGAGCCGACCCTTTCGATCTGATCGTCGTTCCAGCCGCACGTTTCGTAGAATCGCCGAGCGGGTTGGTTTCCCGGCAGAACCCAGAGAATCGCCGTCCGGAAACCGTGCGCGGCGAGCTTCGCCTCGGCCTCGGAGAGAAGCGCACGACCGTGCCCGGCCCGCCACGCCTCCGGAGCGACGTACAACGACCGGACCTCGCCGATTCGGTCGGCTCGGAAGGAGTCGGCAGCCGGGCCATAGGAGACGAAACCACACACCCGCTCGTCGGCCACCGCCACCAGTACACCGGAGTCAGCCGGCACGTCGAGCAGGAACCCACGCCATGCGGCGGCTGCCCTGTCAACCGAGAGACCCGCCAGGGAGTCGGCGGCCAGCAATTGGGCGTAGGCAGCTCTCCATGCCGCCACTTCTACCTCGGCAATGACTTTGGCATCGTCGAAGATGGCCGGGCGGATGGACATTCAGACGGCAGGGAGGTCGGCCTCGGCGGGTTCGGAATCCGGGGTTTCCGGACCAGGCTTCGGCCCCGCCGCCCACACGGCCAGCAGAGAGAGGGCTCCGGCGGCCAGCGCCACCGCCAGCCACAGGTTCCGTCGAATCGCCGGCGTGAGCACACCCTCGGCCGCTTCTTCTTCAGCGTCGGAGGTGAGCAGGTTGGGTGGAACCACGGACCCCAGGACACCCGGGTCGACTCCCAGCTCACTGAGATTGACCGGTCGGGAGACAATGGTCTCTCGACCGTCGAGGATTTCGAACACGACGATGAGGTCGGCCTGCTCGACCTCGGCTGCAACGGCGAAGACGTCCCCGGCGCGCGGATTCATGGCCAGAGTCATCTGGTCGTCGCCGGGATCCAGGATGTGGGCGACCACCGAAGTCGCTCCCGGAACCTCGACCTCCAGCTCGATGGAGATCACCCCATTGCCCACCACGGTGCCCTCTGCCACCGCTTCGCCGAAGGCGCCGCCGATCGGCACCGAGAGAACCAGGAAGAGAAGGAAAACATGCACCCCTTGACGATACAGGCGAATCGGGAAGGCTTGCGCCGGACCGACTCGTCGAGGCAGCCGACCGCGGCATCGGGAGGAGCCCTTCGACCGTAGCGACGCCTCGCCGACCCGCGAGAGGATGGACTCAGCGATCCTCGACCACGTTTCTGGAGGACCCATGGAAACACTCGTTACTCCCACTGCCCGCAAGACCGCCCCGCCGCCATCGGGCCGCACCGCGTCGAGAGCCGGCTACGTGGTGGCGATCGCCATCGCCATCGCCCTCCTGGTCATCGTCAACAACCTCCTGGCGTGGGGGTGGGTGCCCTTCCTCACTGACGAGTTCGGCCAGCTGGTCGGAATCATCAACGTGTCCCTGGGGGCGTCCATCGTGGCCAACCTGATGTGGCTCACCTTCGACCCCAGGTGGTTCAAGGCCTTGTGCCAGCTGGGCTTGAACGCCATCAGCCTGGCCGTCTCGGTTCGGACGTGGCAGGTGTTTCCGTTCGACTTCTCCGACTACCCGGAGTTCGCCTGGGACACCGTGGCGCGAACCATCATCGTGATCAGCATCGTTGGCATCGCCGTTGCTTCCCTCGTTGAACTGTTCAAGCTCTTCTCCAGTCCGTTCAAAGAGGATCGCTCCTACTGACCGAGAGTTGCGCCGACGAGGAGCGTCGCCGCGCCGGTGATCGTTGGGTCGACCGTCGCCTGGCTGAAGGCTGCTGGGCCGTGGATGGTGGGCCGAGAGCCGTCCGCAGCCGACCCGAGCGGTTGGCATAATCCGGGCATGACGTCCGATCGTGATTGCCACCGGTTGATGGCCACCCAGATGTTCAATCACACCTGGGAGCTGCTCGAGGGATACCAGGGCAGCCCTGCCGACGACCGAGCGCTCCTGGCCGCCGCCTACGCCTCGTATGCGCATTGGCGGCGAGTGGGGACACCCGAGAACTTCTCGGTGAGCGAGTGGCAGGTGGCCCGTGTCTGGGCGGTGGTAGGTGACGCCTCGCGGGCGGCCGATCATGGGGCCGAGGCGCTGCGGCTGGCCGAAGAACACGACCTCGGTCCCTTCTACGTGGGGTACGGGCACGAGGCGCTGGCCCGCGCAGCCGCCGTCGGGAAGGACGAGGCGACCCGCGACCTGCACCTAGGGGCGGCGCGGGCGGCTATGGAGGTGATCGGCGACGAGGAGACCGCCGCCTTGCTGCGTGCCGACCTGGATGGCATCTCGACCGCGGCACGGTGACACCAGTTTCTCCAGCGTCGGGTCCGCAGACGCCGGAGCTAGGCGTGGCGGGCCCGCTCGTTTTCGGGCCGAGGGAATGCCAGCCGTTCGGGAACACTTCACTCTGTTGAAGCAAACGAGGGACCCCATGACGCTGACCAAACAACAGATCGATGCGCTCATCGAGAGTGACGCCAACCACATATGCGAGGGAGCGGAAGGGACCTGTGTGGCCCTGGCAGCCGTGGCAGATCTACCCACGCGCTTTGGCGACTTTCAGGCTGCTGCGTTTCACAACAACGCCGACGACAAGGAACACGCCGCCTTCATCCGGGGCGACGTTTGCGACGCCGAGGATGTTCCGGTCCGGCTTCACTCTGAATGCCTGACCGGCGACGTGGTCGGGTCGTTGCGATGTGACTGTCGCGATCAGCTCGAGGCAGCCTTGCGCCAGCTCGGTGGGATGGAGAGGGGCATCCTCTTGTACCTCCGCCAGGAGGGCCGAGGCATCGGCCTCACCAACAAGATCCGCGCCTATGGGTTGCAGGACTTTGGACTCGACACGGTCGAGGCGAACCTCGCTCTCGGTTTTCCGGACGATTCCCGTGACTACGGGGTGGCGGCTCACATGCTCCACTCGCTGAAGGTGCGGTCCATCAGACTGATGACGAACAACCCGAAGAAGGTGGCAGGACTCGAGGCGCACGGGGTGACCGTCACCCAACGCCTCCCCCACGTCACGGAAGCGACCGATTTCAACCGGGACTACCTCGCCACCAAGGTCGCCAAATCCGGGCACCTCATCGACCTCAACGAGCAGGGAGAACCGGCAGAGGTGGTCTAGCGCTTCTCTCACCCCCGGTCGAGCGTGCCTACAAGCAGCCCCACGACGCACAGAAGCACACTCGACGAACGGCCACCGCAACCCCCCGGTCGAG
>CBDUEV010000091.1:0-9699 GCA_965366365.1 uncultured Acidimicrobiia bacterium | reverse complement strand
GTCAACGGGGCGCCCGCCACGGCGCCGTCCATTCCCCCGGGCGAGGTCATGGCCGGTTTTGCGTGCGACGGGTCGGATCTGCGCATCGAACCACCGGAAGCCTTCGCAGGGGGCTTCTGGCCGCTGCCCCGCGACTGGACGCGGTCCAGCTGAGCCTCCGGGTAAGGCGCAACGAGTGGTCGGCTACGGCTGGTATTGCTCGGTGATCTCTACGACCTCGCCGCCGGAGATGGTGACCCACACGCCAGGCTGGTAGTCACGGCCGTCCCATCCGGCCGCCCATTCGTCATACGAGACCGTCGCCAGGTCGGGGCTGCCCGTGGGGGGCAGCTGACGGGCAATGACGCCCTCGTCGCCCACCGGGATGGTGCGCAGAGCCGGCGATTCGTTGCGGATGTAGTAGTCGTTGGGTGGGGGTGACTCGAAACCGTCTTCGGCTGCCGCGTCTGCGGCAGGGGTGCCCGTGAACCAGCACGCCAGGTCGAATTCGATCGTCTCGATACCAGCGCTCGTCACGTACCCGAACCACTCGCCATCGGACAGGTGTTCGGAGCCGGGAGTGCAGCCGGAGCCCGACGCTTCCTCGTTGGTGTCGAGGTCGACGGCCACCGAACCGGTCCGAGTCATGTCCTGGCACTCTCCCTGCAGCCAATTGAAGAATGCGCCACAGCTACCGAACACCGAATAGCGAACTCGCTCGACCTCGGGGAACTGGAAAGCGGTGGCGTTGAGGGAGGCGATCAACGAGGCGCTGCCACAACTGGTAGAAGCGTTGGCGATCTCGGCCCGAAAATCCTCGAAGTCGACTTCAAGCAATCCGTCCTCGAGAGTCACCGAGCGAACCGATCCGAGCGTGGCGGCCGAGAAGAACGAGCCGGCACCGGCGCTCGCCTCATCGGCGGTTGGACCCCCGACTAGCAGGTCGAAAGCAGCGGCGATCGGGTCGGCGGAGGCAGGGACCTCTCTCTCGAAGGGGCTCACCTCCGAGCAGTCGGAGCTGTCGCCGGTGGCGAAGTACAAGGTGACGAGTTCCGCCGCGGTGGCAGGCGTGGTGGTGGCTGGGGCCGTCGTGGTGGCGGGCGTGGTGGTGGTGGTGGGGGCGGGGGGAGCGGTGGTGGTGGTGGGCTCCTCGGTGGGAGAGACGGTCGTGTCGGCCGGGTCGACGTCGTTGCCGCACGCTGCGACGAACAGGACGAGGGTGACCGACAATGCAAACAAACGGATCGGCAAACGGATCGGCAAACGGATCGGCAAACGGATCGGCAAACGGATCGGGAAACGCATCGGGAAACGGAGCACGGCTACCTCTTTCGTGGGCGCTCACGGTTGGTGATGTTGTCTCTCTATTTCGACGCCAGATCCGCCTGCCGAGTTCCGGGCCGAATCGACCTTCGGAAAGGATTCGCGGGACCATTCAGCGCATCGAAAGGCATCTTCTGTAGGTTCCAGGGAGAAGGGGGCTTCTCATGACCGACCAGACGACTTCAATCGACACTCCGACCTCGGTCGATCTCGACCGAATCGTCGCCTCAGCCAGCCGGATGGGAGTTGAGCTCGACGAGATCGAAGCGCTGCAATGGTTGACGGCGGTGGCCCTTGCCAAGGAGAGCACCGACATCGTTGTGGATCTACGGGCGGGCGTGTTCGGACATCGGGTCACCATGCTGGATTTCAGTTCGGAGGACATGGCCTACTTCCGCCAGGTGGCCGGCGTGGTCGAGATCGAGACCGACGACGATGACATCGAGACGGCAATGGCGCTCTCGGGGTCGGCCGCCCAGTCGAAGGTGCAGACCTATCCGGGCGATTGCGACTACTTCGAGCGGATCAACATCAAAGCTCCGACCCGGGAGGCGGCCTGTGTCCGGCTGGGCGAATTGGTCCGTAGCAAGGCTCTCGACACCCTGGCCGGCGATACCTTCCGGCTCGTCGAGGTCAAGTTGGGCAGTTACCCCATCGACGTGACGCGCAACGGCCGACCCCATGCCCAGGGAGCGTCGATTTCCTGGTCGCCGGAGGATCTGAAGAAGCGCAGCTTCGTCGCCCATGGCCCGAACGGCGAGGCCGTCGAGATCACCTGGGATCAGGCGTGTCTCGATCCAGGCTGGTGCAAACTCGACTGGGTGGTCGCCGATCCGGTTCGGGAGCAAGTCGCCAACGCCTCGAACATGCTCGACGCCACCTGGGAGGCACCCGACGGTTCGATCACGCCCCTCGACGGCTACCTCGACCCGTACTTCCAGGAGGTGTACCTGGAAGCTGATTCGATTCCGCTGTTCACCAAGTTGGTCGCCCACCTCTCGCCCGACGCTCTCGACGAATACGTCGAAGCCCTCGAGCATGAGGTGCACAAGTACGTGGCGAGCGAGCCCAAGAACTACGGCAAAGCGGCCAAGCGGATGTACAACATCTTCCGGCTCAACGGCAGCTACGAGGAAGCCGCCTACCTTCGTGAGCTGTTCGACGAGCCCACCGCAGTGCTGTATCAGGTGGGGTCGGTGGTCCGGACACTGGACGAGGCCTCGAGGCCCGGCTCGGCGATCACCGCCCACACGCTCCTGGGACAGCTCGACGATCTCATCCTCGACGTCGTCAAGACGCTGGACGGCGAAGAGGAGTACGAGGTGGTGAAGGAGCTCCTCTCGCTCCGCGCTGCCATCACCGACGGCGATGAACTCGACGCCCAATCGGCGGCCGTTGCGGCAGCCCGCGCCGAACTGACCAACATCGTCAACAACTTCTTCTACGACAAACTCACCGGGCTGCCCTCGCTCGCCGCGTACCTGGCGGAGGCGGAGCTGGCCGACTAGCCGCCAGAGTCTGCGCTGAGAAAGGCGCGCCGATAGGGCAGGCTGCCCCTCCCGACCCGCCGAGGGGCGTGGTTCGATGGTGGTGAGATGCAGGCGATCCAACCCGTCGTCCTCGACGGTGAGGCGACGGCTCCTTCTCGGCTCAAGCGAAGGATGGCCATCGGGGCTCCTCTGCTGCTCGTGGCGACCATGTATCCGGTGTTCCATCTAGCGGATCGAGCGGCCGGTGGCGCAGGCGGGGGCTACCTGGGTTGGTGGATCGGGTTGGCCGTCTACTGGCTGGTGTGGGGCGTCGGATTTCCTGTCGCGATGCTGGGTTGGCCAGTGGTGGCGCATCTCGTCAGGCCGGCCTGGCCGACGCGGCCGGTCGGCGTGCTGATCGCCTTCCCGTTGGTGCTGGCGGCCGCCATGCGCTTCATGATCCCCGGCATGGATTACACCAAGCCCGGTTGGCTGGCGGTGGTACTCCTCTACACGTCGGCCTTAGGCAACGGGTTGTGCGAGGAGATGCTGTGGCGTGGCGTCTATCTGCGGCTGTTTCCCCATCGACGAGCGTGGCGGGTCGTGTGGCCCAGCATCTGGTTCGGTCTCTGGCACCTGGTCCCCGGATCGGTTTCGGCCGACTCGGGCCTGGTTGCCAGCATCGCCATGGTGGTCGGTCCGATGATGTTCGGTCTCTATCTGGCGTTCCTGGCCCGCAGGACGGACTCCGTGTGGTGGCCGGCCGTGGCCCACGTTCTCGGTGGCCTGATCATGCTCTCATGAGCACGAAACGGGACTTCCTGCGGGTGAGACGCGACCCAGCGCCACTCAGCCCGTCACGCGCCTCTATGATCGAGCCCGCGGAGAAGGAGAGGGTGTGCCGGAGATTCAGGAAACATCGTTGCCCGGAGTTGGCCAGCGAGTCGAGTTCACATCGGCTGAGGGAAGTCGGGTTGGCGTCGTCCATCACCGAACCGGATGGCGGGAGCTGTTCGTCTGCCCTCCCGAGGATCCGGACGCGGTGGCGCTCAGCCTCCGACTCTCGGACGATGAGAGCCATGCCCTGGCCGACGCCCTGGGCGGGTCGTCGGTGGTGGAGAGCCTCAGCCACCTGGCCTATCAGGTGGAAGGGCTGGCCATCGACTGGCTGAATGTCGACAGAGACACCCCGTTCGTGGACAAGACGATCGGCGACGCCCGGGTGCGCACTCGCACCGGCGTGTCCATCGTGGCGGTGATCCGCGGGGAAAAAGCCCACCCCGCCCCCGGCCCTGAATTCACGATCGAGGCCGACGACAAGCTCGTGGTGGTGGGAACCACCGACGGAATCGAAGCGGTGCGCGACATCTTGACTTCGGGCTGACCCATGGACGGCCGCGCCCTCCTCCTGCTGGAGCTCGGGGCAGTGATTCTCGGACTAGGCCTGCTGGCTCGGCTGGCTGGACGCTTCGGGATCTCGCCCATCCCCCTCTACCTCCTGGCCGGGTTGGCCTTCGGGGACGGCGGGCTGGTTCCCCTGGTCACCTCCGAGGGGTTCATCGAGGTGGGCGCCGAACTGGGAGTCGTATTCCTCTTGCTGATGCTGGGGCTCGAGTACTCGGCCCGCGAACTGGTCACCGGGATGCGCACCATCGCCCCGTCCGGTTTCTTGGACCTCGCCCTCAACTTCTCGCCGGGATTCGTCGCCGGCCTCCTTCTCGGCTGGGGGCCGATGGCGGCGCTCTTCCTGGGCGGGGTGACCTACATCTCCTCGAGTGGCGTGGTGGCCAAGCTGCTCAATGACCTCGGTTGGACGGGCAACCGGGAGACCCCGGTGGTGCTGTCCATCCTCGTTTTCGAAGATCTCGCCATGGCCGTCATGCTCCCCATCCTCGGTGCGGTGGCCCTTGGCGGGGAAGCGTCCGAGGCGGTTCTCAGCATCGTGGTGGCAGTGGCAGTCCTCGCCGGCGCCCTGGCGTTTGCCTACCGCCACGGCGACCGGCTCGGTTCGCTCATCTTCCATCGTTCCGACGAGGTGAGCCTCCTCACGGTGTTCGGGCTGGCGCTGCTGGTGGCCGGCCTGGCGGAATCGATTCACATTTCGGCCGCCGTGGGCGCCTTCCTGGTCGGTATCAGCGTCTCGGGAGAGGCGGCCTCGCGCGCCGAGTTCCTCATGGCGCCCCTGCGCGACCTCTTTGCAGGCGTCTTCTTCGTCTTCTTTGGCCTGTCGACCGATCCACGCGACATCCCCAAGGTCCTCGTGGCCGCGGTCATCCTCGGGGTGGTGACCACGTTCACCAAGATGGTCGGAGGCTGGTGGGCGGCCAAGCGGCGGGGAATCGGCCGCTCCGGGCGTTTTCGGACGGGCCTCGCTCTCATCGCCCGCGGCGAATTCTCCATCATCATCGCCGGCCTCGCCGTGGGCGTGTCCGGGGCGGCCGACCTTCCCGCCCTGGCTGCGACCTATGTGCTCTTCATGGCCATCGTCGGCCCGATCGCAGCAAAACTGGGAGATCCGAGTCGACGCACGATGACGGTCACCAAATAGGGTCGGGAGCCGGCGCCGCGCTGGATCAGCGGATGGATCCGAGAAGCTGGTCGACGGGAGCGTGGTCGTCGGTGAGCGGAGCCGCCCCGTCCACGAAGGCAGCCAGTGTCGCCCCCGACCAGATCTCCTCGACGCCTCCGCGTTCCTCGATCGCCGCTACCACCGCCACCTCGTCGATCGGTCGATGCGCCGCCACGATCACGAAGTTGCCACCCATCGACTCGTCCCTGAAGGAGGGCGGGGCAACCACCACCACTTCTGGGAACTCGACTTGCAGTGTTGCGACCACGGCTCGTGCGAATCTGTGCGTTCCATGGTCGATCACGTTCATGGCGTAGAGGCCATCGGCGGCCAGAACCCGATCGATCTCCCGAACGAACTCGGTCGTGGTGAGGTGCCAGGGCACCGACGTGCCACTGAAGGCGTCGCCGATGATCACGTCGGCGCTCGCCGCCGGTAGGTCGGTCATCGAGAGGCGCGCATCGCCGACGACCACGGTGACGGATTGGTCGATCCCGAACTCGTCCTCGACGAGTTCGACCAGCGGTCCGTCGATCTCGAGCGCCACGTTCACGGTACCGGGTCGTGTGACAGAGAAATAGGTGGGGAGGGTCAGGGCGGCTCCGCCGATGGAGACCACTCGCAACGGACCGGGGGCGGCGGTCCCGTTGACGACATCGGCGATGACGCGCACGTACCGGAACTCGAGATAGGTCGGATCGACCCGGTCCACGTAGCTGTTCCGCAGTCGGTCCAGCACCAGGGCCCTGCCCGTGGGCCGGTCGGGATCCTCGACGACCACCGCGCAGTGATAGGTGGTCTCCCGATCGCACGGACCGTCGACCAGCAGGAGCATCCCCGCCAGGCCGACGGCGCCGACAACGAGGAGGCCCTTTCCGCGCCGACCCTGGCGCCACAACAACAGACCTGCGGCGATGAGCATGGCGCCGAGCGCGGTCACGATCGGACGGGTGGGAAACGCCACGAGGAGCACGAAACCGGTGACGAATGTCCCCACGATGGCGCCGGCCGTCCCCACGGCAGAGTAGGAGCCGACCACCGTGCCGGTCTCGGCGAGCGACACGAGCCGTATCTTGACGACTACCGGCGGAATGGCCGACAGTACGACAGCCGGAGCGAAGAATCCGAGAGTGGCGCCGAGGACGATCGAAACCGGGTCGCCGTTCAGCGCCGGTCCGATGACGTCCACGATGAGGGGGGCTGCCATCGACAGCAGTCCACCTGCCACGAGCAGCGGACCGATGAGGCGTCGGGGATCTCCCCGGTCGGCGGCCCGGCCGCCGGCCCAGGCACCGACCGCGATCCCGGCGAGGATGACGCCGATGATCCCGGTGAATGCCTCGAGACTGACGCCGACGTAGGGAGCCAGGATGCGGGCAGCCAGCAGCTCGATGACGAGGACTGCGGCCGACGTGAAGAACACGAGTGATCGGGCCAGGAGGTGAGACATCGGCCCCAACCTACAAGCCCGCCGACCCCGAAGCCGACGACTCACGGACGCGAGGGGCGCACTTTGTAAACGAGTGAGCCGGAGGAGAGCAGGGAGTGCCCGGCCCTGGTGGTTGGGTAGTGCCACCTCTACACTGGCCGCCGGCATGAGGGATGGAAGCGTCCAGGGACGATTCGGATTGATTCTCGTGGCGCTGAGCGTCGTGCTCGCCGCGTGCTCTTCTGGCGATGGCGCCACCACGACGACCTCGGACGTAGCAGCTCCTGCGGTCACCACCACGACGACCCCTATCGCCACCACGGTCGCGCCGACGACCACGGCTGCTCCTTCCACCACCACCACCACGGCGCCAGAAGGCGCCGAACTCGTTCTCCCCGACAACTTCGGCGACGACTACCGATACATCTGGGACGAGATGCAGGGTTTCATCGATCGCATGTCGATCGACCCCCATGCCGATCTCACCGACTTGATCATCGACCCGGACTGTGATTGCTATCAGTTCTGGGTCGATCTGTTCACGGAATTGGAGGCGAACGACTGGCGGTACACAGGCGATGCCTACCCCGAAACCGTCGAGTTCATGGTCGTTGCGATAACCTCTGAAGACGAAGTCGTGCTGCGCGTGGTCCAGGAAAGCGCGGCCGATGCCGTTCTCGACGCCGATGGCGATATCGTTCGGGAAGAAGAAGCCAAACGAACCGACAGCACGGTGGCCCTACGACGGAGCGAGGAGGGACGATGGAGAATATTCGGCGTCGCCGGTTCCTGATGACTCTCGTGGTTTTGGTCGCTCTGGCGATCCCACAGGTGCCTGCGTCGGCGGGCCCATCCGGCTCTGAAGACCCACCAGCCGCCACCGACGGGACACTCAACAGTGACGGTTTGCGCATCGCCACGACAATCGCTCGCCGGAACTCGCCGCCCACGAGCACGCCGCCGCCTCCGCCGCCGACCTACAACTGGGTGACGCGGCCCTGGGTCGTTGACGACAACTACTGCGAAGAAGGTCAGATCCACTACTACTCATGGCGAGTCGACATTGCCACCGGATGGACCTTGCGCTTCTACCGAATCCTGGGCTTCGGTCGCGACCCCTCGTTCGCCGAGAACTCGCCGATCAACCCGTCGGATTTCGACCCGGCGTACGAGGTGTGGTTCGTGCACGTCTGTTACGGACCACCGACTTCGGTCGTCGAGGCCGTGGCGCTCGGCAGCGAGGCCCTTCCTCCACCCACGCTCGGCCTCAGCCCGGATGCTGCCGCCGGGGGTGGTCTGACCGGCCTCGACACATGGATGTGGCACGAGTACGACCATGGGCGCTACGGCGACAGCCCCTCGATCTCTTTGAACGTGCCGGTCACGGACCCAGCCTCCGGGATCACCTATACCGTGACGGGCAGCGCCTGGGCCACGGGTTACCAGTGGACCGTGCTCGACGGCGACGAGACGTTCACGTACTCGGCGCTCTACCCCGGCACCGAGGGTGCCGACACCGCCTCGGCCGTGCACGTCTTTCAAACCAAGGGCGCCAACCAGATCACCATGTCGTCGGAGTGGGTGGGCGAATACCAGATGACCGGCTACACCGGCACCGAGGTGCTTGGGCCGATCCTCATCGGCGACACGGTTGGGTACCCCACCATCGAGATTCGAGCCGTCGTCCGCTAGTCCTTCGAGATGCGGTCCATGATGAGATATTCGGATACTCCGATGGCCTTGGTCGCCGCTTTGACGAAGCCAGGCAGAGCATCGAGCGCCTCGTTCCGTCCCACGATCCGCGGCGCCCCCAACTCGACGTCTTCCCCGTTGTACTCCAGAGTTGCCCGGCCGTCGGCCATAACGTTCTTCACCCAGTCGGTCCCCGAGCCGTAGGTGAGAGCAAACACCACCTCGTCGGCGCGCAAGAATGCGTTCAACGGAATCCGATACTCGCGGCCCGAGGTGCGGCCCCGGTGGCGGATCGCCGCGAAGGGCGGTCGATCCGATCGTCGGATCATGATCCGATTCGTGAGGTGCTTGTTCGCCTTGGCCACCCACATGGGAATCGGCATCATCCTCCTCGTCCGTCCGGCAGGCTACCCGGGCGGTGCAGGAGCGTCAGCCCGAGCGGCCTCTCGATGAATCCGGAGGCCCCGGGCTGCGCCCTTGTTGTCGCCCTCCTGACAGAGATTGTCGCCCTCCCGACAGAGTCGATTCATTGACGCGGAGAGCTGGTTGGAGCATGAGAGACCTGAGGAAGGAAACACCGTGCTCGAATCCATTCGCACCCTTTTCGAAACAGTGCAGGACTACCCGGAAGCACCACTGCTGCTCGCCCGACTTGTGATCGGGTTCGTGTTCGTGGTGGCGGTCCGCAACAAGCTCAAGGATGTTCCCGCCTTCGCCGAGCACAACGGGCTCAGCGTTCCCGTGGCGTGGGGGCTGACCTTCGCGGAAGCCGCCGGTGGGATCGGCGTCATCTTTGGCGTCCTCACTCAACTCGCCGCCCTGGTGATCATGGGTGCCATGGCAGGCTCGATCACGTTTCACATCTTCAAATGGAAGAGCAAGTATTGGGCGGCCAGTGGGGGCTGGGAGTACGACCTGATGATCTTCTCGATCGCCGCAGTGATTCTCGTGGTAGGCGGAGGAGGTTGGGAGATCTACCCCACGGTGTGATTTCGGCGGGCCCGGTCTCCTTCGCCGAGGCGTTCCTGGGTCCCTTGGCGGCAGGGTGGATCCGGATATACTGCGCCCTTACCGACCGTCCGGGGACACAAGCCATGCCCAACACGCCGCCGCTGCCGACCCTCCGTGGTTAGTCCGCTCCGTTCCGCGCGAGGACTGGCTGCTCTTCTGGTAGGCGTCCTCGTGTTCGGTTCCACACTGCTGGCCGCTCCTCCGGCTCGAGCGGCGGCCTGCACGCC
>CBDUEV010000090.1:0-10068 GCA_965366365.1 uncultured Acidimicrobiia bacterium | reverse complement strand
GCAGCAGCAGCCGCAACAGGCTCCGACGCAACCGGAACAGGCCGCTCTGGCTCCGAGTCGGGGAATACCGGCTCAGGTGCTGGCCGCTCCGAAACGGCGGACGCGGGTGGCGGCTGCACCGGCCGTACCGGTGCGCCTTGATCGGCGACCCGCAGCGTTCGCTTGACGATCTCCACCGCGGCCGCGTCGTGACCACTGACTTCGGACAGGAATCTCGCCCAACGGGCGGGGTCGACCACGCGATACTCGAAGCCGAGTTCATCGACCTCGGGATGCCGGCCGAGCGGTGACGGGAGAGCCTTCATGAGGGTCATCGCAATCTGAGAGCCGAAGCCGGCACCCAGCCGGAGTCCGTACCTGCTCGAGTAGGCGCCGCCGACTGAGAGGTTGAGGTTCCCGAGGTCGGGGTCCACTTCACGGTGGTTGGGAACCGGAGGGACCACGCCGGTCTCCAGCGATTTGACGGCGAGCACATCCTCGATGCCGGTGCCCATGGCGTGGCCGGTGAAGCCCTTCGTGTTGGTGATGACGATGTCGTCGGCACGGTCCCCGAAGACATGCCGGAGCGCGTCGATCTCCGCTTGGGCGGACCCGCCGCGTGCCGGTGTATAGGTCTCGTGAGAGACGAAGACCATTTCGGGAGCGAGCGCCTCCCGACGGAGACCCCAGGTTTGCTCGGCGCCCGCCACCAATCGTTCCATGACCTGCTTGATGTGGGACGGGTCGAGCCGGCTTCCGTGGAAGGCGCTGTTGGCGGTGACAGACCCCAGGACTTCGACGATGGGTTGCATGCCTCGGCGTGCCACCGACTCGGCGCTCTCGATCACCAGCGCGGCCGCCCCCATGCCGAGGATCATGCCGTGTCTGCGGCGGTCGAAGGGCACTGCGGCGTCTTCGACGGCATCATCGGTAGCGGCCGCCCCGACCGCCAGGAAACCCGATCCGACCCAGCCGACCAGGTTGTCGGTGGTGACGTCATCCGAGGAGATGATCACCACCCGGGCACACCGGCCCTGACGGATCCAGTCTTCTGCAATCGCCACGGCCTGGGTGGTGCTCGCACAGGCGGCGTTGATCTGGGTGTTCGGGCCGCGTGCACCGATGTACTCGGCAAACTGGGCATGGGCGAACGACAGCACCCGGTAGAGGAACCGCCGATCGAAGCGATAGCCGTTCGCCTCGAGGTCTGAGGCGACCTCGTGGATACGATGGTCGAGCTCTTCCGCCATCGTTCCCGGCTCCGCCTTGGCGCGCAGCTGGCGAAGTTCGTCGAGTCGCGCCCGTTTGGCGTTGTCTTCGTCGAAGCGTTTGATCTCCTCCGCCAGACTGTCGGCTCCCGGGAAGGCCGACGCGAATATCACTCCGGTGTCATCGCGCATTGAGGCAGGGAGCATCCAACGCTCAGGCAGCTTCGTGCCCGTGGTGGTGGTCTTGTAGGTCATGACCAGCGGGATTCCGGCGTCCCGCAGGGCGTCGAGGCCGGCGCCGATCGCCAACACCGAGGTGCGATCGAGGGCCTCGGCGCGCGCTTCGGGGAACCCGAACTCCTCGACGAGGTCGGCCGCCCCGCCCTGTCCTGCCAGCTTGATCACGTCGTCTGGGGAGTCGATCGACGCGAATCGACCGCCGCCATCCTCGTTCTTGACGAGGCGCGTGATGCGGTGGCCGAGGATGTCTTGGCGGTGCCGGAGCGGGAGCGAGTCGATCAGCTGGTCCCCACGCAGCAATCGGGCCACGGCTTTCTCGTCGAAGACACGCTCGAGGCCCGGGAGGCCTAGACCCGCTCCGCTGATGACGACCGGATGATCAGGCCTGGTCGGCTCGGTGGCAGGTGCCTGCGGCGACGGTGCCTGAGACGACCGATAGATCTCCTGCCCGCGATCGAGGAACTCGGCAAACAGTCTTCCGAGCCGCTCATAGGTTCCGTCCGCTCCAGTCGCACCGCCTGCCTGAGGTGGGAGATCTTCCACGGCAGGACGGTTCGAGCTGGCGGCGGGGGTTGGTTCCACCTGGTGAGGAGCTCGGGCGACGGTCGGGAAGCCTGCTCCCAAACCTGCCGCATACAGCCCGCAGAGCGCCTGGTTGAACGAGACGACATCCCCCTGTTTGGGATGGTTCGTGAAGAGGGCGATCACGTCGCTGCGATCTCCAAGCACATCCTTGACGAATCCCTGCAGCGCCTTCTTGGGACCGATCTCGACGAATACCCGCGCCCCCGCTCGATAGAGAGTCTCCAAGCCCTTGACGAACTGGACCGGCGAGGCGATCTGCTCGCCGAGGATCCCGATCATCTCGGACTCGACCTGCGGGCCGCGTGGGTAGAACTCCCCCGTCGCATTCGCCACGACCGGAATCGAGGGCGACCGGACATCGAGCCTGCCCAGCAGCTCTTGGAGCGGCTCACTGGCCGGCGCCACGATCTGGGTGTGGAAAGCGTGGCTGACGGGCAGTTGCACGACCTGGTGACCCGCCTCCGTGAGACGCTCCATGGCCTCTCGCACCGCCGGAGTGGCGCCGCCGATGACCGCTTGGGCGTTGCTGTTGATATTGGCGATGACGACGTATCCGTCGGTGGACTCGACGATTGCCTCGACTTCGGGGAGCGGGGCGAACACGGCCGCCATCAAACCCCGGTCCTCCACGGACACCCGAGTCATCTCTCTGCCCCGGCCCGCCACCGCCTCGAGGGCATGCTCGAACGGCAGCGAATCGGCGGCGACGAGGGCACCGTATTCGCCCAGGCTGTGACCCATCACCATGTCCGGGGCGATCCCGTAGGCCGCCAGCAATCGAGTGAGGGCCGCATCGACCGTGAGTACGGCCGGCTGGGTGATCTCGGTTTCCATGAGGCCGCGTTCCGCTTCCGCCATCGCCTCCGGGTCGTCCGACGGGGCGTAGATGAAGTCGGAGAGCGGCTTGCCGAGAACGGGAGTCATCACCGCGTCGGCTTTGGTCAGCATGTCAGCGACGATCGGCTCCGTGGAGCGGAGGGTGTCCAGCATGTTCACGTACTGCGAGCCCTGGCCGGTGTAGAGGAAGGCCACCTGTCCGGGGGCACCCTCTCCCCGAAACACCCCCTGATTGGCGAGGAGTGCCCAGGCGGGCTCGGCGCCTGTCTGGAGTGCGGTCACTGTCTTTTCGAGTTTGGTGGCCAATTCGTCGACGTCGCCGTAGTCGACGGCGACCCGCACCGGAGCGCGCAGATCGGTCTGATCGGGTGGACGGACCGGAGGAGCCTCTCCCCGCCGCGCCGCATCCAGGATCTCGGTCAGGCGCCCGGCGATAGTGGCATCGTTCTCTCCGCCGACGACCAGCGCTCCCCGCAGGGGAGCCTTGAGGTCGGCGTCGGGTCGGCCGGTGGCAGGCGCCGACAGCGAATAGGAGACCTTACGGTCGCCGGTCCGGATCCTGCCCGGCAGGTACTCCTCGACGACCACATGGAAGTTGGTACCTCCGAAACCGAACGCCGAGACGCCGGCTTGCCGAACCTGACCCGGGGCGGCCTTCCACTCCCTGAGTTCGGTGTTCACATAGAGGGGCGAGTGTTTGAAGTCGATGTTGGGGTTGGGGGTGGCGGCGTTGAGGCTGGGAGGCAGCACCTTGTCGTGAAGCGCCATGATCGCTTTGAACATCCCCGCCGCGCCGGCGGCGGCCTTCAGGTGGCCGATATTCGACTTCACCGACCCCAGTGGGATCGTTCCGGCGGGCAGGCCGAGCGAGGAGAAGACCTCGCTGATGCTCTCGACTTCAACCACGTCACCCACCCGGGTCGACGTTCCGTGACCTTCGATGAGTGAGGCCGTGTCGGGGTGCGATCCGGCGTTCTTCCAGGCGCGCTGGAGCGCGAACTTCTGGCCGACGGGGTTGGGAGCCGTGATGCCCTTTCCGCGACCGTCCGATGAGCCACCGACTCCACGGATCACCGCGTAGATCCGGTCGCCGTTGCGCTCGGCGTCCTCCAGTCGTTTGAGGAGAAAGACCGCCGCACCCTCGCCCATGATGAAGCCGTCGGCGCCATCGGCGTACGGGCGGGTGCCGGTGGCGGAGAGCGCACCGATCTTGCAGAACTTGACGAAGGAACTCGGGCTCATGTTCGAATCGACACCTCCGGTCAGGACGGCGTCGAAATCGCCGGACTCGAGGCCCTCGATGGCGGCGTCGATGGCAGCCAACGCCGAGGCGCAGGCCGCGTCGGTCACGAAGTTGGGCCCGTGGAAGTTGAACAGATTGGCGATCCGTCCGGCGGTGATGTTGGCCAACTCGCCCGGCATCGTGTCTTCGGTGATGTCCGGGATTCGCCGTCCTACTCCGGCGCGAAACTCGTCCAGGATGGCTGCCTGTACGTCGGCGGGCAGCGCCGTGAAGCTGGGTGCGTGCTCCAGTTCCGCGGCGTACTCCGGGAAGAAGATTCGCAGCGACGTGAGGTAGTGGAGATCTCCGGACATGGCATTGCCGAGAATGACTGCGGTGCGATCGGCATCGACGCCGTTGTCCGGATATCCGGAGTCGAGAAGCGCCTGGCGCGCCGCCACGATCGAGTAGATCTGTGTCCGGTCCATGGCGTCACTCACCTTGGGCGGGATCGGCAGACGCCAGCCGAGCGGATCCCATTCGAGGTCGCGCACCCAACCACCCAGTGTGGAATACGTCTTGTCGGGGGCCTTGGGGTCGGAGTCGTAATAGGCGTCGGCATTCCACCGGTCCGCCGGTGTGTGGCTGATGCTGTAGCGGCCGTCCCTGATGTTCTGCCAGAAGGTCTTCGCATCGGCGGCGTCGGGCATGACGGCGCCCACTCCGACGATGGCTACAGCTCGTTCCACCGTCTCACCCATGAGAGGCCTTCCGCTCGTAGATCACGTCGGCGATCTGGTTCATGTCGTCGATGAGGCCCCTCTGGGCTTGGCGAATGGCTTTCATCCCCGCCGCCGCCTCGAGCGCGTCGGCGTCGACTGCCCCATCGGCCGCCCCGATCACCCACCGGGTGCCCTCCTCGGCCACCCGCAAAGCGGCCTCCCGGGCAAAGACCCGGCTCATGGCGGCAAGCTGCGAGGCATCGAAACGGCGATCGGTCTTCTCGGGCAGGTCTCCACCCGCGGCGCGGGTGGACCGCCGGACGAGGGACTCCGCCCCTTCGCACATGGCGATCAGCTCACCGAGACGGAACAGGACGTGCTGGTTGCGGGTCAGTCGCTGGAGCCGGCACTGTTCGAGCACTTCGGCGAGGGCACGTAGCGCAAGTGCGGCCGTGTCACCGCCGGTGTCCGGCCCGGCCAAGCGCTCCAAGCTGGCGGCGCGGTCCCGGTAGTAGGCGCCGCGCGATTTGAGATGCTCTTGCCATCGGTCCCGGGCGATGGTCATTTCCATGATCTCGGAGGTTCCCTCGTAGATCGTGGTGATCCGCACATCTCGCTTGATCTTCTCGACCATGTATTCCTTGGTGTAGCCGTAGCCGCCCAAGGCTTGGATCGCCGCTTCGGCGGCGGCGTTGCCTGCCTCAGTGGCCAGGTACTTGGCGATGGCGCCTTCGGTGTTGAGGAGACCCTCCTCGGTGTCTAGGCGTTCGGCGGTTTCCTCGATATACGCCCGAGCCGCCTCCAGCCGCACGAGGTGGGGCACGATGAGTTTGTGCGTGTAGCCCTGCTTCTCCGACAGGGGGGTCCCACCCTGAATCCGGTCGACCGAGTAGGGGATGGCCTTGTCCAGGGCCGCCCATCCGGCGCCTAGTCCGAAAGCAGCCACCATGAGGCGGGTATAGCCAAACACGGCTTGCGCCTGGACGAGACCCTGCCCCTCGCCCTCGCCCACCAGCCGGTCGGCCTCGACGCGGACGTTCATCAGGGAGAGCGCAGCCGTGTTGGATGTGCGGATCCCGTGCTTGTCCTCCGGGGCGCCCTTCTCGAATCCCTCCGCGTCGCTATCGACCACGAACCAGGTGGGTCCTCCCGGTGCCATCGCCAAGATCGTGTAGAGATCGGCGACGCCGCCGTTGGAGATCCATTGCTTGTTGCCGGTGATCTCGTACGCCACCAGGCTGCCGTCTTCTTCGATGCGTTTGGCGGTGGTGCGCAGGGCGCCGAGGTCGCTGCCCGCTTCGGGTTCGGTGGCGCCGTACGCCATGAGCAGACCCTGTTCGGCGATGGCAGTCATCCAGCGCTCCTTCTGTTCGGGGGTCCCACCGAACACGATGGGATCCGAACCGAGGAAGGTGGCGAGGGCGCCGGTGGCTATTCCGAGATCGATCCTGGCCATCAGCTCAGAGACGCGATACACGTCGAAAGCGTCACCGCCCATGCCACCATATTCCTCGGGGATGAAGAGCAGCGAAACGCCGAGAACGTCGCTGCAGAGACCACGGACCAGCTCCTCAGGGAACTCGTCCTTGGCGTCAAGCTCGATCAGGGTCGCATCGGGGAGTTCGTTGTGCGCGAAGTCTCGGATCGACTGCATCACGAGGTCGAGGGTGTCGCGATCAAGTCCGATGAGAGGCTCCCTTCTGGTGCTGCCGCGACGGGCGCCGCGCAAGACTTGGCCCGGCGTCACCCGTTGTCGGCCCTTGCCGGCCGTTATCGGCCAACCATATCAGTCCGAATACGCGCGGCGGGAAGGATACGGGACGCGAAATCGACCAGCGCCACCGGCCCGCCGACGGGCCAAACGAGACAACCCTTTCTCCCCCCACACCTGAGGGGAGCACCCGAGCCAAAGGCGAGGGGGAGGGGGCAACCCACCGCCCCGCGCCGGCACCCCCTCCGACCGGTCGCCTCCGCCAACCGCCCACCTCCCCCACAAGCGAGGGAGGCAAAACAACACCCCAGAGTGAGGGGTTGGCGAGGCGGACTAACGCTGGGCCAACCCTTCGTCTCGCCATGCCCGGAGGCGGTCGATCGAGGAGTTGTAGCCGATCACCGCTCCGCGCTTCACGTTCTCCGGTGAGAAATCGAGGAGACCGAGTCCCTGAACGTCGAGAGGGAGATAGAAGTCGGCGATGCCCTCGTCTATCTGTCGGCGCTTGTCTCGGTTGGCGCCGATGAGGCCGGCTGCCACCAAGGTGGCTCCGATTCCGGGGATGGCCGGGCCGCGATGGCCCGCAGTCCTCAGTTTGGCGATCAGCGCCGCCCAGCCGGACACGTGGAGGGGAAGGTCGCCAACGCTGTGGCCGTCGTCGGCCCGTGAGGTGTCGACGGCGATGATCGTGCCCGTGGGGTTGAGCTCGCGCATCCGGTCGACCGGGAGACCATTGACGGAGGCTCCGTCGACCAAGAGGTCGCCATCGAGCGCCACAGGAGGCAGCACCCCAGGGATCGAGACACTGGCCCGAATGGCGGGGGCCATGGGGCCGCGCCGATGCACCACTTCCTCGGATTTCGTGAGGCTGGCCGAGACACAGAAGAACGGGACCCAGCAGTCTTCAAAAGACCGGCCTTCGGTCGAGGCGGCGATGTGCTGCGTGATGGAACGGCCTCTCAGCACTGCCACGATTGGGATGGTGTAGTCCTTGAGGTCGGCGAAGTACGACGCGGACCGTTCGACGATCTCCTCGTCACCGAACTCCATCGCCGCCACAACAGCGATCGGGGCCCCAATGCTGGAGGCCGCGACCATGTCGATCGGGATCTTCAGTTCACGCATCGCCTGAATGACTCCCAGATGTGCGAAGCCGCGAGCGCCTCCGGCGCCCAGAACCAGCCCGATCGCCCGACCAGAAGCGATCCGAGCCAGCCGCGCGAGGTGCGCCTCGCTCTGGCGGCGGACGTGCAGGTGACCGGTGACGGGGCGCGACCCGAGCCATCGAGCCGTATCGCGAGGGTTTTCCGAATGCTGCGGATGGAGCAGGACCAACGTGGTTCTCGGCGGCGCCAGCGAGCCCCGGAAGAGTTCATAGGCGGCCGACTCCGTGAGCCTGGGCGACGGGTCGGCAGAAGTGGCATCGACGAGTATCAGCACGTGATCGGCTTGGCCCAGCACCCGTTTGGTCCAGGGACTCCACTCGGGATCGGTCTCCAACACCACGATCTCGTGGCGCTGCTCGGCGTCATCGAGCAGGTAGCGCACACGCCAATCGCCTGGGCTTCCCGGTGTGCTGTCGGCGATTCCAACCCGATCCAGCTGGTCGTCGATGGATCGCCTGGAGAGGTGTTGGGTGGATGCGAGGCTGTTCAGTCGCTCCCCCAGGGAGGCTGTGAACTCGGTGATGTCGACGGTTGGGCACTCGTTGATCACGGCGATAGTGAGCCCGGACGCGGTCTCCCGTGGACGCTCATCCAATAACTCGTCCAGAAATGAGCGCACCACCTCGAGCATCCGGTCTGGGTGCTGGCGGGCAAGGCGATCGAAGACGTCACCGGGTAGACGAGCCAGAGTCGAGTCGCGGGTCGCCGCGACGGTCACCCGCCGGGGCGTGGCACGAATCAGGGTGGCTCCTCCGACCAGGTCCCCGGCACCGAATTCCCTCGGCAAGGTTCCCGCCCTTGCGGACGCCGGCTCGCCGGCCGTATCCATTTCGCGAAGGCGCCCGGAGACCACCACGTAGGCGGCGTCGGCCTCGTCTCCTTCGGTGAAGAGCTTGCTACCGGCCGCCAGGGAGATCCATTCGACCGACTCGGTGAGAGGATGAGCCTCCCCATCCACCCCGGCACCGAAATGACGGGATAGCACCGCAGCAAGTTGGGTCCTCCGCAGGCGCTCGGAGGCAATGTCATAGAGATGCCGGACAACGCTGGGTGAGCGGTCCACGAGTAGTTTCACCCCGGTGGGCGAGACGACGATGACCTCGCTGTCCATGGCAGCCCTCACCTCAGCGGTCCTGCTGCCGCCCAACAGGGCGGCGATCTCGCCAACCACCTCGCCCTCCTCGATCTGCCCGAGATCGAGGCGTTCGGCCCCTGAGTCCCCGGTGACGTCCAAGCGTCCGGCCGCAACCACCCCGAGCGTTCCGGCCTCTCCGGTGGCGAAGAGGGTCTCCCCCGTGCGCAGCATTCGCGACGAAAGATGGGAGCCCAACTCGGTCAGAACGTCTGTCGGAATCTGATCGAAAGGGCGGATGCCGACGAGGCGGCGCGTGAGCGACGGCTCGTCTCCGAGCCGTCTCGCGTCGTTGAAGTCATCTGTGTGGGTGATGATCGAAGCGTACCCACAAGCTGTGCGGCCCGCGGGTGTCAGCGGACGTCGACAACGCTGCCGTCGCTGCTCAGGAGGGAGGCGATGTCGCCGTCGTTGTTCCAGACCGCCGATCCGGAGTTGCACCAGAAGAGCTCGGTGGGAGTTGCCGTTCCGCACCCTGAGTGGATCCGCACGGTTGCCCGCTCGTCCAGGACGAAGCCGCTCGGAAAGCGAAACGTGTGGTTCGAGCCCTCATCCTGTATCGACCAACCGGTGAGGTCGACCGGTCCCGGGCCGCGGTTGGTCACCTCCACCCACTCGTCGTTCTTGTTCTCGTTGTCGTTTCCGTCGGCGTCGATCCGTAGGGCTGAAACCTCGACCACCGCGGCGCTGCCGCCTGAGGTGGTAGGCGTGGTGGTGGGAGTCGAGGCAAACCGAACCGTCGAGGACTGGTCGCCGAAAGTGACCGTCAGCAGCCCCGTCCAAGCACCCACGCAGGCATGGAGCCGGCGTCCGATGTCATCGGCACATCCGGGCGAGACGACGATCTCCTCGGCAGCCAGCAATGCCGCCGTCTCCGGGAAGGTGTAGAGCTCCCCGGTGCTATCGGCGACAACCATCCCTCCCAGCGGCTGGGTGCCGGTGCCGGTATTGCGAACGAGGAGGTCTCGGTCCGCCGTGGCCACCTCCAAGACAGGCGCCCCGCAGGTCTCCCAACTCCAGATCCCGCGGGTGGCCGCCTGTGCGTCCATGTGCAGCTCGTCGAGAAGATCGGCGTCGGCGACGTCGGGCGGGTATCGACGGGACAGGGCAAGGCCCTCTTCGATGACGACGGCCGCCACGCTGCCGTCGTCCAGTTGCAGGGTCAGTCCGTCGCCAATCCCCAGCAGGCGCCCGGTGAGCCGGTCCACGGTATCACCCCGCACTTGCTCCACCGTGATGGGCTGACCGAGATACCGCTCCAGCAGT
>CBDUEV010000089.1:0-10187 GCA_965366365.1 uncultured Acidimicrobiia bacterium | reverse complement strand
CAGCCCCGCCTGCAAAGGAGAAAAGGATCAAGACTCCGGCTCCTGTTCACCAGCGCCGTCAGCTATGGCCCACGCAGCGCCACCGGCGAGGCAGTCCTTGAACTCGGCGCGTCGGAATCGTCAGTTTCTGTCATGGGTGACTGATACGTTGTCGGTATGAAAACCGCTGACCTCATCGACATTTCAACCGATGCCTTGGAGGCCTATCTGGCCGATACCGAAGCCCGGATCGGCCAAGCTCGGGCCGCACAGATGGCCGTCCTGGTCGAGTTGGACCGGCGCCAGGTTCCGACCGGGGACGGCTGCCGGACCCTGGCCGAGTGGGTAGCCGGACGCCTCGACCTGGCGCCCGAAACCGCCCGGCGCCTCGCCCACACCACCCGAGCCCTCGAGGATCTTCCCTCAACCCGCCGAGCCCTCGCAGACGGCGACGTCACCTTCGATCGGGCCGCCCAACTGGCCCGGACCACCACCGCCACCACTGAAGACGCCGACCTCGAAGATGCCGCCCGCTACGACATCGCCGGGCTACGGAGCCGAGCCGCCCGGCTCCGGCGGCTCACCCAAGTCGACGAACAGACCGCTTCGCAACGGCGCGCCTTGCACCTCCAACCCACCCTCGACGAATCCTGGTACGACGTCTGGGGAGGACTCCCCGGCTACGACGGACGACTCCTCGACAAGGCCCTCCAAGAACGCTCCGACGGACTCCCAGCCCAACTCTCGCCCGGGAGCCGCGCGCAGCGCTACGCCGACGCCCTCGTCTCCATCGCCCAAGACTCCCTCACCGGCACCGCCGGTGCCGAGACCGCCACCCCACTCGTCACCGTCTTCGTGGACGCCACCGCAGCCGCTTCGACCAATGGCGAAACCGGGGCGTGGATCGCCGACGGACCCCGAGTCGGACCCGCCACCATCGAACGGATCCTCTGTGAAGGCAACGTCGAAGTGATCGCCCGGTCAGAAGATGGCCAACCGCTGGCTGTCGGCCGCGCTTCGCGGGCCACCCCACCCAAACTCCGACGGTTCGTCCTCGCCCGCGACGGAGGCTGCACCGCCGATGGATGTACGAGCCGCTACCGACTCCAACCCCACCACCGCATCCCCTGGTCCCGGGGAGGACCCACCGATCCCGAGAACCTCACCACCCTCTGCTGGTACCACCATCATGTGGTCATCCACGGCAACGGGTACACCATCGACCCAGGCAGTCCAGCCGGCCGCATCCGATTCCGATCACCCACCGGCACCCGCAGCCCACCCTGACCCAGCCGCCACCTCCCCACCCTCACAAACTCGACCACCCAGCCCCAACCACCAACCCGCCACCGCCGGGGTCGAAGCGCGCCTAGGTCACCTATTGGATCAGAACCATGAGGTTCAGAACCCCGGGTCGCCCTTGACCGCCACGAGGCGTTCCAACGCGTACGGGTTCTCGTCTCGGCCCGTCTCGAGGACCTCCTCATAGAACACGACCCGCAGCGAACCGAAAGCCGCGAGCAACTCTTGGGGGTCGAGTCGAAAGTCCGGGGTGGGCGGACCGGCCACAGGGGCATGGGACTTCATGTGATGCTCCACCAACAGCCACCCGTCCGGGGCCAGCGCCTCCACCAAACGGGGCCACAACCCACGATTGACGTACCGGATCACGGTGATCAGGTCGTACTTCCCCTCCGGCAATGAAAGGTCGTCGAGGTCGGAAACCATCCAGGTCACTTCAAGGCCTCGCCGCTCGGCTTTCGCTCTTCCCTGGCTTATCGCCACCTCGGAGATATCGACGGCATCCACGTCGAAGCCGGCCTCGGCGATGCGCAGCGAGTTTCGGCCGGCACCGCACGCAACGTCGAGCGCTCGGCCCTTCGGGACCCGATCGAGCCAGGTCTCCAGAAACGGCGACGGCCACGAACGTGGCTGGTAGTCGCCGCTCGCGTATCGCTGATCCCATTTGGACCGTTCTTCTTCGCTCACGCGCTCTCCATCGCTGCAGTAGTCGCAGTGTATGAGCAGGCGGCCATCGACCCGTTCGATTGGGGCGGGCTTCCCCTTAGGATTGGGCGCATGACCGACCCGTCAACGCGTCAGCCGATCGCCAAGCAGGTCCTCACGTCGGGGATGGGGGTTCTCGTCGCCACGGTGGCTCTCATGTGGGCGATCGAAGCGGTCGACTCGGTATTCCTGGGGTCGCGCCTCCAGAGTGGGGGCATCCAGCCTCGCTCGGTCGACGGTCTCGACGGGATCGTCTGGTCGCCGTTTCTCCACCTCGACTTCGCCCATCTCATCGCCAACACTCTCCCCTTCCTCGTGCTGGGCGGACTCATTGCCATCCAAGGTCTCGGCAAATGGATCAAGGCGACCCTGCTCATCATGGTGATCGGCGGCCTCCTCACCTGGATCTTCGCCTCCAACGCCAACCACATCGGCGCCTCCGGCGTGGTGCTCGGCTACTTCGGGTACCTGATCGGCGCCGCCATCTTCGAACGCCGCTTCGCCCTGCTGATCCCGGCCGCCATCGCCGTCTTTCTGTACGGCGGAATCGTCGTGAGCTTCCTTCCCCGCGCCGGCGTCTCCTGGGAGGGACACCTCTTCGGCGCCATCGCCGGCCTTACCGCCGCCCGGATAATGCGCCCAAAAACCCAAACGGCGTTGGCGGCCTGACTCCCCCTCCGGTCGGGGATTGCCGTCGGACGCCCCCCGAAACGTGGGCCGCGGAAACGAGGGCCGCGACGCGACCCTCGTCTCACGCACCAGCCGATCCGTCAGAGCTTCTCGGCGTACCAATCCGAGGTGATCTGCAGAAGCTCCTCGGCGAGGCTCTGGTCCTCGGTCAACACGTTGTAGATGTGGTCGGCACCCACGATCACCCGAAGGGTCGCATCGAGGCTGCCCGACCAACGGATCAGTTCGCGCGACCACACAGGGTCGACCGAGGTGTCTTCGCTGCCGGCGATCGCCAGCAGAGGCCCCGAGTAGGCGGCCACGTCATCGAGTCCGTGTGAAGCGGCCAGCGTCTCGAACCATTCGGGACTGAGAACGATCACCGTGAAGCCGAGGTCAACTTCGACGAAGCCCTGCTCGACGGCGATCGGGTAGAAGGTGTCGTAGAAGTCTTCCCAGCCGGCGATCCCGTTTGCAACGGCCCCCGACCAGCTGCCGAAGGCAGCCACCCGGGCATCGGTCCCCGCCACGATCTCGGCAATGAGCGACCCCAGGCTGAATCCATGGACGCCCACTCGGTCGTCGATGACATTCGGCCGGGCGATCAACCAGTCGAGCGCGATGCGGCTGTCCGCAACCATGCCGTCGATCGTGTTGTCGAGGAACGGCTGGCGACTGTCGCCCGAGCCGGCGAAGTCGATCCGCAGCGAGGCGTAGCCCCGTTCGGCGAGATCCGCCGCCAGGCGAGCGTAGAGGTCACCGACCTCGTCGCGGGAACTGGCGAACCCGTGCAGCAGCAGGACGGCCGGTACCTCGGTACCCCGCGGAATGTCGGGCATGGTGAAAGTGGCCGGGATACGGTGATCGCCGGCGGCAATGCTGAGGTTCCTCTCGGCAAAGGTCATCTCCGGCGCCGCCACGGCCGCCATGCCTGCCAGCGACGCAACCACGGTCACGAGTGTGACCAGAGCGATGCGATGGAGTGGGCGTCTCTTCACGGTTTCTCTCCTCCGTCGTGATATGTGTTCGACGATACGCTCCCGGAAGAGGGCCTGGCGTGGGACGACAGTCCGCGTTCCAGCACTCCCACGGCAACGCCAGGAAGCGAAACCGTCAACGCGCCATGCCCACGACGTCGAGGGCTTCGAGCACCTCCGGCCGCCGTTCCCGACCGGCGAGCGCGGCCAGGACGGCGCGGTCTCCTCCGAGCACATCCCAGGTCCACACGGCATGAGCCCGAAGAATCCAGTTCTGGTGCTGGAGGTACGGTTCGACGATGGGCAGAAAGGCACCCCGGCCGGTATTGCCGACCGCCACGAGGGCGTTGCGACGCAGGTAGTCCGGGTCGCGCCGCGGGATGTAGAAACGGTCGAACCGTTCCAGCAACGCCTCCCCGGGGGCAGTGAGCATCCACATCAAGTCCGCCCGGCCGAACCGGAGATCCGCCGCCGATTCGAGGAGGCGTCCCCCTGGGGGGCACGCATCGAGGCAGTCGTCGCAACCGTAGATCCTGTCGCCCATCGGTTCCCGGAACTCGATGGGTATCAAACCGGGCACCTGCGCCCAGTGCGCCAGACACCGGGAGGCGTCCAAGACCCCAGGGGCGACGAGAGCGCCGGTCGGACAGGCCGGCAGGCAGGCCGAGCAGGTCCCGCAATCGCGCACCATCGGAGCCGACACCGGCAGGAGGGCGTCGGTCACCACCGAGCCGAGCAGCAGCCACGGACCCACCCGGGGGGCCAGCACCATGGTGTTCTTCCCCCACCAGCCCACCCCAGCCCGCACCGCCGCGGCCCGATCGACGAGTCGATTGTCGTCCACCAGGACCTCGGCCCGGAAACCCTCTGCCGCCAGCGCTTCGGCCAGGGCAGCCAAACCTGCATGCAGCGCCGCATAGTGATCGTCCACCGCGAATCGAGCGACCCGACCCGTTGCGCCGTCCGGCGGTCCCGGATCCCCGGCTTGGGGCAGGTAGGCGTGCGCTCCCACGACCAGCCGCTCCGCCCACGGGAAACTCTTCCGGACGTCGGTGGCCACGTCCGGTGACGCAAAGGTGAACTTGAGCCGCCCGGCCTGTCCTGCCGCGGCTCTCTCCCGGAGGGTCTCGGCCACGTCGGGAAACGGCTCGGCGCTGCAAATCCCGAATCCGTCGAGGCCCTCGGTTTCGGTGATGCTGCGAAGTCGTTGGGCGAGCCGGTTCATCAGTCCAGGCTATCCCTCCGTGACCCGATGCCCAAGATTGACGGGCCAGGACCGCGACTCGGGCGAAGCGTCGAAGCACCCGGGAGGTACCGGGCGTGAGGTCACGGTGCTGACCGAGCCCCACGAGGTGCCGAGAGCCAAGCAGGCTCCCTTGCAGGTGCAGCCGCCCCGCCATGCCGTTCCGGCCCCGACGGCGGCGCCTCACTAGGCTCCGGCGACAAGACAGAGACTAGGGCCAGCGACAGGCCAGCGACACGGCTGGCAACGAGTCCGGCGACAAGGGAGGCCCACGGTGGAACGCCCAGCGGACGAGCACCCCAAGGAACATCGGCCGGCGACGGATCGCTCCCATCCGCCCGAACCCCGGCCGGCCCGCCTCCCGCGCACTGCGTGGCCGGTGGCGTTCGGCATCTTTGCTCTCCTGCTCCTGGTCGCCTTCGGCGCCCGACGCCCTCCGGGAAACGAGACGGGAGAGGTGGCGCCCAGCCTGAACCTCCCTCTCGTCGAGGCGCTCGTCGTCCTCGGTGGCTTGACGGGCGTGTTCGTGGTCGTACTCCTGCTCTCAGCTCTCCTGGCCGGCGGTACTTCGCTACGGCCCCCGCCCCGGAAGGAGGGTTGGATGAAACGAACCCTCATCTTCATGGCCGTGTTCGCGGTCGTGGCGTTCGCTTTCTCGTTCTTCCCAGAACTCGAGCCTTCCGACAGCGCCTCTTCCGTCGCCGAAGCGGAGGGGGGCAGCGACCCGGTCACCGCCCCCCCGCCGTGGAAATGGCTGGTCCTCGGCCTCGGGCTGGTGGGCGGCTTGACCGTCGTCTGGTTCGCCACTCGTCGCGCAGCGGGGCCCGGCGTCCCCATCCTGGCAATGGCCGAGGCCCCCGACCCGCCGGCGGACGGACCGCCGGACTTGTGGACCTACGAGATCCCTCCCGGCGACGACCCTCGCTCACGGGTGATTCAGCACTATGCGGCCATGGAGATGGCCCTCGGCCGGGTCGGCTGGCCCCGCTCCCGGTCGGAAGCCCCCTTCGAGTACGCCGAGCGGATCGCCCGGTCGCTCCCCACGGAAGGAGAGAAGATCGCCACCCTGACCCGCTTGTTCGTCCGTGCGAGATTCAGCGAGCATGACATCGATATGGCCACCGAACGGCGCTCCGCCCACGAACTGGCCACCTTGCAGATCAACGCCGAAGAGGTGCAGGCATGAGGTACGTGGGGGTTGCCGGGGCCTTCGCCACCTTCGCCGCCATTCTCTTCGAGGGCCTCATGACGGGTCGAGGCGATCCTCGGCTGGGATACTGGGTGCTGGCACCCGCGATCGGGTTTCTCGCCCTGCGTTTCCTCACAACCACCGACTCCGACGAGTCCGACGGGAGACTCAGGCCCCTCATCCGAAGGAGAGGATGGGAACCCGACCCCGGACTACCCGCTTCTCTTCGCAGAGCTGAACGACTCGTCCACCATGGCCCCCGCGACACGCACACCGCCGCGCACCGCCTCCTCCCCACCCTCCGAGAACTGGCTGTGGAGCGGCTCAACGACTTCCGCGGGGTCGACCTCGAGCATCCCGAGGCGCGGGCCCTGCTCGGCGACCCGGCCTGGTGTCTTCTCGACCCCGGCTGGAGCTCCGCTCGCCATCCCGGTGCTCCCGGACCCAGCCTCGCCGAACTCGAGAGCACCGTCGCCGCCATCGAGAGGATCTCGCGATGAACGAAACCAGGCCCGAACTGACCGCCGCCGAAGCCGGGAACCTGGCCGGCCGCATCCTCGATGAGATCGAACGCGCCGTGATCGGGAAACGCCCCGTGCTGGAGATCGTGCTGATGGCATTACTTTCGAACGGGCACGTTCTCATCGAGGACTTCCCCGGGCTCGCCAAGACGCTCATGGCCAGATCGTTTGCGCAGGTCAGCGACCTCACCTTCACTCGTATCCAGTTCACTCCCGACCTCATGCCGATGGATATCACGGGATCGGCGCTACGAGACCCCTCCACCGGCGAGCTCGTGTTCAGGCCCGGTCCGATCTTCACGAATCTGCTGCTCGCCGACGAGGTGAACCGGGCGCCCGCCAAGACCCAGGCGGCCCTGCTCGAGGCCATGGAAGAAAGGCAGGTGACGTCCGATGGCGTCACCCGAACCCTCGACTCGCCGTTCCTCGTGATCGCCACACAGAACCCCATCGAGTACGAGGGGACCTATCCGCTCCCCGAAGCCCAGCTCGATCGGTTTCTCGCCAGGATCGGAATCGGCTACCCGAGCCGCGATGACGAATGGCGAGTCGTCGCCGATCGAATGGAACGACGAGCCGACAACATCCGCCTCGATGCCGTGGCGACGTCGGCCAGCCTGGCGGGAATGCGGGCCGCCGCCGAGGCGGTCTTCGTTTCGGAAGCCATCGGCCGCTACATGGTCGACCTGGCCCGGTCGACGCGAGAGCACCCGCAGGTCTATGTGGGAGCGAGTCCACGAGGCTCGCTCGCCCTCATGAAGCTGGCAAGGGCGTGCGCCGTCCTGGAGGGGCGCGACTTCGTCATCCCCGACGACGTGAAACGGGTCGCCACCGCGGCACTATCGCATCGTTTGTTGCTCCTGCCAGAGCTGTGGGTACAGAACGTGCGCGGGGAGGACATCGTCGCCGAATGCCTCAGCCTCGTTCCAGCCCCGTCGGTGTCGGACGTGCGGCGCAGGGTCCAGTGACACGATCGCCCACCCCGCGACTCCGCGTGTACGGGGCGCTGTCGGTGGTCGGACTCCTGGCCGGCCTTGCTCTCGGGAGACCCGAACTCGTCGCGCTGGCGGCGCCTCTCATCATCGGCCTGTCCGTCGGATTACTGGGGAGCAGGCACCTCAACGTCTCGATGAGCGTGGAGTCCGAGAACCGACGAGCCCTCGAGGGCGACCAGGTCGACCTCGTCGTCACCCTGACGGGCGATCAGCTGATCAGCGGTCTCATCGTCGAACCACATTTCCCGGCGGGCCTCCACCTCAGCCGGGTCGAAGTGGACGAGAGAGGAGCACCGGCGACCATCGAACGGGGAACGGTGTCGATCCCGATCGCGGCGGGGCAACCTCGGCAGATTCGCTACGTGATCGAATGCCAGCGCTGGGGCGGCTACCGGACCATCGATTTCCGACTGGCCGCCGCCGACTTCGTCGGTCTCTACGAGTACACCGCACGCCACCCTCATGACCTCGCCTTGCGGGTCTACCCCCGAGCCGAGGAGCTTCGTCGGCTCCTCACTCCCCTCGACACCCACCTCTCCGTGGGGGATCTTCAGTCGCGAGTGAGAGGGTCGGGTCACGAGTTCTCCGAACTTCGACCCTTCGACGTCGGCGACGACATGCGGAGAGTCAACTGGAGGGCGAGTGCCCGCCGCGATCGGCTGTGGATCAACGAGTATCACCCGGATCACAACGGCGACATCGTGCTGCTGGTGGATACCCCATCGGGAAACCGGATGCTGGAGGCAGCTGCCCTGGACTACACGGTGCGCGCGGTCGCCACCCTGGCCAGGGAGCACCTTGGGAGACGGGACCGAGTGGGCCTCATCGTGTTCGGAGGTGTCTTGCGCTGGCTCCGTCCCACCACGCACACCGACCAGCGGTACCAGATCCTCGACGCCTTGGCCGACAGCAGGATCCGAGGTGGAGAACTGACCGTCACGGCGCTCCCCCGGCGCGCCCTGCCTCCCCACGCACTGGTGATCGGTTTGAGCCCCCTCGTCGACGCAGACGTCATCGGTGCCTTCGTCGAACTACGCGGACGGGGCGTCGATCTGGCCCTGATCGAGGTGACGACCGACACACTGCTCCCTGAACCAAAGTCCGAGGAACGACAGCTCGCCCGACGCATCTGGGAACTGGAACGCGATCAGATCCGCCGAACCTTTCGAAAGAAGGGAGTGGCGGTGGCCAGATGGAATCCGGAACATCCGTTCACTCGCACACTCGAGGAGGTGTACGCATTCCGCAAAGCCGCAACCCGTCGATAGACCGTGCGACGAGGAGGACGGCCGAAGCCGCTCTCGTGATCACGGCGGGCATGGCCACCTATCCCGTCCTCGGGATCGCTCCCTCGTGGAGGCCACTCGTCGCGCTCGGGATCATCGGTTTCGGAGGGATGGTTCTGGCCATGGCGCTCGCCTGGCCACAGGCCTTGGCCGCCAGCCTGAGCGCCCTGGTGCTGCAGTACGGCATCTCCATGATCGGACAGGTCCGTGTCGATCCGGCGGTCATGCTCTATACAGCCGCTCTCGTGGTGGTCGCCGAACTGGCTCTCGCGGTGATCGCCCAGCGGCCAATCGACAGCAGGCGAGAAGCGCTCACGCTTCGGGACCTGGGCCGCATCGGGTCGCTGGCGGCGTTGGCGGCGCTCGTCGCCGGGACCGTGGTGGTATCCACGTCCGCTCCCCTCCCCGACTGGCGTTGGCTGCCGGCCGCCGCCTTGGGCGCGGCCTCATCCACCTTGGCCATCGTCGTGGCACTGTCCCGCGCCCGGCCCTGACGTCACAACCGCCCACGCTCGGCGGGGGCGACACGAGAAACCTGAGCCCGGGGGTGAGACTTCCCTCTCACCGCCGGGACCCAGGACTCAACCTGTGGCGCTCGAGCGGGCCTGGTCGGAGCCATCCGGATGGCGGGTGACGAGCCGGAGTCGAGGAACGAGGCCGAGATCGGCGAGATGTCCCACCGCCTCGGCCTCCTCCTCATCCAACTCGACCCGATCGCGGGTGCCTCCCCGATGGGCCGTGGCATCAAGCACAACCATGACGAAACAATCGTCGCATGCGCTTGTGTGTTGCATGACGCACTGGTCGCAATCGATCACCATGCTGACCCACCTCCGCTCGTGCCGTTGGTTTGTGACGGCCTCTCGAACCGTCTGATGACACCGTAGAGCCGGGGTGTGACAGAAAACGCAAGTGTTCCTAGATCATGCGCTCCTGACCGAACCCGAGCACCTTGCGGCAATGGGGGCAGAAAAAAACCACGGTCTTCCCGGCACCGAGTGGCACCCCCTTCCCACGTGAATACACCTCGGCGAGGGCTTCACCGCAGTGCGGGCAAAGTGGGGCCAAATCGGTGCGCTCGACCACGGCAAACGGTCCTGCGTTCATCCGAACTCCTTGAGCGACGCCCCCATCGTCGCGTCCATGAGGGCGTCGCTACCAGGGCCGGAGGCCAGTTGCGTCAAGCTTCAAGCGCCAGGCGTGGGAGGCGGCAGCGGGGGGGTTTCCTCGGCCGGGACTCCCGACGCCCCTGCGGACTCATGGGCCGGACCGGACTGGGCTGGACCGGACTGGGCTGGACCGGACTGGGCTGGACCGGACT
>CBDUEV010000088.1:0-10599 GCA_965366365.1 uncultured Acidimicrobiia bacterium | reverse complement strand
CCAGGGCAACCAGGGCAACCAGGGCAACCAGGCTCGTCAGGAGCGAGAAGACGGCCAGGGCAACCGGAACCGCAACCGTAAGCGCCGTCGGCGCGGTTCGGGCGGCGGCCAGCAAGAGCAGGACATTCCGGAAAGCGAGATGGAGACCCGGGAAGGACTCCTGGATGTCCTCCCCGAAGGCTTTGGGTTCATGCGTTGCACGGGCTACACGCCGGGGGAGAAGGACGTATATGTCTCCGCCAGCCAGATCCGCAAGTTCGGGCTGCGCCGTGGTGACAAGGTGGTCGGACCGGTGCGTCCGCCTCGCTCCCAAGAGAAGTTTGCTGCCCTGACTCGCATCGTCTCGGTCAACGACATGAGCATCGAAGACGCCCGGAGACGGCCGAAGTTCGAGAAACTGACGCCGCTATTCCCCGACCAGCGTCTGCGCCTCGAAGTCGACGACCGTCCCGACATGGTGTTGACCCGGATCATCGATCTGATCGCCCCGATCGGCAAGGGTCAGCGTGGCCTCATCGTCTCGCCCCCCAAGGCCGGCAAGACGACCGTGCTGAAAGAGATCGCCTACGCCATCGCCACGAACAACCCGGAGTGTCATCTCATGGTGGTGCTGGTCGATGAGCGGCCGGAAGAGGTCACCGACATGCAGCGCTCGGTGGACGGCGAGGTCATCTACTCGACCTTCGACCGACCCGCCGAGGAGCACACCCAGGTGTCCGAGCTGGCCATTCAACGGGCCAAGCGGCTCGTCGAGATGGGAAGCGACGTCGTGGTTCTCCTCGACTCCATCACCAGGCTCGCCCGAGCCCACAACCTCGCCACCCCGGCCTCAGGACGGATCCTGTCCGGTGGTGTCGATTCGACGGCTCTCTACCCGCCGAAACGATTCTTCGGCGCCGCCCGGAATATCGAGGAGGGCGGAAGCCTTACCATTCTTGGAACAGCTCTCGTCGAGACCGGCTCCAAGATGGATGAGGTGATCTTCGAGGAGTTCAAGGGCACCGGCAACATGGAGTTGCGCCTGGACCGGCGCCTTGCGGACAAACGCATCTATCCGGCAATCGACGTGGAAGCGTCCGGAACCCGGCGGGAAGAGTTGTTGTTCGACAAGGACGAATTGGCCCAGACCTGGAAACTCAGGCGGGTGCTGTTGGCCCTCGAGTCGGGGCCGGCGTTGGAGCTGTTGATCGACAGATTGAAGAAGACGCCGTCCAACGGACAGTTCCTCGCCGAAGTGGCCAAGAGCTGACCGCTCGGCCATACTGAACGAGATTTCTAGGAGAGAACGATGAGAACAGATATTCATCCTCAATACGTCGAGAGCCGCGTCCATTGCTCCTGTGGCAACGAGTTCACGACTCGGTCGACGGTCCCCGAGATCTCGGCTGAGCTCTGCAACGAGTGCCACCCGTTCTTCACCGGCAAACAGAAGCTGGTGGACACCGGTGGGCGAGTGGAGCGTTTCCAGAAGCGCGCTTCGAAAGCCGCTGCTACACCGAAGAAGGCCGAGACCCCGGCCGCTTCCGCCGAGGCCTAAGTACGCTGCACCCGACAAAGCCACCGCCGACCGGCGGTGGCTTTGCCTATGAACGACGTTCCCATCAACAAGGAGACAGGCCGTGAGCCAGGACCCCCAAGCAACCGTCGGCGGACAGGCCGTCATCGAGGGCGTGATGATGCGTGCCCCCAGCGGTTGGGCGGTGGCGGTTCGCACCCCCAGTGGTCGGATCGAGGCGCGGTCCGACGATCTGCCCCGTCTGTCCACCCGCTCGCGAGCCGCCCGGATCCCGTTCGTGCGAGGTGTCATGGTCCTCGGGGAATCGCTCACCCTCGGCATCAAGGCGCTCACCTGGTCGACGCAGGTGGCCGGCGGCGATGACGAGGAGGAAATCACCAAGCTGAACATCGTCCTGTCGCTCACGGTGGCGTTCCTACTGGTGGCGATCGTCTTCGTTCTCGGTCCGGCCTTCGTGGCCGACCTGATGGCCCCTGAGGGTGGACTGCTCTTTGGCTTCCTCGAAGGTGTACTCCGAATCGCGCTCTTCGTCGGCTACATCTGGTTGATCGGTCGGATGGAGGACATTCGACGAGTCTTCCAATATCACGGTGCCGAACACAAGACGATTCACGCCTACGAGGCCGGCGAACCGCTCACCATCGAGGATGTTCAGAAATACCGACCGGAACACCCACGCTGCGGAACCAGCTTCCTGCTGATCGTGGCGATCGCCGCGGTGGTCCTCTTCAGCATCCTCGGTCGAGGCGACACGATTTGGTACGTCATCGGTACTCGGCTGGCGCTCATCCCTGTCTTGGCCGGCGCCTCCTACGAGCTTCTGAGGTTCTCCGGACTCAGGGCAGACGGGATGCTGGGCAAGGTTCTGGCCGCACCGGGCCTGTGGCTGCAGAGGCTCACCACCGGCCAGCCCGACACCGAGCAGGTCGAGGTGGCCATAGCTTCGCTGCTCGCCGCCGTCGACGAGGAGACCGCCGCCGAGATACATGGGCGTGGCTCGGTGGCTCCCGGGGCTCTCGAGGTCCACATGCATCCTCTGGGGGATTGACGTGGACGACACCCTCATGAGGCGCCTGGCCGAGGTCGCCGATTCTTTCGCGGAGGTCGAGGAACAGCTCGCCGATCCGGATATCCACTCCGACCAGGGGGCCTATGCCGATCTGGCCCGACGTCACTCCGAGATGCGTCCGATCGTCGCCGGCTACACCGCACTCCAGTCGGCGCTTCAGGACGCCGCCGAAGCTGCCGAGCTGGCGTCGGCGGAGACCGACGAGGGCATGACGGCGGGGTTCGAGAAGATGGCGGCAGAACGAACCGCCGAAGCCGAGCGGCTCGAGGAGGAGCTGAGGTTGGCACTCGTTCCCAAAGACCCGGACGATCAACGGGACGTGATCATGGAGATCCGCTCCGGCGCGGGCGGTGACGAAGCGGCGATCTGGGCTGGCGACCTCCTGCGGATGTTCGAACGGTTCGCGGATCGGCATGGACTGAAGACCGAGATCCTGTCGTCGTCCGAGTCCGAGGCCGGCGGATACACACAGGTGAGCATCTCCGTCAAGGGCGCCGGTGCCTACGGCCAGCTCAGGTACGAAGCCGGGGTCCACCGAGTCCAGCGGGTCCCCAAGACCGAATCACAGGGCCGAATCCACACATCGACCGCCACTGTGGCGGTGCTTCCGGAGGTGGAAGAAGTCGATGTGGAGCTGGACCTCAACGACGTACGCGTCGACGTGTACCGCTCCTCTGGGCCGGGCGGGCAATCCGTCAACACGACCGACTCGGCGGTGCGTCTCACCCACGTCCCGACCGGACTGGTGGTGTCCTGCCAGGACGAGAAATCGCAACTCCAGAACAAGGAGAAGGCCTTCCGGATTCTCCGGGCGCGCCTCTACGAAGCCCAGCAAGCAGCTCGGGATGCCGAGCTCGCCGAGAACCGTCGGAGCCAGGTCGGGACCGGCGAGAGGTCCGAGAAGATCCGCACCTACAACTACAAGGAGGCGCGGGTGACCGATCACCGCATCGGACTCACCATCAAGCAACTCCCTGCCGTTCTCGACGGTGACCTGGACGCATTCGTGGAGCAGTTGCGGGCAGAGGAGATGGCGGAACGTCTGGCGGCAGGCGAGTGATGGCC
Organism: uncultured Acidimicrobiia bacterium; assembly: GCA_965366365.1. GTDB lineage: Bacteria > Actinomycetota > Acidimicrobiia > Spongiisociales > JAENVV01 > CBDUEV01. The sequence goes on along the minus strand of CBDUEV010000088.1, from coordinate 6,949 downwards.
CGCGCCGCCGGTGTAGCCGGACTCCTCGCCCTACTGGCGATCACCGCCTGTGGAGGCGCCGAAGACGCCACGGGCGACCTGACCGCCGTCGGTCCTCACGCCACCGCCGCCTCCACCAGAATTGTCTATGCCGATGACGCCCCCTCGCTGGGTATCGGATATGAGGCGTTCCGGGCCGGCTGGGATGAGCTGGCGCGGCGCGTCGAGGGCATCGCCGAGCTGCGGGAAGTCAGCCGCGCCGACGGGGAAGTCTCCTACGTCGCGGAAACCGAGTCGAGTGGAATCGCCCTCGACCTGGTAGTCGAGGGAGGGCTCATCCAGGTGGCTCAACTCGCCCTCGTCGACGGGGTCGGCGACGAAGATGACCCGCATGTCTACGCCGCCATCGAGGGGTTTCTGGACCTCGTGGGGGCCGGCTTCGACGCCGACCGGCTCGGCGTCGGGGACCTCGACCCGCTCTTCTCGGAACGGGAGATGACAGCCGAAGGAGTCGGGGTCACCGTCTATCTGGCGTCGAACGAGGACTCGATCCTCGTCGGGGCCGTCGGCGCGACATGACAACCCGCGATGTGCTGGCAGCAGGTCGGCTTCCCCGGCACGAATGTGAGCGCCTTCTGATGCGGGTGACCGGGCGACCTCGTTCCGAAGTCGCCGCCGGCTACCCCCTCGACGACGAAACGGCGCTGGCCTACTCGACGCTGTGCAAGCGGCGGGTGGCCGGGGAACCCCTGCAATACATCGAAGGCTCCGTGCCTTTCGGCGGGGTGGAGATCGCCGTCGATCGGCGGGTCTTGATCCCCCGCCCGGAGACCGAGTATCTCTGGGAGTTGGTGGTGTCCGACACTGGCACGGCTCCCCGGGTCATCGTGGACCTGTGCACCGGATCGGGGGCTCTGGCGGTCGCCCTGGGCCACACCTACCCCGCCGCCGACGTGTGGGCTAGTGACCTGTCCGCCGAGGCGGCCGAGGTGGCCATCGCCAACGCCGAAGCCAACGGTGTCGAAGTCAACGTGGTGGTGGGCGACACCTTCGCGTCGCTGCCACCGGCCCTGTTGGGCTCCGTGGACCTGTTCGTTGCGAATCCCCCCTACGTCCGCGACGACGAGGTGGGCGCCCTACCCGGCGACGTGCGCGACTGGGAGCCCCGCATGGCGCTCGTCGCCGGTCCGACCGGTCTGGAGATCGTCGGGAGGATCGCCGACGATCTTGCCGACTGGCTCACCCCGGATGGTCGGTTCTACCTCGAGATCGGCGAGCACCAAGGCGCGGCCGCTCGAACGCTGTTCGATGACCGCTACCGGGACGTCACCATTCGCCAAGATCTCACCGGACGAGATCGCTACGTGTGGGGGAGTCGGGCATGACGATCGACGAAGCAGTCGAAGCCATCCGCCACGGTCACGTCGTCGGCGTGCCGACCGACACCGTGTATGGATTGGCCGTCGACCCGCAGGACCCCGAGGCGATGGACGTTCTGTTCGAGTTGAAGGGGCGACCTCAACGAAAGCCCGTCGGACTGCTTGTGGCCTCCCTGGAGCAAGCGCAGGAGCTGGTGCGACTCCCGGCCCGCGCCCTCGAGCTTGCCGAAGCGAACTGGCCGGGGCCGCTCACGCTCGTCGCCAAGGCTGCCGTCGTCTTTCCCAAATGGGTTGGCGATCAAGTCACCCGGACAGTCGGAATCCGTGTCCCCGACCACGAAGCCACCATCGCGCTGCTTCGCAAGACAGGCGCCCTGGCAGTGACGAGCGCCAACAAGAGCGGCGGCCCGGAGACATACTCCGCTCAGGAGGCCGAGGCGATATTCGGTGACACCATCGCCGGGTATATCGACGGGGTGTGCCCCGGAGGGATGGCCTCCACAGTGATCGACGCCACCCGGCGTCGCCTGCGGCTGGTTCGGCCCGGTCCCGTCGAACTCTGAATCCAGGCGTGACCGCCTACGATGACCATCAGGAGGACTGATGCGCTTTCTCAACGATCTCCAGCCCGCCCATGAGCTGACCTACGGAGACGTCTTCATGGTTCCCGGCCTGTCGGAGGCGATCAGCCGCCTGGCGGTAGACCTCTCCACACCGGACGGAGTGGGAACGACCATCCCCGTCGTCGTCGCCAACATGAATGCGGTAGCCGGGAAACGAATGAGCGAAACGGTGGCGAGGCGAGGCGGCATGACGGTGATCCCCCAGGACGCACCGCTCGAGATCTTGGCGAAGGTCATCTCCGGAGTGAAGTCCGCTCACGCCATCTACGACACACCGATCACCCTCGGACCGGACCACACCGTGGCCGACGCCATGGCACTGCTCTACAAGCGGGCGCACGGCGCCGTCATCATCGTGGACGAGGAACAGAGACCGATCGGGATCTTCACAGAAACCGACGCCCACCAGGTCGATCGGTTCAGCCTTCTCTCCGAGGTGATGCATCGCGATCTCGTGTCGGTGAAGGCCGGCACTCCGCTCGAGGAGATGTTCGACCAGCTCGCCCACGAACGCCTCACCGTGGCGCCGGTCGTCGACGGAGGCAAACTGGTCGGAGCCGTCACTCGCAAGGGGGCACTGCGTTCAGCCCTCTACACACCGAATGTGGACGCCAATGGTCGACTCCGGGTAGCCGTGGCGGTCGGCATCAACGGCAAACCAGGGGAGCGGGCCGCAGCCGCCGTGGATCTCGGAGCTGATGTCATCGTCGTCGACACGGCCCACGGACACCAAACCAGAATGCTGGAAGCTGTCACCGAGGTGCGGCGAGCCGTTGAGGGTGTCCCCGTGGTCGCCGGCAACGTCGTCACCGCCGGAGGTACAGCCGACCTGATCGCCGCAGGTGCCGACATCGTCAAAGTCGGCGTCGGCCCGGGCGCCATGTGCACCACACGCATGATGACAGGAGTCGGGCGCCCCCAATTCTCGGCCGTTCTCGAGTGCGCCACCGAAGCACGGCGGCAGGGCAAACACGTCTGGGCCGACGGCGGAGTGCGACACCCCCGCGACGTAGCGCTGGCCCTGGCGGCAGGGGCCGCCTCGGTCATGATCGGTTCCTGGTTTGCGGGCACCTTCGAAGCAGCCGCGGACGCCCAACGCGACGCCGACGGTCGGCTCTACAAAGAGAACTACGGAATGGCGTCACAACGGGCTGTCCTCCTCAGGACCCGCCAGGACTCCGAGTTCGAACGCGCCCGCAAAGAACTCTTCGAAGAAGGGATCTCCACCTCGCGCATGTACATCGACCCGGTCCGCCCCGGCGTCGAAGACATCCTCGATCAGATCGTGGCCGGCGTGCGCAGCGCCTGCACCTACGCCGGAGCGCACTCCATCGACGAACTCCACCAGCGCGCCGTCGTCGGAATCCAATCCACCACCGGATACGACGAAGGCCGACCTCGCTCGACCAGCTGGTAGCGCCCCGCCTCCGGCGGGGCGTTGCAGAACGTTTTGCGTTCTGCCGCGCATGTGGGGGTTGGTTTCCTGTGGAGTTCCTGTGCTTGGCGTTGGAGGTCGTTTTCCGTTCTGGTGTGCGGGGGGCGCGGTTTCCGGTGGAGGCTGCATCGGCGAGCCCGGGCGAGGCCGGTCCGGTGCGGGGCGCTGGTACCCTGACGAGCTCGAATGTCCATCCAGCGGAGTCCATCATGATCGATACCCGGCCCATCGAAGAAGTCGACCCGGCGATGGCGCAACTGATCCGCAAGGATCTCGAACGCCAGAACACCCACCTCCACCTGATCGCCTCGGAGAACTTCGTGTCCAGAGCCGTCATGGAGGCATCCGGCTCCATCTTCACCAACAAATACGCCGAGGGCTACCCGCATCGTCGCTACTACGAGGGCTGCGAAATCGTCGACGAAATGGAAGAACTCGCCAACGAGCGCGTCCGCGGTCTGTTCGATGCCGAGCACGTCAACGTGCAGCCGCACTCGGGCGCACAGGCCAACATGGCGGTCTACTTCGGGCTTCTCGAACCTGGGGACACCGTGATGGGGATGAGCCTCGACCAGGGTGGCCACCTCACCCACGGGTCACACGTCAACTTCTCAGGGCGGCTCTACAACTTCGTCAGCTATCACCTCGACCCGGAGACAGAGCTCATCGACATGGACGAGGTTCGGCGGATCGCCGTCGCGTCGAAACCCAAGATGCTCCTCGCCGGCTACTCGGCCTACTCGCGGCACCTCGACTACGAGGCCTTCCGCGCCATCGCCGACGAGGTAGGAGCCATCCTCATGGTCGACGCCGCCCACTTCATCGGTCTCATCGCCGGCCAGGCCTACCCGAACCCCGTCCCGATCGCCGACATCGTCACCGGAACCACCCACAAAGCCTTCCGCGGAGCACGTGGCGGACTCATCATGGCGAAAGAACGCTTCGGCGCCGACATCGACAAGGGGCTCTTCCCCAACGCCCAAGGTGGCTCCCTCTACAACCACATCGCAGGCAAGGCGGTGGCCTTCCACGAAGCCGCCCAGCCCGCCTACCGAGAATATGCCAGCCAGGTCGTTCGGAACGCCTCGGCCATGGCCGACCGGTTCATGGCCAACGGGGTGCGCATCGTGTCCGGGGGAACGGACAACCATCTCCTCATGGCCGACATGCGGAGCATCGACGAGGACCTCACCGGCAAGGAAGCGGCGATCATGCTGGAGAAGATCGGCGTCACCACCAACCGCAACTCGATCCCCTTCGACCCCCGCAAACCGTTCATCACCTCCGGGGTACGGATGGGGACGCCGGCCATCACCTCTCAGGGTCTTGGGGAGGCGGAATGTGCGCAGGTCGCGGACCTCATCACCTCCGCCCTACGCGGCCACGACGACCAAGCAGTGCTCGACACGGTGGCCCAAGAAGTGGCCGCCCTCGCCGAGAAGTTCCCGCCCTACCCGACCGAGTTCTCCGGCCACGTCTGAGGGCGGCCGTGGATCTGGACCGCCGACTACGGGCGTTCGTCTACTCCCGCTTTCTGGAGACGGGCTCCGCCCCGACCCTCTCCGAGGGGGCGGCAGCGACCAGCTCGACCGAATCGGAGGTGGCTGGAGCTCTCGAACGCCTGGCCTCGCGTCGCATGCTCGTCCTCAGAGAAGGATCGCACGAAGTGTGGATGGCCCATCCGTTCTCGGGCGTGCCGACCGACTTCCGAGTGACCGTGGACGACCGCTCTTGGTACGCCAACTGCGCCTGGGACGCGCTTGCCATCCTCGCCCTGGTTGGAGACGGCTGGCTCGAGACCACGGATCCGATCGGGCGCCGGCAGGTCCGCTGGGACGTGCGTCAGGGTGTGGTGGCGCCCGACGGTGTGGTGCACTTCGCCGTGCCGGCTCGGTCATTCTGGGACGACATCGGATTCACCTGAAGCACGATCCTCGCCTTCCGGTCGGAAAGCGACGTCAGGACGTGGAGCGCCAACACCGGAGTGTCGGTCGGTGCCATCGTGCCCGCCGCCACGGTTTACAGGCTGGGTCACGACTGGTACTCCGGTCGCTTCGACGCCGACTGGACGCCCGGCACGGCCCAAGATGTCGAAGCCACCTTCGCCAGACACGGACTCACGGGGGAGTTCTGGGCGCCGGCGTAAATAGGCCGGGAGGCCTATTCCGGAGGGCAGTCAGACCCTTTACATTGGAACCACTGGGAAATCGGGACGGGACGGCAGATTCTTCTGACGTTTCGGGGGGTGGAGCAAAGGGCAGCCGCGAGGCTGCCCTTTCTCTCATCGCCGGGTTGTTCGGACGTCACTCCTCGTACAGGTTGGGTACCCAACGCTGAGCATCGATCGGCGGCCGTTGATGATCCGGTCGGTCGGGAGCGCGGGGAGGGAGTGCGATATCCGGGGTTTCGATCTCCTCGTACGGGATCTGGGAGAGCAGGTGGCTGATGCAATTCAGCCTCGCACGCTTCTTGTCGTCCGCGTTGACCACCCACCAGGGGGAATCCTCGATGTCGGTGTAGTGGAACATCACGTCCTTGGCCTTGGAATACTCGATCCACCGTTCCCGCGAGGCGAGGTCCATGGGGCTCAGCTTCCAATGCTTGGTGGGATCGTCGATCCTCGACTGGAATCGGCGTTCCTGCTCCTCGTCACTGACCGAGAAGTAATACTTGATGAGATGGATGCCGGATCGGATCAGCATCCGCTCGAAGTCGGGCACCGTGTGCAGGAACTCCCAATACTCCTCGTCGCTGCAGAATCCCATGACGCGCTCGACCCCGGCACGGTTGTACCAGGAGCGATCGAACATCACGATCTCTCCCGCGGCCGGCAGATGGGCCACATACCGCTGGAAGTACCACTGCGTCTTCTCGCGGTCTGTCGGTGTTCCCAACGCCACGACACGAGCCACCCGTGGATTGAGCGGTTCGGCGATCCGCTTGATGACACCACCCTTTCCGGCTGCGTCCCGTCCCTCGAACAGCACGCAGACGCGGTAGCCGGTGTGAACCACCCATTGCTGAAGCGTCACCAGCTCCACATGCAACCTGGCTAGTTCGTCCTCGTATTCGCGTTTCGACAGCTTTGCCACGGGCCAGAGCCTATTGGATTTCCCCGCCGCCGGGGCTCCTGAAGCACGTCTTTTTCCAACGGGGAGAGCAAGGCGGTCGGGTGACCCGCCGCGACCGGACGATGGGTTCCAGGCGGCGGGCCGTGGCTCGGGCGGGTTGAGGTCTCCACAGATGAGAGCGGTCGGCGAGGGCCGGTAACCTGGCATCCATGGCCGAGACGACGCATTTCGACGTGCTTGTGGTGGGAAGCGGGTTCGGAGGCGGAGTGTCAGCACTCCGCTTGGCCGAGAAGGGCTACACGGTCGGCGTGCTCGAAGCCGGACGGCGATTCGGACCCGATGACTTCCCAAAGACGAGCTGGGATCTTCGCCGATACCTCTGGGCTCCGAAGCTGGGGATGCATGGGATCCAACGGATGAACCTCCTGCGGGATGTCCTCGTGTTGAGTGGCGCCGGAGTCG
>CBDUEV010000087.1:0-10704 GCA_965366365.1 uncultured Acidimicrobiia bacterium | reverse complement strand
CCGTCGCCTCTGCCAGTGCCCCCTACGCCTTCGCCGGGCTGGGCATGGTCGGGGTCGACCTCCTCATCGAGGCCGGCCGGGAAGTCGGCCTGCCCGTCGTCACCCAGGTGAACGAGCCTCGGCACGTGGCGGCGCTTGCCGACAAGGTCGACATGTTGGAGATCGCCGCCAACGACATGCAGAACTTCGAGCTGTTGCGGGTGGCGGGCGAGACGCGCACCCCGGTGCTTCTCAAGAGGGCACCGTCGGCGACGATCGACGAATGGCTGTGGGCGGCCGAATACATCCTCGCCGAGGGCAACGACCAGGTCGTCATGTGTGAGCGCGGGATCCGAACCTTCGGCGACGGACCTACTCTCGACATCACCTCGGTGCCGGTCGTCAAGGAGCGCAGTCACCTTCCCGTCATCGTCTTCCCGAGCCACGCGGCCGGCACCCGGCACCGGGTGGCGCCGCTGGCGTTGGCTTCGTTGGGGGTGGGCGCCAACGGCGTGGTGGTGGAGGTTCACAACAATCCGGACGCGGCGCTCACGAATCGTGAGCAACAGCTGGGCGGTGAAGCCTTCGATGAGCTGATGTCGGCGCTGGGCGTGAACCGCATGAGAATCGACGTGGATCAGACAGACCGTGAGCTGGTGCGCCTTCTGGCCCGACGGCGTGACATTGCCCTGGCGATCGGCCGGATGAAAGCCCAACGTGGCCTCCCGGTCCACGCCCCGGGCCGAGAAGCAGAGTTGCTGGCTGAGGTGCGCCAGGAGGCCTCCATCTACGGCCTCGACGAGGACTACGTGCAACGCCTCTTCGAGGAGATCCTCGAGCAATCCCGGCTCATGCAGCAGCGCGAACGCGGCGAGGCCTAGCGACGGTTCGACGGACGGCGGGTGCTTTGCTCGTCGAGTGTGCCAATGGGCGTCCCTACAACGCAGGTAGGCACACTCGACGGGTGGTGGGTTCGGCGCCTTCCCGGTCAGACTCGTCGACTGTGCCAATGGGCGTCCCTACAACGCAGGTAGGCACACTCGACGGGTGGTGGGTTCGGCGCCTTCCCGGTCAGAAGCTGTAGATGAGATAGCCGGCGTAGGCGCCCAGCAACACCACGGCCTCGGCGCGGAGGAGCCGATCGCCCGTGGCGGTGAGGATTCCGGCCAGGGCCGAGATTCCCACCATGATGAGGAGGGGGCCGTGCCACTCGTTGACCGCTGTTCCCGGCCGGAGGAGCGCCACCCCGCCTCCAACGGTGAGCGAGTTGAACAGGTTTGAGCCAAGCAGGTTGCCCACCACCAGTTCGTTCTCGCGTCGCCGTGCGGCTGCGATGGCGGTGGCGAGCTCGGGGAGGCTGGTCCCCACGGCCACCAGGGTGGAGCCGATGAGCCCCTCGCTGATCCCTGCCAGTTCGGCGACGGTCAAGGCACCACCGGCCAGCCAGTTCGCTCCGAGGAGCATCACGGCCAGGGTGAGGAGCCCGAGAGCGATCTCGACGCCCACTCTCGTCTCCTCGGCGCCTGTCAGTTCTTCGATTTCGTGAGCGAAACCGTTCGCTTCGTCGGACTTCGACCAGCGGACCAGGAGGTACGCCGCTCCCGCCATGGCCCCGGTGAGGAGGATGCCATCGAGTCGTGTCAGCGAGCCATCCCAGATCAGGGTGGCGAAACCGGCCACCCCCACAAACATGAGAACGCCCTCCCTGCGGAGGATTCTTCGCTGATTGGAGATGGCTGCCACGAGGACCGACGCCCCCAGAACGAGGGAGAGGTTGGCGATGTTCGACCCGACGATGTTGCCGACCGCCAGGTCGAAGCTCTGGCCCCCGCCGACGACGCTGACGATGAACTCGGGGGCGGAGGTGCCCATGCCGATCACCAGGGCCCCGATCAGGATGTAGGAAAGTCCCCACGCCCGGGCCAGTCGAGCGGCGGCTTCGACGAAGCGGTCCGCGGAGACGGTGAGCAGGGTGAGCCCACCGACGATCGAAAGGATGGCGAGAAACATGGGGTCTGGACCTTACAGGACCCTCAGTGGCCCGCCGCTAGCCCGCCCGGTTGCGTTCGTCCCGGTAGGCGACGTATTCGCGCACCAATCCCATGTCGTAGTCGGGGCCGTTGAGCCCGAGCGTGAATTGAGTGATCCCCGCTTCCACGTAGGCATCGAGCTGGGCAGGATCGGTAGGTGGGGCCTGGGCGAAACCGCCACTTCTTTCGATTTCGTCGGGATCGCGGCCGACCTTGTCGCACCAATCGTCGAGCACGGCGTTCTTGTGGGCCATCACCTCGGGCTTGCCGAAGCCGTGCCAGATGTCGGCGTGTTCGGCGGTGATCCGTAGGGTCACCTTTTCACCGCCTCCTCCGACGAGGATGGGCATCGGTCGGAGCGGAGGCGGGTTCAGCTTGTCGAGGCGCTCGCGCATGAGCGGAAGGTCCCGGTCGAGGGCCCTCAGCCGGCCAGGGGCGGTTCCGAATTCGTAGCCGTACTCCGTGTAGTCCCGCTCGAACCAGCCGGAGCCGAGGCCGAGGATCACCCGGCCGCCGGAGATGTGATCGACGGTGCGGGCCATGTCGGCGAGGAGCTGCGGGTTCCGGTACGAGTTGCACGTGACGAGCGGGCCGATCTCGATTCGCTCGGTGATCTCTGCCCACGACGCCAGCATGGTCCAACACTCGAAATGCTTCCCGTCGGGGTCGCCATAGAGCGGATAGAAGTGGTCCCAGTTGTAGGCGATATCGACGCCTATTTCCTCGGCCTCAGCGACCGCTCGGCGGATCTCGTCATAGCTTGCGTGTTGGGGTTGCAGTTGGACAGCGACGCGAATCGGATGGCGCAACGGTGGGTTCCTTCGGTGGTCGGCACGGTCACGCTACCAACAACTCGCGTCGAGTGTGCTTCCACGCTCCCTGGCGACGCACGCAGGCACACTCGACGGGCAGGCAGCGCGCTCGACCCTTGCTCAGCTCAGTTCGGCCACCAGGCGCTCGGCCTCGCGCTGGCCGAGGGCCACGTTGGCCCGAAGCTGTTCGAGCTTCTGGGCGAGCGTCTTGGCCCCGGACGGCACCTCCCGATCGGCGAAGAACGCCTCGACCTCAGCGGCGAGTTCCGGCGTCGACAGAGACGACAACCCGGAGAGAATATTGCGCAGTGTGACCGGCGGGAGCACTGCGACGATTTCCTCCCAGCGCTCTTGGACGAGGCGCCACACGTCGGCACCGACGCTGCGGTGCATCATCATCCTGGCGATGACCCACGCCCCGTCCTGGGTCTTGATCTCTCCTCCCAGCGCCCGGTCGAAGGTCGCGGTGGCGAGCTCGAGCTTCGGAAAGTCGCACAGAGCCTGGAGGTACCGCAACTTCTGGTGCGGGGTGTCGGCGGTCTGATAACCCTCGAGATACGAGTCGTAGAGCGCCGCGTCGCCGTGGCTGGCGGACACGAAAAGGGCCGCTTGCCCAACGTCCGGATCGAGGGATCTCGGGTCGGCCATCATTTCGTCCGCCTTGCGGCGCGCCGTGGCGATCGTCTCGGGGTCCTTGCCCAGGATTCCCATCGCCCGAATCATTTGGCCACGGAGCTGGCGGGTCAGGTCGGATTCACCCGGAGCGGGCTCCCATCCGAGTATCTCGGCCCGGCGGCCGATGAGACGGCGCGCCCGGGCGGCGAAGAGGTCGCTGGCCTCCTCCGGCAGGACGTGTTCGAGGTGGGCCAGGTGACCGATCAGCATCTGCCAGATGGCCGATTCCTCTTCGTCGCGGTACGCCTCGGCCAGATGGAGGAAGGAGGCCGCGTCGAGCTGCCCGGACAACACGAAGGCGTAGGTGTCGTCGAGGAGCGTGAACCGCTCCAGGTCGTCCATGTCGGAGAGGGCGGCGGTGAGCCGCTCCAACATGATCGGGGTATAGGCAACGCGGTAGAACCCGTGCCCTCCGGCGTTGGCGTTCACCCATTCCACGGGCGCTTCGAGGTCGACCAACGTCTCCGGAGCGGTCATCAGAACCTTGTGGGTCTCGATGCCGCTCTCGGTCTTGACGGTGAGTTGAATCGGTATCTGCCACAACGTCGGGTCGTCGTTCTCGAGGAGCGTGAAGCGACGTTGGCGGAGGCGGACGCCGTCCGGTTCCACGTTCACGCTGACCTGCGGGTAGCCGCCCTGGAGGATCCACGTGTCCATGATCGGCCCGACGGGCTCTCCCGACGCGGAGTCCAGCCCTGCCCACAGATCGGAGGTGACGGTGTTGGCGTAGCTGTGTCGTTCGAGATAGGTCGCCACCCCTTTCCGAAACACCTCGACACCGAGGTACTGCTCGATCATCCGGAGAAGCGCCGAGCCCTTCCCGTAAGTGAGGGCGTCGAACATCTCGTCGGCTTCTTCGGGTGACTCGACCTTGAACTCGACCGGCCGGGTCGTGGCGAGGGCGTCGACGATCATCGCCCCCGATCGTTCGGCGCCGGGATCCACGGCGAAGGACAACCAGCGATTCCATTCGGGCCGGAGTGAGCTGGTGGTCTTCATCTCCATGAAGGAGGCAAAGGCCTCGTTGAGCCAGATGCCCTCCCACCAACCCATCGTGACGAGATCGCCGAACCACATGTGGGCAAGCTCATGGGCGATCACGTCGAGAATCCGGCGCTGTTCGGTGAGTCCGGTGGTGGCCGGGTCGATCAGTAGGGCGGTCTCCCGATAGGTGATGGCGCCCAGGTTCTCCATGGCGCCGAACGCGAAGTCGGGGATGGCGATCATGTCGACCTTGTCGCCCGGGTAGGGGATCCCGTAGTAGTCGGACAGGTACCGGAGACAGGCGGCAGACGCCTCGAGGGCGAAATCCGTCAGATGGCCTTTCCCCACCGGCGCCACGATGCGCAGCGGGACGCCGCCCACGTCCACCGGGTCGGTTGCCTCGAAGGGACCGACCACGAAGGCCACGATGTAGGTGGACATCTTCATGGTTTCTGCGAAGGACACCGCCACCCGGCCGGGTCCGGCCGGCGAGCGCGAAACCTCCTGGGCATTCGATACCGCCAACAGGTGGTCGGGCACGACGAGGGTTATCGCAAACGTGGCCTTGAAGTCTGGCTCGTCCCAGCAGGGGAAGGCCCGCCGAGCATCCGCCGCCTCGAACTGCGTCGTGGCGATGACCTGCTCAACGCCGGTGACGTCGGTGTAGGTGCTCCGGTAGAAGCCGCGCAGTTGGTCGTTGAGGACTCCGTCGAACGACATCGTGAGTCTGTGGTCGCCCGCTTCGATCTGCCTCGAGAGCGTCACATGGGCGCGCTCCAGTTTCTCATCGAGAGTGACCGTCGCAGGCACTTCGTCGCCGTCGGCGGTCGTGAGTGATGCCTGCGAGATGCTGAGCTCCGCGGCGTTCAGCACGAGTTCCGAGGTCGGTTCGGTGACGCTCAGATCGATCGAAGCCGTCCCCGAGAAGACGGCCGCCTCCAGATCGGGTTGCAACACGAGCTCGTACCGCGTCGGTACGGCGTGGCGAGGAAGGCGGAACGGATTGGTGGGCACGATTTCCCTCTCGAGCTCTGGCGAACGAGTCCCAGAAGGGTAGTGGAGCTGCGATGGTGACGAATTCGTCAGCGGTTCGGCTGAGGGTCTTTGCCTTCGAAAGCCGCCTTCAAGAACCCGGCCGCGCGCAGCGTCACCCATCTCGACGGCTCAAGCGTCCTTCCCTGACATCGGGGTCGTCCGGCGCCTTTCCGAGGAGCCGAGTCAGTGCCGCCGCTCGCATGGCGGGGTCCGAATCCACGAGCAACCACGGCTTGCCGACCGGGGTGTCCTGGCCGTCCGAACGTGTCAGGCGTCGTAGCTGCCGGCGGTCACGTCGCCGCCGCGGCCTGTCCAGTTGGTGTGAAACCACTCATCCCGTGGTCGATCGACTCGTTCGTAGGTGTGGGCGCCGAAGTAATCCCGCTGGGCCTGGATCATGTTGGCCGGTAGCCGTTCGGTGCGGTAGGCGTCGTAGAAGGCGAGGGCCGTGCCGTAGGCGGGCACCGGGATACCCCACGAGACCGCCGCCGCCACCACGTGGCGCCATCCGGCCTGGGCTTCGGCGATGGCGTCGGTGAAGAACGGCGCCACCAGCAGGTTTGGGAGATCGGGTTCGGCTGCATATGCAGCCGTGATGTCGTCGAGGAAACGGGCGCGAATGATGCAGCCCTCCCGCCAGAGCCCGGCGATCCGCCCGTAGTCGAGCTCCCATCCGTACTCGTCGGCCGCCGCTCGCAGCAGGAGGAAACCTTGGGCGTAGGAGACGATCTTCGAGGCGTACAGGGCTTGACCGATGGCAGCCACGAAGGATTGGCGGTCGCCGTCGAAGGTGGCGGTGGGCCCGGGCAGGAGGGAGGCCGCATGCACCCGCTCAGACTTGAGCGCCGAGACGATTCGGGCAAACACTGCTTCGGCCACCAGGGTGACCGGCATTCCGAGATCGAGGGCGGAGACGGCCGTCCACTTGCCTGTCCCTTTCTGACCAGCCGCGTCGAGAATCTTCTCGAGGAGGGGCTCCCCGTCGGTGTCGCGAGTCGCCAGAATGTCGGCGGTGATATCGATGAGGAACGAATCCAGCACGCCTTCACCCCATTGCTCGAACACGGAGGCCATGTCGTCGTAGGACATCGACAGGCCGTCCCGCATCAGGTGGAAGGCCTCGGCGATCACCTGCATGTCGCCGTATTCGATCCCGTTGTGGACCATCTTCACGTAGTGCCCGGCTCCATCTGCACCCACCCACGCCGCCGTGGGCGTTCCGTCGTCCACCTTGGCTGCGATGGATTCGAAGATCGGCTGGATGTGCGTCCAGGCCCCGGCAGAACCTCCCGGCATCATCGACGGACCGTGTCGAGCGCCTTCTTCGCCGCCCGACACCCCCGTTCCGACATAGAGCAGCCCGGCCTCTTCGACCTGGCGAGTGCGTCGGATCGTGTCCGCGAAGTACGAATTGCCTCCGTCGATGATGATGTCGCCTGGGCTGAGGAGATCGAGCAGCTGGTCGATCAAGGCGTCCACCGGTGCCCCCGCCTTCACCATCAGCATCACTTTGCGGGGGCGTTTGAGGTTGGACACCAGTGCCTCGACCGAGTGCGTGCCAATCACCTGCGTGCCGGCGGCGGGGCCGCCTAGGAAGTCGTCGACCTTCTCGGTGGTTCGGTTGTAAACGGCCACCGTGTATCCGTGGTCGTCCATGTTCAGGACCAGGTTCTGGCCCATCACGGCCAAGCCGATGAGGCCGATGTCGGCGGTCGCTTCCATTGTCACTCCAGAGTGGTCGTGCACCCAGGCTACCCCCGGGGTCGCCTCCGGTCGTCGGGGTCTATCCTCTCCTACCGAGAGGAGTGACATGGAGTTGTTGGGTATCGATATCGGAGGCTCGGGCGTGAAAGGTGCCCTCGTCGACTCTGCCAAGGGTGTGATGGTGAGCGACCGTCACCGAATCCCGACCCCCCAGCCGGCTACGCCGGATGCGGTGGCCGGCGTGGTGGCGAAGATCGTTCGCAACTTCGAGTGGGATGGCCCGATCGGCTGCACCTTCCCCTCGGTCGTTCGGCGCGGAGTTGTGGAGACGGCCGCCAACGTCGACAAGTCGTGGATCGGGGTCAACGGTGCCGAGCTCTTCTCGAAAGCCACCGGCTGTCCGGTGACGCTGCTCAACGATGCCGACGCGGCCGGGATCGCCGAAGTGCGCCTCGGCGCCGGACAGGGTCGGGGCGGCACCCTGATCATGTTGACGTTCGGGACTGGAATCGGTTCGGCCATCTTCAACGACGGTGTTCTTCTCCCCAACACCGAACTCGGGCACATCGAGTTCCGAGGCATGGAGGCGGAGCACTACGCGGCCGGTCGTCTCCATGAGGAAAGCGGCATGTCGTATGGCGAGTGGGGAGATCGCGTCAACGAGGTGCTGCGCTACCTGGCCGCCCTCCTGTCCCCTGATCTCTTCATCGTGGGCGGCGGGATCTCGAAGAACTTCGATCGGTTCGAAGACCGCTTCGATGTGGACGTCGAGGTCGTGCCTGCCTCCATGCGGAACCGGGCGGGCATCATCGGAGCAGCGCTCGCCGCCGTGAGCTGAAAGCCGCTCGGTCTGGCCGGGGTACTCAGCCTTGGTGGTCGGGCGGGATCGCCCAGTCGTAGGCGCCGGCGCGGGTCTCGTGCACGCGGACGATCAGCTGAGTCCCTTCGGATCCATGTGCTTCCTTCAGCACCTCTGTGTCACGATGGAGGGAAGCCAGTTGCTGCGGCTGATCGTACGGCACGAAGAGTTCCAGTTCTACGGTCTGGCCGCGCAGACGCTCGACGATGGTCTCCTGGAGGCTTTCGAGACCGGTTCCCGCCAGGGCGGAGACACCCACCGCGGCTGGATGGACCGCCAGCAGTCGCTGAAAGGCGACCGGATCGGCGAGGTCCTGTTTGTTGAGCACGATCAGTTCGTCGAGCTGTCCCGCTCCGATCTCTGCAAGCACTTCCCGGACGGCCAAGAGTTGGCTCTCGACGGCCGGATCCGAAGCGTCGACAACATGGAGGAGAAGGTCGGCCTCCAGGATCTCTTCGAGGGTCGAACGAAATGCCTCGATCAGTTCATGGGGGAGTCGCCGGACGAATCCCACGGTATCGGACATCAGAATGGTTTCGCCTTGGGTCAACTCGGTCCGCCGCACCACCGAGCCCAACGTCGAGAACAGACGGTCCTCGGTCAGGACGTCGGCTGAGGTGAGGCGGTTGAGGAGCGTGGATTTCCCGGCGTTGGTGTACCCGACCAGGGCCACCAGCGGGAGGTTCGATCGTTTGCGAGCCTTTCTCTGGGTCTCTCGTGTTCCACGCAGGTCCTTGAGCTCTCGAGTCAGCTTCGAGATCCGGTTTTGGATACGCCGGCGATCCGTTTCGAGCTTGGTCTCGCCCGGTCCGCGTGTGCCGATGCCGGCGGCCTGGCGGCTCAGCTCGGTTCCTTTCCCGCGCAGTCTCGGCAGGTGGTAGCGGAGCAACGCCAACTCCACCTGGAGCATGCCCTCGCGAGACGTGGCGTGCTGAGCGAAGATGTCGAGGATCAGGGCAACCCGGTCGACGACATCGCAGCCGAAGATGTGCTGGAGGTTGCGTTGCTGGGCGGGGGTCAGATCATTGTCGAACACCACCACGTCGACGTCGAGGGCGTGACCCATGCCGGCCAGCTCTGCCGCTTGGCCTGATCCGATGAAGGTGGCCGGGTCGGGCGAGGGGCGCTTCAACACTTCGGCGGCGACCGGCACCGATCCGGCAGTGTCCGTCAAGCGGCCGAGCTCTTCGATGGAGCGCTCGACGTCGTCCGAGGTCATGGAGGGCAGCTCGACCGACACGAGCAGGGCTTTCTGTTTGGTGACCTCCAGGTCGGTGACCGTGGCGGTCAATCGGCGTCGTTGCCGACCGTCGGTTGTCACAGGGCGTTCCTCTCGGGATGGCGGGATACTCGACCACCGTACCGTGTGGCAGCCGAGCAAGCGGGGGCATTCTCGGGGGTCAGAGGTACGTGCCGTCGTCGGGTGAGGCGTCCTCGCCTTGTTCGGCGATGATCTGGGACTCGCGGACCGCGACAACGACCCGTCCGTCGCTGGGCCAGATGAATCGCCAGGCGCCGGTGGGGACAGCCCAGAAATGGCGGCCGCTGGTGACGTCGACGAGCGAGAGGGCGTCGCTCTCGCTCTCCATGCCCACGGGAACGAGCAGGCCCGAACGGGTCGACTCCTCGACCAGGTGGCCGACCCGCCATCCGGGCATGACCTTGTATCCGTTGTCGGTCACTCGAGAACATTCGTCAGCATGGGACGTGATGGTAGTGGGGCGCCGAACATGGCAGCGCGCCGAGCCGGCTCGGTCCTGGTGGCGTTTGGCGGAGGCGGACGGGAATCGAACCCGCCGGGGACCTTTCGATCCCCCACTGGTTTTGAAGACCAGGGAGCCCACCAGGCGCTCGTTCGCCTCCGTCGGTCAGGCTAGTGGCTCGGAGCCCGAGCGGATCCACCGCCGATCGCCCTGGCTGCGGTCGGTCGTCGACTTTCGCCCGGATGACGTAGCGAATACCGTGGTGCAGGTACAGTTTTGGGTAGGGCGCAGTCCAGCTCGGTCACGGAAGGGCTCATGTCGAGCAGTTTTGGAGAAATCGTCAAGCGGCGCCGTTCAGCGCTGGGCATGACGCAGGCTCGGCTTGGTGACCTCGTCGGCCGTTCGATATCCACTGTGCGTGCTTGGGAACGCGATCGAACCCACCCTTCCGACGATGAGACCCTCGCCGCGGTCGTGGCGGTGCTCGGCATCACGGACGACGAGTTGACCGAACTCGATCTTGTGCTGCCGGGTGGTCGCAAGTTCCGGCCGGCCGGACCTGGCCAGCCCACCTCACGTGCGGATGTCACGGCACCTGAGCCGCCGGCGACCAGAGTGGTGGGAACGGGATCCTCGACGGGCCCTGGTGAGCCGATTCGGCGACACGGGTCCCCCGATGTTGGACCGGCCGACCCCCGCCCTGCTGCTGGCGCGGCCGAGGAGAGAAGCACGGAAGGCGCCGAGGAACCCGCCACCGAGCGGCTCTTCGACGAAGACGCTCTCGAGGTCGAGTCTCCCGAGGGAGCCCATTCCGAGGAGGCCCAGTCCGAGGAGGCCCAATCCGAGGAGGCCCAATCCGAGGAGGCCCAGCCCGAAGAAGCCGAGCCCGAAGAAGCCGAGCCCGAAGAAGCCGAGCCCGAAGA
>CBDUEV010000086.1:0-11271 GCA_965366365.1 uncultured Acidimicrobiia bacterium | reverse complement strand
CGCCCCCTTCTGCCCCTTCAGCCCGGCCCCTTCAGCCCGGCCCCTTCAGCCCGGCATCCTCGAACCGACGGCCGTCTCCGGTCTGGATACGTTTTCTGGCGGCCAGGCAGCAGGTCCGTCGGACCTGCGCACCGACAGAACCCTAGCCGTCCCGGCTTTGCTGTCTGGAGGATTCTGTGCACCTGCACATCGACAGTCTCTTCCGGAAACGACAGACACCGAGTACCGTTCACGCCGTGACTTCCGAGAACCCTCAACCAGACGATCCTCCGGCGCCCACCTGGGCGGGAATGGGGGTGGCCTACGACGAAAAGCGACTTCCCCCGACCTTCTGGATGATCATCGCCGCGCTCACCCTCGGGCTCATCGTGTCCGTGGCGTTCCAGAGCGCAGAATCCGGGACTTTCCTGCTCCTCATGGTGCTGGCATTGCCGGCGGGCCTGGCCGCCCGCTCTCTCGGCCAGCCGGCCGACAAGAAATGGCTCCCGAACCTGCTCATGGCCGGATGGGCAGCCAAGATGTTCGCTTCTGGCGGACGCTACTGGGCACTTCAGGTGCTCTACAACGGTGTCGGGGATGCCACCGGGTATCACGGTCGCGGCGTGCAGTACTCGCCGATTTGGCGATCGCTTCAGCTTCCGCCACTCGGCACCGGCACTGATTTCATCGACGCCGCCGCCGGGTTTCTCTACATCCCGTACATTCCCACCAAGCTCGGCGGCTTCTTCATCTTCGCCACTCTGGCGTTCGTCGGGCAGATCCTCTACTACACGGCGTTTCGGCGCTCGGTGAAGACCGTCGGCCTCAAATGGTACGCACTTCTGGTCTTCTTCTTCCCGAACATCATCTACTGGCCTTCGAGCATCGGCAAAGAGTCCCTCATCACTCTGTTCATCGGCCTATCCGCATACGGAGCCGTTCGCCTTTTCGCGGACTACCGACCGAAATGGGTGGCCGTCCTGGCGATCGGTCTCACCGGAGCAGGACTCATCCGCTCCCACATCGCCCTGCTCCTCATCCTGTCGGTGGCAGGCGCAATGTTCCTCGGCCGGAGGCCCACTTTGGAGGCGGCGCGGCTGCGCCGCCTCATCTCGTTGGTGGGGATCGCCGTGGTGCTCGTGGCGGCCGTGAGCTACGCCATTCAGGACTTCGGCGTCGACCTGAGTGCCGGCGTCTCGGCATCACTGGTGGAAGATGAGCTGGATCCGATCTTTTCCGGCGTCGAGGACCAGACCGACAAGGGAGGTTCTGCCGTGGAAGGTACCGCCATCCGCTCACCACTCGACGTTCCCGAAGCGGTCCTGCGCGTGGTGTTCCGCCCCCTCCCGACCGACGCTCACAACATCCAGGCGTTGGTGAGCAGCATCGTCGAGGGCTCATTCCTGCTGGCACTCTTCATCTGGCGGACCCCCGCCATCGTTAAGAACTTCAGAGCCAGGTGGCGGGAGCCCTACGTGATGTTCGCCCTCATCTACACCGCCGGCTTCATCTTCGGTCACAGTCCGGTCCTCAATCTGGGCATCATGGCCAGACAGCGCTCCCAGCTCATCCCGTTCGTGCTGGTGCTGCTGGTGGCGCTCGGAGCAGGCAAGACGTCGGAACCCAAGCCAACAGTGCCCGAGCAGGGATCGGTTCCAGCCGGGAACCAGTTCTGACGAGGCACGCTGGGGGGCGCTACCCAAAACTTGGCGATGTTGCTACAGTTCTGGGGAACATTGCAGCTTGCTGTTGGGGGACGACAAGCACGATCGCGAGTTCCGAGCATGTCCCTCTGAGAGCCACAAGGGGGGCATTATGCGTACACAGGTAGTGATTGTCGGAGGCGGACCCGCGGGTTCTACCAGCGCCCTGTATCTCGGCGAACGCGGGATCGACTCGATCATCATCGAGCAGGACACATTCCCGAGATTCCACATCGGCGAATCGATGACGGGGTGGGCGGCCGAAAAGATCCGCGACTTCGGCCTGGGCGACGAGATGATCCGACACCAGTTCCCGATCAAGCGTGCCGGCACCGTGTACGGCACCAAGGGGACGAGCAAGTTCGACGTTCCCATCACTCGGTTTGACGGCGAGAAGCGCATCGACGTCGAGACCTACCAGGTTCGACGGTCGGTCTTCGACAAGATGCTGCTCGACACGGCCATCGAGCGGGGTGCCCAGCTGCTGAAGGGCAAGGCGCTCCAACCTCTCTTCGACGAACAAGGCGCCATCTGCGGTGTCACCGTTCAGACCGAAGCAGGGATCGAGACGATCGAAGCCGACGCCCTGATCGACGCCTCGGGCCGCAAGACCTGGTTGTCCGGGCTTGGCATCGCCGCCAAGCGAGAGCGGGGCGGCTTCGAGAACCAGATCGCCATCTACAGCCACCTCAAGGGCGCAGTCCGCAACCCCGGCGACGAGGAAGGCAACACCCTCTTGTTCTACAAGGAGGTCGACCACTGGGCTTGGATGATCCCGATCGACCCGGAGGTGGTTTCCCTGGGGATCGTGACCCCGGCCTCCTACTTCAAGTCGAAGAAGGAGAGCAAAGAGGACTTCTTCTGGCGTGAGCTCAGGGAGATGAACCCGAATCTGACCGAGCGGGTGGAGGATGTCGAGACCGTCGAGGATGTACACGCCACGGCCAACTTCTCGTACCAGATTCCAGAGTTCTCGGGCAAAGGATGGATGTGTGTCGGCGATGCCCATCGGTTCATCGATCCCTTCTTCTCGTTTGGGATCCATCTCGCCATGGCCGAAGCCGAAAAGGCCGCTGCCTACCTGGAGCAATACCTGGACGGCGAACTCGACGACAGCGCCCGACCATTCGCCGCCTACGAGGAAGTTTGCGAACGCGGCATGGACGTTGTCCAAGACCTCATGTCCTCCTTCTGGGCCAATCCACTCGGGTGGGGCTATCTGCTCCACTTCACCGACCACAGGAGCGAGATTCTCGACATCCTCGGTGGGCGGATCTACGACGAAGAGCCCCTGGACGGGTTGGTGGCGATGCGGCGAATCATCGAGAAATCCGGTTCCCGCACCCCTGTCGGCGTCGCCTGACCCGAGCCACTCAAAGATGGATTTCTCCTGGACAGAAGAACAACTCCGTTTCCGCGACTCTGTGATCGGCTTCTCGAAGGAACACCTCGACCATGACATGGTCGAGTCCGATGCAGGCCATTCCTTCAACCGAGAAGCGTGGAACAAGTGCGCCGCGTTCGGCATCCAAGGCTTGCCGGTGCCGGAAGAGTATGGGGGCCAGGGCGCCGACCCCCTCACGATCATCCTGGCCATGGAAGCGCTCGGATACGGTTGCCGTGACAACGGGCTGATCTTCTCACTCAACGCCCAAATGTGGTCGTGTGAGGTTCCCCTCATCCGTTTCGGCACCGAGGAGCAGAAACAGCGCTACCTCCCCGGCCTGTGCGACGGGAGCCTGGTGGGTGTGCAAGGTATGTCCGAGCCCGACTCGGGTTCGGACGCCTTTGCCATGGCCACCACCGCCACGAAGGATGGTGGGGACTATGTCCTGAACGGTTCCAAGACGTGGATCACCAACGCCCCGATCGCCGATGTCTTCGTGGTGTTTGCCGTCACCGATCGTTCCAAGGGCGCCTTCGGCCTTTCGGCGTTTCTGGTCGAACGTGACACTCCCGGCCTGACCGTCGGGGCGCCGTTCCACAAGATGGGTCTGCGGACCTCGCCCATGAGCGAGTTGATCTTCGACGAGTGCCGTGTCCCAGCCGAGAACCTCGTGGGGAAGCTCGGCTCCGGAATGGCCATCTTCAACCACTCGATGGATTGGGAGCGCGGTGTCATCCTGGCCAGCTCGGTGGGAACCATGCAGCGCCAGCTGGAGACCTCGGTCGAATACGCCCGGCAGCGCAAGCAGTTCGGTCAATCGATCGGGAAGTTCCAAGCCGTTTCGCATCGACTCGTCGACATGAAGGTCCGGCTCGAGGCAGGCAGGCTGTTGCTCTACCACTTGGGGTGGTCGATGACTCGGAGCACTTCGAATCCGATGGAATCCGCCATGGTCAAACTGTTTCTCTCCGAGACCTTCGTGCAATCGAGTCTCGACACCATCCAGGTCCACGGCGGCCTCGGCTACATGGTCGAATCAGGATTCGAACGAGAGCTTCGAGATGCGGTGGCGGGAAGGATCTACTCCGGGACGTCGGACATCCAGAAGAACCTGATCGCCCGACATATGCGGTTGTGATGGCCAACCTCCTCCACGAGCTGCTGGCTGCCTCTGCTTCTGACCAACCGGAGCGGCCGGCGGTCTTCGATCGCGATCGGATGATCACCTACCGCCAACTCGACGAAAGAAGTAACCGCCTCGCCCACCTCCTCATCCAGAAAGGGGTCGGTCCCGGCGACCGGGTCGGTCTTTACCTCGACAAATCGCTGGAGGCGGTTGTCGGCATCTACGCAACCCTCAAGGCCGGTGCCGTGTACGTGCCGCTCGATTCCCGCGCCCCCGCCCACCGTTTGGCCTACATCGCCGCCGATTGCGGCATCCGCCTCCTCATCACCGCCTCCCGCGAGAAGAAGGGTTGGCCGGAACTGATCTCCCAGGGCGCCCCTCTCACCACGCTGATCGTGATGGACCTCCCGTCCGACCAACTCCCCACCGAGATGGAGGAGCAGGTCGACCTGGTGAGCGGATCCGATCTGGAGGCCTGGCCGTCTGCCCCACCAGGGGTGCGCAGGATCGACGAGGACCTGGCCTACATCCTCTACACCTCAGGCTCGACAGGAGCCCCCAAGGGCGTCATGTTGTCCCACCGCAACGCCCTGGCGTTCGTGGAGTGGGCCATCGACGAGACCGGCCTCACCTGCGAGGACCGTTTGTCGAGCCACGCCCCGTTCCACTTCGACCTTTCCATCTTCGATCTCTACGCCTCCTGCGGGGTCGGGGCCTCCGTCACCCTGGTGCCTCGCACCACGTCGGTGTTTCCCGTCGAAGTGGCCAAGTTCATAGACAAGGCCGAGATCACGGTGTGGTATTCGGTTCCGTCGATTCTCTCGCTTCTCATCCAGCACGCCAACCTCGAGGAGGGGGCGCTTCCGTCCCTTCGGACCGTGGTGTTCGCCGGGGAGGTGTTTCCCAGCAAATATCTCGCCACGCTCATGAAGCGGCTCCCGCACGCCGAGTTCCACAACTGGTACGGACCCACCGAGACCAATGTGTGCACCGCCTACCGGGTACCGGAGGCGCCCGATCCTGAGGGCGGCGACATCCCGATCGGCCGGGCGATCTCCAACGTCGAGACGTATGTGATGAAGAGCGACGGCTCCCGGGCGGCGCCGGGTGAGGAGGGTGAGCTGTTCGTACGGGGCGCCACCGTCATGCACGGATACTGGGGCGATCCCGAGAAGACGGCCGCCCGCTTGTTGCCCAACCCGACAAGCGCCGGCGAAACCGACCTCGCCTACGCCACCGGTGACCTGGTGGTGGAACTCGAATCGGGCGACTACCGGTTCGTCGGTCGCAAGGACCACCAGATCAAGAGTCGCGGCTACCGCATCGAACTCGGCGAGATCGAAACCGCCCTCTACGCACACACGGAGGTGCTGGAATGCGCCGTCGTGGCCATTCCGGACGAGGTCGTCTCCAACCGGATATGGGCCTACGTGGTGGTCGGTGGTGAACAGACCAAAGCAGAGTTGGCGAAATGGTGCGCCGAGCGCGTTCCCAAGTACATGATCCCCGAACGGTTCGAACTTCTCGACCGCCTCCCGAAGACCTCTACGGGGAAGATCGACCGCCAGGCGCTGCACGCTCTCACCACCTGAGTGGCATCGACTCCGAGGATCGCCCTCTCCCCCGGGCTGACGAATCAGCCTGACGAATCAGCCTGAGAGAACGACCGGGGCTACCGAGCAGGGCTGAACCAGACGGGGCTGAACCAGACGCAGGTCAGCAGGCGTAGGTCAGCTGGCGGCTTGACGGCCCAGTGACACTTCGAGATTGTCGAGGTCCACCATCTCGTCGGGAGTCCAATCCCGCGACGACACCGCCAGAAGCATCTCGCGGAGACCTTCCTGGTCACCGATGGCCGCCATCCGCACCAACTCGTGCACGGTATCGAAGAGCGTCACCGCTCCCGGCCAGCCTTGATCGGCCACAGACACGCGTGGATGGCTGCTGGGCACGAGCGGAGCCGTCGACAACGTCTCGTGCAGTTTCTCACCGGGACGTCGTCCTGTGTACTTGACCTCGATGTCGCGCACCGGGACCAGCCCGGCCATGCGGATGAGTCGATGCGCCAGGTCGACGATGAGAATCGGCTCGCCCATGTCGAGGACGAGGATCTCTCCCCCGCGGGCGATCGCCGATGCCTGCAGGACCAGTTCCACCGCTTCGGGAATGGTCATGAAATAGCGGGTCATCTCCGGGTCGGTGACCGTGACCGGCCCACCTCGCTTGATCTGCCCGATGAAGGTGGGTACGACACTGCCGCGGCTGGCGAGGACGTTGCCGAACCTGACCGCCGAATAGACGCACGATGGGTCTGTCTTGGCCGAGGCCTGCACGAGCATCTCCGCCACCCGCTTCGATGCCCCCATGACACCGACCGGATCGCACGCCTTGTCTGTGGAGATCAACACGAACCGGCTGACGCCCGAGCGGCGACATCCATCGAGCAGATACTGGGTGCCGAGGACATTGGTCTTGACCGCCTCTTCGGGGCAGGCCTCGAGGATGGGAACATGCTTGTGAGCCGCGGCATGGAACACCACGTCGGGCTGAGCCTCCTCGAAGACTCTGAGGACTCGGGTCCGATCCCTGATGTCGCAGAGAAGCGGCTCCAGCTCAACCCCTGAGCCGGCCCACTTGGCGAGAGCTTCGTGCAGATGGGTCTCGTCGTGATCGAGGACCAGCAAGGTCGAAGGGCGGAATTTGATGATCTGGCGGACCAGCTCGGATCCGATCGAGCCGCCGGCCCCTGTCACCAGAACTCGTTTCCCCTCCAGTGTTCCGCCGACCTGTTCGAGATCGGTTTGCACGGTGGGCCGCTCGAGGAGGTCTTCCGGCTGAAGGTCACGGACATCCTGCACGATGGTGTCGTCGTGCATGATCGAATCGATATCCGGAAGGATTCGTAGCCGGACGTCGATGGTCAGGCAGAGGTCGACCAGCCGGCGCACGAGATGGGAACCGTCGCTGGTGGCGACGATCATCTCGTCGATTTCGAATTCCTCGACGAGGCTGGCGACCTCCTCCACCGATCCGAGGACGGGAAGACCGGCCAAGCGCCGGTTGGTGTCGGCGGACCCGGAAGTGACGAAACCCACCACACGTCGCGACGAGTCGTGGATACCGAGGTGTCGAGCGAGGTTGGCAGCCGATCGACCGACGCCCACCACCAGCACCCGTTGCTGCTTTCCGGCTTCGGAATTCGTGCGATTGAACGAGAACAACCTGGTGCGAAATCGAACCGCCCCCGTCAGCATGACGGTGAGGAGCGCGCCGAGGATCACCGACCCGATCGGAATGGGTCCCACGATGTCGGTGACGCCGCGGACCGTCAGGACTCCCACCAGCACCATTGAACCAGCCAGAACCGAGGCAACCACGATCCTGGTGGCCTCCGCAATGCTGGCGTGCTCCCAGACGTGCCCGTAGGTTCCGAGGAGAATGTTGAATACCAGGTGAACCGCCACGATCACCGGGAGGACCCACAAGAAATCCTGCCACCAGTGAATCGGGACGCCGGTGGGTTGATCGATGAATCGCAGGATCAGCGCAACGGTGTAAGCCATCGTCACCAACAATGCGTCCACCACTGCGAATGAAACGTCTGCCCGGACCGACGCGAGGCCCCTGGCGATGTGAGCGAAACGGGCATCCCTACCGTTTCGATGTTCTTGCTTGGACGTCACCATTGGTGCAGTCCCCCCTTGTATCGGCTGGCTTCCCTCGGCCTACGTCCCCCAGACCGCCCCCGAGTCCCTTAGGACTCCCCGTTTAACCTAGTCGTCGGTCGGGTCAATGGCCAGCACAAATCTGAGGCGGCAAGCGTTCGTTGAGTCCCCTCCCCTGCGGCAGGGCCGGTCGAGCTAGGCTGCCCCATTGGCCGGCGTAGCCGGCGGACGATTCGGCCCGAATCCAGGGGGGACGGTGGGCACACACATCGAAGACGACGTCTCCGACACGCCAAAACGGCTGACGATCCTGGTGACCAGCACCCAACGCCGCGGTGCAGAGGTCTTCGGGGAGCGTCTGGCGGCGGGGCTGCCGGAGCGTGGATGGCAGGTGGATTTCGTCGCTCTGGGCAGGCACTCGGGGAGCTCGAGCTCGGTCGATGCCCACCCGCTCTCGGAATCGATGGTGGGCAGGCTGGACCTGGGCGTGGTGCGGCTCCTCCGCCGCAGGCTCCGGTCCCATCGCCCCCACGTCGTCCTGGCCAACGGTTCCTCGACCCTCCACTATGGGGTGGCGGCCACTCGCACCATGGCCCGACGCCCCCGCCTCGTCTATTCCAGCATCGGGGAGCCTTCCTTCTGGGCGAACACCCCTCGCAAGAGGTTTGCGTATCGGGGTTTCCTCGCCCTCGTCGACCATGTCTACTCCGTGTCGACGCCCACGGCAGCCCAGCTCACAGCACAGTTCGGCGTGTCCCAGGACCGCGTTCGGATTCTCCCGACGGGGGTGCCGGATACGATGTTCGAGGTGGATCGCCAGCCGCACGACCCACCGATGCGGATCCTGTTTCTCGGAAGCCTCTCGACGGAAAAGGACCCCATGGCCGCCGTCGCCGTCCTCAACGAACTCACGTCCGACACCCCGGCGGTGCTGCGAATGGTGGGCGCCGGGCCTCTCGAAGCTGCCGTCACCGCCGCCGCTCGGTCGGCCGGGTCGGATGCGGTCGTCGAGTTGGCAGGGTCGGTTCCAGACGTCAGACCGCACCTCGCCTGGGCAGACGTCCTGCTCCTCACCTCACGAACCGAGGGGCTCCCGGCCGCCACACTCGAGGCGGCGGCGGCCGGAATCCCGTCAGTGGCTTTCGACGTCGGCGGCGTGTCCGAGACCGTTGTGCCGGGAGTGACCGGACAGCTGGTCCGAGCCGGTGACTCGCTCGCCGCGGCGGCTGCGTTGCGCGCCTACGCTCTCGATCCCCCTGCCCGGCGAGCCGCCGGTGAGGCGGCCAGGGCCATGGCTGAACGGACCTTCACCATGGCTGCCGCCATCGAGCGCTATGACGAAGCCCTGACCGACCTGGCCCAGGATCGAGGATCGAAGTCATGAAGATCGCCCACCTCACGACCGTCGACCTCAGCCTGCGGTACCTCGTCTTCGCTCAACTCCTGTCTGTCGAGGAACTCGGGGCGGAGGCGATCGGAATCAGCGCCCCAGGACCGTGGGTGGAGGAGATCGAGGCGGCCGGGATCACCCACATTCCCCTCCCTTCGTCCACCCGAGGCGTAGCGCCGCTCGCCGACCTCGCCGCCGCCGGGCAACTGTGGAAGATCCTTCGCCGCGAACGGCCGGACATCCTCCACACTCACAATCCCAAGCCGGGCCTCTACGGACGGATCCTGGGACGGTGGGCGGGTGTGCCGATCGTGATCAACACGGTGCACGGACTGTACGCAGCACCCGACGATCCGATCCTCAAGAAGACCATCGTCTACGTCCTGGAAGCGCTGGCAGCCCGTTTCTCGGACCTGGAGCTGGTGCAGAGCCGCGAAGACCTGGCGCTGATGAAGCGTCTCCACCTGGCCCGCCGGGGACGTGTTCGGCTGCTCGGCAACGGGATCGACCTGACCCGCTACGACCCGGAGCGCGCCGACCGCAAGGGCCGCGCAACGGTCCGGGAAGAACTCGGCATCCCTCCCGAGCAGATCGTGGTGGGCATGGTGGGACGTCTCGTCGCCGAAAAGGGATATCTCGAGCTCTTCGAGGCAGCCGGCCGCCTCGGGGACGAGTACACAATCCTGGCGATCGGACCCGAGGACCGCGACAAGCCCGATGCTCTCCCCGGTGCGCTCGTCGACGACGCCCGGGCAGCCGGCGTCAGATTCCTCGGCATGCGCACCGACCTCGACGATCTCTACGGCGCCATGGACATCTTCGTCCTTCCCTCCCACCGTGAGGGGTTCCCGCGCGCCGCCATGGAGGCTGCTGCCATGGGACTCCCGGTGATCGCCACCGATATTCGTGGGTGCCGCGAGGTGGTCGATCACGAGGTGAACGGCCTTCTCATCCCGGTCTTGTCACCAGACCACCTCGTCTCCGCCATCGTGCGCCTCGGCGAGAACCCCGCCGAACGGGAGAGGTTTGGAGTGGCGAGCCGGTCCAAAGCCGTCGAACAATTCGACGAAGAGCGAGTGGTCACGCGGGTCCTGGACGCCTACCGCGACGTCGCCGAGCGCAAAGAGATTCTCGACCTGCGCGCTCAACTCGTCGCCTCGCCTCGCCCTCCGGAGATACGCCGGGCAACCACGGCGGATGCCACTTCGCTCGCCCGCCTCCATAGGGAAGGCATCAGCGGGGGGTTCCTCCCCCGCCTCGGACCGGGGTTCATGCGTCGCCTGTATGAGGCGATGGTGCAATGGGACGAGGCCGTTGTCCTGGTGGCGGATCGGGGCGACGGCCCGATGGGCTTTGTCGCCGGGACCACCAGCACCGCGACGTTCTACCGCCACTTCCTGCGCCGTCACGGTCTCGCCGCCGGTGCCACCGCCCTTCCCCGCCTTCTCCGACCGTCCAATGTGCGGCGGGCATGGGAGACGGCGCGCTATGGAGGCGAAGGTGACGAGTGGCCCGACGCCGAACTCCTCTCGATGGCGGTGTCCCCCGCCTATCGAGGCCAGGGCATCGGTCACGACCTGGGCGTGGCCCTGTTGGGGTACCTGGCAGACCTCGGGTCGGAGCAGGTCAAGGTGGTGGTGGGGAGTGCGAACCGACCCGCCATCGGCGCCTACCAGAAGATGGGATTCGTGGGAGCGGGAACCACCGAGGTGCATCCCGGCGAGACGTCGCAGGTCCTGGTGTGGTCCCGGTAGCGCTGGCCGGAGTCGTCTCGGCCCTCCTCTGCTTTGCCGCCATTCGCCTCGGGCCGGCGCTCGGCTACATCGACCGTCCCGATGATCCTTCCCTGAAGGCTCACACGCAGCCGGCCGTGCCGCTGGGTGGGGTGGCGGTATTCACGGCTGTTCATGTCGGCCTCATCGCGGCCGGGTCTGTCAGCGTGTGGATTCTGGCGGCGTCGCTCGTGCTCCTGGTCCTCGGGCTCGTCGAAGCGCATCCGCTCCGCCATGTAGCGGTAGATC
>CBDUEV010000085.1:0-11327 GCA_965366365.1 uncultured Acidimicrobiia bacterium | reverse complement strand
GGTTCCACCCATCCAGTTCGCCAACAATGGTTCGGCTCGTCTGGCCTATCAGATGTGGGGCGATGGACCGGCCACGATCGTCGGCATCCCTCCTACAGCCCAGAGCATCGAGTTGGCGTGGGAGCGCCCCGAGATTCGGTACATGTTCGACCGGTTCGGCCATATGGGCCGGTATCTGCACTTCGACAAGCGAGGGACCGGAGCATCGGCGCGGCGCACGCACGTGAACGGCATCGACGAACGAGTCGAAGACCTCAAGGCCATCATGGACGAGGCCGGAATCGACAACGCCTTCCTGTACGCAGCTTCAGAAGGCGGACCGATGGCCATCTTGTTCGCGGCCACCTACCCCCACCGTGTGGATGGGCTCATCCTGTACGGAACGGGAGCACGCATCCACCCGCCCATGTCCGAAACCGAGCGAGCCAACTGGGGTCTGCTGGCTGACGTCTTCTGCGCTCAATGGGGCACACCCGACTCGCTCGTACCCGATCTCTTCGCCCCGACGCTGGCCGCCGATGGCGACTTCCGGACCTGGCATCAGCGGTACGAGCGCCATGCCGCCACCAGCGAGTCACTTCGAGAGCTGTTGGAACTCGGCCACACCATGGACGTCTCCGAGTTGCTCGAGGATTTGGACGTTCCCACTCTCGTGATCCATCGGACGGGCGACCTCGTGACCAATGTCCAGTTCGGTCGCGACCTGGCGGCCGGCATCCCCGATGCCGTGTTGTTCGAACAAGCCGGCGTGGACCACTTCGGCTACGCCGGCGACGTGGACGGATGGATGGACGAGATGGAGCGTTTCGTCACGGGGACGGTGCGGGAACGTCCCAGCGCTCCTCCCCCATCACTGCGCATCGAAACCCTCGGCCGCTTTGCCCTGTTGACGGGCGGCGAGGAGATCCCGACCTCGGCGTGGGGCTCGCGCCAGGCTCGCCAGCTCTGCAAACGGCTGGTCGCCGCACGCGGGTGGCCGGTCACCCGCGACCAACTGGCCGACATGCTGTGGCCAGACGAATCCGACCCGTCGATCCTCGGACCGCGCCTGTCGGTGCAGCTGTCCGCCGTCCGTCGCATGCTGGGCGGAGGAGTCATCGCAGATCGTGACACGGTCCGAATCGACCTGGAGCATGTCTCCACCGACCTCGAAACGTTCATGGGCGCGAAGAGCGACGACGACATCGTCGGCCACTACGGCGGCACCTTCCTGCCCGAAGACCTCTACGAAGACTGGAGCCGCCCAATCCGCGACGAAGCGGCAGCACGATTCATCAGCGCCGCCCGCCGCCTCGCCGAAGCTGCCCTGGCCGGCTCCCAATTCGAACGCGCCAGCGACCTGGCCCGCCAGATCGTGGCCGTCGACGCGTTCGACGAGGCCGCTCACGAACTGCTCGTCCGGGCGTTGATGGCACAGAACATGGCCGGTCAGGCTCGCCTGGCTCATCGAGCCTGGGTCGAGGCGATGGCCGAGATCGATATCGCCGTTCCACCCTTCGAGGATGTTTCGAAAGGTTTCTGAAAGGCCGCCTGAGAGGATCGCCGGGTAAGCGACCCCGCTCAGAAAGGCTCAGCATGTCGCAACAGACCATTCCCGAACTCGTGATCAACCCACCCAACGGCGGTCACCATCTCACGTTCTTGAACAACCTCGCCACGATCAAGGTGTCGGGGGGCGACAACGGCACCCTGAGCGTTGTCGAGTTCCTGGGACCGCGCGGCTTCGGACCGCCGCTCCATCGGCACAACCACGAGGACGAACTGTTTGTCATCCTCGAAGGAGAAGTGCGACTGATGACGGGCGACACGGCCTACGACGCCGCACCCGGCACGGTGGCGATGCTGCCGCGGGCCGTCCCCCACATGTTCCAGATTCTGTCCGAGTCGGCTCGGATCCTGAACGTGACCGGGTCGACCGACGGCGCTCCGAGCTTCGATCAAATGGTCGCCACGCTCGGCGAAGACACGGAAGATCTGCGGATACCCGACCCGATGAAGATCGACCCGGCTCGGGTGGCCGAAGTCTGCGCCCAATTCGGGATCGACATCCTCGGTCCACCGCCCGCCCCGCTCAGCTAGGACCGAATGGCTCGACCGGCCGCAGCCGGAGGTCCCCTCGGCGGCGTAGGTGGGTGGGGTTCCGAGACCCCACCCACCTGGTGCTCAGTAGCCCTTGAGGGCGCTCAGCTCTCTGCCGAGCCGGTCGAGCGTGGCGTTGATCGACCCGACGCTGATGGAGCTCGGGGCGCGGGGCCTTCTCGGATCATCCCGACACAGCTCCCCGATGCAGCGCCGCAGGCCATCGATGTCCAAGCCGGCCTTGGCGAGCTTCTTGAGCACCTTGGAGTCGATCACGTCGTGCTCGAACAGGCAATCGATTAGGTCGCACCAATCGACGCCGCCGCCGCCGGACCCCGGCCGGGGGTCGGGGGTGTCTCCCCCATGCCAGATGACCCCGGTACGGATCTGCTCCCGCGTGAACGGCAACTCGTCGCTCGTTCGACCCGAGGCGATGATCCTGAACCGGTACACCCCGGTCATGTCCGCCGCCACAGCCCGGGTGAACAGGCCCGGTTCACCACCGTTCGGGTTGAGCGCCAGATCGACCGTTGACCCGTCGGGGCGAACCAGCTCGGCCCGCACCGTGGCACTGCCCAGGAACGGGGCCCCGTACTCGGTGAGTCGTGCCTGCACCTTGAGCGTCGCCCCTGGTTCGTAGCTGTTCTGCAGCACATCGGCCCCCATGCGGAGGTTGGAGTAGGCGTGCACACTCGCCGAATACCGCACGCCCCGGAACCCTTGGTTCGCCACGTCCGGGTCGTAGTGGGTCGCCTCGCTGAGCCGCCCCCGATACTTCTCGTCGAGGACCAGCAGCAGATGCCACCGTCCCTCGTGCGCCGGGTTGCCGTCCGCCAGGAGCGGCAGACCAGCCCGAATGAACAACGACCGGGCCGTCCGCGACGCATCCACCGATGCGTTCGCCTCCGTGATGACGGTGCCGTCGGGCGTCTCCAAGGCCATCTTCAGCACCTGGGCAGGCCGGGCGATGACGATGCCCGTCACCTCCACATCAGAGGCCGACACATCGAACGGTATCCGCTCGATGACGCCGGGGCGTACGAGACCCTCGGGGTCGAGCACCACTTCGTTGTTGTTGACCCCCGCCAGGATCTGCAGGTAGTACTTCTCCAACAGGAACGTCTCGTCCGCCGACAGGTTGCCCGTCATCAGCAGGTACCCGCCGGTGCCGGCCGTCAGCGCCGCCAGCGACGCCGGTTCGATCAGCTCGGCGGTACCCAAGCCGATGGCGAAGGCCTTCTGGCCGATCACCCCGTCCGCCACATCGGCGATGTATTTGGAGGCGGTCTCCTTGCCGTCGGTCAGCACCACCATTGCCTTCTCGTCGTACGAGGCGGCGTCGAGCTTGGTTTTGGCCTGCTCGACCCCGTCGCCGATCGCCGTCCACCCGTTGGGGTTGGCGGCGAACTGGTCGATCTGGTCGAGCGCTTCGGTTCGGCCTTGTCCGCCACCGACAGGACCCGCCACATCGATGGGCATCACCTCGTGCGGATCGTGGTCGTATGCGTTTATGCCGATGCCGTTGTCGTCGTAGAGCAAGTCGACGAACACGCCGGCGGCGACCTTCAGCACGTCCTCCTTGGTACGCCCTTCATCGGTGTGGTCGAGCATGCTGCCCGACTGATCGAAGACCAGCTCGGCGACCACGCTGGGCCGCGCAACGCAGTTGGCCGTCAGGGTGATCACGAAGTCCTCGCCCGTCTCCAGGCACCGGATCGTGGCGTTTTGGGCGGGGACCGCCCCGATCGAATCGCAGGTGAACCTGAACCAGAAGTACGCAGGCCACGGAGCCGGTCCGGCCGGGTTCGCCACCAGCACGGTGGGACTCTCGGCCGTGAACGGCGCCCCCGGCGCATCGATCAGCTGGAATGTCACCGGTCCGCAGGCATCCACCATGAATCGCGCCGCCCGCACCGTGCTGAGTCCCTCGGGCACGTCGTTGAAGTCGACGGTGGTCACCGCCGCCGTCACGTCCCCGCCCGGCGCCGGAACCGCAAACGGAGCCATGATGTCGACGATCTCCTTGGCACAGACCGGGCAGAAGTCGCCGCCGTCGCTGTCGCGCATCTTGCACAGATAGACCGGCCGGAAGAGGCCGCAGTGCCAGTATTTAGCGCCTTCGAAGGTGCCGACGATGCCCGCCGCCACCGGACTGGCGTCGTCGTTGTCCGTGGTGCAATCGGCATTGGGCATCGTGGGGTCGGCCGGACCCGCCGTCACCAATGCCGACCACTTCACCGCACTCGGATCGGATTCGGTGGACACGTTGGGCTGGCCCGGCTCGCCACCCGTGTAGGTGTCGCCGTCGGCGGGTTCGTATTCGTCGGCGAGACCGAAGGCCGAGTGGCCCAGTTCGTGAACGAACACGTCCCTCCAGTCGGAGGACGAGTTGCTGGTCCAACCGACCGTCCCGCCGGCGCCGCCTCGCTCGAGGTCGTTGACGATCACCAGGATCTGGTGCCACTCGGGCAGGTAGTCGTCGACGGTGTCCTGGACCAGGGCGCTGTCTCCCGCCAGCAGCCGCTGGATCTCGCCGCCGAAGCAGAACGTGGCATCGAAGTAGGTGTCCTTGCTGACCGCCGTGTCCGGCCCGTCTTCATCCTCGCACTTGGGCTTGTCGGCCCCCGACTCGTCCGAGGCGACATCGAGCCGGTAGACGTTGATGGCGCACGCCAGCTCGGGGCTGTCGAAGGGCGGCGAAGCCAGCAGCGTGTCCCGGGCCGCCGCCGCGTCGAGCTGGAACTGCCCCAGTTCGCTCGCCTGGTAGCCCTCAGCCACGATGACCAGATTCCAACGCGCCGACGGCGGGCCAGAATCATGAATCTTGGTGATGCCGATCACGCTTCCGTCAGAAACACCCATCAGCGCGCCTCCTCACCGTCGTCGTCGCCCTGTCGGTCGTCGTCGAAATCGACGGCGATCAGATCGCGGCGTTCGGGGGCGCCCCCCTTCTGCTTCTGGTCGGCTGCCTGGTCTGGGCGTCGCCCCCGTTCGGCGATGACCATGCGACGCCCTCCGGGCAGCACGGGAACGAGGAGCGAGAAGACCTCGTCCCGGTCGGGCCTCGCCACCTGAGCGAGCGGCCGATCCGGATCGCCGGTGGGTACTTCGACCCTGTCGAGGTCCCGGCCGAGGTGGCGGCGGTAGACCGCTTCGCCCTTTTCGTCCTGGACTTCGTAGAACTGTCCCACGCCAGGTTCCCGACCCCGCTCGATCGGCTGGCTGCGTGGCACCCGCATGGCGACTCGACGCCGCGAAACGACCTCGTACTCGCCCTGGGAAAACCGGAATCTGATCCGATATGCCTCATCCATTGCTGTGTCCCCTTTGTCGTGAGCAACCGGGGTTCGCCTCAGGCGACGCCGCTCTCGTTGCTCGTGATTCCCCTTCGTCAAACGTCCCGCGACCACCAGCGGGGGGACCGATGGAAGGCCTGGTGTCGCTCACGTCGACTCGGCAACAGTCGCGCCGCACCCTGAAAGCAGGCTGAACGTGCGTTTCGATCGGCCGCAGAATGGTTGCTGGGAGAAGGCCTTCTGAGGGTTCGCCGGTCAGGGCGAAGCGATGGATGTCAAACCAAGGGAATCCCGCGTTTGTCGGTGTCGATGCCTCCCGCCAGGATCACGACCCCCTCGATGAATCCCCAGATCGCTACGAGCCACGCCAGAAAGCCGAAACTCAACACGGAAACGAGGAGCATCGCCATCCCCAGGCCAACGTTGCCAAGGTAGAAGCGGTGGACGCCCAGGCCGCCGAGGAAAATGCCGAGCAACCCCGCAGCCAGCCTGGATTTGGCCGGAGCAACCGGAGCCAGAGGTTGGCCCCGACTCACCAGGGCCGGCACGTCGGCGGGACGGGGCATTTCCGGTGGGTACCAGAGCCCGTTGGTGGCGAGCCACCAGCCGGCTTCGGCAGGTTCGTAGTTCACGGGCGGCCGGTAGGTCGGTGGGGCCGGAATCGGTGTCGGTGTCTGCGACACGATCTCCGCGGCCTGGTCGCCGTCCTTGTCCGCCATGCCGATCCTCCCGGTCCGGATTCGGTCCAACCATAGATGAGGCTCCGGCGCGTCGGACGCGGAACATGCACCCAAAGTCCGTGAACTCGGGCGGACGCAACAAACGCGATACATCAGCCTTCCTGGCAAACATCGCCCGTAGACTCGGCCGAGCACGCCGACGCTCCCACAGGACGCAAGGAGGCGGATCTCACATGACCGATCTGACCAAGACCTTCCGGACGCTGCACGAGAGCGGAACCTTCGTCATGCCCAACCCCTGGGACCGGGGCTCCGCCCGCATCCTGACCGAAATGGGGTTCCCTGCTCTCGCCACCACCAGCGCCGGGTTGGGTCGGGCGATCGGCAAGGACGACCAAGAAGTCTCCCGCGACGAACTCCTCGCCCACGTCGCCGACCTGACCGCTTTCATCACGCTGCCACTCAACGTCGACAGCGAACGTCTCTTCCCGCACGACCCGGGCGGTATCACCCGATGCGTCGAGCTGCTTGCCGAAGCAGGTGCCTCCGGGTGTTCGATCGAGGACTACGACCCCCAAACCATGACCGTCGTCGCCATGGAGCCGGCCACCGAGGCCGTGGTGGAGGCTGCCGAAGCCTGCTGGGCGCACGGCATCGTCCTGACCGCCAGGGCCGAAGCTCACCTCTACGGGCGGGCTCGGCTGGACGACACCATCGAGCGGCTCATCGCCTATCGGAACGCCGGCGCCGAGGTGCTCTACGCGCCTGGGCTGGTCGACCCGATCGACATCGGCCGGGTGGCCACCGAGGTAGGGGCGCCTATCAATGTGTTGGCTTTACCTGGCGGGCCATCGGTCGCCGAACTCACCGACCTCGGTGTGCGCCGAATCTCGACCGGCAGCGCGCTCTTCAACACCGCCTACGGATCGCTCCGAGCCGCGGCCGCGAAGCTGCAACCCGCCTGAGCCCCGAGCTCTTCAGGCGGCCAGGAACTCTCAAGGTAGCGCCGCACCACTCGGTGTGGCATTCAGCGCGTCTGTTACCAAGCATCGGAGGAAACATCCTTCGTTGCCGAATCGCGCGCTGTCGCTTCGCTATCGTCCAAAACCAGGAACCACCAGGGAGGGTTTATGAAGGCTATTGCCCGGTTGGCGATCATGCTGTTTGTCGTATCGCTGATGCCAGTGACTGCCCTTGCGCAGGAGAAAGACGCAAGCGGACCTGGTTCGGTCGGATTCCTGGAGGACGGGCCTTCTGCCAGCGCTGCGGCCATCGACGACGGAGGATCCAACTTCGAGTTCTTCACCCGCTTCGACTCGACCGACTACGCGTCGTTTGGCCTGGGCGGTCTCCGGACCGAGGGCGAGGGCTTCATCGACGTGGAAGGGATAGACGGCGAGGTCACCGCCGCCTACCTCTACTGGCAGGGACCGACTCGAACCGAAGATCGGATCATCAACAGCGAAATCGTGATCAATGACATCATCCGGAATCCCTTCTTCCCGCGGCTGATCACAGGAACGAACATCGGCTTCTCCAGTGACAACTGCTGGGGGTTTTCCAACAGCCAGGCCTACCGCGCCGACGTCACGGACATCGTGGTCGGCGACGGCCCGTACCTCCTCACCGAGCTGATCAAGGGCGACGACGCCGACATCAACGGTGTGTCGCTTCTCGTCTTCTACGACGACGGCGACGACACCAACAACCGCTCGATCGTGGTGTACAACGGCAACGACTCGAACATCTCCAACCCATATGACGACATCGGCTGGAATGCCGTCTTGCGCGACGTCACCTACAGCCAGGGCAGCGCCGAGATCGAAATGCACGTCTCCGATGGACAGACCTACCTCGACGATGGCGTTTCGATCAACGGCACGCAGATCGTCGGGCCCGGCGGCGTATTCGACGGCGATACCGTCCCATCGGCAGGCGTGAGCCTCAACGGGCTGCTGTGGGACATACGAAGATTCGACATCACGTCACTCCTGGAGCCGGGGCCCAACGACTTGCTCATCACCAGTGGAACCAACAACGACTGTTTGTCGCTGGTCATCGCCGTAATCGACACCGCAGCCAATGGCCTGACGCTCTCTCCGGCGGTCACCGAAGCCCTGGCGGGCCAAGGCTGGGTCGTGCTAGCCGAGTACCGCGACCCGATCACGGGCCAACCGATCGAGGACGCCGAGCTGGTCTTCGAGATCACCGAGGGACCCAATATCGGTGTGACCGGCCAATGTATCGACTTCTTGTTCCTCCCTGGCTGCCCCACCAGTAGTTCAGGGACGGCGCTCTGGTACATGCTGTCCGATCCCAACGAATTCGGACGGGACCGCCTGACCGTGTTCGTGGACGGCGGACCGACGTCTTTCGTGCCCACTCCAAACGGTGTCAGAGATCTGGGCGAACCCGTCGCCTTCGCCGTTCGTGACTGGTACGAGGCCGTCGACTACGTGGCCTTTGGCGACTCCTACTCTTCGGGTGAAGGCGCCGAGGACTACACCGACGAATCGAACCGCGGCCGCGAACGAGGTTCGACCGACCCCGGTAACAAGTGCCACCGCTCGAACAACGCCTACGCGACGCACGTCCAGACTCCCGGTTACTCCCTCCCCAACCAACAGATGCAAGGCGTGCAGGGCAGTAGCTGGGAATTCGTCGCTTGCAGCGGAGCGAGAACCTTCAACGTCTACAACGAAGACCTCGCCGGACTGCCCGCTCAGGAAACCCAATGGGACGAAGGGGTGGTACAGCTTGACCAGGCGGCGGTCACACCGGACGTTTCTCTGGCCACGATCTCCATCGGCGGCAACGACGCCGCCTTTGGCGACGTCGTCAAGAAATGCGCCACCAACGCCTGTTTGAGCGACGATTATCGACCCTACGACGACATCCCCTTCTCGGAGTGGATCGCGGCCAAGGTCGAGGCGGTCCGACCGAGGGTGGCTCATACTTATCAGAGGATGGACGCCGAACTGCCCAACACCAACGCAAGCGTGTACGTGCTTGGGTATCCGAGCCTGTTCCCTGACACCGGCGACGAGCAGTCGTGTTTCAAGCTGAAACCGTGGGGCGGGGAGCAAGATTACCTGCGCGAAATGGGGGTCAGGCTCGACACCATATTGCGCGAGGAAGCGGAGGCAGCCGGGTTCCATTACGTGTCGGTGCTCGATTGGTTCACCAACCACGAGGTCTGCGGCGATGGCGGCGAATGGGTGCGCGGCCCCAGCCTCGCCTTCGCGTCACCGGAGCAATTCCATCCCAACATCACCGGCCAGTACCAGTACTGGGCAGCCATGGACAACTACATCGACGCCTTGATCCGAGCCGGCGCGGAGCGCTTCCCCAACGGCCTCCCCGTCACCCCGGGAGCGACCATCAATGGCCTGCTTTCGGAATCGAAGGCGTCGGCAGCAGCTGAGGCACCAGCCGCTGAGGCAACCGCGGTACTCACCGACCTGGGCACTCTCTACGTCGAAAGGGAAACGGCACCGCAGAGCGTCTGCGAGGAGCTGTACCTCGAAGGAGACGAGCTGCTCTTGTGGGGCTTCGGTTACGAACCAGGCACCACCGTCGAGGTCACCTCTGACGTCGACGACGCCGATCCGGTGATACTCGGTACGGTGGTGGCCGACGAGCTCGGCGAGATCGAGTTCCTCTACACCCTCCCGGCCGGCCTGCCCGATACGGTCGTACTGTTCGAGGCTGCCGGCACCTCGGCGAACGGCAACCCGTTGTCCCTGCTGACCCTGATCGGCACGGGAGAGGGTCTGGTCCCGTGTGACCTCTCCGCCCCCGCCGTCACCATCACCACACCGGCCGACGGAGCCGTCTATTCGGTGGGCGAGGAGGTGCTCGCCGAGTACTCCTGCTCGTATGACGGCGAACCGATCGCGTGCACTGCCCCGATCGCCGCCGGTGACCCGATCCCGACCGAGACACCCGGCGACTACACGTTCCGGGTGGTAGCGCTTGCGCCGAACGGGAACTCCACGGCAGTCGAGCACGCCTATCGGGTCGCCGAGCCCGCAGAAGATCCGCTGGCGCCGTACGCGCTTGCCGCCCTCGACAGCATTGTGCTCAATCAGGCTGTGGCGGTCACCGCGGGTGACGTGGCGGTGGCCAATGCGGCGGTCGGTCAACCGTCGATTCTCTTGAAGAGGAACTCGAGTGTGTCGGGCGACGACAGCCTCGTGATCGGAGATCGCGTGTCGCTCGACAAAGGCGCACAGGCGGTCAATGTCGCGGCCAACACCCTGACCAACGGAGGCATCATCAGCGGCGAGATCACCGACCTGGTCGACCTGCCGGTGTTCGAAGCTCCCCCAGCGCCCAGCGCGGGGCCGGGCGGGGAGGCGGTGACCGTACCGGCCGGTCAGCCGGCGATCCTGCCTCCTGGTGACTACGGAGACCTGGTGGTCGACTCCGGAGGAGTCCTGACGCTGGAGCCCGGCTCGTACACCTTCGCATCGGCGACGATTGGTTCGCTGGCCGAAGTCAATGCGACGGGTGCCTCGATCGTCATCGCGACAACACTCGACGTGGGGAGCAACGGCGCCGTCAACGGGCCCGGATCCGAATGGTGGGTCCTCTCGCCAGACGGGGATGCGACACTGGCCGCCAAGCTCGGATCGTTCACGACCTGGGACGGACGCCTGCTGGCGCTGGAAGGAACGGTCCAGGTGGGTCGTTACTCGACATTCGCAGGACAGATCGTCGCGAAGGTGATCACGGTCGACCGCAATGCCGTGATCTCCCTTCACGAGTGAGTGGTCTCCGAAACGACGGGGAGGTGGGCGAGATGGCGTTCTCGCCCGCCACCCGCCGTGGGGGATGACTAGCCGCGGGTGGCACGCACCACGACCATGGCCTGATGCGGGTCGGGAACCGGGAACGGGTTCAGGGTCTGATCGTCGGGCGGGATCTCGGAGAGCGGGTCGGTGGCTCTGACATCGAGTCGGAGGCTGTCGATCATCCCGAGGAAACGGCAACGCTCCTCACCCAGAATCCGATCGGCTGACACGGTCTCGGCAAGCAACTCCTCGACCGCCCCGCACGAGGCCTCCGGCTCCTGCTCCGACAGGTAGTACCGGACGATGGCCGGGCAGTCCGCCGCGAAGCACTGCTCCGGTCCAACTCGACGCTCGACGAGGAACTCGAACGAATCCTCGAACCCGAGAGCCTGGACATCCCCCGACAGTGAGTCGTGACCGTTGGAGCAGGACGCCACCAACGCCAAGCAAACCAACAGTAACCGCCACCGCTTCGC
>CBDUEV010000084.1:0-11438 GCA_965366365.1 uncultured Acidimicrobiia bacterium | reverse complement strand
CCCTTCTTCACCTTCTACTCGATGTTCGGGTTCCAGAGGATCGGCGATCTCATTTGGGCCGCTTCGGATGCCCGCGCCCGCGGATTCCTGCTGGGCGCCACCGCCGGGCGAACCACGCTGCAAGGAGAGGGCCTCCAACACCAGGACGGCCACAGCCTTGTGCTGGCGTCGACCGTGCCGTTCGTCGAGACCTATGACCCGGCGTTCGCCTACGAGATGGGCGTCATCGTCGACCACGGCCTCCAGCGGATGTACGGGGAGAATCCCGAGGACGTGCTCTACTACCTGACCCTCTACAACGAGAACTATGTGATGCCGCCACTGCCCGAGGGGGCCGAGGCCGGCATCATCGAGGGAATGTACCGCTGGGCCGAAGCGCCCGAGGGGCCCACCCATCGCGCCACCATTCTTTTTTCGGGGACGGCGCACGACGCCGCCCGCACCGCTCAGGCGGAGCTGGCCGAGAAATACGACGTGGCCGCCGACCTGTGGAGCGTCACCTCCTACAAGAAACTGCGCGAGGAGGCGATGGCAGCCGAGCGGTGGAACCGGCTTCACGCCGGCGAGGAAGCGCGCGTGCCGCGGGTCACCACCCATCTCGAGGCCGGCGCCGGACCGGTGGTCGCCGTCACCGACTTCATGCGGATGGTTCCCGATCAGGTGGCCCGGTGGATCCCTCGCCCTTACACCGCTCTCGGCACCGACGGATTCGGCAGGTCCGACACTCGGGCCGGACTGCGACGCTTCTTCGAAATCGACGCGGCCAACGTCGTGGTGGCCGTGCTGGCCGAACTCGCCGAGGCGGGTTCCATCGATCCCTCCGTCGTGGCGGGCGCGATCGAGTCGTACGGAATCGATCCGGACGCTCCGGAGCCTTGGTTGACCTGACTCACCTGGCGCCGTCCGTGGCGTCTCCGTCGGGTTCGGCCCCGTCGGGGTAGGCCAGTTCGGGCACCAGCTTCTCGAGCACGTCGAACATCGAGTCGGTGTCGCCACGGGGGCGGGTCATGACCGGGACGAGGGACAGCACCGTCATCCCGAAATCCTCGCCGCCAGGGCTGTCGGGTCCCCCCGCCACGACCTGCATGGTGAAGCCCTCGGCGAGGGCCACCAGCGCATTGCCGAACTGCTCCAGAGTGAAGGGTGGTCTGATCTCTCGACCCATTTCGGCGAGGAGCCCCTCGAACAGCTCCATCATCGGCGCGCGGTAGTCCTCGTACATCTTCGCCATGCGGGCCTGGATGTCCTGGCGGCTGCGCATGAGGGACCAGAGATGAGTCTGGATGGCGAACGATGGATTGGCGGCGATGGTCTCCAAATCGGCGCGGGCGAGCATCATCGTCCTCCGAACCAATGGCTCACCTTCCAGCTGCTCGGCGAGCTCGAGCAGGCGGGCCAGAGTCGGCGATCGCTCGACGGACAAGGCGTATTCAAGGAAATCGTCGAGGAATTGCTCCCGGTTCGCCCACCGGTTGTAGAAGGCACCGGTGCTGAGTCCGGCGCGGGCGGCGATCTTGGCCGCCCGCAGCTGTTCGAGGATCTTCGCCTCCGTCCGACCGCGTTCGTCCACGATCTCGA
The DNA here is from genome assembly GCA_965366365.1 of uncultured Acidimicrobiia bacterium. Lineage (GTDB taxonomy): Bacteria > Actinomycetota > Acidimicrobiia > Spongiisociales > JAENVV01 > CBDUEV01. The sequence goes on along the minus strand of CBDUEV010000084.1, from coordinate 9,860 downwards.
ACCCGAAGGATTCGACAACGAGGGACCATGCGGCTTCCAGCATGGCTGCTCTACTGTCTTGGTCAGCCACTCACTTCAACTTCCACTTGGCATACTCCAAACATAGCTGTTACTATGTCACCCTAAGTGACGCCTGGGAAAGCGCGGAGCGTGGCGCAACGCCGGTACATCGGCCGGCGGGCCGCTCTTGCTCCGTTCCAAGGGGAACACTGGGGGGTGCAAAAGGGCTCTTTCGAGGGTCCTTTTGCCTATTGGGGGGTCGCACCGCCCACCTCTTCCACCACGTACTGTTGAAGGTCACGCTCGTCACCGATGGCGCGGGTCATCGCAGGCACCACCGCCATGAGCGCCCAGGCCAGGAGTTCCACCGGAGGGGCCCCCTCGCCGCCGGGGCCTCGCTTCTCGATCACGCCCTCCGTGATCGCATTCATCAACAGCGCACCTGATTCGATCGTGAAAGGCGGCCGGATCTCCCGCCCCAGGAACGTGAGCATGGACTCGTAGAACGGAATGATCCGATCCTGCATCTCTCGGTTCAGCCGCTGCAGCCGCCGGGCGATATCGTCCCGATCCTTGCAGAACGCCCACAGATAGCGCTGGATGGCATGGGTCGGGTCCCCCTCCACTTGTACGAGGTTGGCGACCGTCAGGGCCGTGAGCATGTCGGGGAACTCCTCGTCGGCCACGGTGGCGAAGACGTCGAAGAGAAACCCTGGATCCGGATACCGCTCGATGGACAGCGCATAATCCAGGAAATCGTCGAGAAACTCGTCGCGGGTGGGCCACCGGTTGTAGAAGGCACCGGTCGAGAGGCCGGCTCTGCGGGCTACTTCGGCCGTCTTGAGCGGTTCAAACAGCTTGACCGATGTCCGGCGGGCCGGCGGTTGGCTGGGCTCGGACAATTGGCTGGGCTCGGACAAGCCAAAAGCCTCGACGATGATCTCCCAGGCAGCGTCCAGCAAAGCCACGCGACTATCGTCATCGGCGATTTCTGACCCCCCCTCTGGGCACACACCGATAGTACCCCACCTCTGGCCCGCTTGACCCTTCGACGGGCTGTGCCATACTGTCGGGCGTGATGCACGCAACTGCCACCATCATCATTATCGACTGAGCGCATACACCACTGTGTATGTGCTTCCTGCCCTTCGCCCCGGTGAAGGGTTCTTTTTTGGCCCGGAGGATCGACATGGCGCTGGAAATCTACGACACCACCCTGCGAGACGGCTCGCAGCAAGAAGGGATCTCCCTGACAGTCGGGGACAAGCTCCGGATCGCCACGCTGCTCGACGAATTGGGGATGCACTACGTCGAAGGCGGCTGGCCCGGCGCCAACCCGAAAGACGACGAGTTCTTCGCGCGGGCTGCGAAGGAGCTCAACCTCAAGCACGCCACGCTGGTGGCTTTCGGCTCCACCCGTCGCCCGCGTGGCGCGGTGGACACCGATGGGCAGCTCAAAGCACTATTGGCGGCCGACACCGAAGCGATCTGCATCGTCGGAAAGGCATGGGACTATCACGTCCGTGAGGCCTTGCGGACCGACCTCGCCGAAGGCGTCGCCATGGTGGCGGAGTCGATCGAGTACCTGAAGAGTCACGATCGGCGGGTGTTCTTCGATGCCGAGCACTTCTTCGACGGGTACGCCTCGAACGCCGATTTCTCGATCGCAGTTCTGGCGGCGGCTCTCGACGCCGGCGCAGAACGTCTCGTCCTCTGCGACACCAACGGTGGCCGCCTCCCCAGCGACGTCACCGCCACGATTCGAGCAGTGCAGCAAGCTCTACCCGGAGCTGAACTCGGGGTGCATTTTCACAACGACGCCGGCTGCGCAGTCGCCTCATCTCTCGCTGCGGTCGACGCCGGAGTCCGGCAGGTGCAAGGTTGCATCAACGGCTACGGGGAGCGCACCGGGAACACGGACCTGTCGACTCTGGTGCCTGACCTTTCGCTCAAGATGGGTCTCGACGTACTTCCTCGCCAAAGCCTCAGCAAGCTGGCTCCGATATCGCACCACATCGCCGAGGTCGTGAACATCGCCTTGAACCCGCACTCCCCCTACGTCGGTACCTCGGCTTTCACCCACAAGGCCGGACTCCACACGTCGGCGCTGGCGCGCAGGCCCGACGCCTATGAGCACGCAGATCCGGACCTGGTCGGAAACCATACCCGCATGGTGGTGTCCGAACTCGCCGGGAAGGCGAGCATCATCAGCAAGGCTTCTGATCTGGGTCTCGAGGTCGACGACGACTCGGCACGCCAGATCATCGAACGGATCAAGGAACTCGAGCACGCCGGCTACCACTTCGAAGCTGCCGACGGATCGTTCGAGCTGTTGGTACGCGAGATGGCGGGATGGAAACAGTCCTTCTTCGAACTCGAATCGTTCCGTGTCTTCATCGAACGCCGGGCCGACGAAGAGGTTGTGGCGGAAGCGACCGTGAAAGGTGTGGTGGCCGGGCAACGGGTGGTGACCACCGGCGAAGGGGTGGGTCCGGTTCACGCCCTCGACCAAGCTCTCCGCGAAGCCCTCCGCACGGCGTATCCCGAGATCGTCGATCTGCGGCTCACGGACTATCGCGTTCGGGTTCTCGACTCCACCGATGGCACGGGGGCGCGGGTCCGCGTGCTCCTCGAGACCTCCGACCACGAGACCGCATGGGGCACGATCGGTGTGCATGAGAACGTGATCGAGGCGTCCTGGGAAGCTCTCGTGCAGGGACTGGTCGTGGGACTGCTCCGGCTCCAGGCGGCTGCGTGACGCCACGCCCACCCGGCTGGGGCGGGGCCTTGGTGATGATGGCGCTGCTGGTGGCTTGCACCACCAGCCCCTCCACGAGCAGTACCGTCGAGGCGGACTCGCCACCGACCGCGCCCGGTTCCACCGCCCCCGCCGAGGAGCCGTCGGTGGTCACCGCCACCACCCAGCCGGCGATCGTCCCCGTCGGGTACCGATCGGTCATGCTTTCCAAGATCGGCGCCACGTTGGCCATCCCCTCCTCCTGGTTGGCGACGGAGATGAGCGACGGCGACCTCGATGACGTGATCGGGAAGCTCAACCCTGCCAACCAGCAGCTCCTCGCCCTCCTGGAGGGAGCGGCGACACAGGCGGCGGACACCTACCTCCTCATGGCCTTCGATCCGACTCCGTCCGGGTATTCGGACAACGTCAGCGTGTCCCTCACGCCAGCGCCGAGCCCGGGCACTGACCTCATGGCACCGGCCGTGAGCCTCATCGAGGAAGCCGGGGGAACGATCGTGGGCACCTCCGGTGACCCCGACCGGACAGCGGCCATCCGCTACTCCCTGGCGGTCACCCACGCCGACGGCGTGACCTTCGACGTGCATGCCATCTCGCACGTCGTCGCAACCGATGGAGGTCTGCTCACCGTGACGGTGGCGTCGGGGACCGCCGCCGGCCTCGACGAGATCGGCCCGCAGATCATTGAATCGCTGGCTTGGGCGGGCCGCTGAGCAGGACTACTCCATCCCCAACAAGCGGCGAGTCATCATGGCCGTCGCTCCCCACAGCACCTCGCCGTCGAGATCGAAGAACCAGACCTTGTGCTCCCTCCACACTTCGTGGCGCCACCGAGCGGTATCCATCAGGTCGGTGAGGGTGGGCAGCAGCACTTTGTCGACCTCTCGCTCCGACGGAAGGAAGGTGGGATTGGCGGGGAGCCTGCCGACAACGGGGACCACGAAGAGGGAGAACTCGACGGTATGGATCGGCTCGAGGAAGCCGAGCAGTTCCACCGAACTCGGGTCGATACCCATTTCTTCGTGGGCTTCCCGCAGCGCCGTTTCCACTGGCCCCTCGTCGGTGGGGTCCGGCCTCCCCCCGGGGAACGCCAGGTGTCCGGCGTGCGTCGGCATCGTCATCGGCCGCTTGGTGAGGACCATGCGGATCTCATCCCCGTCCGGAAACAGGGGTACGAGCACAGCCGCCTGCGATGCCCCATTCTGGGCAGGAAGGTCGGGGCGGACGCCAGGAAGGAGATTCCACGGTTCAGGCACGCCCTCAGTGTACGGCAGGACCCGACCAAGGTTCTGAGGACCTCACCGGCCCTCGATCCGTACGATAGTGTGTCCCGATGGAACTGAGCCCAGACCCACTGGCGACCCGACGCTTCGAACTTCGCCCCTTCCGTAAGCGGGACATCGAGCCCCTCCTCGAAGCCGTTCACACCTCACTGGCAGACCTCAACCTCTGGCTCCCCTGGGCACACCGCGGCTACAGCCGAGCCGACGCCACCCGATTCGTCAAGGAGACCACGCGATCGTGGCGGGAGCAGCGGGCCTACGATTTCGCAATCCGCGACACAGCGGATCCTGGTCGCCACGTGGGGAACATCTCGATCTGGTTCATTTCTCGTGGTTTCCGGTCCGGAGAGATCGGATACTGGATCCGGTCCGACATGGTCGGGGAAGGTGTCGCCACCGAGGTGACCGCTCGGATCGTCGAGGTCGGGTTCGAGGATCTGCGGATGCATCGCATTGTTCTCCGCATCGCCGTCGGCAACCGAGCCAGCGAGCGGGTGGCGGAGAAGCTGGGGTTCGTCCGCGAAGGCATCCTGCGCGAGGAACTCGAGGTGCACGGGAAATGGTTGGACCACACGGTTTACTCGATGCTCGAACACGAGTACCAGACACAGCGCGCCCGTATCGCCGCCTTGGTGGGCTGACCGCGGCCGGCCAACCTTTCATGCCTCAGGTCGGTTCGTCGTCCCGGGCGATCTGACCGGTGACGATTCTCCGCCGCACGGACGACGAGGTGACGATGTTGGTGATCGTCTCACCGTAGGGCCGAAAACGATCGAGCAACTCCTCGAGGTGGGTGGTGGATCGCACCATGGCCCTCAACACATGGCTCTCCGATCCCGTCACCCTGTGGCATTCGAGAACTTCGGGGGTCGCCACCGCCAGCTCATCGATGGCCGCCACCTCGTCGCCCCGCGAGCGAATCCGGATGATGGCCAGGATCGGGAACCCGACCCGCCCGAGATCGACGCGGGCCGAGTAGCCCTCGATGACACCAGAGCGCTCCAGCTTTCTCATCCGCTCGGCAACGGCGGGAGCCGTCAAACCCACCTTCTCTCCGAGGTCGCGGTAGCTGGCCCGAGCATTGGTCTGCAGCTCCTCGAGAAGCATCCAGTCGATGTCATTCATCTTCCCAAACCTCCAAGAACGGCACTTTGTTCACTAGGGCCGACTCGGTTCAGTCCGACACAACACTTTCGTGTGTGTTTTGAGCTAAATACTAATGTTATCAAAGCTCTTAGACCGTGTCGCCTCACATATCATCGACAGAATAGCTCAAGTGCTTTGATAGAATGTCGATAGACAACAAACCACTTACGCGTACCAAGACAGGTGACACCATGAACATCGACAAGACCTTTCAGCGATTCCTCCAGGCGTGGAACCGGCACCAGGATCTGCGCTCTCACGGCGCATCCATTCCCGAGCTCGCCGCATCCCGGCAGAGCCTCGACGAACTCCGATGGGAGCTCCACCGGATCATCTAGGGGTCCCTCCACCCCAACCGCCAAGAAGAAGAGGCGGGGCCTTGCGGCCCCGCCTCTTTCTCGTAACCACCGCTGAGCTAGAAGCCCATGTCGTGTTCGTGACCCCCGGCGGGAGCCGCCGGTGAATCCTCTGGCTTCTCGGCGATGAGCGCCTCGGTCGTGAGCAGCAGCGCGGCAATCGACGCAGCGTTCTGGACCGTGGAACGAGTCACCTTGGCCGGATCGGGGATTCCCGCCGCCAGCATGTCCTCGTACTTGCCCGTCAGCGCGTTGAAGCCGAAGGCCCCTTCGCCGTTGCGGACATGCTCGACCACCACGCCACCTTCGTAGCCGGCGTTGACGGCAATCTGGCGCAGCGGCTCTTCGAGGGCTCGGCGAACGATGGCACGTCCGACCTTCTCCTCGTCTGTCCCGCCGCGGATCTTGTCGATGGCGGCCTGGGCTCGCAGCAACGTGACTCCGCCTCCGGGGACGATGCCCTCTTCGACGGCCGCACGAGTCGCCGAGACGGCATCCTCGATGCGGTGCTTCTTCTCTTTGAGCTCCACCTCGGTTGCGGCGCCCACCTTGATGACCACCACACCGCCGGAGAGCTTGGCGAGCCGCTCTTGCAGCTTCTCGGAATCCCAATCGGAGTCGGAATGCTCGATCTCGCGCTCGATCTGCTTGATCCGAGCAGCGACGTCGGCATCGGCTCCGGCCCCATCGACGATCGTCGTGGCGTCCTTGGTGATGATCACCTTGCGGGCCGAGCCCAACATGTCGACCGTCACGCCGTCGAGCTTCAGGCCGACCTCTTCCGAGATGACCGTGCCGCCCGTGAGGATGGCGATGTCCTGCATCATGGCCTTGCGACGCTCGCCGAAACCGGGCGCCTTGACGGCGGCCGACGAGAACACGCCGCGAATCTTGTTGACCACCAAAACGGCCAACGCTTCGCCTTCGACGTCCTCAGCGAGCACGAGCAGCTGCTTGCCGGACTGCTGGACCTTCTCGAGCACCGGAAGGAGGTCGTTCACCGAGCTGACCTTCTGGTTGGCGATCAGGATGAGCGGGTTGTCGAGCACCGCCTCCTGCGTGTCCGGGTCCGTGATGAAGTACGGCGACACGTAGCCCTTGTCGAACTGCATGCCCTCCGTGAATTCGAGCTCGATGCCGAAGGTCTGACCGTCCTCGACGGTGATGACACCATCTTTGCCGACCTTGTCCATCGCCTCGGCGATCTTCTTGCCGATCTCCTGATCGGCGGCCGAAATGGCGGCGACGCTGGCGATTTCCTCGCTCGTGTCGACCGACTTGGCGAACTCGCCGATGAAGTCGACGACCTTGACGACCGCCTGCTCGATGCCGAGCTTCAGGCCCATCGGGTTGGAGCCGGCCGCGACGTTGCGCAGACCTTCCCGAACCATCGACTGGGCGAGCACGGTCGCCGTGGTGGTTCCGTCGCCGGCGACGTCATTGGTCTTCGTGGCGACTTCTTTGGCGAGCTGGGCGCCCATGTTCTCATAGGGATCTTCGAGCTCGATCTCCTTGGCGATGGTCACACCGTCGTTGGTGATCGTGGGTGCGCCCCACTTCTTCTCGAGTACGACATTGCGGCCCCGCGGGCCCAGGGTCGACTTGACGACATTGGCGAGCTTGTTGACGCCCTCCTCTAGGCCATGCCGGGCCTCTTCATTGAAGCGAAGTTCCTTCGCTGCCATGTTTCCTCCTGAAACCTAAGAAACGATTGCGAGTAAATCCCGTGACGAGAGAACCAAAAGCTCTTCACCGTCGATTTTGATCTCGGTGCCGCCGTACTTGGAGTACACGACCTTTTGACCGACCTCTACATCGACTGGAAGGCGCTCACCGTCATCGTTGAGGGCTCCTGGCCCGACGGCAAGCACTTCTCCGATTTGAGGCTTCTCCTTGGCCGTGTCGGGAATGACCAGTCCGGATGGGGTCTTCGCCTCCATCTCGTCCAAACTCTTCACGACGACACGATCTCCAAGAGGTTGAAGCTTCATCGCTATATCCTCCTCTAGCTGAGCGGTTAGCACTCTCACTCCGAGAGCGCCAAGCGATGGTAGCACTCTCGAAGTGAGAGTGCTAAACGAAGTGGGGAGGGCGATCAGGTCTCATGAGACGGGTCGCAGCGGCCGCCTCAGTCGTCGTCTTCTTCCTCGCCGTCGCTCCCCGTGGTGGCCGCCAATCCCGCAATGAGGATCCGTTTCTGTGCCTCGTCGAGGCGGGCCTCGGGATGGATCAGAAGATAGTCGCGCGGGGGCATCTCGCCATCGCGCACGGTTTCCGCCGCTTCATCGGCCTCGCGAGGCTGGCTCCAGTCGGAGAAATTCAACTTCTCGCGTCCTTCGTCGACGTGGCGTTGAGTGATCCAACTGGCGGGCGCCACCCCGGTGTACCAGGGCCACCGGGTTTCGTTGGAGTGGCAGTCGTAACACGCCGCCACGGCGAGGGTCCGCGTCTCGGCCGAGTCCCAGACAGGTTCGGAGATGACCGGCGGGTTGTCGTGCGCCCGCCCGTACGGCACCAACTGGATGAGGAGCAGCGCCCCCACCACGGACAGGGCCGCCCGAGGGACGAAACCGAGCTCGTTGCGGAGACGACGCATCGCCACCTGGTGGACGATCCACGCCAGACCTGCCACGACCAGGGTCACCGCACCAAACGCCGGCCCGAGCAGAAGGCCCGCCAAGCCGGCGACAACCAGCGGTCCGGCCAACAGGATGATGGTCTTCATGGCGATGCGATCGCGGTCGCCGGCGCGCTCCGGATCACAGTCGACGACCGGGTTCTGCTCTGGCATCCCACGCCGTGTACACGCCCTCCGTCAGCCAATGGGCGCCCACCGCCCCGATCATGGCGGCATTGTCGGTGCAGAGGAGTGGCGAGGGAAGAAACAGTCCCACACCACGCCGGTCGGCTTCGGCGACGAGTTTCTGCCGAAGGCGGCGATTGGCCAGGACCCCTCCCCCCGCTCCGATGCGTTCGACGCCCGTGTCCTCGACGGCGTTGAAAGTCTTCTCGACCAGCACATCCACGATGGCTTCTTGGAACGAGGCCGCCACGTCGGCAAGCGGTGGCAGGTTCCCGGTCGCGGACGTCTTCTCCAGAAAGGTCACCACGGACGTCTTCAGGCCGCTGAACGAGAAGTTGTAGCGTTGGTCGGCCAGCGCCCTCGGGAAGCGAACGGCCTCTGGATCGCCTCCTTCGGAGGCTGCGTCGATGGCCGGACCACCCGGGTAGCCGAGCCCCATGTAGCGCGCCAGCTTGTCGAACGCCTCCCCTGCCGCGTCGTCGATGGTCTGGCCGAGCTGCCGGTACTGGCCCCAACCCTCGACATGAACGATCTGGCTGTGCCCTCCCGAGGCCAGCAACACGACGGCGGGGGCCTGGAAGTCAGGGAAATCCAGCCGGGGAGCGAAGAGGTGACCCTCCATGTGATCGACCCCGACGAAGGGGAGCTGACGAGCCCACGCCGTGGCCTTGCCGAAAGAGAAGCCAACCAGGAGTGCCCCGACGAGGCCCGGGCCCTGGGTGGCGGCGACTCCGTCGAGGTCATCGGGATGGACGCCTGCCTCCGCCAGGGCTCGATGGGTGAGCGAGCGGATCGATTCGACATGGGCTCTGGCAGCCACCTCGGGGACCACGCCACCAAATCGGGCATGGAGATCGACCTGAGAGGAAAGCACGTTCGAGAGAATGGTGGTGCCCCGCACCACGGCGACCGCCGTCTCGTCACAGCTCGTCTCGAACGCCAGAACCGTTGGTTCGAGACTCACAGCCCACCCCTGATCGCGTCGAGGCGTTCGCCGTACTCCGGGGTATCCATGTGATTGGCCCACATGATCAGGGCATCTTCGTCGGGGTAATAGTCTTTGCGTCGACCCACCGTTTCGAGCCCGAACTTGCGATAGAGAGCCTGAGCGGCCTCGTTCGAGGGGCGAACCTCCAGGGTCATGTGGCGCATGCCCGCGCTCAACCCGGCCTCGACGAGGTGCAGCAGAATCCGGGTTCCCACCCCCGCCCCCTGGTGGTCCGGCGCCACGGCCATGGTGGTGACGTGACCCTCTTCGCCAATCAAGAACAAGCCTCCGTACCCGGCCACCTCCCCGTCGTCGTCGGCGACGACATAGACACGGGAGTCCTGTCGTAGCTCGTCGACGAAGATCTTCTCCGACCAGGGCGTCGAGTAGCTGACTCGTTCGATGGCCGCCACGGCGGGTACGTCGGCGGCGGTCATCGTTCGAAGCGCGATCATGCTGGTTTTCCCTGCCACGGACCCTCCTTTCGGAGCTTGGCCCACCCGATGTTGACATCCGGTTCGCGCAT
>CBDUEV010000083.1:0-11738 GCA_965366365.1 uncultured Acidimicrobiia bacterium | reverse complement strand
TCCTCTGCTGCGAAGTCCGGCATGGCCTCGACGTTGCCCTTGGAGATGAACAAGTCGACGAACGCGTCGTTGTTGACGTCCTGGAACTCGGCATGCCAGGCGGTCGACGGCAGGACGGCGCCGTCGGTGTAGGGCCGATGGGCCGTGGCTCCACTGCGGATGGCGATGTCCGTGTAGTTGGGTCCGGCGGCGTCCCCGGTCAGGGTCTGGAGCTTGTTGTCGCCCTGGCTGGTGAGGAAGACCTCCGGTCGACCGTCGCCGGTCAAGTCGTGACTGGCGATACCCATGCCCCAGATCTGCATCTTCTTCCAGCCTTCCTCACGCGCATACAGGCGAGGTGCCTCGCCGGTGGCCACCCGCCACAGTTGCTCCTCCCCGTCGCGGTAGTAGTGGCGATCGTTCGTCATTCTCAGATCGCGCCTGCCCGAGCGGTCCCAGTCGCTGAAGAGGATCGAAAGCGTGCACCATCCCGGGTCCAACGGGATCGGCTCCGCGTAGCGCTCTGCGGAGCCGGGTCGCACCAGCGCGTTGGGGGAGCATTCCCCGACCTGGCGGCCCTCTTCGTCCAACCTCACGTAGTTTCCGAAAGCCAGGGTGGGAAGAGTCTCTCCGGCTTCCCAAGTTGCGCTGAAGGCGGCGGTCCACTCATCGTCTCCGTCGATCTGCCACGCCTCGTTGGCCCGCTCGAAGCGACAATCGCCGAGGCCGCGGAGGAGAACGTTCTCACCGAGCCGCAGAACGGCGAGATCGAGATGGCCGTCTGAGTCGATGTCCAGGGGATAGGCGCCGACCACGTCGGTGAGGTCTGTCGTGGCGGCCGGGAGACGAGTGAACCGCAATGCGCCCCCGATCGGGCTCTCGTTTTGATAGAGAGAGGCTTGGCCGGCCCCGCCGGCCAGGTACAGGTCTGGCTGGTGGTCGGCGTTGCAGTCGAAGGCTGCGACTCCGCCTCCGACGAAGAACGTGAACTCTCCGTCGTAGGCGTGGTCGATGCCCGATGAGCCGGTGTCGTCCACGAAATGGGGTGGCGGGAGAGCTGCGCGGGGCGTCGGGTCGCCCCGTCCAATCCACCCGACGACGGCCACGATGGCGACAATCCCGAGGGCGGTCACCGTGACGAGCACGGTCCGAGATGCCGATCGGCGATGTGCTGCCACGATCATGGACCGTAGTAGTGCTGGACTCGCTCCCACACCTCACGACCCACGTGCTCTCCCATGACCCGTCCGGCGAAGTCGTCGGCCCGCACATGGATCCCGCCGAACAGCCGGGACCGTCCTGCTTGGTCGGCAGCGTCCCGGTAGGTTGCCCACTGCAGGGTGACCGGTGACTCCGGGCCTGCCTCGAACTCGAGGTCGCCGGCGGGAATCGTCCACTCCCCGAGTCCACCCGGGAAGTACTCCGATCCGGTGAAGGCAGTCAGGATCTCGGCGGAGGCACGACTGAACACGCTGTGTCCCGATACGTACCCGGCGAACGCCGGGGTGACGAAGGTGGGTTTCTGATAAGGGGTCCACTCCGTTGCGAGGATCCACCTGACGCCACCGACCTCGGTGTCACGATCGGCGGGGGTGCCAGACCACGCTCGGACGGCGATCTCGCCGACGTGGTCGGCGAGATCCTGGTGCCGTTGGCCTGGTTGACTGCTCTCCACGGTGATGAGCTCGACCAGGTCTGCTTCGAGGGGGAGCCCTTCCGGATGGTACGACGGCAGCTCGGAATCACTCGACTGCCCGAGCCCGCCCATATAGCGAATCATCGAAATGGGACGGGCGTAGTCGTAATACCCCTTCGCTCCCCAGGCGGCGACAGCTGCATCGTGGTTGGCGGCGTTCAGAGCCAGATACAGCTTCACATCCCATTCGAGCCGCTCCACCGGCTCGCCGATGCCGGCGAGCCGAAGCTCGGGGGAGAGAATGTCGGAAACCGTGTTGGCGACCGTGTTCCAGTGCCCGGGCGGTGTCTCCGAATTGGGTCCATCCGCCCAAAACTCTGCCAGGACTCGACCGAAGTCGCCCTGGTTGACCAGGTTGGGCTCGTAGGGAGCGTCGGTCATCGGGTTGAGGGCACGTCCGGCGCCGTCGTTGGTGCCGAGCGGGTTGGCGCCCAGGGCGGCAGGCGAGATGTCGATCACGATGCCGGGGGCGGGGTCCAGCATGCTGCTGTAGCGAAGGACCTCCACCGCAGAATCCTTGAACTCTGCGTCGGTGGTCGGATCGCCGAGCAGCGGCGGATCCTCTGGCACGATCGGTAAACCATCGGGGCCACCGTCGGGCAGAGCGAAGCTCTCGACGTGACCCCAATGAGGATCCACGAATTCCTGAAACCCGCCTCGAACCAGAATGCCGTTCTGGGAGACCATCTCCTCGAGCTCGAGCGGCTGCCATCGATTCGGGTCGGTCATGGTGGTCCCGGACTCCGAGACCACCATCGGCGGATTGATGGGCTCATAGTCGGGATCGACGTACCCTTCCGATTCGTTCGATCCGTCCTGCGCAGCCGACGACAACACTGCTTCTGCGATTCGGTTGCCGACCGCGGCCGGTGCGTCCCCTTCGGTCGTCGTGACGTCGATGGGGTAGCAGAGCGAATCCATGAGACGATCGAACTCCGAGATCGAGTCGACCGCACCGATCGAATCGAGATACCGTGCCTCGAGCACGCGGAACGCCGCGTAGCTGATCGCCTCGTCTCGGGCTGCGTCGGAGAGGGGGTGCTTCTCGCTCGTGAACAACCCGACGGCGTCCGGGTCGTAGGCTGCCCAGGCGTCCCACATCGCTGCCGACGTGTGGAACAGGTTTCGGGAGTGGACGGTTGGCGCAGGCACATCACGCCTGATGGCGTTGAGGAGCGCCTCATCCCAGCGTCGGGCCACCGACCACTCCGAGTGCTCGGTTGGCCCAGGGCAGGCACGCTCGGGTGACCAGAGATCCGTTCCGAACGCGAGGCCGCCCGCCACGACACCGAACAGCACCAGGGTCCCCACCGCGACGGCCCAGCGACTTCGTGCTGTGATGGGCATAGGGGCCTTCCTATACGCGGTCTTTCGGGTTGCTGCTGCGAATGGCCTCCCTGCTCGAGGAGCGGAGCGGGTGGCGCCAGCTTTCCGAGGCGGATGGTAGTACCGGCCTGCCGCAAAATGGCCGACGGCAAGGCGCCTTCCGGGCCGCAGACTCGCATCGGAAACCCGCTCCGGTTGGGGGGTCGGCTTTTCTCCTCCGACCGCGCGGACCGCTAGTCTGGAGTCGTCCTTTTCGGGACACCATTACTTAGGAGGAATATTGTTGAATCGCCGTTTCTGGGCGCTCCTGGCAGTCGTTGCAATGCTGCTGGTCGCCTGTGGATCCGATGACACCACCACGACTGTCGCCGCCGAAGGCACCGATACCACGGTTGCCGAGGCCTCTGGAGATCTCGTCGTTGGTGTGTCGTGGAACAACTACAACGAAGAACGTTGGGCCAAGTCCGACGAGCCCGCCATCAAGGCTGCGCTCGAGGCCGGAGGCGCCACGTATATCTCGACCGATGCCGGTTCTTCTGCCGAGCAGCAGATCGCTGACGTCGAGAACCTGATCTCCCAGGGTGCCGACGCCCTCATCATCCTCGCCCAAGATGGCACCGCCATTCTGCCGGCGGTGCAGAGTGCGCTCGACCAGGGCATCCCCGTGGTGGCCTATGACCGGCTCATCGAAGATCCGGGTGCGCTGTACATCACCTTCGACAACGTCGAAGTCGGTCGCATGCAGGCTCGCGTGATCTTCGATCTGGTGCCGGAAGGCAACTATGTCTTCATCAAGGGCAACCAGGCCGATGCCAACGCCGACTTCCTCCATGGCGGTCAGCTCGAGATCCTTCAGGACGCCATCGATTCGGGCGCCATTGTCAACGTGGGCGAGTCCTACACCGACAACTGGGATCCTGCTGTGGCTCAGACCAACATGGAGCAGTTCCTGACCCAGAACAACAACGAGGTCGACGCGGTTGTCGCCTCGAACGACGGCATGGCCGGTGGCGTGGTCGCCGCCCTTGCCGCACAGGGAATGGACGGGATCGTGCCCGTGTCCGGTCAGGACGGCGATGCCGCCGCTCTGAACCGCGTGGCGCTCGGCACCCAGGCCGTCTCCGTGTGGAAGGACGCCCGCGAGCTCGGTGCGGCCGCCGGTGAAGCTGCTGTGCAGCTCGCCGGAGGCACCGCCCTCGGTGACGTGGCCGGTGTGGTGAGTTTCGAATCGCCGGGTGGCAACACCATGACGTCGATTCTTCTCGCCCCGATTCCGATCACTCAGGACAACCTGAATGTCGTCGTCGACGCCGGATGGATCGACACCGACACCCTGTGCCAGGGTGTGGCGGCCGGCACCGTGAGTGTCTGCCCCTAGCGTCTGAAGAAAAACCGAGAACGTGTCGCGCCCACGGGTCCCGTGGGCGCGACACGCGTCTCGAACTCGTTCTAGGATGAAGCTCTATGGCAGAGGCTTCCACCAGTGCACCGGTTTCGGTCGATGGCCGGACCGAAGACCGTTCGATCCTGAGAGCGCTGGAGATCGACACTCGCCTCCTCGGCATGTTGGTGGCGCTGGCGGTGATTTGGGTTGGCTTCCACATCCTGTCCGGCGGTACGTTCCTCACCCCCCGCAATCTGTGGAACCTCTCGGTACAGACCGCCTCTGTGGCCATCATGGCCACCGGGATGGTTCTGATCATTGTCTCTCGGAACATCGACCTGTCGGTTGGGTCGATGCTGGCTGTCGTGGGGATGGCCATGGCGCTTCTTCAGGCGGAGATTCTCCCCGAGCTGCTCGGGTTCGACCACCCGGCCACCTGGATCATTGCGCTGACCGCCGGCATCCTGCTCGGCGCAGCCATCGGAGCATTCCAGGGGTTCGTTGTCGCGTATGTCGAAGTTCCCTCCTTCATCGTCACCCTGGGCGGACTGCTGGTCTGGCGCGGCGTCGCCTGGTGGATGGCCAGCGGCCGCACCATCGCCCCGATGGACAAGACCTTCCAGCTTCTCGGCGGCGGCTCGCGCGGCACGATCGGAGGAACGGCCAGCTGGGTGGTGGCAGGACTGGCCTGTGTGGGCATCATCTACATGCTGGTCAACAGCCGCCGGCAGCGGCAGCGCTTCGGATTCCGCCTCCGGCCCACCTGGGCGATCGTTTCGATCGGGGTGATGGGTTGCGCGGCAGTCATCGCAGCGGTCGCAGTGATCAACGCCTACCCGATGCCGGAACTCCTCGCCCGCCAGTACGCAGAGGAGCGCGGCATCGCCGTCCCACCGGGTGGCTTTGCACTCGGCATCGCCACGCCGGTGTTGATCGCCATTGGAGTTGCGCTCGTGATGACCTTCATCGTCACCCGGCGCCGCTTTGGACGCTATGTGTTCGCCATCGGTGGGAATCCGGAAGCGGCCGAACTCGGGGGCATCAAGACCAAGATGACCGTCGTCAAGGCGTTCATGCTGATGGGCATCCTCGTTGCGATCGCGGCAGCCGTTCAGACTGCCCGACTCAATGCGGCCGTGAGCGGCCTCGGTCAGCTCAGTGAGCTGTACGTCATCGCGGCGGCGGTCATCGGTGGGACCTCGCTGAGCGGTGGCGTCGGTACCGTCCCGGGAGCGATCCTCGGGGCTCTGGTCATGCAGTCGCTCCAGTCGGGCATGGTGCTCATGGGCATCGACGCTCCCCTCCAGGACATCGTGGTCGGGATCGTGCTGGTGGCGGCGGTCGCCGTGGACACCATCTATCGCCGGAGGAGCGCATGACCGAGAAGACCGAACGAGTCCCGTTGGTGGAGATGCGCGATATCCGGGTTGCCTTCGGTGGTGTGCATGCGGTGGACGGTGTGACGATCGACCTCTACCCGGGTGAGGTCGTGGCGTTGGTGGGCGGAAACGGCGCAGGCAAGACGACTTTGATCAAGACGCTGTCGGGTGCCCACCCCGCCGACTCGGGGGAGATCCTTGTCGACGGCAAGCCGGTGTCGATCCAGACACCGCGCGATGCCAAGGTGTACGGCATCGAGACGATCTATCAGACACTGGCCCTCGCCGACAACATCGACGCTCCCGGGAACATGTTTCTCGGACGTGAACTGACGACTCGTTCCGGTTCTCTCGACTACTCCGCCATGGAAGATTCAACGCGCAAGATCATGGGCCGTCTCAATCCCAAGTTCTTGAACTTCAAGGTGCCGGTGGCGTCGTTGTCCGGTGGCCAGCGCCAGTCCGTTGCGATCGCCAGAGCAGTCCATTTCAACGCCAGGATCCTCATCATGGACGAGCCCACCGCGGCACTCGGTCCTGCCGAGACAGCCCAGGTCTCGGAGCTGATCACCCAGCTCAAGAATGAAGGTATCGGGATCTTCCTGATCAGCCACGACATCCACGATGTCTTCGATCTGGCCGACCGCATCAGCGTGATGCTTCAAGGCAAGCTGGTGGGAACGGTGAACAAGAACGAGGTGACCATGGACGAGGTGCTTGCCATGATCATCATCGGGAAAGTACCGGACGAGATCACCCAGACGGACCTCGCCGACCTGCACTGATCAATCGTCGGTCCATGGGGCGGCCGCGTCGGGGTCGATGCGCCCTCCGGCTTGGAATGCCTCCGCGAGCTCGTCGACCACTTCGTGGACGCTCCGCCCATCGGTGTTCACGGCACGGAACCGAGAATATCCCTCTGCGCGTCCCGCCATCACATGCTCGATGCGCTCGCGAAGATCTGGTCCGTTCAGCAGCGGCCGGGGACCGGATGTGGATCTCCCGAGGCGCTCGGCGATCGTCTCAGGCGCGGCCACCAGGCAGAACACGTCGCCTGTGGCGCCGAGGAGCTGGGCGTTTCGTTCGTCGAGCATCAAGCGCCCACCGGTCGAGATCACCGCGGCTTGTCGCTGGGCCAGTTCCTCGGCGACCTGATGCTCCAACGCCCGGAAGGCCGCCTCGCCCTGGCGGGCAAAGATCTCCGGGATGGGTCCCTCCCTGGATTCGATGAGGTCGTCGGTGTCGACCCACTCGTATTCGAGCCGCTTGGCGAGGAGGCGCCCCACGGTGCTTTTTCCGGTCCCCATGAAACCGGTCAGAATCACGTTGCGGATCTGATCCCCTTGGTGTGACTGCTGCTCCATACCTTCCGTCCGGGCCCCGGACGCTGAACATAGCGCACGCAGCGGTGCCGGCTACCGATCTTCGGGTGCCTCGTCGTAGTAGTCGAGGAGGTCGATGGGAAGCACCAGGCTGGTCAGCATGTTCATGAGGTGGGCGGTGATCCGCTTGAGGTACCGGAAGTAGAGCGCCCGAGCCACTGCCTCACTGGCGGGTCCGGTCGACTCGTAAGCGGCCCGAATCTGATCGTCGTAGTCGTCCAGGAATCCATCGGCCTTCTCGATGAGGTGTCGAGCTGCGTCCTCGTCACTCGATGCGAAGACACTGCCGGCATCATCGATCAGCTTGCCGACCGCCGCCCGGTATCCCTCCAGTTCTGCGGCGTCCGGAGCCGTGGAGAAATCCTCTCCGTATTTGGCCAGGTCATACATGTTCTTGGCGTAGTCGCCGATCCGTTCGGCGTCCTTGACGATGCTCATGTAGCTGAGGACATGAGGGATGTCGGCAGGCGCTACCGCCGAATGCAGCATGAGGGCCCGACGGACATCCTGCTGCATCGAGTTGATACCGCGGTCGGTGCTCCGCACTGTCTTCTTGGTCTCCTTCGACTTTCCCCCTCCGAAGATTGCGTCTGTGGCCGCGTCGAACACCGCCCGACCCTCGGTGAGCATCTCAACGAGCGTGTGTGCTACCTCGTCGAGTGTCGAGTCACCCCGATTGCGGAAGAATGCCAAAACCATGTGCCCTCCTTATCTGAGCAACAGAATACCGAGAAACGGAACCACTACGAACATACCGAATGTGTATCCGAGCGCCAACGACTTCCTCTTGACGGCCATTTCGGCCAAGCCGGACGCCAGTGACACGGGGATGTACCGGATGCGAGCCCACGGGAAGATGAGGAGGATCCCGGCGATGTTGAAGAGAGTGTGCGTGAACGCAATCGTCAACGCGTCCACCGACCCGGCCGCCATGGCGGCGAGGAGGGCCGTGATCGTGGTTCCGATGTTCGCCCCCAGCGTGATCGGGTAGGCATTGCGCACGGTGAGCAGACCCGAAGCCACCAGCGGGATCAGGATCGAGGTGGTGATGCTCGACGACTGGACCGAAATGGTCACTACCGTCCCGACGAGAATGCCAACCATCGCGGACTTGGCGAGGGCAGCGTTGAGGGAGCGTTCGATGCGGGCGGCCACCAGGATTCTCATGTTCTTGGTGATGAACGTGAGTGTGAAGAAGATCGCTGCAATGGCGACGACGATCCCAGCCACGGCGACAGCCGTCTCGTTCGAGATGACGGTCTCGATCGCCTCCTCGACGATCGAGGCAAGCCACCCGACGGCGGCCTTGATGGGACTGTCGAAGGACCCGCCCAAACCGCCGCCACCGAACAGGCCGGCGATCGCCGCGGCGCTCTTGGAGAGGAAGCCGGTGAGGAGCTCCAACGGGAGGAGCACGGCGACGGCCATGACATTGAAGAAGTCGTGCATCGTGGCGGCGGTCAGAGCCGCTCGGAACTCTTCGCTTTGGCGAGCGTGTGTGAGTGACACCAGGGTGTTGGTGACCGTCGTGCCGATGTTGGCGCCCATGATCATCGGCACGGCGGCTTCGACGCCGATCACGCCACTGGCCACGAGACCGACGATGGTGGCCGTTGTGACGGAAGAGGACTGGACGAGGACGGTGGCCAGGATCCCGACGAAGAGGCTGGCCAGAGGGTTTGACACACCCTCGAAGAGAGGCTCGGTGTAGTCGGATCCGAGGCCCTTGATGCCGCCTTCGAGGAGCTTGACGCCCACCAGGAAGAGATAGAGGAGACCAAGGACGATGGCGGCTCTGAGTGGTGCGGGCAGACGACTGGCGGACGGGCCAGGCGATGGATTGTGAGTGGACACCTACTCCTCCGAGGTCCGAGTCTCGAGCTTCCGGTTGGAGGTTACCCCTTCGCCCAATTCCCGACCCACGGTCCGTTGGCCCTTTTGGATTGATTTCGAAACCCTCCTCACACGCCGGCGGGCATGTCTCGGTGCTCCAATCGACCGTCGGCATGGAGAGCGAAACGCCCATCGGTGCGCGGATGGACCGGGCTGGCATTCGCCCAGGGCCATCCACCGAAGCCGGTGCGGCGATAATCGTCGATGGCTTCGCCGATCTCCTCGGGCGTGTTCATCACAAACGGTCCCACCTGGACGATCGGAGCGCCGATCGGTCGGCCCTGGAGGAGCAGGAACTCGGCAGGCTGTCCGTGGTTCTCGAGCGGGGTCGGGACCTCGGGACGAAGGCGAACGCCGACGGACGAAGTGACGGGCGAGGACCCCACCAGAACATCGGTGCCTTCGAAGCAGTACAGCATTCGATTCACGCCCGAAGGAGCCGACGGAAGGATCCACCGTGCTCCCGGGGCCAGCCGGACCAGCCAGATCGCCATCGCCGAATCGGCTCGCGCAGCCCAGGAGTCCGGCGGTGGGGCGGGAGCGTGGTTCTCTCCCAGCGTCCCGGCGATGACATCCACGTTCACTCGGGAATCGTCGAATTCGAGGGTGGGGATCTCCTCGCTCCACAGCATCCCGAAGTGCGGTGGCACCATCTTCGTTTCGGGAGGAAGGTTGAGCCATATCTGGAAGAGTTCCAGAGGGTTGGGGCCATCCGCGTCGAGGAGGGGAAACATCTCCGCGTGCATGATGCCCGAGCCGGTCGTGAGCCACTGCACGTCACCTTCCCCGTAGCGAGCGGTGGCACCCAGGGAGTCCGAGTGATCGACAAATCCCCGACGGACCACGGTGACCGTCTCGAAGCCGCGGTGAGGGTGCTGGGGGAAGCCGGGGACGACGCTCCCGTGGTACATGCTCCAACCGTCCCGGTAAGAGAAGTCGGATCCGAGCATGCGACCGGCGAGGGATGCGACGGGTCCGAGGGCCTCGTTGCCGGCCGGGTAGGCGTCAACGTGGTGGACGGTGAACAAGAACGGATCCAGACCCTCCCACGGCATACTCAGATCGACGAGCTCGATCACGGGATCGGTCACGGTAGGTCTCCTTCCTTGCGAAATGATTGAGCCCGATAGTACACCAGTGCAACTATCTGGGTTCTTCGACGAGGGGCGTGCCAGTATGGCGAGCAAGGAGGTATTCCTGTGTCCACAAGCCGTGCGCTGGTCTTCACCGTTTCCGAAGGCGCCACCTGCCTGGTGGCGGGCTGAACCGTGACCTATGTGCTCGGAATCGACAGCTCTACTACCGCCACGAAGGCGGTATTGATCGACCGGGCGGGAACCGTAGCCGGAGTCGGAGTTTCCGAATACGACTTCGAAACACCCCGCCCCGGCTGGTCGGAACAGGCTCCCCATCTGTGGTGGGAGGCCACCGTCGCCTCCATCCGGTCCCTCCTGGCGGACTCGGGCGTGTCCGGCGAGGACGTCGAGGCGGTGGGGTTGACGGGTCAGATGCACGGCTCCGTGCTGCTCGACGGCAAGGGTGATGTGCTCCGGCCGGCGATCCTGTGGAATGACCAGCGGACCGGCGCGCAATGCGACGCCATGCGAGAGGCCATGGGCGACCGCCTCATCGCGGTGACCGGCAACGATGCCATGACCGGCTTCACCGCCCCGAAACTCCTCTGGGTCAGGGACGAGGAGCCGGCTGTGTGGCGAGAGATCCGTCACGTGCTCCTCCCGAAAGACTATGTGCGGCTGCGGCTCACGGGTCAGTACGCCACCGATGTCGCCGACGGAGCCGGGACACAGCTCTTCGACCTGGCCAATCGGACCTGGTCGGCCGAGGTGCTCACGGCCCTCGACATCGACCCGGCCTGGATGCCCGATACGTTCGAGGGGCCTGAAGTCACAGGACTGATTCACGCCGAAGCGGCTCGAGCCACCGGCCTGGCAGTGGGCACGCCCGTGATCGCCGGAGGCGGGGACCAGGCGGCCAACGCCGTGGGAGTGGGAGCCGTGGGCCCCGGCGTGACGGCGCTTTCTCTCGGAACGTCAGGCGTGGTCTTCTCGGCCACCGACACACCGGTCATCGAGCCGAGAGGTCGCGTCCACGCCTTCTGCCACGCAGTGCCGGACCGGTGGCATCTCATGGGGGTCATGCTGTCGGCCGCGGGCAGTCTGCGCTGGTTTCGTGACAGCCTGGCTCCGGGAGTGGGATTCGACGATCTGGTGGGTCCGGCCGGCGCGATCCCCGCGGGAAGTGAAGGGCTCTTCTTCCTTCCCTACCTGACCGGCGAACGAACCCCGCACCCTGATCCCTTGGCCAGGGGTGCTTTCGTCGGGCTCACGGTGCGGCACGATCGCGGCCACCTGACGAGGGCGGTGCTGGAGGGCGTGTCCTACGGGCTCAAGGACGGACTCGACCTCATGGTGGCAGCGGGCGTGCCGATGCCACGCCAGATCCGTGCCTCGGGCGGTGGTGTGAAGAGCCACGTCTGGCGTCAGATCCTCGCCGACGTTCTCGACGCCGAGATCGCCGTCGTGAATACCAGCGAGGGGGCCGCTTTCGGAGCGGGCCTCCTGGCGTCCGTGGGCGCCGGATGGTTTGAAACAGTGGATGCGGCGTGCCGAGCCGCCGTCGTGGTCACTCCGGTGGCCGAGCCCGGTCCGGACCGCCAGCTGTATCGGGCAGCCCACGAG
>CBDUEV010000082.1:0-11848 GCA_965366365.1 uncultured Acidimicrobiia bacterium | reverse complement strand
GTGATCACTTCCTGCGGCACGAACTGATCCGACAGTTCGGCGGCAGCCGTGCCGGGACGGGGCGAGAACTGGAACATGAAGGCCGAGTCGAAGCGGGCTTGCTCCACGACCGCCATGGTTGCGTCGAAGTCTTCGTCGGTTTCACCGGGAAACCCGACGATGATGTCGGTGGAGACGGCCAGGCTCGGCATGTAGCGGCGGGCCAGTGCCAGCCGGTCCAGGAACCGATTCGTGTGGTAGCCCCGATGCATCCTGGCCAGGATCCGATCCGAGCCGGACTGGAGCGGTAGATGAAGCTGCTCACACACGGCGGCGGTCTCCGCCATCGCCTGAGCGACTTCCTCGTTGAAGTCGGCCGGGTGCGGGCTCGTGTAGCGGATTCGCCTGATGCCTTCCACCTCCCCGACCCGCCGCAGCAGGTCGGCGAAAATGGGGCGACGCTTCCCGTCGATGGCCAGGTCTCTGCCGTACGTGTTGACGTTCTGGCCGAGCAGCGTGACCTCCACCACCCCCTCCTCGGCGAAACGCTCGATCTCCCGGATGATGTCACCCGGCCGGCGGCTCATCTCTTTCCCACGCACCGACGGGACGATGCAGAAGGTGCAGGTGTTGTTGCACCCCACCTGGATGGTCACCCAGGCGGCGTGGTCGGTCTCGCGACGCACCGGCAGCGCCGACGGCATGCCTTCCAGTTCTTCGACGATGTCGGTGATCGGCCCCCACTCCTGAGCGTGGTCCATGAGGTCCAGGAGACGGTCGATGTTGTGGGTGCCCAACACCACATCGACCCAGGGAGCCCGCTCTCGCACAAGGTCTCGGTCCTTCTGGGCGGCGCAGCCACCCACGATCAGCATTCGCCCCGGATCGGCGTCGCGGAACTGTTTGATGTGGCCAAGGGTGCCGTAGAGGCGATTGTCGGCGTTCTCCCTGATAGTGCAGGTGTTCACGAACACCACGTCGGCCTCTTCGTAGGACCCCGCCGGAACCATCCCGTCGGCCTCCAGGAGGCCCGCCACCCGCTCGGAGTCGTGGTCGTTCATCTGGCACCCAAAGGTGCGGACGAAGTACGTCTTCCCCGGGCGCGTCGGCCGGCGCCGCTCGTTGACACGAACGGTTGGATTGGGGAGCAGTGTTGGTTCAGCCATGGCGGCTAACGAGCGTAGTCGGTCACCCGGAACTCGCGAATCACGGTCACCTGGATCTGACCCGGGTACTGCAGCTCATCTTCGAGCCGCTTGGAGATCTTCCGCGCCAGGTTGGAGGCACCGAGATCGTCCAGCTTGCCGGGATCGACCACCACGCGGATCTCTCGGCCTGCCTGCATCGCGAAGACCTTCTCCACGCCTTCGAAATCGTTGGCGAGGGTCTCGAGCCGCTCCAGGCGACGAACGTACGTCTCCAACGTCTCTCGGCGTGCCCCGGGCCGGGCGGCCGAGACGGCGTCGGCAGCCTGCACGAGCACCGCCAGCAACGTCCGCGGTTCGACTTCGTTGTGGTGGGCTTCGATGCCGTGGACGATGGCAGGATCCTCGCCGAACCGCCGCGCGATCTCGGAGCCGATCATGGCGTGAGAGCCCTCCACCTCGTGAGTGACCGCCTTGCCGATGTCGTGCAGCAGCGAAGCGCGCTTCACGCTGGTCACGTCGACGCCGAGTTCGGCGGCGAGCATCCCAGCCACGTGGGCTGCCTCGACCGAGTGCTTCAACACGTTCTGGCCGTAGGAGGTTCGGTACTGGAGACGACCCAGCAACGTGACGAGTTCGGGATGCATGCGGGAGATGCCCACCTCGAGCAGCGCCCACTCGCCGGAGTCGCGGATGCTCTGCTCCACGGCGGCTTGGGCCTTCTCGAAGAACTGCTCGATGGAAGCCGGGTGGATGCGTCCGTCCTCGATGAGGGTTTCGAGGGTGAGCCTCGCCACCTCGCGGCGGACGGGATCGAACGAAGACACCGACACCGCCTCGGGGGTGTCGTCGACGACGAGGTTGACGCCGGTGATGGCCTCGAAGGCGCGGATGTTGCGGCCCTCACGCCCGATGATCCTCCCCTTCATGTCGTCGTTGGGGAGTTCTACCATCGAGATGGTCGACTCCGACACGACTTCGCTCGCCAGCCGTTGGATGGCGGTGGTGAGGATGCGCCTCCCCCGCCGGTCGGCCTCCTCCCGAGCCTTGCTCTCCATGTCCCGGACCAGGATCATGGCCTCCCGCCGGGCTTCGTCCTCCACCTCTGCGAGGAGAGCGTCCTTGGCGGCCTTGGCGTCGAATCCGGCGAGCCGCTCGAGATTGGCGCGGGCATCTTCCTTGATGTGCTCTGCCTCGGCGCGGGCATCGCCAACTTCCTCTTCGCGCTTGAGGAGCATCTGTTCGCGTTGGGCCAGATTGGCGGCCCGCTGTTCCAGGGTTTGCTCACGCTGTGAGAGTCGCTCTTCCGAAGTCTTGGCTTCGATGCGACGGTGCTCGAGGGTGGCGTCTTCTCGATCTCGATACGTCTCGGCGGAGGAACGAGCCTCCTCTTCGGCCCTGCTGAGGATGCGTTGCGCCTCGAGACGCGCCTCCTGCACGATCTGTTCCGAACTCGTTTCGGCGCCGACTTTCGAACGACGGTCCAAGGCTCTGGCGAGGAAAAAGCCGGCCGGCGCCGCGATCAACAGCACCACCAGCCCAACTATCGCTGGAAACACATCTACTGCCCTGCCTTCCGGCAGCACTACAGAGATCGGTTCGCCGAGCGCGGCGAAAGAAGGAAAGGGATCAGCCTGCTCTAGAGGGTGTACTCCCGGTCGCCATCGTGAACCTCATCGTCTGTAGAACTTCCATGGTTGTTGTTGTTGTTGTCTTGCTCGCATCGTACCCGACAGACGGCTAAAAGAAAGGGCGGGATTCGGAAATCCCACCCCTTCTCAACGAACCTGGCGCCGCCCAAGGATCTACTTCTCCTCGGTGAGCGTCTCCGGTGTCTCGGCGGTCTCTGTCAGAGCGACTTCGTCTTCGTCCTCTGGGATCAAACCCACTGCTCGAAGCACCCGGTCCTGGAGCTGCACGGCGATCTCCGGGTTGTCACGGAGGAACTTCTTGGAGGCCTCCCTGCCCTGTCCGAGTTGGTCATTGTCGTAGCTGTACCAGGCGCCGGATTTCTTGGCGATACCCTGTTCGACGGCGACGTCGAGGAGGCTGCCTTCCCGGGAGATGCCTTCTCCGAACATGATGTCGAACTCGGCGAGCCGGAAGGGAGGGGCCAACTTGTTCTTGACGATCTTGGCTCGCACCCGGTTTCCGACGTTCTCCTGACCGTCCTTGATGGCTTCGATTCGACGGACGTCGATGCGCACCGAGGCGTAGAACTTGAGGGCTCGACCGCCGGGCGTCGTTTCGGGGGACCCGAACATCACACCGATCTTCTCTCTGAGCTGGTTGATGAAGATGGCCGTGGTTTGTGACCGGTTCAGTGAGCCGGTCAACTTGCGGAGCGCCTGAGACATCAATCTGGCCTGCAGCCCCATGTGGCTGTCACCCATCTCACCTTCGATCTCGGCTCGTGGGGTGAGTGCGGCCACCGAGTCGATGACCACCACATCGAGGGCACCGGACCGAATGAGAGTGTCCGCGATCTCCAAGGCTTGTTCGCCGGTGTCCGGCTGGGAGATGAGTAGCTCGTCGACATCGACCCCCAGGGCCTGGGCGTACTCGGGGTCGAGCGCATGTTCCGCATCGATGAAGGCGGCGATCCCGCCGTTGCGTTGCGCCTCGGCGATGATGTGGAGGGCCAAGGTGGTCTTTCCGCTCGCCTCCGGTCCGTAGATCTCGACGACTCGTCCGCGTGGTATGCCGCCGATTCCCAACGCCAGGTCGACCGAAAGGGCGCCCGTGGAAATGGCGTCGGCCCTGCGGCTGGGCGCTTCGCCGAGCTTCATGATGGCGCCCTTGCCGAATTGACGTTCAATCTGGGCCTTGGCTGTTTCGAGGGCCTTGTCGCGGTCCACCTTCGCTCCATTCATCGTTTATCAGCTTCCGTGTTGGCCTCATTGAGAGGCGCTTCTCAAAACGTACGTTTCGGGTGTGACAGATTCGGTGCGTGGAGATCACCCTACACGAACAGATGTTCGATGGAAAGCACCTTCGGCCGGCTCACAGCAGGATGGAGTCGAGGCGTTCGTAGCGTGCGCGACCCTGCGACAGATCGCTTCTGAAGACGGTGACTCGATCGACGCTCATCCGGAGGGTCGGCATCGGTTCGACTTCCAGAAGGGACCATACCTCGATGGGCCGCCGGATCCGCGCCAATGTGAGATGGGCCTGAAATGGTCGGTCTTCCGGAAGGAACCCGACCTCGGCACATGCGGCCGAGACCTGGCCGGCAAGCGACTCCAACTCCGGTTCTCCCACCCCGATACCCATCCAGAGCACACTCGCCTTGGCGGGTTTGGGGAACGCTCCCAGACCAGCGAACGAGATGGTGAAACGAGGTTGGGTCACTTCTGCCTCGAGAGCGTGGAGGAGACGGTCGAATGTCACTTCGTCGAGCGCGCCGAGGTACCGCAGGGTGAGGTGCCAGTTGTCGGGTGGGACCACTTGCCCGGGCAGCGCCGGGAGGAGATCGGCCAGGTGAGTGGCCAGGCCATGCCGGGTGTCGGCGTCGAGGTCCACTCCGATGAAGATGCGACCTACGGTTGCCACCAGAGCCCCTCGATAGCGAGCCGAGTCAGATGGAGCGCCGCCGTGGTGGCATAGGTCCGCACCCGCTCTCGGTCGCCGGGCAGGGTCAGCGTACGAGCTGCCATGCCCTCGGGCGTTCGCACGGCGATGATAATCGTCCCGACGGTTCGCTCCTGTGGGTCGGGTCCGGCCGAACCGGTCACGGACACTGCCACGTCGACGCCGAGCAGACCGGCTGCACCCTCGGCCATGGCCAGAGCCGTCGCCTCGCTCACGACCCCTTCCGCCTCGAGGAGATCTACGGCGATGTCGAGGAGGTCTGCTTTCAGGTCCGTAGCGTAGGCGACGACACCGCCCCGGAAGTAGGCCGAGCTGCCGGCCAAGTTGGTGATCTCGGCGGCCACCTTGCCGGCCGTCGCGGACTCGGCCGTCCCCAGCGTCCAACCCCGCTCCCTGAGGAGCCGGCTCAGAACCACACCGATCGTCTCGTCGTCGGTGCCGAATACCGAAGTCCCCAGCCTGGCCCGAACCTCGCGTTCGATCGGCTCGATCAGGGCCTCGGCAGCTTGGGCATCTGAGGCTTTGGCGGAGATCCGCACCTTGATTTCCCCGCCGGAGGCCAGGAAAGCCACCGACGGGTTGGTGGTTGCCACGAACAGATCGTCGAGCATCTCGGCAACGCTCGACTCTGATCGGCCCCAGCTCCGCAGGATCCGACTGACGAGGACTCCGGTCACCCCGGCGGAGCGGCGGAGTCTCGGCAACACGTGGTCCGCCAGAAGGAGCTTCATCTCGGCGGGAACGCCCGGTAGCGCAAACAGCAACACCCCATCGTGCTCGAGGACGAGCCCAGGAGCCGTTCCCTTGGGGTTGGGAAGCATCTCGGCTCCCTCCGGGTATTGCGCCTGACGCAGATTGTTCTCGGGCATCTGACGACCAAAGGCCGCGAACCGAGTCCGGAGGGTCTCGGCATACTCCTCGGAGGTCAACAGCTCCCGTCCCGTTGCCGCACAGATGGCCTCGCGGGTGACGTCGTCCTGGGTCGGCCCGATCCCGCCGGTGATGATGACGGCATCCGATCGACTCATGGCGGTCCGCAAGGTGTCGATCATCCGTTCCATGTTGTCGCCCACCACGATCTGATAGTGAGCATCGAAGCCTTCGTCGGCGAGAGCGGCTCCGATGGTGGCGGCGTTCCGGTTGGTGATCTGCCCCAGAAGCAGTTCCGTGCCGATGGCAACGACTTCCACGATCACAGCGAGACCTCTTCCATCAAAGATCGACGAGACTTGCTCGTCGGCTGTCAAACCGTAGGCGCTGCGTGTATCCGGCCAGACGGGCCGCGGCCACAGCCTCCTCGTGAGCGCGGGCGGCATCCTCGGGACGGTGGGCGTCACTGGCGAGGGTGATCCCGACGCCCGCCTCGAAGAACATGGCCAGCAGCGCCGGCGCCGGATAGATCTCCCCCACCGGCTTGAAGAGGCCTGCGCTCGACACTTCGACGGCGGTGCCGGAGGCTGCGGCGGCCGCCACCACCGGTTCGTAGAGATCGAAGCGCTCCCGGGCTGGGCGATGCCCATGCTTCTTGACCACGTCGACGTGGGCGAGCACGTCGACGGAGCCGGAGCCCGCCAAGGCAGCCTCGAGAGCAAAGAAGTCCTCGTACGCCTGATCGACGCCACGTCGATCGAATTCGTGGCCGGCCCGGTCATCGTCGACTGCCCAACCGCCGATCCAGTGCACGGACCCGATCAGAAAATCCCACGGATACGGCGCCAGGAACTCGGTGACGGCCTCGATGCTCTCGGGGAAGAAGTCGACTTCCAAGCCGAGGCGAACCGGCAGTCCCCGCTCTTTGGCGGCCTCCACCATCCCCACGTACTCGTCGAGGCTGAGGATCAGATCTTCGGCGACGGCCGCGGCAGCCTGAGCGGCGAGATCCGCCCGGGGCTCGGCCTCCCAGAACGGACCGAGAACGGGCTGGGCTTCGTGACAGCGGTAGAGGTGTTCGGTGAAACCCAGGTCGGTCACGCCGCGGTTGGCGGCGGCCTCTACGTACCGTTCGATGTGCTGGACGCCGTCTGTGACCGCCTCGCGGCGAGCACCATGCTCATAGAGGTGGATGTGGTAGTCGCTCATTCGGCCCTGCTCTCGGAGATCCGGAGGCGGAGAGGGTCCAGCAGGGCGGCCAAAGGTCCCGAACCCACCGACGCCTCCAACATCTCGAAATGTCGGTGGTCGACGGCCCCGCCTCGCTCGAGGTCTTCCGCCACCGCGGCCACGGCCTCCCCCAGTCCGGCGAAGACCTCTATCTGATCGAGATCGACCGCCCGGCCGGCAGCCCTGCGGGCCTCACCGAATCGATCGGCGGCCAGGTGCGTGAGGCTTCGCTCGGCGGCGGTGAGCGCTTGGCGTTGGCGTTGTCCGTCCACGGCCGTTCAGGGTAGCGGCCGCATCCTCCCTGCCGGTCGGCCATCGCCGGTCGCGGAGGTGACCTCCGCCGGCCCGACGTGGCCGCCGACGACAACCCGGCGGGATCGAACGACAGCCCCACCCAGAGTGCCAAAGACCCAACCCTGCACGCCTTGGCGACCGATTCTCCGATCGGGTCAAGCCCGCGTGCGAGACTGCCGATGCCCATTGTGCGATCTCGCGCATGGTCTACGCGACAGGAGTCGACATGTCATTTCGGGTAGTGGTGAACGCTCCCGCCGGCGCAAAGCCGGCAGGCGAGCCGAGGCCGGGCCTTTCGAAGTTGGCATCCCTCGTGTCGCTCGCTCTGGTACTTGCCGCTTGCATTCCGCCCGGCGACGACGTTGTTGACGCAGGCGCGGACGAAGACCCTGTCACGGCAACGACCGTCGCTGAAAGCGGGTCCGGCACGGACGACCCGTCCGACGAGGTCGACCGCGCGGGCAGCGTTGCGTCGCAGGTGGCCATGGTCCACAGTGCAGGGACTCAGCTTCTCGGCCCGGACGACGCACCGCTGGATCTGCGTTGCGTGAACGTCGACGGGTGGTTGTGGCCAACGGTCTATCTCCAGAGCGATTCGGGAAACGGACTCTTCATCTCAACCGCCGAGTTCGTGAATCGCCTCGATGACGTGGTAGATCCGGCCCGTGCCGACCGGTTTTGGAAGGATTGGCGCGACAACTTCTTCACCGAGGCTGATGTCGAGCGCATGGCAGACCTCGGGATCAACTGCGCGAGGTTGGTCATCTACTACCGCGCAATCGCCACGATCGAGAACGGTGAACCGGTGTTCAACGACGTGTTGACCTACGTTGATTCTGCGGTGGAGTGGGGAGAGAAACACGGTGTGTACATGGTGCTCGACCTCCACGCCGCCCCTGGCGGGCAGAACGGGGTGGCCACCGTCGCCGACGTCCCGTCCACGGACCTCGTGGCACGCTTGTGGGAAGGTCCCGATGCTCAGGCCAACCAGGATGCGACGGTGTCGATATGGCGCTTTTTGGCCGAGCGATATGCCAACGAGCCGTGGGTTGCCGGCTACGACCTGCTCAACGAGCCGGCTCTCCCGGAAGGCAGCGGCAGCGATCTGGTCGACCTCTATGCGCGTATCATCGCGACCATCCGAAGTGTCGATGCCGGCCATATGGTCATCGTGGAGGGTGACGACTTCGCGACGGATTTCTCGGAGTTCACCGAACCTCTCGATGACAACCTGATGTACGAGTTTCATGCCTACGCCCTTACGCCCTTCTCGGAATGGGCCGTACCGGAGCAGCAGGACCTCCAGCCGTTTCTCACCTTGCGCGAAGAACACAATCGACCGATCTGGCTCGGCGAATTCGGAGAAGGAACCGAAGGGTGGATCGAAGCGATGGTCGACCTCATGGAGGAGAACGACGTCGGGTGGGCGCTGTTCCCTTGGAAGCGGAAACAGACGTGGTTCTTCAACCCCGTTTTGCAGAGGATCGGCGACATGCCGCAGTGGTACGCCGTCGCCGCCTATCTCGCCCAACCCCCAAATGGTTCGGTCCCCCGACCGAGTGTCGAGGAAGCCGAGGAAGGCATGGCTCAAGCCATCTCGAAGATCCAGCTCGCCGACAACACCGAGGACCGCTCCCTGGCAGGTGCCATCCTGGATCCCTGACCCACGGCCGATGCCTCACTGTCCTCGAGACACCACATCCGACGCCAGGGCGGGCCGGTGCAGACGGGCCTGGATCCGGGGTCAGGCGGGTTCGATGCGGGTGACAAGTGCGGACGCCGTCGCCGTTGGATCGTCAACCGACAGCACAGCGCGACCGAACTCCGGGTCGTCGAGATCGATGACGAGCAGTTGCTCATCTCGAGGAGAGGCCGGCACCGCCCAGAACTGCTTGCCCGTGACCGCGCGCCCGAGCATGGTCCCGACCCGGCGCCGCGTGGGTCGTTTGAAGCCAATGTGCGAGCCGAATCCCAGTACTCGATGATCGATCACGCTTTCGAGCGAATAGCGTTCCTGCACCGCAACCGAGGTGATCCGGTGACGATCGATACGGACCTGCCGACGCCAGTTCATGATGCGATCCCATCCGGTCAGCTCCACGGTGATTGCCGTTTCGCCAAGTCGAACGCGGGCTGCCATGCAGGGAATCGTAGCGAGAACGAGATTGCCTCCCCAGGCCTCTACCCGCTGGTGACGTCAATCCCAGGAACCCGACGCGAGTCAATCGTCGGTTGGCCACCGGTGTCGTGTGATGGACCAAGCCTCCCCTGGCTCTGTCCGAACGGCGATATGGCCAAGAGGGAGAGTGGCGAGTTCCGCCACCGAGGAATTTCGTTCGATGACATGCAACAGGTGTGCCACAACACAGGCGCCCGGTTGATTCGGATCGTCGATGCCGTCCCCGACTGCCCAGTCGTTGTCTTCCGTGTGGATGACTTCTCGCGCCGGTTCTCGACCCTCCAGGACAGATCGCTGGATCACGGCGCCGAGCTCGGCCGGAAACCGGTCGTGGGGAAACGGGAAGGACAGATGACGAAGTACTTCATCACCGTCGCCTGTCAACATCGCTCCAACACATCTCGACCTCAAGGGTACCGAGCCGATAGCCGAACCCTGACCCTGGCTGAAGGGCCACCGCCCGCGCAACCGACGGCCATCGAAGAGTTTACAGCGATACCACTGAGACACCATCAGCGGTGCCAGGACCGAGGAAACCAGCCAACGCCGCATTGCCAAGGCCGCGCGGGAGTACTGTCCTGAGGATGGACGTTCAGGGTCAGGTGGTCCGAGACTTCTTCGAGCGAATGCAAGCTCGCGACTGGGAGGGCGCAGGTCGGTTGCTGTCGCCAGAGGCTCACATCGAACTCACCGAAACCGGGGAACACTTCGACGGCGCCAACTTCCTGGCGATGAACGAAGCGTACCCCGAGGGTTGGTCCATCGAAGTCGTGGAGACCTTGGCGGAGGGCCCCCGAGCGGCTGCCCAGGTTCGCGTCACCCACGGAGACGAGGTCTTCTGGTGCGCAGGCTTCTACACGGTTGCCGGTGGCGTGATCGTGTCCGGCACGGAACACTGGGTCACCGAGGGATCTGAACCCGCTCCGGCGTGGCGACAGAAGTTCGGCACCGAATAGGCGGGCTCCGGCTCACACCGACGCAGCCGTGGGTCGAAGCAGCTCCTCGGGCCGGCGGCGGCGAAGGCGCCCACCGTGCCCACGCTGAGCTCTTCCCAGGTGACGTCCTGTCCGGGCTCGCCGGGTCATGACGCGCTTCGGCTCCTGCAACTGAGACTGAGGACCGATTCCAACGTGACGTGCGGAGCAAACCCCGCGGGCGCTTCCGCTAACTTCCTGCCATGGGCCTCGAGTGGGAACAAGTTGTGATCGCCACACCTGACCCCGCCGCGCTGGGCCGGTGGTGGCGCGAAGCGCTCGGATGGGTTGTCGTCGACGACGCCTCACCCGTCTTTGAGATTCAGCCCCAGCCAGGGCGACTTCCAGGGATCTTGTTCTTGGCCGCCGACGAACCGAAGCAGGGCAAGAACCGTCTCCATATCGACCTGCGTCCTGACGATCAGGCCGCCGAGGTCGAGCGGCTCATCGCCCTCGGAGCGTCTCGTGTCGACATTGGACAGGGCAACGTTTCGTGGGTGGTTCTGGCCGACCCGGAGGGCAACGAGTTCTGCGTCCTCCAGGAGCGTCAAGCATCGACCTAGCCAGACGAGAGGGTTGACATGGGAAGGAACTCGTAGGTGAGGGAGCCGACTCTGGCTGAGCCGGTTTCCTGCGGCCCTCGGACGCCGATGCCAGGCGCGACCTGACCACGGCGTTGGTCAGGTGCCATAGGCGCGGTCGCTACCCACACCCACTGACACCTGCTCCTGCTCGGCACCGCCCTCGAACCGGCAGTTCTGAACGGACCTCGCCGAGCCGTTCTCGGTCACACTGAGAACTGATCAACAGGGCGCGAGATTCTGGGTGATCTCGACTAGAGAGCCAGGTGAAGACGGAGCGCCTCGTCGATCTCAAGCATCAACTGCGGCGGGACCCTTCCGATCTTGTTCATCACCCGCTCCACGGAAACGGATCGGACCTGTTCAGCCTGAGCCTTCGATTCTCGTCCAAGGCCAGACTGGTTGGAGGGCAGCAAAACCTGAAACGGATAGACCCGATCAATGTTGGACGTGATCGGGACCACCGTCACCACCCCCCGCCCCAGCTGCGCGGCCGTGGAATTGGCCCCGTCGTTCGAGACGAGCACCGCAGGCCGGCGTTTGTTCGCCTCGCCGGCTCGCGCCGGATCGAGATCGACGAGCCGGATCTCTCCGCGCAGCATCAGCCAGTCGCCAGACCGTCACCGGCGACCACATCCCATCCGGCAGCTTCGCCGGACCCAGACCATTCACTCCACGCATCTGCGTAGGCATCACTGAGCTCGGTCGAACGCAACAGGCGGACGGCCCTGTGAACGACCGCGGACCGGGAGTCATATCCCTGGGTCTTGGCATACTGATCGAGGAACTCGACATCCTCGTCGGGAAGACTCACGCTCAGCTTCATACCCTAATGCTACCATGGGTGCTACTCATTGGCTACCACAAGCGCATCTGCAGACAGGGCGCCAGGCGTCGCCACGCTTGGCGTTCGCCCCCGAGCGGGGCAGTAAGCGCCGAAGTGCCGATCCCGGACGGTCTCCGAAATGGGCGTTTCTGCGACATATTTGCCTATCGGTGCGGGAG
>CBDUEV010000081.1:0-11868 GCA_965366365.1 uncultured Acidimicrobiia bacterium | reverse complement strand
GCTTGGCCCCCTCGACATCGTTGGTCCCCAGATCGACCCAACTCGGTACCCCGTGGGCATAACCCGTCCGCTCCGGCATGACTCACCCTTCTCTCGGCGTTGCTCTTCCAAACTACCTACTGCCGCCGACAAGAACCTGTACGCGAGGTGGGTCGCAAACACAGCAGGCTCCGCAAGAGATCATGGCCACGGTCACGGGCAATTACAGACGCGGCAATGAGCGAACGGCTCGCCAGCGCTCCTGAGCCACAGAAGCACGTGAGCAACCCGCAGGACCCGCCGCCTTCGACCTTTCCGACGGACTTCCTCGCCAGCTCTCAGCCCATCGACCACCCAGAGCGTGGGTGATCATGGGCGGTTCGCCGTTGGCGGCGCGGTCCACCACCTCACGGCCGTGGATTCGTCGTCGCCGGAGTGGATCGACGTGGTGGATCAGGAGAGTTGCCGTGGTGCCGGCCTGTCGCCATCCTCAGGCTGATGAGCAACCGGGACGATCTACGTGCAGCAACCCTCGAAGACCAGCCCTTCCTGTTCGACATGCTCGTGGAAGCAGTGAACTGGAACCCCGAGCGTCAGCTCTCCCGAGAGGCCGTCGCGGCAGACTCGGGCCTGGCCCATTACATCGATGGATGGCCTCTCGCAGGCGAAATCGGTCTCATCGCGGAGGGTGACGGTCAACCGATCGGCGCAGCGTGGCTGCGTTACTTCAACGGCGATGATCCAGGATACGGGTACGTGGCCGACGATGTGCCTGAGCTGAGCATGGCGGTGACGGCTTCATGGAGGCGCCGGGGGGTGGGGCGAGCCCTGCTTAGGCAAATAGCCGAACGGGCCCGATCGGTCGGCATTCGGGCAATCAGCCTCAGCGTAGAGCGAACCAACCATGCCCACTGGTTGTACATCAGCGAGGGCTACCGAGTGGTTGGTCGAGGTCCTGCGTCCGACACCATGGTCAAGGACGTGTCACTGAACCCATAGCCTCGAACCCGAGATCCGTCTCTCGTGGGCGATCTCACCGTCGGCGAGTCACCATCGCGCCAGCCAGATGCCCCGGCGAGCAATCAGATGAGCGGGAATCAGGCGATCGCTACCACCGACGTCGTGGCAGTGATGTTCACCCTGCGTTCCTCCCCGGCTCGGTGACCTGTTTCATGAGATCGCTCGGAGCGCCGCCACGATGACGGCCAGGCTCATGACGCCCCAGATGCTCAGAAGGCTCAACCCGACCCTCACGCTCTGAGGGCTCCCGATTCGGAGACCCCGGCGCTGCATGGCCAGTCGGGTGAGGATTCCCCGGCCGGCGAAATACCCATACATGCCACCTCCGACCAGGCCGAAAGTGGTCCAGGCCGAATGGTCGACGATGAGCAGGATTCCAGCTACGACCATCGTCCAGAGCGTGAGGCTATCCCATGCTGCCTCGCCGCGAATATCGGCCCAGTAGGTCGGCTCGACGGCATCCTCGGACTCCATGAGGGTCAGGCGCACGGCAGTGTCCGGCGCCAGCCACGAGATCACCTGTCCGGCCCAGGCCAGCAACGCCAGGAGCACCACGATGACCCCCCAAAACACCTGCATCGACCTAGCTCCTTTCCGTCACCGGATGGCGTAGAAGCGACGCACCGAGGGCAGAAGCGCCAGGCCAGCGATCACGGCGCCGGTGACGCCAAAGACCGCCTGAAGCCAGTGGTAATCGATGTAGAGGTACTCGGCGACGATCCACACGAGCAGCCCGATCCCGACCGCTATCGCGCCGCACCACGCCGCCTCGGTCTTGGTGAGATGCTCCAGCCAGGCGATCCACTGGTAGCGGGGGCGCCGCACCAAAGCCCAAGCCACGTAGAGGGGTACCAAACCGAGGGGAATGAGCAGAAGCAAGCCCGGCAGTAGGTACGTGTCGACGGGTGTGCCCGCCAGCGAGCTTGTGTCCATCCCCATCAGCCCTCCATCGATGTCGAGGAGGAAGACCACACCGCCTCCGACGGCGCCGATCGCTTGGAACACCAGCGTCGCGATCAACAACCAGAGCGCTGGTGGTCGGCGCAGGGACTTCTCGGTCGCGGGTACGGTCTCGGTACTCCGGATGTCTGTGGTCATGGCACCTCCTGACAGAGGGGGCAGCACGCCGCATCCAGGCGACGCTCGCTCGCCCGTTCCACTCAGGATGCCGCCTTTCGGTCGGCCAGGCCAGGGTCGGACGTCCGTTCGAGTTTCATCGCCTGCAGGAGTTCGGAGACGTGCCCACCGAGTTCGCCCGTCACCTGTGGTGGGTCACGGAGCCGTCGGTTCCGTTCAGTCCTCCGAGTAGCCCGGATGCTCAACAAGGGTGTAGGCGGCGTCGCCGCCGGCCGGAATGGCTGAGGGGATCTGGGGCATCGAGCCGAGCAGGCCTCGCAGCACCACGTACATGTCGGCGGCTGCATCGAGCGACAGCGCCTGACCGTCCGGTACACCGTCGGCGGGCCGCGCCTCGACCAATCGGAACGACTCGGCGTCCAGGGTGGCGTTGAAGCTCGGCGAGGAGTACTCGACCGACCCGTTCAGCACCATGGTGTGGGTCTCTCCGTCCCAACGTGCCTCGAGCGTGGCCTCGTCGCCTTGGCGATAGAGCATGAAGGCGTTCGTCTTCTCAGCGAGGAAGTCGTCCCGATTCAGGTAGAGGCGAGGCTTGTCGACATAGGGCTTCCCCGACGTCGGACATGCGGTGACACAGTTGCCGCACTCGTTGCAGAAGTCGGTCAGCACCACGATCTGCAGCCGCTGGTCAGCCCGTCTCGAGTAGATGTCGCCGACCTGCACACTGCCCCCTGCAGCGGCCAGCGCCGGCAGCTCAGCTCGGAACGGCTCCATCTCGTAGGTCATCAACGCCATGTTGGGACAGACGCCCACGCACAGGCTGCAGATCTCGTGGCAGTCGATGCATCGACTCGCTTCGGCCACAGCCTCTTCTTCCGTGTAGTTGAGGACGGTTGCTTTGAAGTTGAGCCGATCGTCGACGTCGGTGTGCCGGATGGGAACCCGGTACTGGCGCCGGCCCCGCCGCAGAACTGCCGAGGCCAGGTCGATCGGCTGCCAGTCCGGTACGCGGGACTCCTCGGCCCGACCGGCCGCGGCGATGATGGATGCGGCCACCGCCTTGCCGTCGGCTGCCGCCTTGACGATCGATGACGGTCCGTGGGCCGCCACGTCGCCCCCGGCATAGACGCCGGGGATGGTGGTTTCGAAGTTCTCGTCGACCTCGATGTAGCCCCTGGCGGTGAGGGCAGGAGGCTGGTCGCCGAAGAAGTCGACGATCGAGTGCTGGCTGATCGCCAGAATGAGAGTGTCGAGTGGGATCTCGAACTCGGAGCCGGCGATCTCGTGCGGGATCTTGCGCCCGGACGAGTCCCGATCACCCCGGTACTCGTTGCGCGTGCAGACCAGCCCTGCCAGCTTCCCGTCCTCGATATGCAAGGCGGTGGGTGAGGCCAGCTCGACGATCTCGATCCCCTCCTCGATACAGGCGTGTACCTCCTCGGGATCGGCCGGCATTTGGTCCTTCGTGCGCCGATAGATGAGGGACGCCTTCTCGGCGCCGACCCGGATCGACGAACGCACCGCGTCCATGGCGGTGTCGCCGGCGCCGATCACACCGACCCGGTTGCCGATCGCCACAGGGTCGCCCTCGCGCACGCTCCGCAGGAACAGCAAGGCGTCCATGATGCCTTCGCTGTCCTCGCCTTCCAGGCCGAGGCGCTTGGCCAGTTGGGCTCCTACGGCGACGAAGATCGACCCGAACCCGTCGGCTCGGAGCTCGTCCATCGTGAAATCGACGCCGGCCTTCTGGTCGTAGCGAATCTCCACGCCGAGCTCTTCGAGAACCGCCATGTCCTTGTCGATGTCCGGCTGGGGGAGTCGATACTCGGGGATGGCTCCACCCACCATGCCGCCTGCGTAGGGGTGCGCCTCGAAGATGGTCACACCGAACCCGGCGTAGGCAAGTTCCTGGGCGGCAGCCAGTCCGGCCGGTCCGGCGCCGATGATGGCCACCTTGTTGCCCGTGGGCGGTGCCTGCTCTTCCATGTGGGGAGTGGCTTCGTGGGACATGATGAACTTCTTGATCTGGCGGATAGCCAGGGGCTGATCGAAGTGCGTCCGCACGCAGGTGTTCTCGCAGAGGTGGTCGCACACCTGACCCAGGATGGCCGGCAGCGGATTGTCGGCCCGGGTGATCTCAACTGCCCTGGCGAAGTCCCGATCGCGCACCGCTCCCATGTATTCGGGGACTCTTTGGTCGACGGGACACTCGTCGACGCACGGGGCCTCGATGCAGTCGAACAAGTGGAGTTCCCTGTCCGTCTTGGATCGATCCGTGCGAA
Organism: uncultured Acidimicrobiia bacterium; assembly: GCA_965366365.1. GTDB lineage: Bacteria > Actinomycetota > Acidimicrobiia > Spongiisociales > JAENVV01 > CBDUEV01. Next base: position 7,510 of record CBDUEV010000081.1, on the reverse strand, counting down.
GCGAATGCTTCTGCAGGCGCCAGTCAGCTCTCGTCGCCTCGGCGTACTGACGAAGGTTGATGCGCGCCAGCACCTTGCGGGTCAGGTCGGTGATCACGGCTGAGCGATCCTCGTCGAAGCCCTGGTCGGCGGCCCAGGCCGGCACCTGGGCGAGCAGCGGACCCTCGCTGGTGTGGGCGGCGAGATGGTCTGCCAGCGCCTGGGCGTCGGTCCGGTCGAGGGCGATGCCGCTGCCTTCCAGTGTGGCGTAGGTCAGCAGGGGGGCGAACTCCGCGAAGCCGGGGCTGGTGACCGCCCGACGGGCGATCAGGTCTTCGATGTCGGTCGCACCCGCTTCGTCGAAGGCGGCGTTGGTGTTCTCCATGTACTGGAGCATGCGGAGGTAGCCGCCCGACTTGAGCAGGTCGGAACAGACGGTGATGGTCTTCATGCCCGAGGCCAAGAGGTCGGCGACGTTGAAGCAGTCGGCGCCTCCGGCGAAGGAGAGAAGCAGGTCTCCGCGGAACTCTTCCGTGATCCTGTGAGCCAGGTTGGTGGTGACCGGATGCAGAGCCCGCCCCGACAGGTACATCATCTCGTCGTCCTCGAAGACATCCCGGAAGTTGGTCACTTCGAGGGTGTTGGTCAGCTTCAGGCCAAAGGTGACGTCCTTGTGTCGGGCGATCCTGCGCAGATTGTGGAACATCGGGACGGCGTCCTCGTATTTGAGGTCGTGTCCGAACGCCTCATCGGGCACCGGCACATCGGAGAATTCCAGTTCGCCGTTGACGATGCTCCGGACCCGGTCGGCGCCGAGCAGCGTCGGATTGCACTTCACCGACGTATGGAGGCCGCGTTCCTCTATGAGATAGGTGGAGATGCGTTCGATCTCATCCGGAGGACAACCGTGCATCGTGGACAGGGTGATGGTGTCCGAGATCTGTGCCGGGATATCGAGGTTGCGCACCTCCGGATAGTGCTTGGCGACGATGTCGATGTAGCTGGGCAGGTAGGCCGAGGCATCCGCCATGGCGTCGAAGAACCACTGGACGTTGGGCTTGAGGATGCCCTCGAGGTTGTAGCCGACGCTCATGTTGAAGATCATTCCGGGACGGTCGCCGGGGAACCCGAGCTTGTCATGGAGGGCGTGGATGAGCACCCAGGCCCGCAGGTATTCGTCGAACGACTCGAACACCTTGAGTTCTTGTGACCACTCGACGTTGTAGCCCTCGTCTTCGAGGTCGATGCACGGCTTGTTGACGTCGAGCTCGTCGAGGGTTTGCACGGTCTTGAGCTCGAGGAACCGGGCGCCCACCAACCACGAGACGATGATGTTCTGGGCCATCTGAGTGTGGGGACCGGCTGCCACGCCGAACGGAGTCTCCAAGGTGGTCCCGTACTTCTCGATCCGGAAGCGGTCGTCCGGCTGCGGCACGAAGAAGCCCGCCCTGGGGATGCCGAACAGGGCGTCCTTTTCGGCGAGTTCGGTGAAGACCCAGTCGGTCAACTGTTCCATGGAGATCGGATGGAATCGATCGGACATCGTCGTGCTCCTGCTGTATTGGGTTGGTCGGTCAGAGGCGGGCGTGAAGCCGGGCGGCCTGTTCGCGGGCCCTGGCGCGGATTTCTTCGGCGTCCACTCGGGTGGGCTTGCCGTCTGAGAAGACCACCTCGTCGTCGATCTTCACCTGGACGGGATGGACACCGGCGGTGAAGGCCAGGTGCCAGGGATCCATCGGGTCGTACGACCAGGTCACCTCGTCCTGGCGCGCTTCGGGAACGAGGTTCCATCCCTCTTCCAGCCACGACCAAGCCGGGTCCGGTCCGACGGTTACATCCACCGAGCGGTGCATGACGTAGGCGAGGCGGAACGACTCGATCATGTTGGCCCCGATCCCATCCGTGCCCAGGGCCACCGGGTTCGAGAACCGGGCCGGATTGGCGTACCCGACTCCGTTGTTCAGATTCGAGCGAGGATTGTGAAGGATGGTCCCGGCCAGGGTGTGGTCGGTGGGAAGGTGGACACAATGGCTGAGCAGCCAGTTGTCGCGGGTCAGGCCGGCAAGGCGATTGGGGGCCTCGACATCGCCGATCCCCTCCGCCACATGGATATGGACGCCGACGCCGAGGTCGTTGGCCAGCCCTGCCGCTTCCTCGAGTGACTTGTCGGTGCAGGTGAACGAGGCGTGCACGCCCACTAGGCCGCGTCCGCCGGCCCGGATGAATCGAGCGTTCTCAGCCAAACCTCGCTGGGCTCCTTCCGGTCCGTGACGATCGGTGATGCCGTAGGCGCATACCACTCGAACTCCCACCTCGGCGCACGCCTCGGCGATCACGTCCAGGCTGCCCTCGATGGCGTTGGGGGTTTCGTTGTGATCGATGATGGCGGTGGTGCCCGCCTCGAGAGCCTCCAGGGCGCCCAGCTTGGCCGACCACCGCAGCATCTCGAGGTCGAGTGCGGTGTCGAGTCGCCACCAGATCTGCTCGAGGATCTCCTGGAAGTTGGTGGCCACTTTGGGCGGAGGCGGCATGCCACGGGCAAGCTCCGAGTACAGGTGGTGGTGGGCGCACACGAGACCGGGGGTGGTGTTGGCCATCTGCTGCTCCTTTGGTGCCTGAGCCGTGGGGGTTGCCCTTTGTTCACACTACACCGGGGCCCAAGGGGGGCTGAGCTACTGAGGCGACGACCTCGGAATCTCGGAACGGACGGCCGGCCGAGTGTTGCCAGTTCGAAAATACAGCATTTCGATCCCTGGATACGGCCGTTCGATCCTGGTGGTGCCACGGATTCGGCGGCTAGTTTCGATCCAAGTGAAAGAGCAGGGACCGCTCGTTTGAATCGGCTGACGTTGATGAGGATCGCCATTCCGGCCGCTGCCGTGCTGGGCGCGCTCGCCGTGGGGGCTGTCGTCATGAGTGTGCTGGGCGCCGATCCGTGGGAGGGTTACCAAGCTCTCGTGGACGGGTCGGTCGGCGATTTCGACGCCATTGTCAAGACCGTGATCAAAGCCACGCCACTGCTACTGGTTGGCGCCGGTATCACTGTGGCTTTCCGGGCCAACGTGATCAACATCGGCGGCGAGGGCCAAATGGTGGCCGGCGGCCTGCTCGGCACGGCGACGGCATTGTCGGCTCCCGACCTTCCCGCCTGGATCATGCTCCCCTTGGTCCTTGCGATGGGGATGATCGGAGGAGCGATCTGGGGCGGCATCCCTGGCTATCTCAAGGCCTTTCACGGGGTCAACGAGATCCTTTCCACCATCATGCTCAATATCGTCGCCGTCCAGCTCATGAACTATCTGCTGCGCGGCCCGATGATCGACCCGGCCGAGATCGAGCGCGGGACTCGGATTCCGCAGACCGCTCGGGTGCCTGAATCGGCTGACCTCCCGCTGCTCTTTGGCCACGGACGGCTTCACCTGGGGCCGGTCATCGCGGTCGTGGCGGCGGTGGCGGTCTATGTGCTCTTGTTCAGAACGACCTTCGGCCTCAAGCTGCGCGCGGTGGGACTCAGTCGAGATGCAGCCGGCTACGCGGGCATGAACGTCCGCTGGACTATCACGTCCTCCCTGGCGATCAGTGGTGCCCTGTCCGGGCTGGCCGGCGCCATTCTCGTCTTCGGGTCGGAAAGCCACCGTATGGTCACTGACGGTTCCACGGCCGGCTTCACGGGGAACGCCGGCTTCAACGGCATCGTGGCCGCCCTGTTCGGTGGACTTCACCCGCTGTGGACCATTCCCGCTTCGTTCCTTTTTGGAGCACTCCTGGTGGGCGGCAACTCCCTGCAGCGGGCCGTCCAGGTTCCTTCGGCGCTCATCCTTGCCCTGAACGGGCTGGTGGTCGTGGCGGTGGTGGCCACCGATCGGTACCGCAAGCGTCTGGCGGCGGAGGCGGACGCCGAGCGAGCCGAGCAGGCGCTGGCAGCCAACGACCGGGTTCCGGCGGAGGTGCCCGATGGGTGATCTGTTCACCACGGCTGCCCTCATCGCCGTAGTGGCGGGAGGCATCCGGTTGTCGGTGCCGCTGTTGCTGTCTGCCTTGGGCGAGACGTTCGGGCAGCGGTCCGGGGTGCTCAACCTCGGCGTGGACGGCGTCATGTTGCTGGGTGCCTTCGGCGGCTACTACACAACCCTCAAGACCCAGAATGTGTGGCTGGGGGTCCTGGTGGGCCTTGGGGTGGGCTTGATCATGGGTCTGCTCTATGGCCTCATCTCGGTGACCCTCCGCGCCGAGCAGGGGATCTCCGGTATCGGCATCTACCTCTTCGGCCTTGGCGTGAGCGATCTGCTGTTTCAGAAACTCGTGGGAACCCCGGTTCCGATTGCCAGCTTCCCGCGGCTCTCCATTCCCGGGGTGTCGTCACTCCCGGTCATCGGGCCCATGCTCTTTGAACACAGCGTCGTGGTGTACCTCGCCTTTGCGCTGGTCCCGTTGTCGGTGGTGGTCATCAATCGAACCACCTTCGGCCTCAACATCCGCGCCGTCGGCGAGAGCCCGGAGTCGGCAGACAGCTTGGGCGTCTCGGTTGCCAAGGTCCGGTACGCCACCACGGCGATCGGAGGAATGCTGGCCGGGGCGGCCGGGGCGGTGCTCACCATCGAACTCCAGATCTTTCAGCAGAACCTCACCAACGCCCAAGGGTTCATCGCCATCGCTCTGGTGTATTTCGGCGCCTGGCGACCCATCGGCGTCATGGCCGGTTCGCTGCTCTACGGCCTCCTCAACGCCCTGGTGCTCCAGATGAAGACACTCGGCATCATCCCGCTGAGTGCTTCCGACCTCGCCGCCATGGCACCCGCCATCATCACCATCCTGGCTCTCGTCGTCGTTGCCAATCGTTTCCGGCAACCATCCGCACTCACCAAACCATTCGCGCGTGGCGCGTGACAGAAAGGGACAACATGCGATACCAAAAATACATCCGACTCCTCAGCCTTCTGGGGGTCATGGCTCTGGTGCTGGCCGCCTGTGGCGACTCCACTGACGAAGGCTCGGCAGATGCGGAAGGTCTCCGCATCGCGATCGTGGCACCTTCGGCTTCCAACGACCTGGCCTTTACGCAGAGCATCGTTGACGCGGTCAACACCCTCGGAGCAGCCGAGGTGGCTATCACCGACGGCACGTTCGTGGTGGAAGACGCCGCGGCGGCCATTCGTGATTACGCCGATGACGGCTATGACCTCGTGATTGCCCACGGGTCGCAGTACGGCGCCTCGCTGGCTGAGATCGCTCCGGATTTCCCGGAGACCGCCTTTGCGTGGGGAACAGCCGCTGACACCTTCGGGCTCGACAACGTCTACTCCTATGAAGCCGCCTCGGATGAAGGCGGGTACGTCATGGGCGTGGTCGCCGCCGGGCTCACCGAGTCGGGCGTGATCGGCGTGGTCGGACCTGTCGAGGTCGGAGACGCCAAGCTCTACGTGGACGGATTCGTCAACGGCGTGAAGGCCACCGACTCGGCCGTCACAGTCAACGTCAACTACATCGGCTCCTTCTCCGATACGGCCCTGGCGTCAGAAGCTGCCCAGAGCCATCTCAGCGCCGGCGCCGACGTGTTGACCGGCACCGCCCAGATGACGGTGGGCGCCATCGGCGTCGCCAACACCAACGGAGCCGCCTGGTTCGGCACCCAGTCCAGCCAGACGAGCGTTGCCCCCGAAATCGTCGTCGCCAACCAGATCTACCACTGGGAGGTGATCCTCGAAGAGATCATCGACAACATCGCCGCAGGAACACTCGGCGGAGAGATCTACGAGATCAATCTGGACAACGGTGGCCTCATCATCGAGTTCAACGACGGATTCGAATTGGCCGACGACCTGCGCTCCGCGGCCGACGATGCCATCGAGGGCATCAAGGACGGATCGATCAGCACGGGAGCATGACCTGAGCGAACAAGCATGAACGAACAGATGCTGGAACTCCGGGGAATCACCAAGCGATTCCCCGGAGTACTGGCCAACGACAACGTCGATTTCGACCTCCGGCACGGCGAGGTCCATGCCCTCCTGGGCGAAAACGGCGCAGGCAAGAGCACCTTGATGAAGGTGCTCTATGGGCTCTACGCCGCCGACGAAGGAGAAATCGTCGTCGGCGGTGAGCCCACCCTCATCGCCGAACCGGCCGACGCCATCGCACACGGCATCGGGATGGTGCATCAGCATTTCATGCTGGTGCCCACCCTGACCGTGGCGGAGAACGTGGCGCTCGGCATGGATTCGTCGCGTGGACCCTTCACCGATCTGGCCGTGGTTGGCGAGAAAATCGAAGAGCTCGGCGAGACCTACGGCCTCGCCGTCGATCCGACTCAGGTGATCTGGCAGATGTCGGTTGGCGAGCGCCAACGTGTCGAGATCCTCAAAGCCCTCTACCGCGACGCCCAGGTGCTCATCCTCGACGAGCCGACCGCCGTGCTCACGCCTCAGGAAGTCGACGACCTGTTCGTCTCGCTTCGCCGGATGACCGACGAAGGCAAGGGGCTCATCTTCATATCGCACAAACTCCACGAGGTGCTGGCCATCAGCGACCGGATCACCGCAATGCGGGCAGGCAAGGTGGTGGGTACCGTTCCGACCGAAGGGGCCACCCGCCAGGATCTCGCCCGCATGATGGTGGGGCGCGATGTCTCATTCACTCCCGACAAGGACGCCGCCCACCCATCCGACGTGAAGCTCTCGGTCGACAACCTTCGAGTGCTCGGAGATCGTGAGGCGCTTGCCGTGGACGGTCTGAGTCTCGAAGTGCGAGCGGGCGAGATCGTCGGAATCGCCGGTGTGTCCGGCAATGGTCAGCGTGAGTTGGCCGAGGCGGTGGCCGGGCTTCGAGACATCGAAAGTGGCACGGTTTCGATCAGCGGGGTCGACCTGACCGGCCAAGGTGCCAGGGTGCCGCGCCAGCACGGCCTCTGCTACGTACCTGAGGAGCGGATGGCCGAAGGCATGATCGGAGGTTTCACCGTCGCCGAGAACCTCATTCTGATCGCTCACGACGGCGCAGCCTTCAGCAACCGAGGCCTGCTTCGGTTCCCCGAGATTCGCGCCCACTCCCGCCGCCTCGTCGACGAATACGAGATCAAGACCCCCTCGATCGACACCACCGGACGCAGCCTGTCCGGCGGCAACATCCAGAAGATGATCATGGCCCGCGAGCTCGACGCCGACCCCACCGTGCTGTTGGTGTCACAACCGACCCGCGGAGTCGACATCGGCGCGGCCGCCTACATCCACAAGCGCCTCATCCAACAACGCGACGCGGGGGTAGCCGTGCTGATGATCTCCGAAGACCTCGACGAGATCCTTGCCGTCGCCGACCGCATCGTCGTCATGTACGAAGGCACCATCACCGGAATCGTCGACGCCGCCGGCGCCAGCCGTGAAGCGATCGGTCTCCTCATGGCCGGGGTGTCAGGCCCCTAGGTTTCCCTCCCCCTTTGAGGGGGAGGTGGCCCGTCACGGTGTGATGGGTCGGAGGGGGTTGTGGTGGGGGCGGGTTGTCCTTCCGCCTCGCTTGCGGCACGGTGGGTTGGTGGGTG
>CBDUEV010000080.1:0-11945 GCA_965366365.1 uncultured Acidimicrobiia bacterium | reverse complement strand
GGCGGGCGATCACATCGTCACCCGCCAGCGAGCCAGAGGCCTCCGCTTCGGACACACCCGACCGAAGGGACAACCGCCGGATAGCTGCCGCCGCGGCCGCGCCGACTACGACCCACATGCTGGGGCTTGGTGACAACTCGGACTCCTTCGGACTCACCCAATCAGAGAGCCGAGCCCCTCCGCTAGAGGCCAACGACACGGCACGGACCGCAGGGCTCCGCCCATCCAGGCGGACCGCGGCCGGCAGGGCCGCCGGTAGGTCGATCGGCGTTCAGTTGGCGGTACGGCCCAGAGGCCGTGGCCGCCTACTCCGAATCCTGGTAATCCGCGGCGTGGGTCTTGGCGTACTCAGCGAGTTGGTCGAGCCACTTCTCGCCCGCTCCGGTGAAGCCCTTGGCGATCAAGCCATGAGCAGCCTTGAGCGGACCGCGGGCCTGGAGGCCGTACGTCCACGTGAGTTCACATTCGGTGTCGGAAACCGGCTCGATCTGCCACCGCTCCGCGAATGCTTCGATGACCGGGAGCGGGCTTCGTTCGAAACGGAGCCCCATCAGGCGGCCGTCTTCCCACTCGAAGAAATGCTCCTCGAGGGTCATGCTGCCCATCTTGACCTCCCTGGTCGCACCCACGCCGAGGGGAGCGGTCCAGGTCACTTCCTGGATGGCGTCCAGCCACTGCGGCCACGCTTCGGCGTCCTCGAGCACGCGGAAGAGAATGGCCGCCGAGACGGGCATGCGCTTGGTGAGGGAGGCGCCGACGGGGGCGGATTCGAAGAAGTCGCCTTCGACCTTGGTGTACTCGTACACCTTTGAGCTGCGTTGCTGTCCGTCGCCCTCTCCCGATGGGGTGGCTTTGCGGCGCTGGAGAGCGGTCACAGCGGCGGCGCCAACCACCACGATGCCCGCTCCGAGGATGAGACTTCTGGTTCGTTTTTGCATGACCCCATGATGCCACGGAACTTTGGCACCGAACCCAGGGTTCCACACCGCCACATGCGGGGTCACCAGCCCATAGAACGGGCGAGAGATGTCCGGCCCTCGCTCAAGCCCTCGCCAGAATCCATCGCTCGATCGCCTCGACGGTCCGACCCACACCGTCTTCGTCGGCGACGGCCTCGGCGAGCGTCCCAGCCCTCCGGCGTGCCGTTGGGCGGTCCACCGACTCGATGGCCGAACCCAGCCGCCCGAGCGCAGAGCGGTCGACGCCGGTTCCTATGCCGCTTCCCTCGACGGTCCGCGCCCAGAAGTGCTGGTCGGCGAACAACGGCACCACCACGTGAGGGATCCCGGCGCGCACGACCGCGCCGGTCGTCCCCGCTCCCCCGTGATGAACCGCCAGAGACATCCTCGGCAACAGCCACGAATGCGGAACGTCATCGACCACGAGCACCCGATCGTCAACCAAGCCAGGCTCCAGGCCACCCCATCCGGTCGCCAACACACCTCGACGGCCCGACCGGGCCAGAGCCTCGGCCACCAGTTCCGTCAAACCCGCAGCCTTCTGATCGACCATGCTGCCGAACCCTGCGTACACCGGGGCCTCGCCGTTCTCGAGGAAGGCCGTCAACGAGGCGGGAGGCGCCCAATCGGAGGGCCGATCGAGGTACAGCCAGCCGGTTGTCGGATACCACGCCGGCCAGTCGGACGGGGGCGGCACCACGGTTGGGCTGTAGGCGTGAATGATCGGCTCTCTCCGCCTCTTCAGCTCCGGGCCGGAGCCGCGCCAGCCGAGCCGGGGGACCGCCAGCGCCTCTGCACGCCACCGATCGACCAACCTGCCAACCAGGCGCCATCCCACCGCCTGTTGGAGAGCGTGACCCGCCCGGTTGGGCCACGCTCCCAGCGACCGACCGGCCAGAACCGAGACGGGCAGGTGCTCGGCCGTGGACCCGAACGGCTGTAGTGCCAGCATCCCCGTCGGGATGTCGAGCGCCTCGCCAATGTGCCAGCCGGCAAACCCGAGGGCTGTGTAGACGATCGCCTCCTGGTCGACGCAGGCGGCCACGGTCGTCTCGGCATAGTCGTCCCAGGCTTCGTGCAGCAGGTTGGCGAACCCCCGCAACATCCTCACTGGATTGCGGCCCGCCGCCAGCAACGACTGCACCTGCGGTGAGCGGATCATGCCGCGCGGGTCACCGGTGATCGGCGCGAAAGCGAGGCCGCGCTCCTCCACCACCGATCGGAAGGCTTCGTGGGTCGCCACGGTGGGCTCGTGACCCGCCCGCGCCAAACCCGACGCCAGCGCCACAACGGGCTCGACGTCCCCCCTCGATCCGACGGTCAGCAGGACGATTCGCATGAACCCGGAGTCTGACACCGTTGCCGGCTCACTGCCGGCAGCAAGGCGAAGGCGCGATCAGATCACCTGGCTTCGGCGGGCCCGCAGCCGAACGGGCCGAACCCGCCGTCCCTCCTCACGACCGCAGCCCGCCATGTTTTGTCATAGTGCTTTGTGATAATGGGAGAATCTGGTGGTGAGGCACGACGCTATGCCGTACGATGGGCGGAAGGCGATGGGAGCACATCCCGGCGGAGGATGCGGAAAAATGGACCGGTTCGCGGGTTTCCCTGTGAACGCCGAGCTCACTCGCCGGGGGTTGGCTTGTCGAGGGACGGACTGATGCGCGCCGACGAGACGACCCGTGGACACCGGATTTGGCGGCCCAAGGCCTCGTGGCTCGGCTGGTGGAGGCTCACCGGCTTTTCCGGCATCGTCTATGGGGGCGGGACCGTGGCGCTCGCGTTGTTCCCGGCCCGCGAGTTCTTCCGCACCCGCACGCTGGTCATGAACCCCGAGGAGTTCCTAGCCGTCAGAGAAGCGTCCATTCTTCAGGTGGGCTATGCCGAAGCCGTGCTGGCTGGGGCCTTCCTACTCATCTTCAGCTCCGGGCTTCGGTCGTACCTATCTCGGGCGGAAGGTGGTTACTCGATGTGGTCGCACCTCGTGCTCGGCGCCGGGGCGGTGGCGGCTTCCGTCACCCTCGCAGCCCACCCACTGATGAGGACGCTCGTGCTGGCGGGTCCCGCCTCTTTCGAGCCGTCCCTTCTCCGAGCAGCGGTATGGTTCGAAGCAGCTGTCGAAAGCACGGTCGCCGTTCCTTTGGCGACCATGGTCCTCGCCGCATCCGTCGTGGACCTCAAGACCAAGGTCTTCGGCCGGTGGCCGGGAGGTATGGGGCTGTTCGTGTGTTCGCTGTTGCTCGTGGGTGCCGCCTGGCCGCTCCAGGGTTCGGCGCCAGGCCTGTTGGCCTTCGTGTTCCTCTACGGACGTCTGTTGCTGGCGCTGTGGCTGGTGACTGTTGGGCTCAAGCTGGTCGTCGTAAACGCACCGCCGCTTCACGTACCCGGCGAAGGACTCTTCGACCCAGGACCAATGATCGAAGGGTGGAGCGACGAGCCGCTCTGACGGACTCGCCGGGACGTCATTTCGAGGTCGCTGTATTCGGAGCGCTTGGATAGCTCGAGCTTGGGATCGCCGGTGATTCCTACTGGTCAACCCAACACTCGGCAAGGGGTGCCCAGTGTGTTCACTGCCACGCCGAGATCGCTCGCTACCCACACCCCGACCTGATCATTCCCGACGCTGGGGCCGACCCTCCCGGCTAGTCCGTCTGTTTGTGGCGCCGCAGGATCCTTCGGCCGAGGGACGTCTTGTGGACTTCGTCCGCGCCGTCGTAGATACGGGCGGCCCGTTCGTGGCGGTACCACCAGGCCAGAACCGTGTCGTCCGTCACCCCCAGGGCGCCATGCACCTGGATGGCCGTGTCGACCGCCTTGAGCATGGTGTTGGCCACCGAGAACTTGATCGCCGAGATCTCATCCCGAGCGGCCTTCGCACCGTGACGGTCGATCATCCATGCGGCATGCAGCGTCTGGAGTCGGGCGCCGCGGATCTCGGCGTCCAGCTCCGCCACCCAATGTTGGATCGCCTGGCGATCGGCCAGAGTCTCGCCGTTGGCGTCGATCACCCGGTGATTGGCCCGAGCGCACATCAGATCGAACGAACGGCTGGCGATCCCCAACCACCGCATGCAGTGATGGATACGGCCCGGCCCCAGCCGCTCCTGGGCGATGGCGAAACCGGCCCCTTCGGCTCCCAACAGGTTCTTCTGCGGGACCCGACATGACTGGTAGATCACCTCGGCGTGACTGGCGTGACCCGAACCGGGCTCGCCCATGACGCTCACGTTGCGAACCAGGTTGAATCCGGGTGTGGCGGTGGGAACGATGATCATGCTGGCTCGCTGGTGAGGCGGCGCGTCGGGGTTGGTGACGGCCATGACGATGGCGAACGAGGCGCCGTCGGCCGACGAGGTGAACCACTTCTGTCCGTTGATGACGTAATCGTCGCCGTCCTTCACCGCCGTCGTGCCGAGCATCGTCGGATTGGACCCCGGCATCTCCGGTTCGGTCATCGAGAAGCAACTACGGATCTCTCCCGCCACCAACGGCCGGAGGAATTCCTCGCGCTGCTCTTCGGTGGCATGAGCATGAAGGATCTCGATGTTTCCCGCATCCGGGGCTTGCACCCCGAAGACGAGGTGCCCGAGCGGGCTCCTACCCAGCGCCTCGCTGAGCAGCCCGTGCTCAAGCATGGTGAGGCCCAGGCCGCCGAACTCCACCGGATGGTTGGGCGCCCACAGCTCCATCTGGCGGACCTTCTCCTGGGCGTGGCTGACCAGCTCGTCGAGAGTCTCCGGGTCGCCGTGCAGCATCTCACCCTCGAGGGGGATGACCTCGGCATCCATGAACTGGGTGACCATCTCCAAAATGGTGGTCATCTTCTCCGAGATCTCGAAGTCCATCGGCGTCATCCCCTGCTGATCGAAGCGTCGCCAAGAACGCTACCGCCCCGCCTCCTGCGGAACAGGCCACCGGGCCACGGATTCCGATCTGCGGCGAAGAGCCAACGATCCTGCGCCAAGCCCCGCCCCGGTTTGCGCGAATTGGCCCCGCACCACCTCGGCGAAGCGCGAGGCGCAGGCTCCGGTCTTGACTTCCGACCCTTGGCAGATACCGAACGATCGCCGATGCTTGAGAGGGAGGACCGAATGCGCCAGGTGTGGGTGCCAGTGGCGTTGGTTGCTTGTCTCGCAGCGTCCTGCGGGGGGCTCGGTGAATCCGACACCATCCCTCCTTCTGCGCCCTCACAACCCACGAGCACCATGCCTGAGACGACGAGCCCCCCGATGAGCGCGACGACTACTGAAGTCAGGACGAGCACTTCGGATGCTGCGGCCGAGCCTTCTCTGGTCATGCTTGCGCCTGGCCCGGATTCGACCGGTCCGATTTCGGGGGTAGCGAATAGGGACGGTCATCTCAGGGTGGCGTATGTGTCCTCAGATGGATCGCTGCACCTGGTGAAATGCAGCGATCCTCTGTGCGAAGACCCAATCGCCGATCGGATCCTCGGCCAGCCAGGCGAGTTGCTGGAGATCGACCTGGCGTTGCATCCCGACGGATCGCCCGTGGTGGTTGCTCAGCCGTGGAGCTCATCGGTCGCTTCGGTCTATGTCTGTTTGGACCCCGACTGCACGTCTGTGGAAGTGAGCGAGTTGGGGGACCCAGAACCGTGCGTCTACCCGGACGGGAACCCCTGCGAATTCTCAGTCGATTTCCCGTCCCTCGTGATCGATGCAGACGGCAGGCCGAGGGTTATCTATCAGACCAACACCAACCCAAGGAATGTGAGAGTCGCAACCTGCGAGACGAGTCTCTGTGCAGACTGGGCGTGGGCAACCGTCGACCAACACCCACCCGACACGGCCAGCGGCGCTCCGTCGGTGCGGCTCGCCAGCAACGGCCAACTCGTCGTCGCCTACTGGTTCTCGGACCCCTCGACTGGAGCAACCACAACTCGAATCGCCGTCTGTGGAGATCCCTCGTGTTCGGACCCGGCGCAGGTCTCCACCATCGAAGGCGCTGTCCATCCCCAGTCGACTCTCGCCCCAGACGGCGGGGGCTTCCTGGTCTGGCATCAAACAGGGAGTGAAGGGCTTCCCATCGAAGCGGTCGATCCGGATGCCAACTTTGCGCTCCTCTGGAGCGACTATTCAGATCTCCAGGTCTCGGCCTGCACAGCGGACGGCTGCGGTGACGCCGACTATGTAGAGGTCGGCGAGGATTGGCTATTGGCCAACGCCACCCGAGCCCTTCGGGTATTCACGGCCGCCGACGGCACGACCAGGGCATTCTTCAACCACGCCTCCCTCTCGGAGGCCGCCCCACAGCTACATGTCACCACCTGCGAAGACTCGGCCTGCTCGGACGGCGTCACAGCAGCCACCGGATTCGAAACAATCGACGGACCGTTCTTCGACGTGATCAGCGGTCCGGGTGGCCCACCTCGAGTCGTCTTCGTCTCGACCGAGGGAGCCGTTCAACTCCTCGCCTGCAGCACCCGGAACTGCGCCACGGCTCCCTAGCCCGAGTCCCACTCTCTCGAGGGGTTGCGCCCGGGCTGACAGCACATCCACAGCGACCATCGGACCGTTCGATTGGGACCTTTGGCCGGGTTCGAGAACCCGGGGCCGCCCGTAGGGTTATGGCTGACCTAAAGATTTCGTCCCCATTCGGACAGGTGTCACTAAACATGGTTGAGTCGCTCACCAGCGAAAGCGAGGAGATGTACCTCATCCATGTCGCCATGGCGGGCGAGGAGGGCGTCGAAGGCCCGGTCGGCGTCTCGCGGCTGGCCGAGAGGCTCTCAGTCTCGGCGGTTTCGGCCAATCAGATGATCAAGAAACTGGCGGGGCGAGGTCTGGTGGAGTACCTCCCTTACAAGGGCGTGGAACTCACACCGGCGGGACGCTCCATCGCCGATCAGGTGCTGCGGGGCCGGCGGCTCTGGGCCCTGTTCCTCTCCCAGCAGCTCGATCTGTCGCCCGCCCGGGCCGACTCGATCGCCTGCGACCTCGAGCACATCACGCCTCCCGACCTGGCCGATCGGCTGGCGGAGCGTCTCGGCGATCCGACCGAGGGACCGCAGGGCCGGCCCATCCCCCACCCTGGACACCCTGCCCCGCCCAAGCGACAGATCACCTTGCCGGAGCTCCCGGTAGGCGGCGCCGCCACCGTGGTCCGCGTGGAAGGCTCGAGCGCCGCCCAATCGTTCTTGGCCGGCGAAGGCCTGGTGCCAGGTGCTGCGGTGCAACTGCTCGCCAAGGGCGGCGGAGGCGATTGCCTGGTCGTCGTCAAGGCTGCCGAGGTCCATCTCGCCGCACCATTGGTCGAACACGTCTTGGTGAGCGTCCCCTGATGACGCTGCTGTCGGAGGTTCCGCGAGGAATGACGGTCCGCCTGGCAGGTGTCGACGCGGAGCGTCGCATGGTCCGCCGCCTGGCCGAGATGGGTCTCACCCCGGGCGTCGAGGTGACGGTGCTGCAGACTTCGAAGGGCCCGATCCTGGTGGCAGTGCGCGGCGCCCGGGTGGCGGTGGGCCAGGAGATGGCCGGCGTCATGCGGATCGTCCCAAACGGCCAAGGAGAATCGTCATGAAGACGCTCTCGGTGGCGCTGGCCGGCAACCCCAATTCGGGCAAGACGACCCTCTTCAACATGCTCACCGGCTCCCACCAGCACGTCGGCAACTGGCCCGGCAAGACCGTGGAGAAACGTTCCGGGCGATTCTCGGCGCACGACACCGACTTCGAGGTGGTGGATCTTCCCGGCACGTACAGTCTGGCGGCGGTCTCCCCCGAAGAGTCGATCGCCAGGGACTACCTCCTCGACGGACGGCCCGATGTGGTGATCCTCGTGGTCGACGCCGCCAATCCTGAACGGAACCTCTACCTCACCGTTCAGATCCTCGAAATGGGGATCCCCTCCGTGGTGGCGCTCAACATGACCGACACGGCCGAGTCTCGCGGCATCGCCTTCGACTGCGAGCTTCTCGAGTCGAGGCTGGGCGTGCCGGTGATCCGCACCGTCGCTCGACGCCGCCAGGGGATCGACGAACTGGTCCGCTCGGTGATCGACCGGGCCGCCGAGAGGGTCGAATGAGTCTGCTCATCGACTACGGCCCGGTGCTCGAACCGGAGATCGACTCGATCGAACGGGTCATCCGCACCCATCCGGCCATCGCCGAACGGTTCCCCGCCCGGTGGCTGGCCATCGAACTACTCGAAGACGGCGACGATCTCCGAGCGCGACTGGCCGCGCTGCCCGGCGGCGACGACGTGCTGGCGGCGGCGGGAACCAGTCAGGCCCGGCTCCAGGATCGGTTCGGCGAAACCTCCTCGGTGCTGGTCCCCAACGGACGGTACGAGTGGATCAACGCCGTGGTCGGCGAGACGGTCTCACACACCTCGTCCCGGCCCTCGTTATCCGACCGGATCGACCGGGTCGCCACCCATCGCATGCTGGGTCTTCCCCTCTTCCTGGCTTCGATGTGGGTCGTGTTCAAACTCACCGTCGACGTGTCGGCAGTGTTCCTCGACTGGATCGACAGAGTGATGGGCGGCCCCGTCTCCCGCCAGGCCGTGGCGCTGGTTGAGGCGGTCGGCTTGGGCGGCACGCCCGTCGAGAGCCTGCTCGTCGACGGCGTCGTGGCCGGCGTGGGCGGCATCCTGGTTTTCATTCCGGTTCTGATGGCCCTCTACCTGGCGCTCGGCCTGTTGGAGGACTCCGGTTACATGGCCCGGGCCGCGTTCGTGATGGATCGGATGATGCGCCGCGTCGGGTTGCAGGGCAAGAGCTTCCTGCCGATGTTGGTCGGCTTCGGCTGCACCGTGCCGGCCATGTACGCCACCCGCACCCTCGAACGGCGACGGGACCGCGTGCTCACGGGCCTGCTGGTCCCCTTCATGAGCTGTGGCGCCCGGCTCCCCGTCTACGTGTTGATGGCGGCGGTGTTCTTCCCGAACTCCCAGGGAACCGTCGTGTTCTCGATGTACCTGCTGGGCATCTTCGTCGCCCTGGCGTTGGGGTTCGTGCTCGGTCGCACCGTTTTCCGAACCGGGGCGGCCGCTCCGTTGCTCATGGAACTACCGCCCTACCGCATGCCCACCTTGCGGTCGGTGTGGCTCCAGATGTGGCAACGCACCTCGGCCTTCATCCGCGACGCCGGCACCATCATCCTGGGCACCAGCCTCGTGGTGTGGCTGTTGATGGCGATCCCGGTGTCGGGCGGGTCGTTCGCCGACGTCGACGTCGAAGACAGCGCTTTCGGATCGGCCAGCGCCGCCGTCGCCCCGGTCCTGAGCCCGGCCGGGTTCGGGAGCTGGGAAGCGACCGGGGCGCTCGCCACCGGCTTCGTCGCCAAAGAGGTGGTCATCTCCTCGATGTCGCAGGTGTACGGCGTCGACGGTGGCGCCGAGGCGGGTGCCCCGACCAGCTTCACCGCCGACGCCAGAGAGATCGGATCGAGTTTCCTCAAAGCCTCCGCCGACACCCTGAAGGCGATCCCGGCGATCGTCGGCATCGACCTCCTCTCCGACGCCGAAGAACCCGCGCAAGGTGCTCTGCTGACCGCCGTGCAGGAGGGCTTCGAGGAGTCGAGCGGCGGCCACGGGGCCCTAGCCGCGTTGGCGTTCATGGTGTTCGTGCTGCTGTACACACCCTGCATGGCGGCGGTGGCGGCCGAGCGTCACGAGCTCGGCGCCAAGTGGATGTGGACCAGCATCGTGGGCCAAACCGCCCTGGCGTGGGCAATGGCGGTGATGGTGTTCCAGGTCGGCAAACTGATGGGATGGGGGTAGGCCGATGTTGGACCGCCTGCTCGCGAGTATCCGAGAGGCCAACGGGCCGATCAGCTTCGACGAACTGAGCAGCCGCCTCCAGATGGAACGATCCGCCTTGGAGCCGATGCTCGATCTGCTCGTGCGCAAAGGGCTCCTTGCCGACTGGAACAACTCCGAAGCAGAAGTCGCCTGCGGCGCCGGAGCCTGCGGAACGTCCTGTTCGGGCATGCAGGGCTGTCCGTTCGTCGCGGGTGGGATGCCTCGCACCCTGGAGATCCGTTCGGGGAAGTAGTTAGCGCCGAGGGGGCGGACCACAGGCGAAGGCAAACGAGGGGCGTCGTTACACTCTGCGCTTCACCACTCAGGAGCATCTCCATGGCCGACACGATGAAGGCACTCATCCTCAAGGGCGACGGGTACGCCACCGAGCGACCGGACGAGATCGCCCTGGCCGCCATGGAGCCGTTCGTCCATCTCGGCGAGCTGCCGGTGCCGGAACCCGGCGAAGGCCAAGTCCGGATCAAGGTGGCGCTGGCGTCGATCAATCCGTCCGACGCGATGTTCATCCAAGGCCTGTACGGCCAGCCCCGCATCGCAGGCAACGCGGCCGGGTTCGAAGGTGTCGGCGAAGTGGTCGCCTCCGGCGGCGGCGCCCTGGCTGACGGCTACGTCGGCCAACGCGTCGCTTTCGTCGCCACGGTCGGCGCTCCCGGCACGTGGAGTGAGTTCTCCATCGCCGACGCCGCCACGTGTATCCCGCTCATCGACGCCGTGAGAGACGAAGACGGCGCCGCCATGATCGTCAACCCGCTCACCGCCCTGGCCATGTTCGACATCGTCAAGAAGGACGAGGCCAAGGCCTTCGTGCTGTCGGCCGGGGCTAGCCAGCTCTCCAAACTGATGATCGGCGTGGCGCGCGACGAGGGGTATCGACCCATCGCCATCGTCCGCCGAGACAGTCAGATCGAACCGCTCCTCGAGTTGGGCGCCGCCCACGTCTTCAACAGCGAAGCTGACGACTTCGTCCCGCGCCTGACCGCCGTGCTTCGCCAGGAGAAGGCTCGCGTGTTCCTCGACGCCGTCGCCAACCAGGTCAGCGCCAAGGTGTTCGCCGCCATGGGACGGCACGCCCGCTGGGTCATCTACGGCAAGCTCGACACCGAGCTACCCACGCTGACGGAGCCCGGCCACATGATCTTCATGATGAAGAGCATCGAGGGCTTCTGGCTGGTCCGCTGGATGCAGGAAACGCCGATGGCCGAAAAGATGGCCGCCATCCAGACCACGCAGATGCGCTTCGCCAGCGGCGAATGGAAGACGGACGTGACCGCCATCCTGTCCCTCGAAGAAGCCATGACCCGCCTGCCTGAAGAACTGGCCAAACCCAACGGCAAGGTCTTCATCAAACCCTGACCCGCCCTTGCCTCCCCCACACTTGGGGGAGGTGGCCGGACGGCGCAGCCGACCGGACGGAGGGGGCCCACTTGCCTCCCCCAAACCTGGGGGAGGTGGCCGGACGGCGAAGCCGACCGGACGGAGGGGGCTGCTGCAACCCACCGCTCCGACATACAACCACCGCTCCGCGCCACAACCCCCCACCCCCTCACCTCCGGCTCGGGTACTCCCCCCAACAATGGGGGGAGAAAAAAGAGCCCGGACGGCAAAGCCGACCGGACGGAGGGGGCACTTGCCGCCGAAGACACCTCTTCCGTTCGCCCTCTTGGCGTGCTACTTCTTCGGCATGCGCCATCGACGCACTGACCCGAGCCTGACGCGCTACGCCCGCGAGAACAGAAGGTCGATGAGCATCATCGAAGGGATCGTGTGGAAAGAGTTGAGGAGGAACCAGCTCGGCGTGCGCTTCCGTCGGCAAGAACCGATTGGGCCCTACCTCGTCGATTTCGTCTGCATTCCGCTGCAACTCGTGATCGAACTCGACGGCCCGTCGCACGATCACGAGGCAAGAAATGATGGCCAGCCAGAGTACGACTGGCGTAGGGACGCCTACCTCCGCCGTCGCGGCTTCACCGTCCTCCGATTCACGAACCAAGAAGTGTGGAACGACCACGACGCTGTACTGCGCGCCATCGAATCCGCGATCGAGTCGCTTCCTCCCGCCGACGCAGACCCATGACTTCCCCACCGACAGCGGGCAGTAACCGGCACCCTTTGCCTCCCCCACCCTTGGGGGAGTGGCCGGACGGCGCAGCCGAGCTTGCCTCCCCCACACCTGGGGGAGGTGGCCGGGCGGCGCAGCCGACCGGACG
>CBDUEV010000079.1:0-11963 GCA_965366365.1 uncultured Acidimicrobiia bacterium | reverse complement strand
TGGCCGCTGGGCCGGTCGCCGGGGTGGCCGGAGTCGGGGGCGCCGGAGTCGAGCTTGTCTCGCTCTCGAATGGGGCATCATCGGGGGTGGGGCTGGGCGCCTCCTCCGGTTCCTCGGCTGCTTCTGCCTGGGGAGGTGTTGTGGCGGCTTCCACGGTGGGTACCGCAGCGGGCGGGTCGGCGGTTCCCTGGGAAGGCGCCAGCGAGGAGCCGGTGCCGGTCGCTCCCGACTCCAGCCCGGCCTTGAGGTCCTTCTGATCACGAGCCAATCGGGTGATCCGCTGCTCGACGCTTTCGAGGCGGCTGACCATGGAGGCAGGATCGGATGCCACTTCCGGCCGCACGACCTTCAACATGGTCAGCTCCGTCATGAGTCGTTCTTCGCGACCCTCCCGGAGTCTGAGGAGGCCTTCCGACAGGAGATCGATGGTCCGGATCACGTCACCGGCCGCCAGGAACTTGGCGACCGACCGCCAGTCCTCGAGCGTCTCGGGCGGTTCGTCGGCGATCTCCTCGAGGTTGGGTGCGTAGTGGGCCAGGAAGACGCCCCGGAAGAACCCGATCGCTTCCGAAATGAAACGCCGCAAGTCAACGCCTTGCGCAGCCAGATTGGCGATCATCTCGAGGGCAACCCGCGCATCGGAGTTGGCGATGGCGTCCGCCAGCGCCAAGTAGACGTCCCGGTCGGCCAGGCCGAGCGCCCGGGTGACGCCCGTCGACTGGACGGCTCCCGCCCCGAGGGCCGCCACCTGCTCGAGCAGGCTCAGCGAGTCCCGCACCGAGCCCTTGGCATGGCGTGCGACGAGGGTCAAGGCATCACCGTCGACCTGGTAGCCCTCGGACTCCGCCACGCGGCCGAGGTGTTGGGTCAGTGTCTCGATCGAGACAGGATGGAAGTCGAACCGCTGGCTGCGGCTGCGGATCGTGTCCAACAACTTGTAGGGCTCTGTGGTGGCCAGGACGAAGTGGACATGCTCGGGTGGTTCCTCGAGCGTCTTGAGGAGTGCATTTCCGGCGGCTTTCGAAAGCATGTGGGCCTCGTCGAGGATGAACACTCTCTTGGCACCACCGACTGAGGCAACGGTGGTGACGCTCACCTTGATGTCGCGGATGTCATCGACCGAATTGTGCGACGCTGCGTCGAGTTCGGTGACGTCGAACGAGGACCCGTCGGAGATGGCCCGACACGATGGGCAATCGTCGCAGGGTTCGCCGGTTCCCGGCTTGTTCTGGCAGTTCAACGCCTTGGCCAGGATGCGAGCCGAGGTGGTCTTGCCCGTCCCCCGCGGTCCGGCAAACAGATAGGCGTGGGCGACCTTGTCCTCGGCGATCTCACGCACCAGCGTATCGGTGATGTGCGACTGCCCCACCACCTGGGCGAAGGTTTGGGGACGGTACTTGCGATAGAGCGCCTGATATTCCACGGAGGGCATCGTACCAACGCTGCGACGGGAACGAACCGCCGACCTGGACGGTGCCGGCCCATCGCAGACGAGCGGTAGTGTGCGCGGGTGTTGTACTTTGCCTACGGGTCGAATCTTTCCGAGGCGCGGCTGGGCAGCCGGGTCAGTGCGGCCGAGTTCGAAGGCATCGCCTGCTTGTGGGGCCACGACCTGAGGTTCCACAAACGTGGGCGGGACGGAACGGCCAAGGCTGACGCGTTCAAGTCGGATCAGAATGCGCGGGTGTGGGGTGCCCTGGTCAGCACCACCGCCGCCGATCTCACCCGGCTGGACGGGTTCGAGCCCGGCTACCGGAGAGTGGAACTGCCGGTGGAGACGGACTCCGGCACGAGGCGAGCCTGGGTATACCGCGCCGAACCGAAGGCGATCGAGCCGGGTCTCATCCCCTATCGCTGGTATCTGGACCTCGTCGTGCACGGCGGCAGGGCACGTGGCCTTCCCCGCGCCTATCTCGAGGAGGTCGGGCGGACGCCCGTCATCGAGGCGGACGGATCCGCCTGACGGACGGCGGAGCAACCCCGCCTGGGTCGCACGTGTGATGCCACCGTTGGTACATGGTGGGGAGCGTGCCAGACTGCGCCGGTGCATCAGCAACCTGCAGTGTGGACGAAGGGCCTCGTGCGCCGATTTGGCGACAAGACCGCCGTGGATGGCATCGACCTGGCCATCATGCCCGGAGAGTTCTACGGCCTCCTCGGCCCCAACGGAGCCGGCAAGACCACGACCATCAAGATGATCGTCGGTCTGCTTCGGCCCGACGAGGGCCGGGCGGGGATCGGCGACATCGACACGTGGCAGAATCCCACCGAGGCCAAGCGTCGCATTGGCGTTTTGCCGGAGGAGTTCAACCTCTACGAACGGCTCACCGGCGCCGAGCTGATCGAGTTCACGGCAGCCGTCCATGGTGTCGCGCGCGCCGACGCCGCAGAGCGACGCGACGAATTGCTCTCCTTGCTGGCACTCGAAGCAGACGCCAAGAAGGTGATCGGGGACTACTCACGCGGGATGCGCAAGAAGGTGGCGCTGGCGGCGGCCGTCATCCACGCCCCGCCGGTGCTCTTCCTCGACGAACCGTTCGAGGGAGTCGACGCCATCAGCGCCCGTCTCATTCGTCGGCTCCTCCAGCGATACACCGAACGAGGTGCGACGGTGGTGTTCTCCTCCCATGTCATGGAGCTCGTCGAGAAGCTCTGTACCCGGATCGGGATCATGACGAATGGTCGGCTCGAAGTCGAGGCCACCCCGGCCACCCTGCTCGCTCAGTACGGAGTGAGCACCATCGAGGACGCCTTCCTGAAAGCTGTGGGAGCCGACGACCCGACAGAGGGGCTGGAGTGGCTGGGCGCCTGATCTGGCTGAAATGGCGCCTTCTCGTGAACGGCCTCAAAACGGATCGGAGCCGCCGGATCGGGCTGCCCATCGTGGTGGCGGCAATCCTGGCGCTCGCCTTCTTCGTGGGGCGAGCCGTCTTGGAAACGGCCCGCGCTCTTCCGGAAGGTCTGGTCGGCACCTATTCGGTGTGGGTGGCGGCGATCGGGACCGTCGCCTGGGCCACCCTCCCGGTCATCATCTTTCCCGTCGACGAGAGCCTCGACCCCGCCAAGTTCGCCACGTTGCCGATCCCTCCGGCACGGCTGATCGGTGGATTGGCCGGCGCAGCCCTGGTCACACCTCCCATGTTGGTACCGGTCATCCTCTTCTCCCTCAACTTCGTCATCTTTCCCAGCCTGCAGGTGGCTCCTTTCGCACTGGTCGCCTACAGCCTCTCGATTCTCCTGGTCGCGGTGGGGGGCCAGGCGTTCACGAGCGCCTTCTCGATTCTGGTGAAGAGCCGTAGAGGACGTGACCTCGTCATGCTCGTGGTGGTGGGGATGATGGCGGCCGTGTACGTGCTCCAGACGCTGGTCGCCCGCACGGTCGGCGAATTGGGGATGGCTGAAGCTCTGAGCCGCTATTCCCTGGAGCCGTGGGCATGGTTGCTCGCTCCGGCGGCTCCCCAGCGAGCGGTGAGCGAGGCGGCGGCCGGCAACTACGGGTTGGCAGTCCTGTTCCTGCTCGTGGGTGCAGGGTGGCTGCTGGCTCTGGGCGTCGCCTGGTATCGAATGCTGCGCCGGCTCCTCATCCGGCCGGAGACCACCGCCACGCGGGCGGAGTCGCGCATGAAGTCCTTCACGGTCCAGCCCGGCTGGAACGCCATCGGGGTCATCGCCCGCAAGGAGCTTCGGCTCTATCTGCGCGATCCGCGTATGCGAATGGTGTGGACCGGGGGCGTCGTTTTTCTCGCCGTTCTGCTGGGTGGGCTGGTGCTCGATGCGGGCCCCATCACTTTGCTGCGTCAGAACGCATGGTCCGTGCTGATCGGCCCGAGCGTGGTGCTCTTCATCGGGCTGCCGGTGGCGCTGAACCAGTTCGGATGGGAGCGCCGGGCGGTTTCGTTTCTCTTCGCCTTGCCGATCCCTCCCTCCCACCTCATTCTCGGCAAGAACCTCGCCACCGCTATCGCCCTCACCATCGAAACAACCGTCATGACGCTGGTGATTGCCTGGATCTCAAACGGGTGGCGGTTGCTTTGGTACGTTCCCGTGATTCTGGCGACGGCAGTCAGCCTGCAGCTCGCGGTCGGCAACGTGGCGTCGGTGCTCACCCCCTTGCGGCTCCCCGATGTCGGCACCGATGTGTTCTCGCAAGCTTCAGAGCATGGTTTCCTCGCCATCGTGGCCCAGTTCGTCTCGTTCATGGTCATCGGCGCCGCCCTGACTCCCGTGGCGGTGGCGTTCGTCCTGTCGGTCGGTTACCTCGAGAACCAATGGATCGCCTGGGTTTCGATCGGTTCGCTGCTGTGGGGAGCGGGCATCTATCTGCTGGCGCTGTGGTTCTCGTCGCGGCTGTTTGCTCGCAGGCTCCCCGAAGTGCTCCGCTGGGTGCAGCTGGCATAGCGGCCCCACCAAAACGATGGTCGAGTGTGCCTATCAGCGTCGTGACGACGCATCCAGGCACACTCGACGCCAGGAAGAGCCCGCCATCCGCCGGTCGTTGCCTGCGCCGGTGCAGCAAGTCGAGGCCGCCGCGAGCTCTTTGGGGCCGCGCCTACACTTCCGACCTCATGCGCCTCGGAATCGACCTCGACGGGGTGGTCGCCGACTTCAACGCCGGATGGATCACCTTCTACAACGAAGAGTTCAACGCCCGCGTCGGACTCGAGGATGTCGATGCGTGGGACGCCATCCCGTCCTTGACCCATTTTCGATCGATGCGCGACTTCTGGCGATGGGCGCAGAACCTGAACGGTGCCACCCTGTTTCGCCACCTCGACACCTATCCCGGCGCGGTTGAGGCGTTGTGGACGCTGGCGAAGCAGCACGAGATCGTCATCCTGACCACGAAGCCTCATTGGGCGATCCACGACACGTTCGCCTGGATATCCGAGCACCGTCTTCCCACCCGGGAAGTCCACATCCTCGATCACAAATGGAAGGTCGACTGCGATGTGTACCTCGACGATGCTCCACACCACGTATACCGCATTCCGCGCGAAAGGCCCGACCGGATCATGGTCCGGTTCGCCCGTCCCTGGAACCATCAGGTTCCTGGCACCGAGACGGTCGAATCATGGGAGGACTTCGTCGGGTTCGTTGAGGGTCTTTCGTAAGTAGCGGCCACTCCTCGTGGTGGTTAGCCTTGAACGTGCCGAAGCTTTGTACACAGGGCTGGGTAGACACACAAGGAGACACAACCACATGAAGAAGCGTGTATTGATCGCTCTTTTCGCCGCGTTGGTACTGGCCCTGGGGGCCTGTGGCAGCGGTGAGGAAGACACCACCACCACAGAAGCAGCCGTAGCCGAGACGACCACCACCGAGGCGGCACCTGCCACCACGGTCGCCGAAACGACCACCACAGAAGCGGCCACGACGGTTGGTTCGGCGGACAACCCAATTCAGGTGCTGTTCGTCCCGTCCGTGAGCACAGCCACCATCACCTCCGGTGGTGATGTGATGGCAGCGGCCCTCAAAGATGCGACCGGCCTCGAGTACGAGGTCGTCGTCCCGACCTCCTATGCAGCCACGATCGAGTCGATGTGTGCGGCGCCGGATCGCTCCATGGGCTTCATCCCCGGCCTTGGGTACGTACTCGCCAACGAACTCTGCGGCGTCGACGTTTCCTTCGCCGCAGTGCGTTTCGGGTGGGACGTCTACTGGGCGCAGATCATCGTGCCGCGCGACAGCGAGTACGAAACACTCGCCGACCTCGACGGAACCACCTGGGCCTATCCGGATCCGGGTTCGACGTCCGGGTACCTCGCCATCCTCCCGATGCTCGAGGAGGCAGGTGTGACCCCGTCCGGCACCGTCGAGGCGGGTGGACACACCGGTTCGGTCCGCGCCGTCTACCAGGGTGATGCTGAATTCGGTTCGAGCTTCTACAGCCCGCCGCTTCTCCCTGAAGGCACCTGGGAAGTCGGCATGGACCCCGACATCCCCGACGAACTCGTCCCCGAATGCGCCGTCACCGAAGAGGATCGCCTCTTCTGCGGCGACTACCGGGTGCTCGATGCCCGCGCCAACCTTCGGGAAGAAGCACCCGACGTGATCCAGAAGGTTCGCATCCTGGCGATCTCGCCGGCCATCCCGAATGACACCCTGTCGTTCGGTCCCGACTTCCCGGCCGACCTGAAGGCCGAGATCGAGGAGGCGCTGGTCGCCTTCGCCGAAACCGATGCCTGGGCCGATTCCATCGGCAACCCGGACTTCTATGACTGGTCAGGTCTCGCTCCGACCACCGACGCCAACTACGACGTCGTCCGCCAGATGGTGGAGGCAGCTGGACTCACCCTCGAGAACATCGGCGAGTAAGGCTCATCTCACGCCTGACGTGGGGCCCGGCACATCCGGGCCCCACGTGTGGGCAGCCGCACCAAACCGAGTAGTCAGCAGCCAGCGAGGAGCCACATGCTGAAGGTCGAGCACCTGACGAAGGTCTACGAAGGGGGTGTCCTCGCTCTCGAGGACGTGAGTTTCGAGGTGCCCGAGGGAGAGTTCCTCGCCGTGATCGGCCTATCCGGCTCAGGCAAGTCGACACTTCTCCGCTGCATCAACCGGCTCATCGAGCCCACCGAAGGACGCATCACCTGGCACGGTGAAGACATCACCGCCGCCAGCCAGGAGGAAATGCGCCGCATCCGCCGCAGGATCGGCATGGTCTTTCAACATTTCAACCTCGTTCACCGTTCAACCGTCTTGACCAACGTCCTGGCCGGACGTCTGGGCTACACCACGCCGGCGGCCAGCCTCATCAATCGGTTCTCGGCCGCCGACGTCGCCAAGGCCCACGAGACCTTGGAGCTGGTGGGAATCCAGGACAAGGCATCCACTCGAGCCGACGAACTCAGCGGTGGCCAGCAACAGCGGGTGGGGATCGCCCGGGCCCTCATGCAGGACCCCGAGATGATCCTGGCCGACGAGCCGGTCGCCAGCCTCGATCCCGTCCTGGCCCACTCCATCATGCAATATCTGGACCTCATCCAGAAGCGAGGCGTCACCGTGCTGTGCAGCCTCCATTTCCTCGACCTCGTCCAACAGTATGCCGACCGGGCGATCGCACTGAACGGGGGCAAGCTGATGTTCGATGGGACCCCTCAGGAGATCGACGACGCCCGCTTCAAGGACATCTACGGCCAAGAAGCCGAGCGGATCGGATGACGGATCGTGGCTGACCGCAAACCGGACTCCAACAACAAGGCCCGTCGCAGGACCTGGGCCATGCTGTTCTTCGTCGTCTTCGGGTTCCTCACCTACGCCTACGGCGTCAACGTCACCGACGTCAGCCTCGACGAGATCGAAAGCGAACAACGCCAGACCAACCTCTTCCGGATTCTCCGGGCTCTGGCGCACCCCGACATCTTGAGTCGGGACACAGAAGAGGTGGTGATCGCCGCAGAGCTCTACGTGCCGTGTGGCCCCAACGAGGCGGCGGCTCCCGACACCTCGGGGGCCTACCTGGTTCTCGATCCCTCCTGTGCGGACCCCGGCGCAGAAATCACGGTCAGCGGATTCGGGTTCGTCCCCGGCTCCGAAGGACCGATTTCGTTCATACCACCCTCGAACGTGAGCCTCTCGGTTGGCGAATTCATTGTCGGCGAGGACGGCACGTTCACTGTTCCGGTCACGCTCAAGGATCGCCCCAGCGAAGAGGTCCAGCAGATCCGCGTCATCGCCCGCCAGGAGGTCGGGAACCTGAAGTTCACGGAGACGGCGCGCCTGACGTTCGATTTCGCTCTCGAGACCGTCTTCATGGCCCTGCTCGCCACCACCATCGGCACGATCCTGGCCATCCCGCTCAGCTTCCTGGCGTCCCGGAACCTGATGAGACCGATCAAGTCGCCGATGGTGAGCCTCGCCCTCGGTGTGGTCGGGCTTCCCATCGGAGGACTTATTGGCATCTGGGTCGCCCGCCTCTCACGTTCTGCGGTGGAGTTCATGTTTGGCAACGCCTTCGCATCTCTGATGGGCGTCGCCGTGCTGGGAGGAATCCTCTGGTATCTGCTGAGGCTGTTGTTCCCGGAAGTGGAGCCCGACGAGCCACCTGGTACTTCCGCCCGCCTGGGCCGGATCGCCATGGCTGTGGCGTCCGCCCTCGTCACCCTCGCCGCGTTGGCGCTGGCCGCCGATTTCCTCATTTCTGTGGGCAACAGTCTGGGAGACACCAGCGGGTGGTTCCGAGCCGAGGACCGGGTTCTGGAGATTCCGGCCGGCCCGCTCTACTTCCTGTCGCGTTTCGTCTTCACGGTCGGCGACATCATCCGTATCGTCATCCCCGTCCTCGCCGCCGTGACCGGCGCCGGCGTCTTCGCCCAGGTCGGATCGAGCTTCGGACGATTCGTCGTATCTCGCGTTCCCGATGCGGTCGATGCCCTCCTGCGCTACATCACGGCTGCCTTGGCCGGAGTGGTCATCGCCACAACGATCGGAGCCATCGCCGAATGGTTCTATCAGTGGGACGACCTGACAACGACCTTCTGGACTCCCGGCGCGGTAGGCGCCGTATTGGGACTCGCCCTGGCATTCCGGACCCGCAAGTCGGATCAGGTCGCCTCGGGCATGACCATCTATTACATGGCTCGCACCCTGTTCAACTCTCTGCGGTCGATCGAACCACTGGTCATGGCCATCATCTTCGTGGTCTGGGTGGGCGTTGGGCCGTTCGCCGGGGCGCTGGCGCTGGCTCTCCACACCACCGCCGCCCTCGCCAAGCTGTATTCCGAGCAGGTGGAGAGCATTTCCACCGGGCCGATCGAGGCGGTGCAGGCCACCGGAGCCAACCGGCTCCAAACCATCATGTACGCCGTGGTGCCGCAAATCGTGCCGCCCTACATCTCGTTCACGCTCTACCGATGGGACATCAACGTCCGTATGTCGACGATCATCGGTTTCGTCGGCGGTGGTGGCCTGGGGTTGCTCCTCCAACAGAACGTGAACTTGTTGAACTACCGGGCAGCCGCTGTGCAGATGTTCGCCATTGCCATCATCGTGGCGAGCATGGACTACATCAGCGCTCGCCTCCGGGAACGGCTCGTCTAGCGACGGCATTGGCCGAACCCTGGGTTCCTGACCGCCAAAATGGCGGTCTAGAACCCAGGGTTCGGCTGTAGCGAGGAATCGAGTGAGCGATGCTGCTGAGAAAACGTGAAGAGCGCGAACAACTCGAGCGCCAGCTGTTGGCGCCTGAGGCGACGCTTGCTTCGGAATCTCGCGGCCGTGCGGAACCCGAACCCCTCGACGAATACCGAACCGCCTTCGAACGCGATCGCGACCGCATCCTCCACTCCAAAGCGTTTCGCCGCCTCAAGCACAAGACCCAGGTCTTCATGAATCCCGAAGGCGACCACTACGTCACCCGCATGAGCCACACGCTCCAGGTCACGCAGATCGGAAGGGCGATGGCCCGAGACCTCGGCCTCAACGAAGACCTCACCGAAGCGATCTGCCTCGGCCACGACGTCGGACACACTCCCTTTGGCCACACGGGCGAGGACGCCCTCGACCCCTACGTCGAAGGCGAATGGCTTCATTCCGCCCAATCGGTGCGGGTGATGAGCCTCCTGGAGCCCCTCAACCTCTCCTGGGAAGTGCTCGACGGCATCAGGGCCCACTCGTGGAAGATCGACCCACCCCCCACCACCCCTGAAGGCTTCCTGTGCCGATTCGCCGACCGCATCGCATACCTCACCCACGACGTCCAGGACGCCCTTCGAGCCGGCGTTCTCACCTATGCCGATCTTCCCGCGGAGGCACTCGACACCTTCGGCCCCGAGGCCGGATCGGATTGGATCAGCACCATGATCCGCGCCGTCGTGGACGGCTCCGTCGCCACGGGGGAAGTCACCATGACCGACGAGGTTCTCGAACCCATGCATCGACTTCGGGACTTCATGTTCGAGAACGTCTACCTCCGGGCTGCCGCCCAAGGCCAGAAGGAGCGTGCCATCCACACGATCCGCCAGCTCGTCGACTACCACGTGCAACATCCCGACGAGATTCCCTCGAGCTATCGGATCGACGACGCCTCCATCACCACCCAGGCCATCGATTACGTGGCGGGGATGACCGACCGGTTCGCCCTTCGCGAACACGATCGCATCTTCCGACTCCGACTCTTCCCCGACTGAGAACGCTCCGCCCCCGGCGCCCAACACAAGCACCAGAACGACGCGGCGCCGACAAGAGCACCAGAACGACACACAGCGCCACAGCCCAAGGATCGAACCATCCGAGGATCCCAGTGCTGCGAGCACCACCCAGCTCACAGGCCACGACATGGATCCGCCAGGCCGACTCGTTTCACAACCAGGCTCGGCAACCCCTGGTTTCCCACGATCGGCCTCTTCGCCACCGCGATGATGCCCGCTTCGAACGCTCTGAGCGCCGCCGAGCGGCTCCAGTGTCGCCGCCCGACGGGGCTCCCAATAGCCTGCCAGTCACATAGGGTGGGGCACATGCACACGAGGCGTAGCCGAATTGCCGGAACCGGATCGTTCCTGCCAGCGCGTGTCGTCACCAACGCCGAGATCGGCGAGTTGCTCGGTGTGACACCAGATTGGATCGAGGAGCGGAGCGGCATCCGGGAACGCCGTTGGGTGGAGGGAACCACCACGACCTCGGACCTGGCCGTGGCGGCCTCCCAGCGAGCCTTGGACGCCGCAGGCGTGAGCGCCGACCAGATCGACCTGATCGTCCTCGCCACCATCTCGGCCGATCACGATTTCCCCGGCACAGCCTGTTTCACTCAGGCCAAGCTCGGAATCGCCGGCATCCCCGCCATCGACCTCCGCCAGCAGTGCACGGGGTTCGTCTACGGTCTCGCCACCGCCGACGCCTTCATCAGGACGGGTCAAGCCGACCGGGCCCTGGTCATCGGAGCCGAGATCCACTCGAAGGGTCTCGACCTCTCACCGAACGGCAAGGAGATCTCCATTCTGTTCGGGGACGGCGCCGGGGCCCTCGTCCTCGAGGCCGCCGAGCCGACCGGCCCCGACGACAGCCAGCTTCACTCGACCCATCTCCACGCCGACGGCACCCAAGCCAAGACCCTCTGGGCCGAGGCGCCTTCGCAAGGCTTCGCCGGACACCGGATCTCGATCGAAGACATCGAACAAGGACGGCACTTCCCGCAGATGAACGGCAAATCCGTGTTTCTCAACGCAGTCCGCCGCATGCCGGAATCGATCGACGAGGCGCTCGACGCCAACGATCGTGAACTGGCCGACGTGGACCTCTTCCTCTTCCACCAGGCCAACCTCCGGATCAACGAAGCCGTCGCCCGCAGAATGTCCATCCCACCGGACAAGGTGTTCAATACCATCCAGCAGGTCGCCAACACCACCGCCGCCAGCATCCCTATCGGCATGGACCTCGCCATCGTCGCCGGCGAGCTGCGTTCCGGCATGCTGGTGGCCTGCTCGGCGTTTGGGAGCGGCTTCACCTGGGGCTCGGCTCTCATCCGGATGTGATCCAAGACGAGCCACGGCTCCGAATGCCTCCTGAGGAGGTTCAGCCGTGCTCCAACCAGCCGCCCGGTCCGACGCGACCGGGCATTTCGCAGACCGTCCGACCGTGGGGATCATCGGCACGGGAATCGCCGGAATGGGCGCAGCCCACCGGCTCCATCCCCACGCCGACATCACGCTCTTCGAGGCATCGGATTGGGTGGGTGGGCACAGCCATACCGTTGACGCGACCGTCGACGGGGTCACGGTTCCGGTGGACACGGGCTTCATCGTGTACAACGAACGCACCTACCCCCTCCTCACCAGCCTCTTCCGGGAAATCGGGGTCGAGACGGAACCGTCGGACATGTCGTTCGCCGTTGTTGGCGGTCTCGAATACGAAGGAAGCCTCCGAGGCATGTTCGCCGACCCACGCGCCAAGTTTCGGCCCAGCCACTACGCCATGATCGCCGACATCGTCCGCTTCAACGCAGAGGCACGTCGTGCTTCTCGCCAAGG
>CBDUEV010000078.1:0-11977 GCA_965366365.1 uncultured Acidimicrobiia bacterium | reverse complement strand
TGCCTGAAGTCGATCTGCCTGAAGTCGATCTGCCTGAAGTCGACGTGCCTGAAGCCGGCATCCCCGACCTGGAGATCCCGGACCTGGGTCTCCCCGAGCTCGATCCGGCGAACGGTTTGGAGATTCCGGACCTCGATCTCGAGGAAGCCGTCGCCGAAGGCGCAGGAGACGTGCTGGCAGCACCGGACCTGACGGATTTCGCCGAGGATCAGATGGAGCAACTCGAGGCGCCGCCCGGCTCGACCGATCCGTCGACCCGTTCTCGTTACTCTCCGCTCCTGGCCGCCACCGGCATCTTCGGCAGCGGCACCCCCGACTCCGATGAAGACTCGGAGACGGACCCCGACGAGCTTGCGGACAGCGAGGCAGAACCTGCGGCTGGGGAACTGGACGCCGATGCGTTTGTGCTCGGTTCGACCGAGCCCCCGTCGGTGTACTCGGAACTCGAAGATATTGCCGGAGAACCGGAGCATGAGGCCGACCAGGGTGTCGACGAGGAGGAGACGATCGACGAATTGGCTGAGGTGCTCGGAGGATCCTTCACGGGGCTGGACGATTTCCAGATCGACGAGGATGCTTCGTCAGACGAGACAGATGAGGGCTCTGTTCCCGAGGCTGAGCACGAGGGAGCCGGAGAATCGACCGATGACTCGCCGGAGATCGAAGCGCAGGGCGAAGAGCCTGAGCTCTACGAAGGCGGGGATCCCGACTTTGCCGCACTGGCCGCCATGGTTGCCGATGTCGAACCGGTTGTCCTCGGCGCAGATACAGAGGTCGACCCGCTCGAAGATCTCGCCTCCACCGATACCGACGACTGGTTGAGTGACGCAGATGAATCCGATGACGAGGGCGGCTTCGATATCGGGATCACATGGGGATCCAATGTCGACACGCCCGAAGTAGGCGACGAACACCCAGAGCAGGACTCCGCCGACGAGGATGTCGCCGAGCAGCCCGAGCCCGAGGCTGACCACGCCGAAACAGACGTCGTTGGGATGGATGTGTCCGACCTGGACGTGCCCGAAACAGATGTATCCGCAATGGACCTGTCTGGGGACGCCCTGGCCGAGTTCGGTGCCCACGACGTGGAAATCCCCGACCTCGATGCGCCCGCGGAGGAGTCTCTCGATCTCGTTGATTCCGACGCTGAAGCTTCCGGGCCGGACGAACCCGAGACGGTAGACCCGGGTTCCTATCCGGACGAGGAGGCTCGTTCCCCCGAGGGCGTCGCTGCGGTGGCCGGCGCGGCGAGCGCGGCGACCGTGGGGGTCTTCGACGAGCTCGGTGACGTGTCAGCCGGCTCCATGCTCTCCGGTGAAGGGGAAGCATGGGGATCGCGCTGGAAGGAAGCTGCCCAGGGATGGGTCGAAGACGATTCGGGGGCCAGTACGTGGCGCCCCATCATCACGACCAGCCCAACCCTCTCGGAGTGGGATGTCGACACCTACTTGGGTGTGGTCATCGGCGACACCGCCACGGACTCGGATTCGATCACCCCCGCCGATGTGGCAGCGGCTCGAGAGGAATCCACGCGTCACATGGTCGACGAGGCGCTGGCACGCGGCGCGCATGCCGTGGTGGGAGTGACCCACACCGTTCAGCCGATCGGTCAGACGATACTGGTGACGGTCACCGGCACCGCAGTGACTCTGAAGGCAGAATCGTCAGGCTGAGGCGCTGCTCAGATCAGTTTTCGGTCAGTCGCCCAGCGGGTCAATTCGTGGCGGTTGGAGAGCTGTAGTTTGCGGAGCACCGACGACACGTGGGTCTCGACCGTCTTGACGGAAATGAAGAGCCGCTCTCCGATCTCCTTGTAGGTGTATCCCCTGGCGATGTGCTGGAGCACCTCCCGCTCGCGGTCGGTCAGCTGATCGAGTTCGGGGTCGATGTCCGCCACCGGTATCGCCGCGAACGCATCGAGGACGAACCCGGCCAGTTTCGACGAGAAGACCGCATCGCCTCCATGAACACGTTGGATGGCGTCCGCCAGGTCGAGCGGCGAGATCGATTTGGTGACATACCCACGCGCCCCTGCCCTGACGATCTCCACCACGTCTTCCGACGCGTCCGAAGCCGACAAGGCCAAGAACACGATGTTGGGGTGTTCGGAATGGACGCCTTTCAACACCGCCTTCCCGCCACCGCCCGGCATGTGCACGTCCAACAGCACGACGTCCGGTTGGCGTTCCGAGATCATCTCGATGGCGGCCTCCACCTCAGATGCCTCCCCCACCAACGTGATCGTTTCGGGAAGTTCGCTCTTGACGCCCGAACGGAAGAGATCGTGGTCGTCGACGATGAACACCGAGATCGGTTGGGTCATACCTGCATTGATAGCGCCACCTCGGTGCCGGCGCCACTCCCCGAACGGATTTCCACGGTCCCGCCGTGTCGCTCCATGCGGGCGCGTATCGAGGTGGCGATTCCTTCGCGATCGGGGGGTACCGCTTCCATCACGAACCCCACACCGCGATCACGAACGAACAGCACGGCCTTCCCACCGGCGATCTCCCCATAGACCGACGCCGATTCGGCTCCCGAGTGCTTGGCCGCGTTGATCAGCGCCTCTCGGCCTGCCGCCACGAGTGCGCCGAGGTCGCCGTCGAGTTCGGCGTTCCCCACCACCACATGGTCGACCCTGAAGCGAAAGGCCTCTTCGACCTCGGCGCACATCGCCGCCACGGCGGTGTCGAAGGTGACCACCGTCTTCGTCTCTGCCCCGAAGAGCCAGTCACGGAGGTCGCGCTCCTGGGAGCGAGCCAGGGCCACGACTTCATCGGGGTGTTCGCTGTTGCGTTGAATGAGCGCCAGGGTTTGCAGCACAGAGTCGTGCAGGTGGGCCGCCATTTCGGAGCGTTCTTCCGCCCGGACACGCTCAGCGCGCTCTGCCTCGAGCGCCGATTCGGCTTCGCGTCTGAGCCGGTCGCTGCGCCGAAGGACCCCGGTCCCCCAGATGACCGGCGCGGCGATGAACGGATATACCAAGATCGCCGAACTCTCGACGGTGGCACTGCCGTCGATCCCGCCAGTCCGAACCCGCCAGTAGGTGGCGAGGGTGAGGGCGGTGACCGACCAGGCTCCCCCGGCCAGACCGGCGGCGTAGGCGGCCATGAGGACGGCGGACATCGGGTAGCCCCCGTAGAAATTGGCCGAGCCGGCCCAATCGGGAACCACGACCGTCACGAGCGCCACCGCCACGTCGGGAACGATGAACCACCACCGTTGGAAGTATTCGGGTTGCCCAAAGGACACCACCACCGTGAGGGCCGTCCAGGCGAAGACGAGCACGATCGTGGCCAGAACCATCCCGGCATTGTCGGGAGGGTCGTCGCCTCGCCAGGTGATCACTCCAAGCACGCCCAGCCAGACCGCCGCGATCACCCGGTAGCCGACGATGATGCGACGGAGAGACACCTCGAGGTTGGTCATACCGCGCGAGTATCGCAGCTGTCACCCGGCCGAGCTCGCCCCCCGCCCAACGTCACCTCGCTCCGGAAGCGCATCGATGCATCATCCCGGACAGGTCGTCGGAGCGTCTGCCCACCGGCGGCGCGGCAACGCCTGCCGTCCCGGCGAGGAAATAGTGTCAGCGAAGCCGTTCCACGATCATCGCCATACCCATTCCGCCTCCGACGCACATGGTCTCCAGACCGTACGTCCGGTCCAGGGTTTCCAGGTCGTTGAGGAGGGTGGCCATGATCCGAGCACCCGTCATTCCAAACGGATGCCCAAGGGCGATCGCACCACCGTGCGGGTTGAGCTGGTCCTCGATGGAGATACCCAGCTCGTCACAGACCGGCAGCACCTGGGCGGCAAAGGCCTCATTGAGTTCGACGACATCTATGTCGCCGATGGTCATGTTCGCCTGTGCCAGCACCTTGCGTACCGCTTCGATCGGACCGACGCCCATGATCTCAGGCGCCAAACCCGAGACCGCCGAGGCGATGATCCGCGCCCGGGGCTTCAGTCCCAGGGACCGCGCCTTGTCCTCGTCCATGACGAGGGCGGCGGCGGCGCCGTCGTTGAGTGGGCACGAGTTTCCTGCCGTGACCCGCCCCTCCGGATCGAATACGGGAGGAAGCTCGGCGAGCTTCTCGATCGTCGTGTTGGCGCGTGGGCCGTCGTCCTGGGTGACCAGCACCCCATCGGCAACGGGGTAGGGAACGATCTCACGATCGAAAAACCCATTCTTCTGCGCCTCGACCGCTCGGTCCTGGCTCAACTTGGCGAACTCGTCCATGCGCTGGCGGCTCACGTCGTACTGTTTGGCGACGTTCTCGGCGGTGTTGCCCATCGGGATGTACACCTGATTGAGGAAGTCGTCGCGGCTGGGGTCTGTGAAGCGCGGGTTGAGGTCTTCGCTCGAGACGCCCTTTCCGAGCGTCATCGAACAGCTCTCCACCCCGGCAGAGATGAAGGTGTCCCCTTCGCCAGCCTTGATGGCATGAAACGCCATCCGGATGGTCTGCAACGACGACGAGCAGTAGCGGTTGACGGTCTGGCCGGGCACCGAGTCGGGAAGGCCGGCCAGCAGCGCGGCGTTGCGCCCGATATTCATGCCCGAGGCGTGATGGGGCAGCCCGCACCCCATCATCACATCCACCACGGAAGCTGGTTCCACAGCCTCATTGCGGTCCATGAGCGCTTTGATGACGTATCCGCTCATGTCGTCGGGACGCACGGCGGCCAGCGATCCTTTGAAGGCGCGTCCAATCGGAGTCCGGGCGGCATCGACGATGACTGCTTCTGGCATGGTTACTCCTCAATCACGTGTTGGCGCTCAGCGTAGCGAATTCTTCGGAGAGGATGTTAACGACCGTTTACCACCCGCCATTCGGTCCTGGACCTCGCCACCTACGGCAGGCCGGGAAACCCGGAGATCGGCTCTCAGGCAGTGCCCATGGCAAGGACTTCATAGAGCGTGTTTCGCCGCGCCGGGGTCCGGCCGATCGATCGAATGACTCGCTCGAAGTCTTCGGGGGCGATCTCGGTCCCGTGACTGGCTCCGGCAGCGCGGGTGATGGTTTCGTCCATCAGGGTTCCACCCAGGTCGTTGCAGCCGGCTTGGAGCAGTCGTGCCCCGCCATCGAGGCCGAGTTTGACCCAGGAGGCCTGGATGTTGGGGATGAGACCATCGAAGGCGATCCGTGCGACAGCGTGCACGAGAACCACTTCGTCCCAGGTCGGCCCTGGCCGGCTCCGCCCGCGCAGCCAGATGGGAGCCCCCATGTGCACGAACGGGAGCGGTACGAACTCCGTGAAGACCCCTGACCTCCGCTGGACTTCTCGCAGCACTTCGAAGTGGTTGGCCCAGGACGCCGGACCATCGATATGGCCGAACATCATGGTGGCCGTCGAGCGAAGACCGAGGTCGGCGGCGGTCAGCATCACCTCCGACCACTGCGCGGTGCGTATCTTGTCCGGACACAGGTGCTCGCGCACCGAGTCGTCGAGGATCTCGGCGGCGGTCCCGGGAAGAGTCCCCAGGCCAACTGCGGCGAGCCGTTCGAGAAAGGCGCGGACCGGGATGCCGAGTGTCTCGGCCCCCTGCCACACTTCCAGCGGCGTGAACCCGTGAATGTGCATCCCGGGGAGCTCGGCCTTGATGGACTCCACCACACCCACATAGAAATCGCCGGTGAATTCAGGATGGATGCCACCTTGCAGACACACCTCCGTTGCGCCGCGCTCCCATGCCTCTCTGGCCCTCGTCACGATTTCGGGTACGCCCATGAGATACGGATCGCCGCGCAGGTTGAGGCTCTTGGGACCTTTCGAAAACGCACAGAAGCCACATTTGAAATAGCACATGTTGGTGTAGTTGATATTCCGGTTCACCACATACGAGACCGTGTCGCCGACTGCTCGTTCCCGCAGGTGATCCGCCGTCGTGGCGATGGCGTCGACCTGGTCGCCTCGCGCCCGGAACAGCACTTCGATCTCGTGCCGGGATGGTGCCATCCCCTGTCTCGAGCGCCGCAGGATCTCGCCGATCTCGCTGTCGACATTCGAGGTGGGCCGGCCCGAGATCCAGCGATCGTCGACCCACTCGGCCGAGAGGCGGTGCCGGTGCATCGGAGGGGTCTCGTCGAGACCCGGCGCCCATCGGTAACGAGGTCGCGCCGCCCCGCTGCCGTCCGTCTGATTGAGCCAGGCGGTGAAGGCGGGGCCTTGAAGTTGGCGCCGCGCCTCGTCGAGGTCGGTCCCAAGAGGTAGGGCGGTTCGTTCGACGAGGACGAACGGCGCCAAGGCGTCGCGTAGTTCACCGATCCGTTCGTCGCCCCAATCCCGGAGTACCAGATCGCCCGCTCCGGCCTCCACGGCGGCTCGCGCCTCGGAGGCCGTATCGACGAACACCGACACGACGGTGTTGAGCCCAGGAAGCGAGGTGAGGGCCGCCGCATGAGCCACCTGCGAACGACGGGTCCTCAGGAAGGCGGGTTGGAGGCGGGCCAGCGCGGCCAGGGTTTCTGTCCGGTCGGCCTGGTCAATCACCGTGATCCGCCACGGCGCCGCTGATACCTCCTGCGCCTCGGTCGGGGTGACGACCCACGCCACGGGTTCGACGTCGGTGAGCCCCGCCGAGATGGGCAGCAGGCCACCGGCCAGGGCGGCGTCGACAGCGCCGGTGGTCAGCGAAGGGACTTCGAGGGCGGTCGTCCCCTCTTTGCGGCGGGTGGTCGCAGTGAGTTGGTTGACCGTCTGAGCGGGCCGCGCACGGAGGAAGGTGATCGTGGTCATACGGCTCCTTCGAGCTGGGGGGCGAGGGCATAGCCGTCGTCGTCGACCGCGGCCAGGGCCCGATCGAGCATCCTCGGGTCGAGCCATTCGGAGGTCAGGTACTCGGGGTACACGGGGAGCCTGGGCTTCAGCTCGAAGCCGGCTCCGATGGTGCGGGCTCGAAGCTTGTCGAGATGCGGCCAGGGCTGTTCCGGATTGACCCAATCGATGGTGAGCGGAGAGACGCCACCCCAGTCGTTGATGCCGGCGTCGAGGTAGACCTCGAACGCTTCGGTCAGGTTGGGCGGGACTTGCAGGTTCATCTCGGCGCCGAGGAACCAGCGGGCCACCGCCACCACCCGGGCGAAATAGGCCGGGGTGGGTTCGGCGGACCGCCGCATGCGGGTGTCGGCTTTGGCCCGAAAATTCTGGACGATCACTTCCTGGATGTGCCCGGCGATCCGGTGGGCCTCTGCCAAGGCGACGAGGCTGTCGACGATCTCCCGGTTGTTTTCCCCGATACCGACGAGGATTCCGGAGGTGAACGGCACCTTCTGGCGACCGGCAGCCTCGATGGTGGCCATCCTCCGCGCCGGGTCTTTGTCGGGGCAGTTGTGGTGGGGCATACCCGGTTCGAGCAACCGCGCAGAGATGTTCTCGAGCATCAGCCCCATCGACACGTTGGTGGGGCGAAGCGCTGCCAGGGACTCATCGCTCAGCAGCCCCGGGTTGGCGTGGGGGAACAGTGAAGTCGACTCGACGATCAGCTCGGACATCTCCACGACATACTGAATGGTGGTCGTGACCCCCTGTGTGGCCAGGAACTCACGCGCTTGCGGCCATCGATCCTCCGGCCGATCTCCGAGGGTGAGCAGCGCTTCGGTGCATCGTCGGCTGTCGCCTGCCTCTGCAATGGCCAGCACGTCGGCCGGCACGAGGTATTCGCCTCCCGCTCCGGGGGGTTTCGCAAACGTGCAGTAGGTACAGGTATCCCGGCACAGCGTGGTGATGGGGACGAACACCTTCCGCGAATACGTCATCGTGCGGCCTTTGCCGGCGTCACGAAGGCGCCGGGCTTCGGCAAAGAGAGGGGCCGCGCCGATCTCCCCGTCGAGGTAGGCGAGCGCCAGGTCAGGATCAGGCGGGGGATGGCTCATGGGGTGACGCTATCACGGTGTCGGCTGTCCGCACGTTTCACCACTGGACTTCACCATTGGGCGTGGGCCAGAAGGGCAATCAGTGGTACTTGTTCATCACGTGGAGCATCGCCGAGATCCCACCGTAGAAGGCTCCGCCGACGATCCCCGTCCAAACCGAAGCGATGGCCGACCTCTCAAACCCGACTCCGGCCAACATCAGAATGGCGAAGAACACCAGGATGGTGACAGGAGTCCCGAGGCCGATCCCCCACTTCAGGGCTCTGCTCATGTCTTTGGCCTGTTTTTCGTCGAGTTCGACCTCTTCGGCCTGCTCCACGTCGCTGCTCATCGGTTTCTCCACAAGTGAATTCGGTATCGGCACTCTACTCCGTGCCATCAGACCGATCGAACAACCCGGGGATCTCGACGACCACGACAAAGCCATTCTCGGCATCGACGACCGGCACCAACGCATCCACGAACGGCACGTCTGCCCGCCGGCCCTGCGGTGTCTCGACCGTGAGTCGGTCTTGGGCGTCGCCAAGCACGACCTCCACGACCCTCCCGAGGGACACTCCTGCTTGGTCGCGGACATCCAGGCCGATCAGGTCCTCGCGCCAGAATTCGCCGGCGTCGAG
The DNA here is from genome assembly GCA_965366365.1 of uncultured Acidimicrobiia bacterium. Lineage (GTDB taxonomy): Bacteria > Actinomycetota > Acidimicrobiia > Spongiisociales > JAENVV01 > CBDUEV01. The sequence continues at coordinate 3,480 of CBDUEV010000078.1, read as the reverse complement.
AGCACGGCGAGATTCCAGAGCGATGGTGAGCCGTTGCCCGCGCAGGGATTCGGCTTCGTCGCGAGACTCGACGCCAACGAACGAAACGAGGTGCCCACCCTTCATCGGCTGGGCACGTTCTATCTCGAGGGTCCGGCCGTCCGGATCGGTGACGAAATCGTCGCCTGGCCCGAACCGGTGCGGATCGTCTGAGTAGAACTTGGCGACCACCGCGCCTCGGATGCCGTGGGCCCGGGCGAGGTGACCGACGACGAGGCGCCCCGCGGGCGCTTCGTCGGATGAGGAATCAGTCGAGGAACTCAACGTCGGATTCGAGGCCTTCCTCGTCCGCGGCAGCTTGGGCGATGTTCCGGATGGACTTGGCAACCCGACCGCGACGGCCGATGACACGACCCATGTCCGATTTGGCCGTCCGGACCTCGGCCACGACCTCTTCAGGCCCCTGCTCGATCATGGTCACTTCGACGGACTCCGGGTCGTCGACAATGCTCTTGATGACATACGTGACGACTCGCTCGACGATCTGACCCTTACTCATCTTCGGTGCCTTCCTCGGCTGGTGCGTTCTCGGCGGCCGCTTCCTCGACGTCGACGGCGACGTCGACGACCGGTGGGGCCTTGGGGGCCACTGTATGGATCTCCCCCTTGGCGACCTTGAATTGCGACCACGCCCCCGAGATCTCCAGGAGCTTCTTGACGGGGTCGGTGGGCTGGGCGCCCTTGTTGAGCCAACCAACAGCCTTGTCATTGTCGATCTCGATCAATGACGGCTCTTGACGAGCGTCATAGCGGCCGATTGATTCGATATAACGTCCATCGCGCGGCTTCCGGCCGTCGGCGACGACGACTCGGTACACGGGCTGCTTTTTCTTGCCCAACCGCATCAGGCGGATCTTGACCGCCATCTGCTCACCTCTTCCTGTTTCGACCTGGCCGCATACCCGGCACCCCGGGGAGCCCGGGAATGTTCTTGCCGTCGGCCAGCATTTTCATCATCTTTTGTGTTTCCGCAAACTGCTTCAACAGGGCGTTGACGGCCTGCGGGTTCGTGCCCGATCCTCGGGCGATCCTGCGGCGCCGACTCCCGTCGATCATTCGGGGATTTCGCCGCTCTGTCGGAGTCATCGACCGTATGATGGCCTCGACCCTCGCCAGATCCTTGTCGTCGACCTCGACGTCACGAAGGGCCGACCCGGCGCCTGGCAGCATAGCAAGCAATCCTTGCAGCGGCCCCATCTTCTTGAGCTGCTGGAACTGTTTGAGGAAGTCCTCGAGGTTGAAGTCGTTCTTTCGGAGCTTCTCGGCCATCTTGACGGCCTCGTCCTCATCAAATGCCTCTTCGGCCTTTTCGATGAGTGTGAGCACGTCACCCATTCCGAGGATCCGCGAAGCCATCCGCTCCGGATAGAACACCTCGAAATCCTCGAGAGACTCCCCGATCGCCGCGAATTTGATCGGTCGACCGGTCACCTCGCGCACCGAAATGGCGGCGCCTCCTCGCGAATCGCCGTCCAACTTGGACAGGACAATGCCGGTCAGATCGGTGTAGGTGAGGAATCCCTGTGCCACGTTGACGGCGTCCTGACCGGTCATCGCATCCACGACCAAGAGCACCTCGTCCGGATTCGAGATCTTTCGGATCGCGGCCAGCTCATCCATGAGGTCTTTGTCGATGGCGAGCCGTCCGGCCGTGTCGACGATCACGGTATCGATACTGAGTTTCTCGGCTTCCTTGAGCGCCGCCTTGACAACCCGGGCGGGCTTGGACTTCCGGTCTGCGAAGACGCGCACGCCCACCCGCTCTCCGAGTCGTTGGAGCTGATCGACCGCGGCCGGTCGCTGGAGGTCGGCCGCCACGAGCATCGGGGTCCGACCTTTGGACTTGAGATGCTTGGCCAGTTTCGCCGCCGTGGTGGTCTTGCCGGAGCCCTGGAGACCCACCATCAGGATCGTGAAGGGCGGCTTCCCCGGCTTGTTGAGGTGCGCTTCCTTACCCCCGAGGGTCTGGATCAACTCCTCGTGAACGATCTTGATGACCTGTTGACCGGGGGTGAGCGACTGGTGGACATCAGCGCCCAGAGCCCGCTCCTTGATGCGGGCAAGCAGGTTCTTGGTGACCGACACGTTGACGTCGGCTTCGAGGAGCGCCAGCCGTACCTCACGAAGGGCGCTGTCGACATCGCTCTCGCTCAGGCGACCCTTGCCGCGCAGAGACGAGAACACACTGGTGAAGCGATCAGACAGAGATTCGAACATGCGGACGGCCATCGTAGTCCGGTCCTGGTGGCTCCCCGATCCGGACAGGCCCGATCGAGCGTCGATTCGTACGCTCAGTTGATCTGTTCGCTGCCTCGAAGTTCCCTATCTCTACCGCTTCCCCGCTAGGGACGGGTAATCATTCTCTAAAGATCGTTAACTATCACTATTGCCAGATCGAGTTCGAAGGTTTAGCATGCCCGACAAGGAGGATCGATGCAGGGATCGAATCGCATATTCGTGATGGTGCTCGTGGCTGCGATGGCCCTGACGGCCTGCTCCGGCACGGCGACCACTACGACTATCCCCCCGGCCACGGTGGCACCAACCACCGCGACCACGGCCTCTCCCACCACGACGACCTCAGCACCCCCGACGACCACCACCGTGGCACCCACCACCACGCTCCCCGAAGGCACCGTCGGAGATCCCGCCGCCCTTCAAGCTTTGGCCGAGGAGGTGGCGACGGAGAGCCTCATCCCTATCGAAGAGTTCTTCATCCCCAACATCACCCAACCCGACCCGATCGAAGCGTTGAAGGAGCTCTTGGCCTTTTCCGACTGGATGCTGTTCGACCGTCCGGTCAAAGAACTCGTTCAAATACACACAATGACCGACAGCCCCGCACGCACAATGGAAACGAACGTGGTTGACCCGATCGGAGGCTTCGGTTTGGAGGCGGTTGCCCCCTCTCCGTTCCAGAACGATCGATTCGAGATCGTCGACGTTGAGGACCTTCCGGCAACACCTTCGATCCGTGCCTCGTTGCCGGAAGGGTCGGTAGCTACCCGCTTCTATTCAACCTCTGAAGGCTATGAGTTGGTCAGCGTCGAGAGCGGCGAGGTTTTCGAGAGCTTCTCGCCCTGGACCGAGCTAGCCATCTATGTGGTGATCGCACCCACTGAGTACGGCTGGCAGGAGTACTGGTACGGCACTGAATGACTCGCACTCCCAGAATCGTCTTAGCGGTATTGCTTTCCTCCCTGCTGCTCGCCCTTCCAGATCCAGCAGCAGGACAAACAGGTGGATCAGGTAGCTCGTCGCTGACCGGCTGGTCCCTTGATGGGACAGTGATCGTGGGAGGTTCACCGTCAAAAGGACAGACCGCTCAGAAATATCGGTGTGCATCCGTTTTCCAAGTGATAGACCACTACAACGCCAACGATCCGAACGACAATGAAGACTTGGCCGGGCTCGGACCTCGCGCCGGCGGCGAATGGCCGC
>CBDUEV010000077.1:0-12350 GCA_965366365.1 uncultured Acidimicrobiia bacterium | reverse complement strand
GGCCGGCACGCCAACTAGGTTTATCTCTTCGCGGCGAGGAAGAGTTCATGACACCGGATACCCCTGGGTTGACGCCCGACGAGTTCCGTCGGTGGGGCCGACATCTGGTGGATTGGGTAGCCGACTATTGGGAAGCCGTCGACGAACTCCCGGTCCAGCCCGACGTGAATCCGGGCGACATCCGCTCCCTCCTGCCGGATCGAGCCCCGGAGGATCCCGAGCCGTTCGAGCGCCTCATCGCAGATCTCGACACCGTGGTGAAACCGGGGCTGACCAACTGGCAGTCGCCCAACTGGTTTGCCTACTTTCCCGGCAACGCATCCTTTCCCGCCATTCTCGGCGAGTTGGTTTCGGCCGGCCTGGGCCAGCAGGGAATGCTGTGGTCCACGTCTCCCGCCGCCACCGAGATCGAGGCCCACATGATGGACTGGCTGGTCGACCTGCTCGGACTTCCCCAGGGCTGGAAGACGACCGGCGGAGGCGGCGGAGTCATCCAGGGCAGCGCCTCCGACGCCAGTCACATCGCGCTTGTGGTGGCCCGCCACCTGGCAGGCGAAGACCATTCACTCGAACAATTGGTCGCCTACACCTCCGAAGAAGCTCATTCCTCGATCGAGAAGGGGGCGCGAGTGGCAGGTTTCCGGCATTTCAGGAAGATCCCGGTCGACCGCCACCTGGCGATGCGAGCCGATGCCCTCGAGACAGCCATCGACGCAGACCGATCGAACGGGCTGGCGCCTGCCTTCGTCTGTTCCACGATCGGAACGACCGGCACCACCGCGGTCGACCCCATCCGTTCGATCGGCGAGGTCGCCCTCCGCCACGACATCTGGCATCACGTCGACGCCGCCTATGCCGGTTCGGCAATGATCTGTCCCGAGTTTCGCCACCATCAGGACGGCCTCGAACTCACCGACTCCTACGTGTTCAATCCTCACAAATGGCTGATGGTGAACTTCGACTGCTCTGTGTTCTACGTCGCCGACCGGCGACCCCTCATCGAAACCCTCAGCATTCTGCCGCCCTACCTGAGAGACAAGGCCTCCGAGTCGGGAGAGGTGATCGACTACCGCGATTGGCATGTCCCGCTCGGCCGCCGTTTCCGCGCCCTGAAACTGTGGTGGGTGTTGCGGAGCTTCGGCGCAGAACACCTCCGCTCGTTCATCCGCGAACACATCCGCCTGGCCGCAACCCTCACCGCACGCATCGAGGCCGATCCGCGCCTCGAAATCGTGGCACCCACCCAATTCGCACTCGTGTCGTTCCGACATGCTGGAGGAAACCTGCCCACCGACAAGCTCGTCGCCGACCTCAATGCCGACCCGCTGGTGTACGTCACCCCCTCGAAGCTCCATGAGGAGTCGTTCATCCGGGTGTCGATCGGCCAGACCAACACGCGGGAGGAGCACATCGATCATCTGTGGGGCCTGATCGATCGTCTTGCTGAACCATCCGTCTGATCCTGCCGAGCGCCTTCTCCAGAGTCGGCCACGACTGCGCCGGGTTCGACACCGACCGCCAAGACCGAACCTTGGAAGGGGAGCCAGCAGGCACTCCCTTGGGGGTCCGGGAGTTCGATTTGACCCTCGCTCGTCCCCAGGGCAGGCTCATCAGGTGCATGACCTGACCGCCAAATACCTCTCGGCCGTCCACGCCACTCTCTATCGGGCCACAGGCGGCAGGATCGGTCGAAGGCTCGTCAACAACGACATGCTGCTCCTCACCACCGTAGGTCGGAAATCGGGTCGCCGACACACCGTGCCGCTGCTCTACCTTCGGGACGGCGACGCCTTCGTGGTGATTGCCTCCTGGGGTGGTCGGGACTATCCGCCTGATTGGTACCTGAACCTGATGGCAGCTCCGGACACCGATATACAGGTGCTGGATCGGACCATCGCCGTGAAGGCGAGGGAGGCGTCGGCTGCCGAACGGGACAGGTGGTGGCCACGAGTTCTGGCCGCCTACGACGGCTATGCCACCTACCAGTCGCGGACGGACCGACGCATTCCGATCATCCTTCTCGAGCCCAAACCGTAGGATCGAGATCGACTCGAACAGAAGGAGCCAGCCATGGAGCACACCCCCGCCGAGCAGATCACATGGACAAAGGCACCCGCCGAGAACTTCACGGGAGTTGTCCATTTCGGCCCCCTCAGCCACCCTTCCGAGGGAGCGCTGAACGCTCTGGCCGTCTCTTTCGAGCCGGGCGCCCGGACGGACTGGCACTGGCACCCCGAAGGCCAGGTTCTCTACATCACCAGCGGCGCCGGATTGGTGCAGACCGACGGCGGGGCCACCGTCGAGGTCAGCGCAGGGGACGTCGTCTATGCACCCCCCGGTGAGCTGCACTGGCACGGCGCCGGACCCCACTCGCCCATGGTCCACCTCTCCCTCACCACTGGCGGCGCAACCGTGTGGGAGCCGGACAAGGTCACCGACGCCGAGTACGAGCGCCGCTAGAGGTCAGCCGTTCAGAGCGGGGATGATGGTGTCGCCGTAGGCGGCCAGCGTCGCTTCCTGAGCGTCGTGCATCAGGTAGATGCCGAACTGGTCGACCCCGAGGTCGCGTAGTTCTTCGAGCCGGGCGATGTGGTGTTCGGCCGGGCCGAGCACGCAGAAGCGGTCGATGATCTCATCTGGCACGAAGTCCGTGGACTTGTTGGCCGATTTCCCGTGGTGGTCGTAGTCGTATCCCTCGCGCGCCGCGATGTAGTCCGTGAGAGCCTTGGGCACATGATCGGAGTCGTGGCCATATCGGCCGACCATGTCGGCCACATGGTTGCCCACCATTCCCCCGAACCAGCGTGTTTCGTCTCGCTGATGCTCCAGGTCGTCGCCCACGTAGGCAGGCGCCACCACACAGATGGCGATGTCGTCTGGATTGCGGCCGGCATCGTCGGCGGCGGTCCGGACCGCCTCCACCGTCCACGCCAGGATCTGGGGATCGGCCAGCTGAAGAATAAATCCATCCGCGTGCCGACCCACGGTGTCGAGGGCTTTGGGGCCGTACCCGGCCGCCCACATGGGGAGGTCCCACCCTTGATCCACCCATGGAAACCGGAGCGTCTTGCCCTCATACTCGACCTCTTCGCCGCCCACCATCGACTTGATGAGCTTCATGGATTCGACCATGGTGGCCAGTGTTCGAGGTTTCTTGCCGATGTAGCGCAACGCCGAGTCGCCCCGTCCCATCCCACAGATGGTGCGAGGTCCGAACGCATCGTTGAGGGTGGCGAACATCGAGGCGAGCACCGTCCAGTCCCGCGTACCGGGGTTGGTGACCATCGGCCCAACGATCATGTTCTCCGTCTCGGCCAGCATGAGCGAGTAGATGACGAACGGTTCCTGCCAGAGCACATGCGAATCGAAGGTCCAGGCATAGCCAAAACCATTTGCTTCGGCGAGCTTGGTCAACTCGAGCACCCGGCTGACGGGAGGGTCTGTCTGTAATACGACTCCGAAGTCCATCTTCATTCCTCCTCGTCGGCCGTGGTCAGATCAGATACTGGTTGGTGGTCCGCTTCAGGTACTGACCGTCGCCCTTGGCGCCGTGGTAGGTGTTGTCGGAGATGATCACCGTGCCGCGCGCCATGACCAGGTCGATCGCCCCTTCGATCTCTTTCCCCTCGTAGGCGGAGTAGTCCACGTCCATGTGATTGATGTCGACGGACATGGTGGTTCGGGCGGCCGGGTCGAAGATCACGATGTCGGCGTCGGAGCCCACCGCGATGGTGCCCTTCTTGGGGTACATCCCGAACATCTTGGCGGGGGTCGTGGCGCACACTTCGACGAACCGGTTGAGCGACAATCTGCCTTCTCCCACCGCACCGTGATAGAGGAGAGCCATGCGTTCCTCGACGCCCGGGAGCCCGTTGGGGATCTTCGTGAAATCTCCCACTCCCAGTTGCTTCTGGGTACCCAGCGTGGGGTGATCGTTCATGCAAAACGGGCAGTGGTCGGTGGACACCACCTGGAGGTCATTGGTGGCCAAGCCACGCCAGAGTGCCTCCTGATGGCCTTGTTCCTCGCTGCGGACCGGCGTCGAACACACGTATTTGGCGCCTTCGAAGCCGGGTTCGCGAAGGTTCTTCCACCCCAGGTACAGATACTGAGGGCAGGTCTCGGCGAAGATGTTGGAGCCTCGATCGCGGGCCACGGCGATCTCGTCGAGTGCCTCCTTGGCGGACATGTGCACCACGTAGAGGGGACACCCTGCCAATTCGGCATAGGCGATGGCCCGGTGCGTGGCCTCGGCCTCGGTGACGGGAGGACGGGTGATCGAGTGGTAGATCGGATCGGTCTCACCTCGGGCCAGCGCCTGCTCGCGCAACACATCGATGACGATGCCGTTCTCGGCGTGCATCATGATCGTGCTGCCGTTCTCTGCGGCCTTCTGCATGGCCCGGAAGATCTGACCATCGTCGGAGTAGAGCACGCCGGGGTAGGCCATGAACAACTTGAAGCTGGTCACCCCCTCGCCCATGAGAATGTCCATCTCCTTGAGCGTCTGCTCGTTGACGTCGGACACGATCATGTGGAACCCGTAGTCGATGGCACAGTTGCCCTCCGCCAGTGCCATCCACGACTCGTAGCCGGCCATCATCGGCTCGCCGATGGTCTGAACCGCGAAATCCACAATGGTGGTGGTGCCGCCCCAGGCCGCCGCTCGGCTTCCGCTCTCGAAGTCGTCGGAGGCGTACGTGCCGCCGAACGGCAACTGCATGTGGGTGTGGACGTCGACCCCGCCTGGCATGACGTATTTGCCCGTGGCGTCGATCACCTGATCTGCGGTCACCGGAAGGACGCTGTCACCGTCACGCCCAAACAAGGCGACGACTCGTTCGCCCTCCACCAGGACATCCGCTTCCATCGTCTCGGTGGCTGTGACCACCGTTCCGCCTGTGATGAGGATTCTCGCCATCGTGGTCATCTCCCTCTTTCGTCGCTTCTCATGTCGTCGCGCCTCGTGTCTGCCCGTCCTGGCCGATTGTCACACCGAACGGTGGACCGCCTGTTCGAGCAACTCGAGTCCCTCGGCGGCTTCTTCGTCGGTGAGGCTGAGCGGGGGGGCGAGGCGGAGAACGTTGCCTTCCAAGCCTCCCTTTCCAATCAAGAGGCCGGCGGCCTTGGCCTCTTCCATCACGCGACCGGTGGTGGCGGCGTCCGGATCTCTGGTGCCGGGCCTGACGAACTCCACTCCGAGCATGAGACCCTTGCCGCGCACCTCACCGATGTTGGGAACCTCGTCGGCCAGTCGGTGCAGGCCGTCCTTGAGGAACTGGCCGACCTTGTAGGCGTTGGTCTGCAGATCGTGCTCGAGCACGTAGTTGAGGTTGGCGAGGGCGCCGGCCGTCGCCAGCGGGTTCCCCCCAAAGGTGGAGATGGAGTTGGCCGCCAGGCAATCCATGATCTCTGCCTTTGCCACCACACCGGCCATCGACAGGCCGTTACCCAGGCCCTTGGCGAAAGTGAGGATATCGGGGGTGATGCCGTGGGCCTGGTAGCCCCAGAAATGCTCTCCCGTCCGTCCCCAGCCCGTTTGTACCTCGTCGGAGATGAAGAGAATGCCGTGGGCGTCGAGCACTTCTTTGAGCTCGCCGAAGAACCCGTCCGGTGGTGTGGCGAAGCCACCCACACCTTGGATCGGCTCGGCGATCAGACACGCCACGTCGCCGGCGGTGGCGATCCTCAGAAGGTCCTCGAGGTCGGCTCGGCATGCCGCGATGAACTCGTCATCGGGAAGGTGTCCGAAAGGACTGCGGTACTTGTACCCGGAGTGCACGTAGGTGGTGTGGAACGGTGTGAGGGTGGTGGCCGACCAACTGGCGTTGCCCGTCACCGCCACCGCCGAATGTGACTTGCCGTGATAGCTGTTCCGCATGGCCAGGACCTGATTGGACCGTCGGTACTGGGTGGCCAGCATGAGAGCGGCGTCGTTGGCTTCGGTCCCCGAGTTGGTGAAGAACACCTTGGCGTCGGGGATTCCGGACAGTTGGGCGATCTTCTCGGCCAACTCGATCTGAGACTCGATCAGGTAGAGCGTGGAGGTGTGGAGCATCTTGTTGGCCTGCTCCTGAATGGCCGCGACCACTTCCGGGATCTTGTAGCCGGACATGGTGGTGAGAATGCCCCCGAAGAAGTCGAGGTACTCGGTGCCTTCGGCGTCCACCACCCGCCGACCCTCACCGTCGACGATGGCGATCGGCTCCTGGTAATAGAGGGCCATCCACGTGGGGAGCACGGCCCGATGTCGACTCAGAAGTTCGGAATGCTTACCCATGGTTTCCTCTCACGATGGCTTCCTAACGCTACTCATCCGGCCCCTCCGGGGCTTCTGCGACGGGGATCTCCATGTACCACTCCGTGAACTGCGAACAACGGCCGTCGTGAGCGAACTGCATCACCCACAGGTTGGCGAAGTTGGTTCCGTCGGTGTAGCGGGTCTCGCCCACCGCCGTAGCCCGATCCCCGTCGACGAGGTCCACCCGGTACCAGGCCTGCCACGAATTGGCCGGATCCGGATCCACCAACCACGAGGCGAGGATCTCGTCGATGCCGTTCAGCGGGTCTTCCCACGGTTTGTAGCGGTACGTGGCATCGTCGGTGAACAGTGCCCTGATCGCCGACGGGTCGTAGCTCTTCCAGGCGGCCAGATAGGCATCGAGCCAGCCTTGGACCGCCTCGGGTTGCGCGCCCATCAGCCACCCACCCCTTACGGGGCGACCAGCGGTCCATAGGCGTCGGGACGGCGGTCTCGGAAGAACTGCCACTGCTGGCGGACTTCCTCGACCATGTCCATGTCCAGATCGCGGACAACGAGCTCCTCCTCGGTGTCTGAGGCGGCTTCCCCGACCAGCTGGCCCCTGGGATCGACGAAGTACGAGGAGCCGTAGAAGTCATTGTCACCGTACGGTTCCTTGCCCACCCGGTTGATCGCCCCGACGAAGTATTCGTTGGCGACCGCCGCGGCGGGTTGCTCCAGGTTCCAGAGGTACATCGACAAGCCGCGGCTGGTGGCCGACGGGTTGTAGACCAGCTTGGCGCCGGCCAGCCCGAGCGCTCGCCAGCCCTCCGGGAAGTGGCGGTCGTAACAGATGTACACCCCGATCCGTCCCACGGCCGTGTCGAAAATCGGGTACCCCATGTTGCCGGGTCGGAAGTAGAACTTCTCGTAGAAGCCCTGGACGTGCGGGATGTGAGTCTTCCTGTACTTGCCCAGGTAGGTGCCGTCGGCGTCGATGACTGCGGCGGTGTTGTAGAGGAACCCGTCGTCTTCCTTCTCATAGATGGGCACAACGATCACCATTTCGGTTTCCTTCGCCAGGGCAAACATGCGTTGCATGGTGGGCCCGTCCGGGACCGCTTCGGCCGTGCCGAGGTGCTCGTTCTCCTCCACCTGGCAGAAGTAGGGCGCGTTGAACAACTCTTGAAAACACATGATGCGGGCGCCGTCCTCGGCGGCCTGCTTGGCGTACTCGACGTTCTTGTCGACCATCGAGTCCTTGTCGCCGGTCCACGCCGTCTGCACGAGGGCTGATCGGATGATGTTCGCCATTCTTCCTCCTTCGACCATCCGGCAAGTGGCGGAAAACGCCCGCCCCCTGCCGGATGTCTCTCTTATTCGCCGCCTACCGTGAGTTCGATCGTGGCCTTCGCGAAGCCGGTGCCCGTCGTGTCGAGACCTTCCTCGGCGAGTGCCGCCACGGCCTTCTCGGCCAGGTCGGTCCGGAACGACGAACCGGGAATCTCCACACCCTGCAGTTCGGGAATCTGGGTGGTAGCAACCTCGACCGTCTGATCCCACAGGGCCTGATCCATGACCCCGATTCCGCCTTCCGAGGGCCAGATGAGAGCATTGACCTCATTCATCTGCCAAGCCTGATGGGTACGGGGCAGCGTGGGGCCCTGAGCCAGGACGATGTCGACGCAGCTGTCCGGATTGTCTCTGCAGTAGATCCAGCCGCGGAACGACGCCTTCAGGAAGCTTTCGACGATCTCAGGGTTGGCGTCGGCGTACTCCTCGGTGGTCCACACCGAATCCTGGAGCATGGCGGTGCCGATCTCGTTGAAGTCGATCACGGCCAGGTCCTCTTGCTGGTACAGCTCACCGGTTTCTTCGTTGACGGCCTCGAGCACCTGGGCATACTCGTTGTAGATCATGGCCTCGGCGGCGTCGATGTCGCGGTTGAGCAACGCTTCCATGTCGAAGTTCTGGGCTACCAATTCGTGCCCGGTCACACCGAACTTCTCGATGGCGGCGGTCAGCTCGAACTCGTTTCCGAAGCCCCAATTGCCGAGGCTCTTTCCAGACCAGTCCTCAGGCGAGGTGATACCCGAGTCGGCCCAGGACACCATGAGTGTGCCGCTGCGCTGGAACACCTGACCGACGTTCACCAACCCGGCACCCGCCTCGTTGGAGACCAGGGCCTTCGGCACCCACGCCAGACCGAATTCGGCGCCGCCCGTCGAGACGACTTGCTGGGGAACGATGTCGACCGCTCCCTGCAGGATCTCGACGTCGAGGCCTTCGTCTTCGTAGAACCCTTGATCGACGGCTGCGTAGTAGCCGGCGAACTGCGCCTGAGCGAACCACTGGAGTTGGAGCTTGACGGGGGTCAGCTCCCCAGCTCCTTCGGTTGTCTCGGTGCTGGTTCCGGATTCTGTGACAGTGGTTTCGGACGAGTCTCCGGCCCCGCACGCCGCCAGCAGCATCGCCAACGTCGCCACCATTGCCAGGATCGCCCGCCATCCTTGTTTCGTCATGTTCAGCCCTTCATCGTCTGGTGTCGAACCCTCCCACACCTGCTTGCGACCCTAACCGAACGGCGCCATCCCAGGTCACGAAGACCGGAGAGAAACATGCCAGGGGATCACCCATTTCTCCACAAGCACGATGAGCAGATACAGAAGGATCCCGAAGAGCGAGGCGAGCACGATCGCCGACCAGGCCTTCTCGAACTGAAAAAGGCCCGCCTTCGTGGTGATGTACTGGCCAAGACGATCCTGTGGCCCGCCGAAGTACTCCTTGACGATGGCGCCGATGAGCGCCAACGCCGCCGCCACCTTGAGCGCCGAGAACAGATACGGCAGGGCGTGTGGGATCTGGAGTTTGAGGAGGATTCCGCTTCGCGGCGTCGCATATGAGCGAAGCAGCTCCATCTCGGCGGGCTCAGCCGCCAGCAGTCCCTTGACGAGGTTGATCATGATCGGAAAGAACACCAGCACGGCTACCACGAGTATCGTGCCGGCCGGGTTGAGGAGACCGAACCAGGAGTTGGCGATGGGGGCGAGAACGATGATGGGTGTCGAGTTCGCCGCGATGGCGAGCGGCATCGCACCGTCGCGGACCATGGACCAGCGCGCCGCCGAGAGCGAGGCAATCGCTGCGGCGACCAACCCCACGAAGAGCCCACCGAGGGCGGAGATGAAGGTTCCGATCCCGGCCCTCCAGAGCTCGTCCGCCTCCTCCACGAACGTCCGACCGATCGCCGACGGGGCGGGAAGGATGAAGCCCTGGATGCCGAAGATCTGGACGACGAACTCCCACAGGGCCAGTCCGCCCACGAACAGGGCGATCGCCGGGGCGTATTTCCTGGCAGCGTTCATCATGAGGAGGGATCTGTCGACTCGATAGCGCGCAGCGTTTCGCGGACCTGGGTGAGAAGCTCGAAGAATCGTTGCTCCTCGCGAGTTTCGAAGCGACGCTCCCGAGGGAGGTCGATATCAATCACATCGACGATCCGGCCCGGTCGCGGGGACATGACCACAACGCGCGTGGAGAGAAAGACGGCTTCGGGAATGCTGTGGGTCACGAACAGCACCGTGGTGTGGGTTTCCTCCCAGATCGAAAGGAGCTCCATCTGCATTCGCTCTCTGGTCATCTCGTCCAATGCGCCGAAGGGCTCGTCCATCAGCAGGATGGACGGCTGGAACGCCAGTGCTCGAGCGATGGCCACTCGTTGCTGCATGCCGCCGGAGAGTTGCCAGGGGTGGTGATCCTCGAACTGGGCGAGTTGGACCAGCTGGAGCATCTGACGAGCGCGTTCGGTGCGTTCTTCCGGCTTCATCCCCATCACCTCGAGCGGGAGTTCGACATTGGCCAGGACGTTGCGCCACTCGAGGAGGGTGGCGCTTTGAAAGACCATGCCGTAGTCGCGATCCAGTCGCGCCTGGTGGGCGTTCTTGCCATTCACCGTCACCTTGCCCTGGGTGGGCTGGAGAAGATCGCCGATCACTCTCAGCATCGTCGACTTCCCGCAGCCGGAAGGTCCGATCAACGAGATGAACTCCCGGGGTCGAACCAACACCGAGATATCCTCGAGTGCGCTCACCTCGTTGCTCCGTCCCGGGTTGAACAACATCGACACGCCTTCGAGATTCACAGCAGGGGGAGCGGCGTTGGTCATGCCGTGACCCCTTCGAGCGTGGCGATCTGGGCCAGGTCTTGTTCCACACGTCGTGCCGGTGGGAGAACCAGGCGCTCGATGAGAGCCACGATCGCCACAAAGCTGATCCCGAGCAGCGCAGCCACCCCCACAGAACCGAACAGCTTCTCCGGGGCACTCGAGAAAGAGGATGCGAAGCCGAGGAGAGCGCGACCGAGCCCTTGTTGCATACCTGCGGGTAGCTCTCCCACGATCGCCCCGATGATCGAGGCCGTCGCGGCGATCTTGAGAGCCGGGAACAAGAAGGGAAACGCCGCAGGTACCTGCAGCTTCCAGAGCACCTGGTTGGGTGAGGCCGCATAGGAATGCATGAGTTCCGAGGCGGTGGCCGGCGGGGAGCGCAGGCCACGAAGGGTGTTGATCGCAACGGGGAAGAAGGCGAGATACGCAGAGATCGCCGCCACCGGTATCCACCGGGGTAGGTCGAGCCGGCCACCCCACACCACGAGGATCGGGGCAATCGCCAGGACCGGGACGGTCTGCGAAGCGACCACGTATGGCATCAAACCTCGCTCGGCGATGTTGGACCGAACGAACAGGACGCCCAACCCGAAGCCGATGCCGCTTCCCACGACAAACCCGGCGAAGGCCGATCGCCAGGTGTAGGCGGCTGCCTCCAGCAGAACAACGAGCAGGCTGGTCTCGTCACCACCTCGTTGCGCCGGCCGGAGCAGGGCCGAGCCGATATCCCAGAGGTGGGGCATCGACCGGTTGTTGGTCCGGATGGGGAGTTCCGTATCGGTGAGCGGCCAGGTACCGCCGGTGGTCTGGCCCATCCACTTGTAGGCCTCCCAGATCGCCGCGATGGTGAGAACGATCCCCACAAACGACACCACGCTCCGCGTCGTGCGGTTGTTCAACACCACAGAGCCCGGACCCGATCGACCATGGTGGCGATACTAGATCCGCCGACGTTGGCGAGGCTCTCAAACCCGTTCTCACACACCGCGGATGGCGTATCGCGGTCATCGGCAGGCTGATACGATCTCAGCCATGGGGCGCCCCACGAACAAGCACGAGCTGCTGACAGTCGCAGACGAAGAGTTCGGTCGGCTATGGGAGGCTGTCGAGCTCATCGCCCCAGAGGAGCGGGAGCGGTCCGGCGCATGCGAGACCTGGTCGGTGAAAGATCTCCTGGCGCACCTCAACGCCTGGCACGACTTGATCCTGGGGTGGGAAGAAGTCGGCTCCGCAGGAGGACAACCGGAGATGCCGGCGCCCGGCTTCAGCTGGGCAGAGACGCCGGCGTTGAACCAGCAGATCTTCGAAAGGTCCCAAGACGCATCTTGGGAGACCGTCGTGGAGCGACTTCGGGCTTCCCACGAGAAGGTGATGGCTGTCATCGAATCGCATGACGACGAGGATCTCTTCGCCAAGAAGCGGTTTCCATGGACCGGTTCCACCTCGGTTGGTAGCTACCTCGTGTCGGCGTCTTCGAGTCACTACGCCTGGGCCTCCAAGCTGATCCGCAGGTGGGCCTAAGACGAGTTCGACCAAGTAGAGCGACCCTGCCAACGCCGCGCCGCTGTTCGGGTCAGGCCGCCGGAGTTTCCCGCTCGGACATCTCATGAGTTGCCGATAAGGCGCTCAGGCCGTCCACCCGAGAAGCCAGCTGCCCATCTGCACAACAACCACCCACACGGCCACCGCCGCCAGGGGAACCAGCGGGGTCAACCTGGGAGAAGCCCTGAACACCCTGAAGAGGACGAGCAGACCAACACCCCAGATCACCCATACGCCCACGAGCCAGGGGAACGGCACCACGAGGCCACTGGCGAGGTACAGCCAGCCGACCGCCAGATACAGCACAAGGCCGATCACGCCGAGGACCCGGCTCACCACACCGCCCTTGGGTTCCGTTCCGACGCCGGGGTCTTCTGACAACAGCACTGTCCTTTGGGTCGA
>CBDUEV010000076.1:0-12795 GCA_965366365.1 uncultured Acidimicrobiia bacterium | reverse complement strand
GATAGCCCGTTCCCGGGCGGGTCTCGACGTTGTTCCACCACATGTACTCGGCGCCCTTGCGGTCGGTCCACAGGTTCTTGCAGGCCACCGAACACGTGTGACAGCCAATGCACTTGTCGAGGTGAAAGAGCATGCTCACCTGGGCGCGTACCTTCATGGCGTCACCTCCCCGTTGTAGCTGGGTTTGTCGATGCGCCGCAGGTACACGAACGTGTCCCGGTTGACGCCTGTGGGTCCCCAGTAGTTGAAGCCGTATGTGAACTGGGCGTAGCCGCCGCTCATCAGAACCGGCTTCAGGCGTGCCCTCGTGAGCGAGTTGTTCATTCCGGCGCGCTTCTTCCGGCGCGGCGAGATCGGTATGCCGACCGTCCGTTCGGTGGCGTGGTAGACGAACACCGTGCCCCTCGGAATCCGGGACGAGGTGGTGCAGCGTTGCACGAATACGCCGTTGTCGTTGTACAACTCGACCCAGTCGTTGTCGACGATTCCCAACCCGGCCGCATCCTTGTTGTTGATCCAGATCGGATAGCCGCCTCGGGAGAGGGTCATCATCCGATCGGTCTCCGAGTAGGTCGAGTGGATCGACCACTTGCCGTGCGGCGTGATGTAGTTGAAGAGCTGTCCGTCTTGGCCTTCGGCCAGCGACTCCTCGGTTTCGGACAACATGGCGTGGTCGGGCCGCGGCTTGTAGACCGGAAGGCTCTCGCCCCACGACAGGTACTGCTCGTGATCGAGGTAGAAATGCTGGCGACCTGTCAGGGTCCGCCAGGGGATCAGTTCCTCCACGTTGAGCGTGAACGGGTTGTAGGCGCGGCCCTTGGAGACGATTCCGCTCCACGTGGGCGTGGTGAGGATCCGTCGGGGCTGTGCGACGATGCCGGCGAAGTCCGTCCGCACGTCTCTCTGCCCGTCGCCCAGGTGCCGAAGCTGGAGACCGGTCTTGGCTTCCTCGGCCTCGAAGGCCCGGTAGGCCAGTTCGCCGTTGGCTGCGGGGTCGAGAGCCAGCACTGCCTCTGCGACCTGTCGCCCCCGTTCCAACGAGGGCATGGTGGGGCTTTCGGCCGTCTGGCGCCCTCCCGGTTGCTTGCGGGCGAGCTCGTCGTAGAAATCGGCGATCGGGATCTTGAGCCCGTGGACGGCCACTCCGTTGGCGCGAATGGCGGTGCCCAGGTTGATCATCTTGTCGTAGGTCTTGCTGTACTCCCGCTTGACGACCTTGAACTTGGGCATCGTCTTGCCGGGGATCGCCTCGACTTCACCCGACCGCCAGTCCCCCATCTTGGGTTGGGCCAGTTCGTCGGGAGAATCGTGCCCGAGCGGCTGCATGACCACGTCTTCCACGACGGAGGGCAGGTTGCCAGCGGAGAGTTCGCTCACCTTCTTGGCCACCGCCTTGAAGATGTCCCAGTCGTCCTTCGACTCCCAGGCCGGCGGCACGGCCGCCTGCATGGGGTTGATGAACGAGTGCATGTCGGTTGTGTTGATATCGTCCTTTTCGTACCAGGTGGCGGCCGGCAGGACGATGTCGGAGTAGAGCGCCGAGGTGTCCATCCTGAAGTTGAGATCCACCACCAGATCCATCTTTCCGATGGGCGCATCGGGGCGCACCGTCACTTCGGTGACACCGTGGTCCTCGGGCTCGGCGGCGATCGCCGTCGAGTGAGTCCCCAGGTAGTGCTTCATGAAGAACTCGTGGCCCTTGGCTGAGGTGCCGATGGCGTTGCCGCGCCAGATGAACCAGGTGCGCGGCCACGACTCGGGGGCGTCCGGATCGTCGATGGCGAACTCGACCTCGCCCGACTTGAGGCCCTCCACCACCTTGGAGACCACGGCTTCTTCTGTTTCTGCACCTTCCCGGCGTGCCCGGCGAACGAGGTCCAGCGGATTCTGTTTGAACTGCGGGAAGAAAGGCAGCCAGCCCTGCCGCACCGCGCGGGCTTGATGATCGATCGTGTGATCGAACCGTTCTGGGTGGTTCTCCGGCAACGAATCGTACTCGCGGTAGCCGCGTTCGTACCTCCACTGATCGGAATGGACGTAGTGGAAGGACGGCGTGTTCTGCTGACGGGGCGGCATCCCCCAGTCGGCGCCCATGGCAATGGCGCCCCACGAGGCATGGGCGACGACCTTCTCCTGCCCGACGTAGTGGGCGAGGCCACCGCCGTTGACGCCCACCGACCCGGTCAGCATGAGCGCCGTGATCGCCGAGCGGTACAGGAGGTTGTTGTGGTACCAGTGGTTGGCGCCGGCCCCGATGATCACCATGTTCTTCCCGTTGGTGAGCTCGCCGTTGCGTCCCCACTCCCGGGCGAACTTGATCAAGGTGTCGCGATGGATGCCCGTGTACTGCTCCTGCCAGGCAGGCGTGTAGGGGACGTCCTCGTCGTCGTAGCTCTTGGCGTCGTAGCCGGCCAACCCTCGATCGACCCCGAATCTCGCCATGAGCAGATCGAAGACCGTGGTGACCTTGATCGGCCCTTCCGAGGTCTCGACCACCTTGACCGGGACGGACCGCTTGATCGTGCCCTCGTTCCCGAAGAAGTCGAGTTCGATCTCGGCCACCTCGTCGTAGCCCTTGATGAACGTGAGCTGCGGGTTGATGGCCGTGCCCGTCACGGAGTCCTCCAGCTTGAGGTTCCAGCGGCCCTTCTCTTCCGTGGCCCACCGGTCACCGATGTTGCCGTTGGGCATGCGGGGGGCGTCGGCCTCCTCGTCCCACATGAGCAGCTTCCAGTCACCGTTCTCGGTGTCCTGGTACCTCTCCAGCACGTTGGCTCGCAGGTATTGACCGGGGACTCCATCGTCGACCCGCACCAGGAAGGGCAGATCGGTGTACTGCTTGGAGTAGTCCTGGAAATAGGGCACTTGGCGTTGGGCGTACATCTCGGTGAGCAGCACATGGTCGACGGCCAACCAGAAGGCGGTGTCCTGACCGGGATTGGACGGAATCCACCAATCGGCGTATTTGGCCACCTGTGAGAAGTCGGGGCTGAAGACCGCCAGCTTGGCGCCGGCGTGCCGTACCTCGGAGATGAAGTGGGTGTCCGGAGTGCGAGTCATGTTGAGGTTGGAACCCACAACCGCCACGAATCGGGCGTTGTACCAGTCGGCCGATTCGGGCACGTCGGTTTGCTCACCCCACACCTCTGGCGAGGCCGGCGGCAGGTCGCAATACCAGTCGTAGAAGCTCATGACCACGCCGCCGATCAACGACATGAACCTACTTCCCGCGGCATAGCTGACCTGCGACATGGCCGGGATCGGCGAGAAACCCGCCACCCGGTCCGGGCCGTGCTTCTTGATGGTGTGCACTGTCGACGCCGCGGCGATCTCGACTGCCTCGTCCCAGCTGATTCTGCGGAAGCCGCCTTTGCCGCGGGCGTTCTGGTAGCGGGCGCGCCATTCGGAGTTCTCCTGAATCCGTCCCCAGGCAGCCACCGGGTCGCCCAGCGACTCCTTCTTGGCCTGCCTGAACATGTCCACCAGAACCCCGCGCGCGTACGGGTATTTGACTCGGATCGGCGAGTAGAGATACCACGAGTACGAGATGCCGCGCTGGCAGCCGCGTGGCTCGTAGGGCGGCAGACCTTCCTCGAGTTGCGGGTAGTCGGTGGCCTGCAGTTCCCAGGTGACGATGCCGTCTTTGACGTACACCTCCCACGAGCAACTCCCCGTGCAGTTGACGCCATGGGTGGTCCGCACCCGCTTGTCGTGCTGGAATCGGTTCCGGTAGAACTCCTCCCATTTCCGAGCGGCCGGGTCGACCGTTTCCTGAATCCAGAAGTCGTTCATGCCCTGCTCCTCAGTCGCTCGACGTACGGTCGTCGCAGCCTTCGCGACGCAATTGCCAGACCTGCAAACAACACCCCCGCTCCCACGGCCCCGATCAACAAGAACAGGTCGAACCCTGCCGGCGCCGGCTCGCTCCGAGCCTCACCCAGGAACGCCACCACGTCGGCGATCTCCGCCTCGGTGAGCGCCTTCTCGGCGAAGAGTGGCGTCATGACGGGCGAGGGCGGGTTGGCGAGCCAGCCGGTCAACCCGGCCTCTCCGCCGAGACGGTCGAAGGCGGTCGTGAGGTCAGGGCCCAGGGCCGGGCCCCCGAGACCGTCGACGGCTCCGGCCGCGTGGCACGAAGCGCACGCCGGCCCGCCGTTGGCGAAGGATGCCGAGCCGACGAACAGGTCGTGTCCGGTGTCGGGGTCGCCTGCCTGAGGAGCGGCCTGCGCCTGCGTGGTCGCGGTCGTGGGCTCACTCGAGCCGGCCAGAGTGGCCACAAAGGCGACCACATTGGCGATCTCCGTGTCGGCCAAGGCGACGGCGGGCATGACGCTGTCATAACTCTCGCCGAGAACTTCGATCGGACCCGAGAGGCCTTGGCGAATCACCGACTCGACGTAAGCCGTATCGGCCGACCTGGGGTTGCCCGCCAAAGGCGGAAAGGCTCCGGCCAGCCCGCTTCCGTCGGCCTGGTGACATGCCGCGCAGTTGGCTGCGTAGGTTGCCGCCCCTTCCTCCGCCGACTGAAACACGACGACGGCCGCCGACTCGTCGGCACTGACCGGCCGCGCCTGGGCAACCGCCAACGCCGCTCCGATGGCCAATAGTCCGACGAAGGCGAGGCGAGGGATCCGGGTCATGCTCCTGTCATCTCCTTGGGTGATTCGTTGGTGATTGGAATGCTGGCGAGCTCCGCCAGCAGAGCGGAGCGGGCTGTGGTCCATGCGTCGTGCAGGGCGCATTGTTCGGTGACCACACAGTCGGTCCCCTGGAGGACGCATTTGCCCGTGGCCGTGGGGCCTTCGATGGCCTCGATGAGGTCGAGGACCGAGATCTCGCCCGGGTCGGCGGTCACCGAATACCCACCCCTAGGACCGCGATCCGACTCGACCCACCCTTGGTCGACAAGCGGCTTCATGACCTGGGCGATGAACGGCACCGTGGTTCCGATGGTTTCGGCGAGCACCTTGCCCTTCATCGGTTCGTCGCTGGCCGCCAGGACATGCACGGCCCGGAGCGCGAGGTCCGTCTTCCGAGTGATCTCCAACCTCATGAAAGGTCCTCCCCGGGCCGAGGCAGTCGAGCAGGGACGGTTGGCGGCGCGGTGGCTGATCTCATGCGGCCGCCAGATCGTCGGAGAAGGCGCCTTCCGGCTCTTTCAGGAACACCAGCACGTAGAAGAAGCTGAACGCCGCTCCTGCGGCGAGGACGAAGAAGAAGGTCCGCGCACTGACCATGGAGTACAGGACCAGGTAGAGCACGGCCCCCACATTGCCGAAAGCTCCTGCCATGCCGGCCACCTGACCGGTCATGCGGCGGCTGATAAGGGGAATGATGGCGAAGGTGGCACCTTCGGCGCCCTGCACGAAGATCGAGCACAACACCGTGATGGCCACCGCCACCCAGATGGGCCAGGCCGAGTCGATGAAGCCCATCCCCAAGAACCCGATGGAGATCCCGACCATGTAGCCGGTCATCACCATCTTGCGATTCCTCAGCTTGTCGGAGATGAGGCCACCCATCGGCCGGGCGAACAGGTTCACGAAGGCGAACGACGAGGCGATGAGCCCGGCCGTGGCGGGTGTGACGGTGAAGGTTCCCTCGAAGAAGGCAGGGAGCATGGACACCACCGCCAGTTCGGCGCCGAAGTTGGCCACGTAGGTGGTGTTGAGGGCGGCCACGCTGGCGAAGGGATACTTGTCCTCCTCGGGAACCCCAGCTCGGAGAACCGGAAGGTTGACCTGGAGCGTCTTCGCCACGTGCACGACGTAGAACACCCCGAGACCGGCGTAGATGAGCCAGAGCGAGTTGCCCGGAATCAGGGCGGATACGTCGCCCGCCTCGTTGGTGATGTCGATCCGACTTATCCGCCAGGCCAGGAGACCGAGGGCACCGAAGATCGGGAACGACCACAGGATGTACTGAACGAGGTCGCCGTACGAGCTGACCGTCATCGGCTGGGTCTTCTTGGTGCCGACGAACTCGGTGCCCTCCGGCGTGTCGCGAACAGCCGTGTAGTAGTAGATGCCATAGACGAGCCCGACCAGGCCGTTCAGGAAGAGCGCCCAGCGCCAACCGCTGTCGATGTTGAACCATCCCTCGAGGACGGTGAGCGCGAACCAGGGCAGGGTCATGGCCGCCCACGCCGACCCAAAGTTGCCCCATCCGGCGTAGAAGCCTTCAGCTCTGCCGATCATCTTGGGCGGGAACCATTGGGCCACCATGCGGATCCCGACCACGAAGCCTGCGCCGATGGTGGAGAGAAGCAGGCGGGACACCATCAACTGGGTGAGCGTGTTCCCGAAGGCGAAGGCGAACGCCGGCAGCGACATCGTGATGAGCAGTCCCGAGAACACCACCCGGGGGCCGTAGCGATCGATGAGAGCGCCCACGATGATCCGGGCCGGAATGGTGAAGGCGACGTTGATGATGGCGAGCACCTTGATGTGCTCCTCGGTGAGCCACTCGACGTCCCGCAGCATGGTCGTGGCCAACGGAGCCATGTTGAACCAGATGTAGAAGGAGATGAAGAAGGCGATCCAAGTCAGGTGGAGGGTGCGGATCCTCTCCTGTTTGAAGTCGATCAACTCGGGCCGCTGCACTTCACGCTCCTCTCGTGGCCGGGTGGCCTTCTGGGTATCCGCTCTCGAGCCGGTTCAGAATTCGTGTCATGGGTTCTGGAACTCGGCTTTAGGTCCGAGGTAGTACCACCAGTTCAAGGCGAGGCAGACCGCGTAGAACGCCGCGAATGCGAACAGGGCGACTTCCGGCGTGGCCTTGGTGATCTGCTCGCCGAACTCCTGAGGCACGACGAAGGCGCCGTAGGCGGCCACCGCCGAGGTCCAGCCGAGCACCGGGCCCGCCTGCTCCTGATCGAAGACGACGGCAATGGTGCGGAACGTTGACCCGTTGCCGACTCCGGTGGCGGCAAAGAGGACCAGGAAGAGCAGCAGGAACGGCACGAAGTAGTCCTCGGGCGTGGCCGACTGGTAGGCCTGCTTCATGAAGTAGGCGACCCCCAGGGCGCTGGCAATCATCACCACGGACACCCACTGGGTGACCTTGGCGCCGCCCACCTTGTCGGCGATCCAACCGCCCACCGGCCGGATGAAGGCCCCGATGAAGGGGCCCATCCAGGCAAAGGTGAGCGCCGACGGACCGTTGACGTTAACCATGTCGTGGGTCATGACGCCGTCCACCATGATGTGTTGGAAACCGAAGATGACCTTGATGGCGAGCGCGAACCCGGCCGAGTAGCCGATGAAGCTGCCGAAGGTCATCGTGTAGATGACGCTCATGATCCACGTGTGCTTGTTGCCGAAGATCTTGAACTGGCGTTCCAGGTTGGGTTTGATCTCGCCACCCATCTGCTTCAGCAGCAGCACGGTCGCCCAGATGACGAAAGCGATGACCGGGTACTTGGCCCATGTCCAGCCCAAGCCGGTGGGCTCCGGCAGGATGATGAACAAGCCGGCCGCCGCCGGAATGAAGGCGAGGCCGAGCATCCCGCTGATTTTGGCGAAGGAGCTCAGGGGCGAGCCGATGTTGGGCGATACGTGTTCGGCCCGGATGTTGTCCATTCTGAACCACCCGAGGAAGGCCAGGGGGATCAGGAGGATGAGCCAGACGAACCCGGCGTTGTGAATCCAGGTCTCCGTGCCGGCCGCAATGGTTCCGATCAGCGTCCCCGAGCTGCTCTCCAGCACCATCGAGCTTCCGCCGAAGACGCCGGCCGTCAT
Organism: uncultured Acidimicrobiia bacterium; assembly: GCA_965366365.1. Classification (GTDB taxonomy): domain Bacteria; phylum Actinomycetota; class Acidimicrobiia; order Spongiisociales; family JAENVV01; genus CBDUEV01. The sequence continues at coordinate 5,056 of CBDUEV010000076.1, read as the reverse complement.
GACCAACGGGATCAGGAGCTGCATGGTCGTCACGCCGGCGTTGCCGAGTCCGGCGTTGAGGCCCAGCGAAAGCCCCTGCATCTTCTTCGGGTAGAAGAAGCTTATGTTGGACATCGACGAGGCGAAGTTCCCGCCGCCCAGCCCGGACAGGAAGGCGAGCAGCTGGAATATCCATAGGGGCGTGTCCTGGGAGAGCAGAGCAAACCCGGTTCCCACGGCCGGGATCATGAGGAGGGCCGTCGTGAAGAAGATGGTGTTTCGGCCGCCGGCGATCCGGATCAGGAAGCTGCTGGGGATCCGAAAGGTGGCCCCCGACAGACCGGCGATGGCCGACAGGGTGAACAACTCGGCGTTCGTGAAGGGAAAGCCGAGGTTGAGCATCTGGACGGTGATGATGCTCCAGTAGAGCCAGACCGCGAAGCCGACGAGCAGGCTGGGAATCGAGATCCAGAGGTTTCGTTTGGCGACCTTCTTGGCGGTCTTCTCCCAGAACTGCTCGTTCTCGACGTCCCACTCGACGATGTCAGCCAAGGCGCACCTCCCCCGGGGTCGCAACACGGTCGTCGTCATACCCGGGGGCGGGCGGGCGAGGCCTCTCGGTCGTGGTGGCTTTCAACCCGGTCGCCCGCATCCTCGCTCCCTCACTGTGTCATCGGCGGACCGCCTGGAGGCAACCCCGCTCTTCACATTGTGTAGTTTCCGAGTAAGAAACTCAAGAGACATCGTGCCGAAAAGGCCCCTTCCTCTCTAGGGACTTAAGTCCCCAAGTTGGATGGTTCCTCGCCCGAGGCGCCCCGATCGGGGCAGCACGGGCTCGAAGGGTGGATTGGCCGGCGAGAAGATGTCGGGAACTGGCCACGGCCACGGCTCGTCTGAGAACCATGAGAATCTTCCTGACCATCGCCCTTCTCACTGCGGCACTCGTGGCGGTTCCGGCCGCCCGGGCAGATGCCTGTTCATGTGCTCTGTTGTCTGCCTCTGAGATGCTCGCCGACCACGAGGCCGCCTTCGTCGGCACGCTCATCGAACGGAGTGACACCGTCCAGGCCGACGCCAACTTCGGACCCACCGTCACGTTCACCTTCGAGGTCGAGCAGTGGCTCAAGGGCGACCTCGGAGACACCATCGAGGTGCAGTCTGCTTCCGATGGGGCGGCGTGCGGTTTCGAGATTCCGGTCGGCGAAAGAGCGGCCATCTTCCTCTACCGCCAGGGCACCGGCTGGGGATCGGGCCTGTGCTCGACCTTGCCGGCCGACGTGGCGCTGGCCGCCATGGTGCCACTGGTGACCGGCTCCTCCGACCCTCCCTTTGCGGTGCTCTACGGCGGATCGGGACCGCAGCGTCTCTTGCTCATCGACGCCCAGGGCGACGTCATTTCGCTGCTTCCCGATGACGACGGCTCCTGGTTGAACTCCATCAGCGTGTGCCCGGGAGGTCACCGACTGATCGAGGCAGGCGAGGTCATCCGGGTGCGTTCGATACCCAGCCTCGAGGTGGAGCGGGAGTACGCCCCGGAAGGCGACTACCTCACCAAGGCGTGGTGTCGATCGGAGGACGCCGCGGAGGTTTTGTCGCTCGTGACGATTTCGCGACCTGACTCCGAGCTGACCCGCTTGGTGGACCAGGACGGGCGCGCCTTCTTCGAGGGCCGGGCGTGGGTTGCCGAGGTGATCGGTGACACGGCGTTCGTGGCGGCGAACGAAGGCAAGACGCTCGTGGCGATCGATGTGCTGACCGGCGAGAGCAAGGTGGCCTACGACGCCCAAGTGGCCAGCGACGGATACGGAGGGATCGAAGCGATCGCCGCCGACGGACGGTACCTGGCCTTCGTGTCGACCGCCTACAGCCAGGACCAGGTGCACAGCGAACTGGTGGTCATCGACGGGGTTTCCGGTGATGTCGTCGCTCAGACGGAGGTGGCCGAGGCCGCCTCGGCCCGCTGGATCGGACCGGGCAAGCTGGCCGTGGCAACCCACGACGAAATCGGTCTCCATCACATGTATGACGCAACGACTCTGGAGAAGGTCGGTTCCGTGGTGCCCACCTTCGGCACGTCGGTCGTGGCCGGCGATCTCGGCGTCGGCCTGGATCAAGGCACCCTGCTGGCCTATCAGGGGGACGAGGTTCGGCAGATGCGCACGTATCCGAACGCCACGCTCTGGAACGTCGCCATAATCGACCCGACCATCAACCCGGACGTCCCTCTCGACGCTCCCCTGGTGGAGCCTCCCCCGATGGTGGAGCCGACCGTTCCGACCGAGGTCAGTTCGCCTCCGGTCGCCGCCCCGTCACCCCGCGATGGCACCTCGGCGCCCGGGTGGCCGTGGTTGCTGGGCGGAGCCGGACTCCTCGTTGCGGGGGCGGTGGCGTTGCGCCGGAGATTCGTGGCCTGACAGCGCCGCGCCCCACATCTGCTTCTCCATCTAGCCAGGATTGTCGGCTTCTACAGTCGTGGCCTGGGGCGTCGGCTTCCTCGGCGGGTCGTCCGTCGGGAACCTGGCACTCGAACTCCCAGAGGAGACGGCCGGCCGGTTGGCGGCCAGGCGCTGCTTGACGGAAAGTCGCCGCGGCGTAGCCTGACGAGATGCGCTTCGGGCTCTCCTTTCCGAATTTCGGCCCCTACGCCGATCCAGGCGAGACGGTCCGTCTCGCCGTGGCGGCCGAGGCATCGGGGTGGGACGCCTTCTTCGTGTGGGACCACGTGCTGGGCTGGTCCGGCAACCCGGTGGCCGATCCGTGGGTGTTGCTGGGGGCCATCGGCCAGGCCACCGATCGAATCATGACCGGCCCGATGGTGGCCGCGCTCCCCCGCCACCGTCCCTGGAACGTGGCTCGCCAGATGACCAGCCTCGACCTGCTGACCGGCGGAAGGGCGGTGTTGGGGATCGGGATCGGCTTCCCGCCCGCCGAGGAGTTCGGCACCTTCGGCGAACCCACCGATGATCGCGTGCGGGCCGACATGCTCGACGAGGGGATGGAGATCATCGCCGGCATGTGGACGGGAGAACCCTTCTCGTTCGAGGGCGAGCACTATCACCTGACCGAGTCGGTGTTCCTGCCCACCCCCAGTACCGAGATTCCGATTTGGGTGGCCGGGATGTGGCCGAACCGCCGTCCATTTCGCCGAGCTGCCCGTTTCGATGGCGTCTGCCCCATCAAGGTCGACATGAGTCCGCTCACCGTCGAGGAGATCACCGAGATCATCGCCTACATCCAGCACCACCGGGAGCCCGAGGCGCCGTTCGACGTGGTCATCGCCGGCCCGCCGCTTTCGCCGCCGGAAGCCGAAGCCCTGGCCGGCGCCGGGGTGACGTGGTACCTGTACGGACCGCATCCCGAGGGTGAGTCGGTCGAGGTGACCCTGGCGTGGCTGGGCGACGGCCCACCCACGGTTTGACTGGCGGGCGTTTCTATGATGGGCGCGGTGATTCCCTTCCGGCTCGAACCGAAACCATCCATGCAGTCCGACCTGAGGGCGGTGGCGCAAGGCCGCCTCGACGTGGCAATCGAGGCCCTGAGCGGACTCGAGGGAGCCCATCCTGACGAAATCGAGGAGGCGGTCCACTCGGCGCGGAAGCGCTGCAAGGAAGCTCGTGGCCTGGCCCGTCTGATCCAGCCCGCGCTGGGGGCCGAGTTCGGCCGCTTCAACGGCTTGGTGAGAGATGCAGCCGTGGAGCTGTCGACCATTCGTGACGCCCACGCCATGCTCGCCACGTTCGACGAACTCCGGTCTGCGGCAGACCACACCTACACCGCCGACCTACGGGAGGTGCGGTCCCACCAGGCCCGCACGGCGAAGGAGGCCACAGACTCGATCAGCGCCGGCGACCCGAGAATCGTCCGTGCCCTCGAGCTGCTCTCGGAGGCCCGTTCAGGCATCGATGACTGGGAGATCCCCGACGGTTTCGAACCCATAGGCGGAGGACTGGCAAAAACCTACAAGCGGGGCAAACGAGCCCTCCGCAAGGCGCGGCGCAACCCGAGCGAACCCACCCTGCACGCCTGGCGCAAGGCCGTGAAGAACCTCTGGTACCAGGTGCGGTTGGTGGAGGCCGCCTCACCGGTGGTGCTCGTTCCTTTCGTTGCCAGCCTCGACGACCTGGCTGAGTCCCTCGGCGATGACCACGACTTGGCGATCATCATCGAGCGGCTCCTGGCCGACCCGAGCCGCTTCGGCGGCGGAAGCAAGGTCGAGCGGGCGGTCGACCTGGCCCGCCGTCAGCAAGAAGATCTTCGGCGCCGCGCTCTCCGGCTGGGGGCGACTCTCTACACGGAGCCGACCGGCGACTTCGTGCGTCGCATCGAGAGCTACTGGAACACGACCCTGGAGCACGGTCCCGAGCTCACCACCGGCGGCATCAACGTTCTGGCGGCCCTCGACGACGAATACGGGACGAAGATCCAAACGGTCGAACTGGCTCGCAAGTTCCTGGTCGGTTCCCCTCCCCATCTCCCGTCGAAGGGTGAAGAGATCCGACAGGGTTATCTCGCCATCGACGGGTCCGTGGCGGTTCGGGTCCGCAAGGAGGGAGAGCGGTCTCATACCTTCACCGCCAAAGCGGGTCTGGGCCCGGTCAGAACCGAGCTGGAATGGCCCATCGACCCCCGCCAGTTCGAAGCCGCCTGGGCGATCACCCGGGATCGCCACGTCCACAAGACGCGCTATCGAACCAGCATCGACGAGCACGTCGCCAGCGTCGATGTGTTCCATGGCGACCTCGATGGCCTGATGATCGCCGAAGTCGAGTTCGACTCCCTCGATCGGTTGAACGAGTTCGAACCACCCGAATGGTTCGGTACCGAAGTAACCAACGACGAACGCTTCGCCAACGCCGCTCTGGCCGTCAACGGCGCCCCAGCACCCACATGACCTGACCGCCACACCGTGGCGGGACGGAGGGGGCATACGACGGTCCCACCAGACGGGTACAAGACGCCCCGCGCGACACCCCCTCCGCCTCGCTCCACTCGGCACCTCCCCCGAGGGCGGGGGAGGCAAACCAACCACACCGTGGCGGGAGGAAGGCAGACCACCCGCTTTGCCACCCCCAGAACC
>CBDUEV010000075.1:0-13020 GCA_965366365.1 uncultured Acidimicrobiia bacterium | reverse complement strand
TGATCGAGGAAGGACAGCCGCGGATTGGCTATCAGAGACCGGTGGCCGGCCATCCCATCCTCATGCCGTCGATCGCCATCCATACCGTGGGGGCGGGAGGAGGGTCGATCGGCTGGGCCGACAAGGGAGGCGCATTGCGAGTCGGTCCCCAATCGGCGGGAGCGCGCCCGGGTCCGGCCAGCTACGGACTGGGCGGCCGGCTCCCCACGGTCACCGACGCCAACGTGTTTCTCCGGCGGATCGATCCCAACGGTCGATTGGCAGGCTCGGTGGAGCTTCACTTCGACCGGGCTCACGAAGCCTTGGCCGATCTCGGCGGGGGGCTCGGCCTGGACCCCACCGAGACCGCAGAGGGGGTTCTGAGGGTCGTCGAGTCGCACATGTCTCACGCCATCGGCGCCGTCTCGATCCAACAGGGCACTGATCCCCGCTCCGCCCACCTCATGGCCTTTGGAGGCGCCGGGGGACTGCACGCCGTGGCGCTGGCCAAGAACCTGGAAATGGCCGGTGTCGTGGTGCCCCCTTACGCCGGGGTGTTCTCGGCTCTCGGTCTCCTGCTCAGTCCGCGCCGGGTGGATGCGTCCGAAACCATCGCCCCCGGCGAGAACCAGTATGAGGCGGCGATCGAGAAGGCGGCTCGGCTCGCCGATGCGTCCACCGCCCAGATGGTTTCCGAAACCGGAGCGGCGCCTTCCTCGGTGTCCTTGGTCGCCGACATGAGATACCGCGGGCAATCCCATGAGACATCCGTACAGATGTTCACCGGGGAGACCTTCGAGGATCTGGCGGGTCGGTTCCATCGACTCCACACCAAACGCAACGGTTTTGCGCGCCCCGACGATCCGATCGAAATCGTGACGGTACGCACCGAGGTGGTGGGCCGCCCAGCCATCTCCTCATCCGACCTGCCGCGCTGGCGTCCGCAGGGCGAACCCGGCCGGGGCCACAGGATCATCCACGGTGCTCACGGGGAGGAACGCGCCGAGGTCTGGTGGCGGCCGGGCTTGGCCGTCGGGACCGAGATCACCGGTCCCGCCGTGGTGGAGGAAGCAGAAGCCACCACCTACGTTCCGGCTGGGACGCGGATGCAGCTGCACGACTCGGGGTGCATGGTGATCGAATGGTGACATTCAGCGCCATCGATCTCGAAGTCGGGCGCCACCAGTTCCAGGCGATCGCAGACGAAATGGGACAAGTCCTCCGTCGCACCGCTTACTCGCCCAACATCAAGGAGCGTGCCGACTTCTCGGTGGCGCTTTTCGTGCCGGAGGGTGAGTTGCTGGCCCAGGTCGAACACATTCCCGTGCACCTCGGATCGATGCCGGCGTCGGTCTTGGCGGTGGTGGCGGCTTTCGGAGATCGCCTCGATCTCGACGCCCAGTATGCGGTCAATGATCCGTACCACGGAGGAACGCACCTCAACGACCTCACGCTGGTTCGTCCGGTGGCGGTCGAAGGAGAGCTGATCGGCTGGGTCGCCAACCGAGCTCATCACGCCGACGTCGGGGGGACTGCGCCCGGTTCGATGCCGGCTGATGCCACCCGGCTTTCCGAGGAGGGGCATGTGGTGGCGCCGACTTTGGCGGTCCGGGATGGGCAGTGGGTTGAGGAGTTCGTGGGTCCTTTTCTGGCCGCCACCCGCACGCCATCCGAGCGGGCTGGGGACCTCTCGGCGCAGCTCGGCGCCAACGAGATCGGGGCGCTTCGACTCGAGGCCATGGCCAGGAAGCGCGGGTCCGGCCGCTTCCAAGCCCTGGGTAACGCCCTCCTGGCCTATGGCGAGCGACGCATGGGGATCGCTCTGGCCGCCCTGCCCGACGGCCGTTTTGAGTTCGCCGATCACATGGAGACCGCCGCCGGGTCGCTGGTTCCGATCGTCGTGGCGGTGACGGTGGACGGCGATCGGCTCCTCGCCGATTTCGCCGGTACCTCACAGCAGCTGGCAGCCAATTTCAACACGGTCGAGGCAGTCGTCGCCTCGAGCCTCTACTACGCCATCCGGGTGGCCACCGATCCCACCATCCCCGCCAACGGCGGCTGCTACCGCCCGTTGAGCCTGTCCGTTCCGTCGGGGAGCCTGCTGAGCCCACGAGGAGGCGCCGCGGTGGCGGCCGGAAACGTCGAGACAAGCCAGCGCATCGCCGACGTCGTGCTGGGTGCCCTCGCTCCGGCCGCACCGGACCGTATTCCGGCCGCCTCTCAGGGCACCATGAACAACATCCTGGTCGGCTCGGACCTGTTCGCCTACTACGAGACCCTGGGGGGAGGACAGGGCGGCCGGCCCACCAAGCCTGGCCAGTCGGGAATCCACACGGGTATGACCAACACCAAGAACACCCCCATCGAGAGCATCGAACGCCACTACCCGATCCGTGTGAGACGGTCGACGCTGCGCCGTGGGAGCGGTGGGGCGGGCCGTTTTCCCGGCGGGGAGGGGATCGAGCGCGAGTTGGAGTTCCTCGAGCCGGCCGTCGTGTCGCTCATGGGGGAGCGGCGGCTGACGGCCCCCTGGGGACTGCAGGGTGGATCGGCGGGCGCCTCCGGCGAGGATTGGTTCATCCGGAGCGGCAATCGTGAGCGGCTGCCTTCCAAGGTGACCATCGAGGTCGAACCGGGCGATCGACTCGTGGTCCGCACTCCGGGAGGGGGCGGCTGGGGCACCCCCTAGCCAGGCGGCCGGAGCCGTCGAACCTGGAAGTATCATTCTGCGGTTCCTACCGATTGGGCCGATCTTCCGTGTCTGCCAAGGCCGATACCTCCAGCGCCTCTGCTGCCGCTGCCTCCGTGTGGGTGCTGTTCCTCGGCGTGGCGCTCCTGATGGTGGGCAACGGTCTGCAAGGCTCGCTCATCGGGATTCGCGCCGACCTCGAGGGGTTCGCCACCACGTCCATCGGATTGGTCATGGCCTCCTACTACGGCGGGTTCCTCATCGGTTCGCTGAAGATCCCTGCCCGGATCTCCAGCGTCGGGCACATCCGGGTCTTCGCCGGCCTGGCGTCACTGGCTTCGTCTACGGCTCTCATCCATGCGTTGTACGTCAACGTGGTCAGCTGGTCGGTGCTCAGATTCGTCACCGGTCTCTGCCTCTCCGGTCTCTACGTGACCATCGAGAGTTGGTTGAACGAACGAGCGACCAACGCCACTCGGGGGCGAGTGCTGTCCATGTACATGGTGATCGTCACGGTGGCGATCGGCGCCGGGCAGGTTCTCCTGGGGGCAGCCGATCCCTCAGGACCGGAGTTGTTCATCGTCGCCTCGATCCTGGTGTCGCTGGCGGTGGTACCCCTCGCCCTCTCACGGGTCCCGGCGCCCAAGATCGAGCTGCCCTCGCGCGTCTCGGTCCGCGCCCTCGCTCGATCGGCTCCGCTCGGCGTGGTGACCGGCGCCCTCGTCGGCTCCTCAAACGGGGCGATCTTCGGACTCGGCGCCGTGTACGCCATCAAAGTCGGTATGACGCCGAGTCGGGCCGGCTTGTTCGTAGCCGCTTCGACCGTTGGCGCCATCGTCACTCAGTACCCACTTGGTCACCTCTCTGATCGATTCCCACGGCGCCGGGTCATCTTCGGTGTTGCTTCGGCGGCCGTGCTGATCGCCGGAGCAGGCACCGCCGTCGACCCCGGCAGCCTGCTGCTGTTCGTGGTGGCGGCCCTCTATGGGGGCCTCGCCTTTCCCATGTATTCGCTGGCCGTGAGCCACATCAACGACGTCGTCGAGGAAGGCCAGCTGGTGGCGACAGCGGCGGGGGTCCTGTTCGTCTACGGCGTCGGCTCCATCATCGGACCTATCGTCGCTTCGGTGATGATGACCGTGCTGGGCCCCGTCGGATACTTGTGGAGCCTGGCGGCCTTCTTCGCACCCGTCGCCGTGTATTCGCTCTACAGGTTGTCGACCAAGGTGGTGCCTGGACAGCGGCGCTTCGTCAGCCTTCCAGCCCGCACCTCTCTGGCGGCCGCCCGGTTGGCTGAGGCGCAGCTCGAACAGAAGCGCTGAGGCTGGTGACATTCACATAGGATCTCAAAGGCCGTGGCTAGCCTGCCTCCTGTGAAACGCCTCCTCGTTGCCGTCGTGCTATCCGTCCTCGCCTCGTCATGCGGCCAGCCGGCCACCACCGAGCCGGTAGTCGTTCCCTATGGCGAGCCGGGCGTCGACGGCCAGTTCACGTTCGAGGTATCCGGCTTCGAATGCGGGATTGGCACTGCCGGCGAAGGCATCATCACCACCGAGGCCCGCGGGACGTTCTGCTTCCTCGAGCTTGTCGTCACCAACACCGGCCAGGAGGGGCGGAGATTCTTCTCGGCTGCCCAGCGGCTCCTCGACGATCAGGAGCGCAAACTGGAGCCCTCGGTCGAAGCGACCCTGCTCGTCAACGCCGACGAGATGAACGAAGAGCTCAATCCTGGGCTGAGTCTCGAGGTCACGGTGGTCTTCGACGTCGATGAGACCTCCGTCATAGACAGAGCGATGTTGCACGACAGCCCACTCTCGGGCGGCGTCACCGTGGCCCTCGTGCCCTGAACACTCTCGGGACTGTCGACTGGGAGTCCTCAGGAGTCGGGGGAGCGGTCCGCGTAGTTCACACTCTCGAACGGCCACGAGGTCCGCAACCAGTCGGAGACGGCGCGCCACACCTCCCGGTCGAGTTCAGGGCGAGTGGCGGTCACCCAGGAGCGGACCTCTGCGTCGTGCTCCCCGCTCGGGTCGGGGTAGATGTAGACGCATCCCACCACGGTGTCGGGTGATTCCCTGTCCAGCACGGTGAAGGTGAACCCGATGCGTTCCTCGAAGTGGCGCCGGTGCATCTCCAGGTCCCTGAGGTTCTCCTCCAGCGACATGAAGGAGAGCGGCCAGGTGCGGTCGGGTCCGAAGCCGGGTGTGGCGCGTATGAAAGGAACACTCGACGTCCACGCAGCGTGGTCGGAGACGTTGTGTTCGGGCCCGAGCGGTCGGAGCAGTGCGTGGTCGGTGTCGAGTTCGGTCGGCACCTCGAAGTCGGCCGGGACGAACCTGACCGACTCCGAGGTCAAGACCGTCTACTTGTTCCGCAGGGCCGCTTGACCGGCGGCGAGGCGAGCGATGGGTACCCGGAAGGGCGAGCAGCTCACGTAGTCGAGGCCCAGGCGGTGACAAAGCTCGATCGACTTCGGGTCGCCGCCGTGCTCTCCACAGATCCCTATCTCGAGGTCGGGGCGAGTGGCCCGTCCTTTCTGCTCGGCGATCTGCATGAGGCCGCCGACGCCGTCTTCGTCGATGGACGTGAAGGGGTTTTCGGGCAGAATCCCCATCTCGAGGTATTGGATCAAGAATCCCATCTCGGCGTCATCGCGGCTGATGCCGAATGTCGTCTGGGTGAGATCGTTGGTGCCGAACGAGAAGAACTGGGCGTACTCGGCGATCTGATCGGCGGTCAACGCCGCCCGCGGGATCTCGATCATCGTGCCGAACTTGTACTCGATGTCGATGCCCTGCTCCTCCATGACCGCCTTCGCTTCGGCCTCGAGCACGTCGCGTTGCCGCTTCAGCTCGTTGACGTGGCTGATCAGCGGAATCATGATCTCGGGATGCGGCGAGATGCCCTCCCGGGTCACCTGACAGGCCGCCTCGAAGATGGCCCGCACCTGCATCCTGGTGAGTTCCGGCAGAACGATCCCGAGACGTACCCCGCGCAAGCCGAGCATCGGGTTGGCTTCGCTCAGAGCCTCGACCCGTTCGAGCATGTGCTCCTCGGCCTCCACCTTCCTGAGGATTTCGTCGACCTCGGCCAACCCGCGGGCGTGGGTCAGCTTGATCTTGTGGTCGGTGATGGTGTGCGACAGCTCGTCGTGTCCCGGCAGGAACTCGTGAAGGGGCGGGTCGATGAGACGAATGATCACGGGGAGCCCGTCCATGGCGCGGAACAAGCCGGCGAAGTCCGCTCGCTGGAACGGGAGGAGGACGTCGAGCGCCTCCTGGCGCCGAATGTCGGACTCTTCGGTGATCATCTGCTGGACGAAGGGAAGCCGGTCCGGTTCGAAGAACATGTGCTCGGTTCGGCACAGACCGATTCCCTGAGCGCCGTAGGCGCGGGCCCGTTCGGCGTCGACCGGGTAGTCGGCGTTGGTCCACACCTGAAGGGTGCGGAACTCATCGGCCCATGACAGGAGCTTCGACAGCCAGGCGTCTTCGATGTCAGGCACCTTGGTGGTCAGCTGCCCGTCGAACACCTCACCGGTTGTCCCGTCGATGGACACGAAATCGCCCTCGGAGATCTCGTGGGAGCCGATGGTCAGGGTGCGAGCCCCGAAGTCGATCTCCATCTCGGCGACGCCGACGACGGCCGGCTTGCCGAACTGGCGGGCAACGAGGGCGGCATGGCTCGTTCTGCCGCCGCGGCTCGTCAGGATCCCCGCCGCGGCCAGCATGCCGTGGACGTCGTCCGGCTTGGTCTCCGGCCGGACCATGATCACCTGTTTGCCTTCGTTGGCCCACCGTTCGGCCAGGTTGGCGTCGAGGGCGACCACGCCGACGGCCGCGCCTGGTGAGACGTTGAGGCCGGTCGCCATGAGGTTGTCGTGCTCGATCGCCTCGTCGCGGGAGTCGAGGTCGAATTGGGGATGAAGGAAGAAGTCGACCTGGCTCGGAAGGACGCGCATGACGGCTTGCTCTTTGGTGATCATCCCTTCTTCGGTCAGATCGACTGCAATCCGAACGGCCGCCTGCGCGGTCCGCTTTCCGTCACGAGTCTGCAGCAGCCACAGCTTGCCGCGCTCGATCGTGAACTCCATGTCCTGCATGTCGGAATAATGCTTCTCGAGCTTCAGGGCGATGGCGGCGAACTCCTCGTACATCTCCGGCATCACCTCGGCGAGATGGTCGATCCGGTCCGTGGCTCGGTTACCTGCGACCACGTCCTCGCCTTGAGCGTTGACGAGGAAGTCTCCCTCGATCACGTTCTCACCGGTGGTGGCGTTGCGTGACATCGCCACGCCCGTGGCCGAATCGTCTCCCATGTTCCCGAAGACCATGGTCTGGATGTTGACGCCGGTGCCCAGATCGTGGGCGATTCCGGCGGCGTTGCGGTAGTCGATGGCTCGCTTGCCGTTCCATGAGCGGAACACGGCCTCTGAAGCCAGCTCCAGCTGCCGGATCGGATCGGTCGGGAACTCCTGGCGGGCGAAACGCCGGACGATCGCCTTGAACTCCCCGACGATGGCCTCGAGGTCCTCGGCCGACAGCTCGGCGTCGATCTTCGCCCCGCTTCGCTTGCGATAGTCCTCCAAGACGTACTCGAACGGGTCATCTGCGATGCCGAGCACCACGGAACCGAACATCTGAACCAGACGCCGGTATGAGTCGTACACGAAGCGCGGATCGTCGGTCAGCTCGACCAGTTGCTTGGCGACCTCGTCGTTGAGGCCGATGTTGAGCACGGTGTCCATCATGCCGGGCATGGAGAACTTGGCGCCGGAGCGACAGGAAACCAGGAGTGGGTTCTTCGGGTCGCCGAAGGACTTCCCCGTCAGCTTCTCGACATGGGCCAGGGCGTCGAGCACCTGCTGCCACATGTCGTCGGGGAACTCCTGGCCGGCTTCCAGGTACGCGTTGCAGGCTTCCGTGGTGATAGTGAATCCAGGAGGCACCGGTATGCCGATGCGGGTCATCTCGGCGAGGTTGGCGCCCTTGCCGCCCAGCAGGCTCCGCACGCCTTCCCAATCTCCACCCACGTAGGCGGCGGCTTCCTCCACCTCGTCGAACGCGTAGACCCACTTCTTCATGATCGTCTCCAATACGAACTCGTGTACTGATCGATTCTGGCTGCTCGGCGACTCTGATTCATAGGGTAGGGGGTCACAGCTGACCGGGACCTCCGGATGCCTGAATACCGCTGCGCGTGAGGGTTGGGAGCAGCTGGGTTCCTATCGTGTCTGTGGAGAGCCGTTCCGGCTCCCGCCGTGCCGTTCAAAAACCCGATATCTCGGTCGCCGAGTCCTCCTCGCGAGTATCTTCGGAAATCTCGGCACAAGCCGAATGGAGCGCCGGCATTCCGGCGGAGGGAGCGTCATGTCTCGAACTCTACGAAAGACGTCCAGACATCGCTGGTGGGCGATGCTGCTGGCTGGAGCACTGGTAGCGGCCGTGCTACCGGCTGGAGCTGCGGTGGCAGCGCCTGCGCAGACAGCCTGCGATACGAGAACCAACAACACCTACACGAAACTGCTCGAATGTGTCCGCGTCGAGGGGGTGCGCGAGCATCAGGCCGCCTTCCAGGCCGCTGCCGACGCCAACGGTGGGACCCGAGCCGCCGGCACCGGAGGATACGACGACAGCGTTGCCTATGTCGTGGACCGACTCGAAGCGGCTGGATGGGATGTGGAACTGGACGAATTCCCGTTCACGTTCATCCCGCCGGCCGTTCTGCAGCAGCTCACACCGGTGAGCGCCACGTACGAAACCGGAGCATTCACGGGAACCGGTTTCGGGACGGTCTCGGGCCAGATCATTCCGGTGGACCTGGCACTCGATCCACCTCAGGCCAGCACGAGCGGATGTGAGGCTTCCGACTTTGCGGGTCTCGACTTCGACGGCCCCGCCGACATCGCCCTCATTCAGCGTGGGGCGTGTTTCTTCAGTGACAAGGCGCTCAATGCCCAGGCGGCCGGCGCCGAAGCGGTGATCATCTTCAACCAGGGCAACGAACCCTCTCGCGAGGGCCTCATCGTGGGCACGCTGGGAGGCACCAACGTGGCCGCCATTCCGGTCGTGGGGGCATCCTTCGCCGACGGGGTGGCACTCTCCCAGGAAGGTTCGACGGCCTTCGTGAACGTCGATCCTCCTGAAGAGCGACCGCAGGTCAACGTGATCGCCGAGTTGCCAGGCGCCAACGACGACAACGTCGTCATGGCCGGAGCGCATCTCGACTCGGTGCAACGCGGGCCCGGTATTCAAGACAATGGCAGTGGTTCAGCCGCTTTGCTCGAGGTGGCCGAACAGATCGCCAAGCTGAAGCCACAGAACACGCTCCGCTTCGCTTGGTGGGGCGCCGAGGAGAGCGGCCTGTTGGGTTCGAATGCGTATGTGGCCGGCCTGGCTCAAAGTGAGCTCGATCGGATCGCCCTGTATCTGAACTTCGACATGATCGGCTCGCCGAACTACATCTTCATGGTGTACGACGGTGACGAGTCGGGATTCGATGCGCCGGTCCCGGTGCCCGATGGCTCCATCGCCATCGAGGACCTGTTCGAGTCGTACTACACCCTGATGGGGGAGCCGTATGACGACGCCGCCTTCAGTGGTCGTAGCGACTACCAGGCGTTCATCAACAACGAGATTCCCGCAGGTGGCTTGTTCACCGGGGCCGAGGTCGTCAAGACGGACGCGCAGGCTGCCATCTGGGGCGGAACGGCCGGCGAGCAATTCGATCCCTGCTATCACCTGGCGTGCGACACGTACGACAACATCAGCCTCCACGCGCTGGATGTCAATTCCGACGCGGTGGCCATGGCGGTGCTGACCTACGCGTACTCGACGGAGACGGTGAATGGCGTGCCCGGCAAGAAGGTGCCTGGCAAGTTCACCATTCCGGCTCCCGCCGGCCCGCAAGGGACCTTTGGAACAGACGGCGGAGCACACCTGGACGACCCCGACTACTAGTCGGCGGTCCAGTTCGTCTGAGGGGACGGCCATTGCGGCCGTCCCCTCTTGCGTCGGGCCCGTTTGAGCGAGAACATCGCCTGGCGAGGCTGGGTAGTCTGCTCCGGACGCACGCCAGCAGACGGGAATGTGCCGATGACCAGCCTTGCCATCAAAGCGTTCAAGATGATGAACCAGGGTCACGTGTGGGTGTACCGAAAGTCCGGCGGCAGGCTCGCCAACATGAAGGACACGGTTGGCATCCTCACCACCACGGGCCGCAAGTCGGGGCAACCGCACAGCGTCCCCCTGAACGTCCTCGTCGATGGCGACCGGTTCCTCGTGGCGGCATCGGCGGGTGGCGACCGACGAGCCCCGGCCTGGTACCACAACCTCAAGGACAACCCGGAAGTGCGATTCCAGAAGGGCGCACATGAGGTGACCATGCAGGCTCGAGTGGCTACGCCCGAGGAACGCCCCGAGCTATGGGCGAGGTTCGTCGAAGCGAATGCGCGGTTCGGGACCTACGAAGCCAAAGCCGGGCGGGAGATCCCGGTGGTGATCATCGAACCTCGCTAGTCGAGGGCGGATCGGTAGAGACGGAAGTCCTCGTCGGCGGATCGGCTCTGATCGACGAACTCGAGGTACTCACGGGCCAGATCGGTGAAGGCGCCCTGGTCGTCGTCGGCTGCCACCCGCATGTCAGGCGGGGCCTGCGCGCCATATCGCCACAACTGGTGATATTGCGGCTGGTCGGCGTCGGTCTTCCAGAGGGGTTTGAACGTGCCGAGATACTCGTAGTGGCGCGGGGCAACGGCGGAGAA
This sequence comes from uncultured Acidimicrobiia bacterium, assembly GCA_965366365.1. Lineage (GTDB taxonomy): Bacteria > Actinomycetota > Acidimicrobiia > Spongiisociales > JAENVV01 > CBDUEV01. The sequence goes on along the minus strand of CBDUEV010000075.1, from coordinate 2,590 downwards.
GCGCTGTTCGTGCTTGGACAGCCACGCATCGAATTCGTCCTTTCGATCCGGCTTCACGAAGAAGCCCCAATCGGACAACAGCGCCATCGGCCACTCCCTTTGTCGATGCTTTCACCATGACGGACACCGCCGACTCTATCAAGAGGCTCATGGCTCCGTTCAGAAACAGGACGGCCGAGAACCCTCCAGCGATGGCGGGCGCCGTGTACCGTCTATCCGCATGCAGGTGGTCGCATGATCGAGACGTTGGGATATCGCGCCGTGTCGGCGGTGATGCCCGTGCTCGGACGTGTCACCCAGGCCCCCGCCGAGGCGTCTGACGACATCGAGTTCGGGCTGCTGGCGATCGGTCTGTTCGGCGGCCTGGCGATCTTCCTGCTGGGCATGGACCGAATGACCGAATCGCTGAAGGTGGTGGCCGGCGACCGCCTCCGGGGGATCCTCGAGCGCCTCACGTCGAATCGGTTCATCGGGCTCGCCACCGGTGCGGGCATCACCGCCGTGATCCAATCCTCCTCGGTCACGACGGTACTCGTGGTGGGCTTCATCACCTCCGGCCTGATGACCTTGCAGCAATCCCTGGGTGTGATCATGGGCGCCAACATCGGCACGACCATCACCGCCCAGATCGTGTCGTTCAACGTCACCCAATATGCCCTGCTTCTCGTTGCCGTCGGGTTTGGCGTCAGCTTCTTCTCGAAGCGTCAGAACCGCGTTGCCCAGGGTGCGGTGGTGATGGGCCTGGGTCTCATCTTCTTCGGGATGGTGGTGATGGGCGATGCGATGTCGCCACTACGGACGTATCAGCCGTTCATCGATGCCATGGCGGCTATGGAGCGCCCGATCGTCGGCATCGCCGCGGCGGCCGCCTTCACGGCGCTGGTGCAATCGTCGTCGGCCACCACGGGCGTGGTGATCGTCCTCGCCACGCAAGGGCTCATCACCCCGGAGGCCGGCATTGCTCTGGTGCTCGGCGCAAACGTCGGAACGTCCGCCACGGCTCTGCTCGCCGCAATCGGCAAGCCACGCGAGGCGGCCCGAGCCGCCGTCGCCCACACCTTCTTCAACGTGGCCGGTGTGCTCGTCTGGGTGTTCTTCATCGACCAGCTTGCTTCGATCGTCTCGGCGCTGGGCGGGGGAACGGCGCGCGAAATCGCCAACGCCCACACCATCTTCAACGTGATCAATGCGTTGCTCTTCATTGGCTTCACGTCGCAGATCGCCGGCCTGGTGGAACGGCTCGTGCCGGACCGGCCCGCCGCCGAGGAGGCCAGGATCAAGGTCAAATACCTCGACAAGAGCTTGCTCAGTACCCCGTCGTTGGCGTTGGATCGTGCCCGCCTCGAACTGTTGCGCATGGCCGACCGGGTACGGGCGATGCTGGCCGATATCCTCCCGGCCATCCTGGACGGAACCCGAGACGATCTCGTCGCAATCGAGCGAGCCGACGACGAGGTCGACGCGCTCCACGGCTATATCGTCCGCTACCTGGGCCACATCGGTCAGACGCGGATGAGTGAGGCCAGTTCCCTCGAGATGGTCAACCTGATGGAAGCAACGAACAACCTCGAAGCCATCGGCGACCTCATCGAGACCAACCTCGTGCAGTTGGGTTTCACCAGAATCGAAGAAGGGTTGGTGGTCTCGGACGCCACCCGTCTGGTCCTTGGGGAGTACCTGGCGACGGTGCAAGAAGCGTTGGACTTTGCCATGGTGGCGCTCAGCCAGAAGAACGAGTCCGCCGCCCGTCAGGTGGACGCCATGAAGAAGGAAGTCAAGAGCCTCGAGAGGGCTGCGTCGCTGCACGAGGCTGACCGGCTCATGGCCGACGCCCCCAACCGGGTCGCCACCTACCGGCTCGAGGTGGACATCCTTGCGACCTTGAAGCGGGTGTTCTACTTCTCCCGCCGTATCGCCCGGCTGGCGATCCCGGAAGGGGAGCGGACCTCGCTCTAGGCGGGCTGTCTGCGGGTCAGGTCTGCGGTTCCGCGCCGGCCCCGGTGGGCTCGATGACGGGTTCTTCGCTGCGCAGGTCGACGGTGATCGGCTGAAGGTTGGATCGCTCGGCCGCCACGATCACGTCGATGATCTCGGCGCCGATGAGTTCGTTGCGTTCGAGCAGCGCGTCGGCCAGAGCCCTGATGACGTGCTGATGCTCGGAGAGCAACCCGTCCACCACTTCCTTGTTCTCGGTGAGGATGGCGTCGACCTGACGCCTGCCGTGCGTGTCGGAGAGGACCTTGGCAGCGAGGTTGCCGCCCATGAGTCCCGAGTCGAGCGCCCGGTAGGACACAAGCGATCCGCCCATCCCCAGCGAGCCAACCATTTCCACGGCAGCGTTGGTCGCCGCCGACAGGTCACCGGCCGGGCCAGTGCCGGATTCACCGAAGAAGAGCTCTTCGGCGGCCATGCCCCCCAAGGCGATTTGGATGAGGGCGACGAGTTCGCTCCGTTTCTGGGTGTGGCGTTCTTCCTGCATGCGGTGGGCGAGGAACCCGAGGGCGTCGCGTCGCTTGATGATCGAGAGCATCTCGAGCCGGCGGCCTTTGCCCACCAGATAGGCGACGGTGGCGTGGCCTGCCTCGTGGAC
>CBDUEV010000074.1:0-13215 GCA_965366365.1 uncultured Acidimicrobiia bacterium | reverse complement strand
GGCGCCGAGTACATGTGGTGGAACAACGTCGAGACCCGCCCGGGAACGGGCTATCCCACCGGGTGGGAAGACCAGGACCACTACAAGGGCGGCTGGAAGCGAGACGAGAAGGGCCGGCTCAAGCTGAAGCTGCACTCCAAGGGTGGCGGACTGGCCAAGCTGTTCTTCAACCCTTCGCTGCCGGAATTGGACGATTACTACGAACCCTTCACGTTCAAGTACGGGGACCTGTTCGATTCGCCGCAGGGCGAACATCAGCCAACCGCCGAGCCTGTCTCGAAGATCACCTGGGAGCCCATCGAAATATCGTCGGGTCCCAACTGGGATGACGACCTGAGCGGCTCGGACATCTATGCGGCCAACGATCCGAGCATGGAGGGGATCGACCCCGCAATCCGCGAACAGATGGACGAAATCGAACGGGTCGTCTTCAACTACGTGCCTCGCATCTGCAACCACTGCCTCAACCCGGCCTGCGTAGCGGCGTGCCCGAGCGGCGCAATCTACAAACGGTCCGAAGACGGTGTTGTGCTGGTCAACGAGGACAAATGTCGAGCGTGGCGCATGTGTGTGGCCGCCTGCCCGTACAAGAAGGTCTATTACAACTGGTCGACCGGCAAATCCGAGAAGTGCATTCTCTGCTTCCCGCGTTTGGAGACCGGTCAGGCGCCGGCCTGCGCACACTCGTGCGTCGGTCGGATTCGGTACATGGGCGTGTTGCTCTATGACGCCGACCGCATTGCCGACGTGGCCGCCATGCCCGAGGAGGAACTCCTGCAGGCACAGCTGGACATGATTCTCGACCCGTGGGACGACCGGGTTGTGGCCGCGGCGGCGGCTGCCGGGATCGACGACGGCTGGATCGATGCGGCCCGGCGCTCCCCGGTGTATCAGTTCGTCAAGGTCTGGGGCATGGCTCTTCCGCTCCATCCCGAGTACCGGACCGCGGCGATGATGTTCTACATCCCACCGCTGTCGCCGGTGATCAGCTCGATCGAGGGAAACCTGACCCGGCTCGACCTTCCGGAAGAACGAGCCGACTTCGAGCTGTTCGACGAGCTCGACAAGGCTCGGCTCCCGGTCGAATACCTCGCCAACCTGTTCTCGATCGGCGACGACCAGGTGATTCGGAAGGTGTTGCGGAAGATGCTGGCCGTCCGCACCTACAAGCGCCGGCAGAGTGTCGACGGGGTCATCGACGAGGGAACTCTGGCGCTGCTGGAGGCGGCCGCCACCACGGAGGAGGAGGTGGAGGCCATCTACAAGCTGACCACCCTTCCCACCATCGAAGAGCGCTTCGTGCTTCCGCCGTACCACCGGGAGATGTCGATCGAGTCGCTCAACGATCCTCTCGCCTACAAGGGAGCCACCGGCGTCGGATACATCGAAGAACCGAGGAGAGGAGCGTGATGGGCCCGGCATCCGTAGTGGCAATGGGATACCGGTATCCCAACCCGACCAGCCTCGAACAGCTCGGGGCGGCCATCGAAGGGCTCGACGGCGCCGTCGGCCGCAGGATGGCCCGATTCCTTCAAGCCGTCGGTCGGCTGGAGCTGGGGAAGTGGGAGGAGTTGCATACCCGAACCCTCGACTTGTCCCCGCTGTTCATTCCATACGTCGGCTACGTCGTGTGGGGCGAGAACTACCGACGCGGCGAGTTCATGGCCGACCTCAAACGCGACATGGAGAGGTGCGGGGTGGATCTGGCGGGCGAGCTTCCCGATCACCTCGACCCGGTGCTTCGCTACCTCGAGTTGGCCGATCCACCGATGGCGGACCTGGTCGAGGAGCTGCCGCGGGCGTTGGCGATGATGGAGAAGGCACTCAAGAAGGCCGAATCCGACAACCCGTATCGCCATCTGCTGGCTGCCACCGTCAGCGTGGTCGACCAAATCCTGCCAACCGAGCTACCTCTCGAGAGTGGAGCGCAACGATGAACCAACTCCTCTTTGTGGTCTTTCCCTACGTGGCCATCGTCTTGGCGATCGTGATCACCGTGATTCGGTGGCGTCGCCACCCCTTCTCGGTCTCGGCGTTGTCGTCTCAGCTGCTCGAGAAGCGGAAGCTGTTTTGGGGCTCCGTCTCGTTTCACTGGGGGATCAGCCTGGTCCTTCTCCTCCATCTGGCCGCCCTCATCGTTCCGAGGGGCTTCGAGCTCTGGAACGGGGCGCCGCTGCGTCTCTACCTCCTGGAGGCGACCGGGCTGGCTCTGGCGTTGTGGGCCGGAGTCGGGTTGGGGGTTCTCCTCTATCGAAGGTTCACGGATCACCGAGTGCGGGCGGTCACCACGCCTGCGGACATGGCAGTTCTGCTGATCATCGCTGTCTCGATCGTGACAGGGGTCTGGATCGCGGTCGGGTATCGGTGGGGGTCCTTCTGGGGCACCGCCGTGTTCGTTCCCTACGGCTGGTCGATCCTGACGCTCCGCCCCCGTCCCGAACTGGTCGAGTCGCTGCCGTGGGTGCTCAAGATCCACGTCTTGACTGCCTACACGTTCCTGGTGGTGTTCCCGTTCACCCGTCTGGTCCACATCATCACACTGCCGCTCGGGTACCTGACGCGCCCGTGGCAGAAGGTGGTTCGAATGAACCCGGAGCCGGCTGTGTACCACCCGGCCTCGCCGAAGCCGCTCGACCGGGTGCGGTGACCGAGGAGGTTCCCACCGGGCTGCACTGAGCGGCCAGATGACCAAGCGATCCGCAGGTGAGCCGTCGTTGTGCTCGCCGACGGACCGACCCTACGAGCGGATCACAACCTCGAGATCGGCGCGAGCTGTTTCGGCTCGTACCTCGGCCTTCAGCAGCCTCCGCCGGATCTCCTCCACCTCGGCATCCGCTGCTTGCAGCTCTGCGCGATCGACGGCGGACCGTCGCGAACCGGTGCGAAGGTCGGCTGCGCGACTCGTCGCTCGATCGAGCACCTTCGAGAGGGTCTTGGCCCGGTTCTCGGCTTCGGCGAGGGCTTGCTCGGCTTCGGCGATCTTGGAGATGTCCCCGGTCTCTGGCCCTGCGTCCAGCTCCACGAGCTGTCCGGCCAGAACGCCCGCCATTTGTGGGATGGCCATGAACAGTGGCTCGAGCGGATCGCCGTTGCCGTCGAGGAGCTCGTCCTTGCGCGCCCGGATGGGCATGAACACCAGGCCGGCCGAGCCGGAGAACTCGACGACTTCTTCGAGACTCGCCCGGCCACCGTCGACTACATCCGCCGGTATTCGGACGTCGTCGAGATACTCCACGAGGTCGGCCAGGCCGTGGTCCTCGCTGGAGGCTGCCGAACACACTCTGATGGTTCCGCCCCGCCACGTTTCCGTACGGGTGCACAGGTAGGCGAGCAGCAGCGCCAGCCGGCTCGAGTGATTGTCGAACCACCACACGTCGATCCTGCGGTCCGCCTTGTCGAGGCCGCTCCAGCCGGGTTCGTCGCCGGACAGCATCACGACGTTGGCCCCCAGGCGCGAGACACTGCGAATCGAGGCGGCGGAGAGCGTGCCGGCTACCGGACGGTTGAACAACACGGTATTGATCTGGATCGGACCAAGTCCCACCGACTGGATGATCGTGGGGATCGCCGCGCCCACGTCGGTGGCTTCGACGACCAGCGGATAGGTGTCGAGTCCGAGCTCGTCGATCTGTTCCTTGAGGGCGACGTACGCGCGGTCGCGGTTGCGGCGGGCGATTGCAGCGTCGCCAGTGAGGATCTCTGCGGCCACCGTGAGTCCGCTTCCACCCTCGATCCACGTCGCGAACTGAAGCAATCTCCCTCGCCGCTCCGGATCGGCTGAGAACACGAGAACTTGGGGCCGCCAGTTCCTACCGTGGTCCGGCTCGGTTCCCATCGCCTGGATTGCGTCGCGGGCCCGCTGGAACAGGTGAGCGCGGGTCGTGTCCGCCCACCGTTCCGGGCGGGATCGCGACTTCAGGTACTGATAGATCCCAAACAGCACCAGGACCGCCGCCACGCCTGCCGTGACATTGATGGCGACCACTATGAGGAGGCACCCGACGGCGCCGGCCAGCGAGGCGTTGCGGTGGAAAAACCGAAAGCGAGGACGGAAGGACGGGTTCTTGGCGCGGGCTTCGAAGAAGGTTGCGTAGTTCAGCAACCCGTACGAGATGAGGAAGAACATCGACACGATGGGAGCGATGAGGTTCAAGTTGCCGAGAGCGACGGTGCCCAGGGCGATCGCCAGGGCGAGCAGCACGCCCCGGCGAGGGTTGTTGGTAGGGCCATGTCCCTTCGAGAAGGCGTTCAGGAAGGGGAAGATGCGGTCGGAGGCCAGGGACTGCAGGATCCGAGGGGCGCCCAGGAACGACGCCATGGCGGACGACAGGGTGGCGGCGATCACGCCGGCGTCGATGAGGAACCCGAACGTGCTGACCTGGCGCATCACGCCGCCGTCGTTTTGTAGCGCGGACTGCGAGGCCGTTCCCGCAAACAGAACGGCAACCGAGAGATAGACCAGCGTTGACAAGCCAACCGCGGAGAAGGTGCCGCGGGGCAGGCTCCTGCCTGGATCCCGAAGGTCGCCCGACATGGACACCCCTTGGGTGAATCCGGTGATGGCGGGGAAGAAGATGGCAAACACGGCCCAGAACCCGAGACCCGTCGCCGGGGGATCGAGGTTGTCTGCAACCATCTCGAATTCGAAGGAACTGAAGGCGCCCAGGTAGAACGAGACGAGTGCCGCGATCAACAGGCCCATCACTACCGTTTGAAATCGTGAAGCCCAATCGGCGCCCAGCCAGGCGAGGATGAACAGGAATCCGAGCGCGATGGCAGCCACGGCTTGAACGGCCAGATCCGACCCGAAACCGGCGATCTGACTGACGGCCTCCCCGAAGCCGATGGCGTAGAAAGCGATCGAGACGGCCTGGGCGAGAAACAGCACGATCCCGAGTGCTCCACCGAATTCCATTCCGATCGTCCGCGAGATGAGGTAATAGTCGCCGCCGCCCCGGACCTCGATGTTGGTGGCGATGGCGGCGAGCGAGATGCTCGTCAGGATCGACACGGCAGTTGCGATCAGAATGATGATGAGAGCCCATATCAGTCCTCCGCTGCCCACCACGAAGCCCAGGCGCAAGAAGAGGATGATGCCGAGGATGGTGAGGATCGACGGCGTGAACACTCCGGCGAAGGTGCCGAGGGTGCCGCGTGTTTCCTCCTGCGTTGTCTGCGCCACTTCTCTCCCGCCGGACGGACGGCGGAATCGTACCGGCCAAAGGCGTCACCAAGGGTGCACAGCCGGAGATTTACTGACTGTTGTCGTGTCGCGTCTCCTGTCGGCCCGCACTACACTCCGTGCTTGCTCCCGGTTCCGACCGGGTGCCAGTCGAATAGCGAAGTCCGGTATCCGAATCCGGCGCTGTCCCGCAACTGTGAAGCCTCATCTCGAGGACGAGCCAGGTCGCCTTTTCGGCTGGTGGCGACGAGCCTCCGGAGGAGGGGTGACTCGCACGGCACGCCCGTTGGTCTCCTCCACTCGAGGAGGCTTCACATGCACCGAACCATCTTCCCGCTCCTGGTCATTCTGGGTCTCCTGGCGTCCGCCTGCGGCACCGAGGCGTCGCCGTCCGGGGGAACCGATCTGACCGTCGCCCCCGCCACGACGGCGGTCGAGTTGCCGGCAACCACTGTGGCGGCCGAAGTGGCTCCTGCCGAAGCCGACGCCGGGTTTCCGGTCACGATCGAGACCGCGGTCGGGCCCGTGACCGTGGAGGATCGACCGACGAGGATCGTCTCCTTCTCCTCGACGGCAACCGAGATCCTCTTCGCCATTGGCGCCGGAGAGCAAGTGCTGGCCGTCGACAGTCTCAGCGACTTCCCGACCGAGGCGCCGACCAGCGAGCTCTCGGCGTACGAACCGAACGTGGAGTCGATCATCGAACTCGGCCCCGATCTGGTTGTCATCACCTTCGACCCCGGCGACCTCACCGACGGCCTCGACGCAGCCGGAATCCCGGTCATCACCCAATTCACTGCCCTCAGCATCGAGGACGCTTTCCAGCAATACGCGCAACTCGGGAGGGCGACCGGCCACCTCGGCGAAGCCGAGCAACTCGTCGCCGACATGCGAAGCGAAATCGAGACGATGGTGGCTTCGGTTCCCGATCGCGCAACGCCACTCACGTACTACCACGAACTCGACAGCACGCTGTACTCGGTGACGTCCTCCACCTTCATCGGCGAGCTGTACTCGCTCCTCGGCCTGGTGAACGTGGCCGACCCTGCCGACGACGGATCGGCGTTCGGCTACCCGCAGCTCTCGGCCGAGTATCTGGTGGAAGCCGACCCCGATCTCATCTTTCTGGCGGACACGAAGTGCTGCGCGGTGTCGGCCGGTTCTCTTGCGGAGCGGCCGGGTTGGAGCACTCTCACCGCCGTGGCCGAAGGGCGCGTGGTGGAACTCGACGACGACATCGCCTCGCGCTGGGGCCCTCGCATGATCGACTTCCTTCGGGTGATCGCCGCGGCGGTCGAGGACATCGAAACGGCGGGCGCCTGATGCGGCCGCCACGGGATCCCCTGGCGCAGCTCGCCGAGAGGTGCCGCTGAGGTGCTGACCGAGCTCCGGCCCGCCCGCGTCTCCGTCTGGTGGCTTCTCGCTGCTCTCGCCACGCTGGCGGTGGCCGGGGCGATCGGGCTCCTGATCGGGAGCGCCACCCTCGGCTTCGGCGACATCCTCACCTCCATCGCCGACCGGCTGCCCGGGGTGCAGGTGGAGTCGGCACTGACGGAGACTCAACGGACAATCCTCTGGGAGATCCGATTCCCGCGTGTCGTGCTGGGCGCCCTGGTGGGCGGCACGCTGGCCATCTGCGGCGCCGCCTACCAAGGGGTGTTTCGGAACCCTCTCGCTGACCCCTACCTGCTTGGTGTGGCGGCAGGGGCCGGGTTGGGCGCGACGATGGCGATCGTCGTCTCCGGACCGGGCACGGCGGTCATCCCGATAGCCGCCTTCGTCGGTGCCATGGTGGGGGTAGCCGCCACCTATGCCCTCGGGTACGCCGGTCGGGGCGGGAGGACGTCGACGTCGCTGATTCTGGCTGGGGTGGCCGTGGCGGCCTTTCTCACCGCCCTCCAAACGTACGTCCAGCAGCGCAACACCGACACGTTGCGCGAGGTGTACGCCTGGATCCTCGGGCGACTCTCGACGGTCGGGTGGACCGAGGTGCTCCAGGTGTTGCCGTATGTTGCGGTGTCAGTGGTGGTTCTCTGGGCTCTCCGCCGAACCCTCGATGTGCTGACCCTCGGCGATGAAGAAGCCGCCTCGCTCGGCGTCAACGTGGTGGCGGTACGGGTCGTGATCATCGTGGCAGCCAGCCTCGGAACCGCCGCGGTGGTGGCGGTCAGCGGGCTGATCGGCTTTGTCGGAATCATGATTCCCCATCTGATCCGTCTGGCCGTCGGCACCAGCTATCGAAAGCTGCTGCCGCTCTCCTTCATACTCGGCGGGGCCTTCCTGGTGCTGGCTGATCTGCTGGCCAGGACCGTGGCTCAGCCGGCCGAACTGCCGATCGGTGTGATCACGGCCTTCTTCGGCGCTCCCTTCTTCGTGATCGTGCTCCGAACCGGAAAGGGGATCGGCGCATGAGCTCACTGGTCGTCCGAGACCTCACCGTCCGCTATGGAGATGCAATCGCCCTCTACGAGGTGGCGTTGACGGTGCCTTCTGGGGGCTTCGTGGCGGTGATCGGACCGAACGGGGCGGGCAAGTCCACCCTGCTGCGCGCCGTCCACGGGTTGGTGGAGTCGCGCGGGTTCGTTTCCATCGATGGGCGAAGCACCGCCGATCTCACGACCCGGCGCCGAGCCCGCCACGTGGCCTACCTTCCCCAGTCGCCGGAGCTTCCGCCGGGGATGACGGTGTCCGACTTCGTTCTCCTCGGTCGGACCCCTCATCTGGGTATTCTGCGTAACGAGTCTCGGCACGATCTCGAGGCTGCCGGCGAAGCCATGCAGCTGATGGATCTCATCGAACTGGCCGATCGAGACGTTTCGACGCTCTCGGGTGGGGAGGCGCAGCGGTGCGTGCTCGCTCGAGCGCTGGCCCAGGAAGCGGAGCTGTTGCTGCTGGATGAGCCGACCACCGGCCTCGACGTGGGCCGGCAGCAAGAGGCCCTCGCTCTCATCGACGGGCTTCGCCGCACCCGCGGCATCACAGTGTTGGCAACGATCCACGACCTGACGCTGGCCGGCCAGTACGCGGAACATCTCGTCTTGCTCGCCAGGGGGCGGGTTGTGGCGTCAGGACTTCCCGACGAGATCCTCACGAAGGAGAACGTGCGGCGCTACTACGGCGCCGATGTGCGGGTCATTCGGGATTCCGAGGGCGTGGTGGTGGTCCCTGCCAGGCCTCCGAGGGCGGCGACGAATGTGAGCCGTCGCTGAGGTCGAGCCCTGCGGTCAGGACCTGGTCTGCTCAGAACCGGGTCACGAGATATCGCCACACCGAGTATCCGAGGTAGGTGCTGGCCGCCGCAGCCGGTCCGCCCAACTGCTTGAAGCTGGCGATGAAAGCCCCCGCCACCATCTCGAAGATGGCGAGGAACCCGACCGTCGGCGTGGCAAAGGTGCTGGGGAGGCCGGCCGGCACGTACTTGGCCAGCAGCCCCGTCATGGGCAGGGCGTCGGTGCCCTCGATGCCATCGACGAGCGTGCCTTCGGCGGCGAGTTCCGAACCGAGTTGACCGAATACGCCGTCGCTGTCCGGGTCGAGAGGTGCGTCACTGAAATCTCCGGCGAAGTCGCCGGGCGTCGACGCAGGGTCGGCCGTCGGTGGTTCGGCCGGCACCGCAGGAGGGGGTGGGGGAGGTGGGCTGGTGGGCTGGCTCGGCGGCGCCACGGTGGTGCTCGTGGTGCTCGTGGTGCTCGTGCTCGGGGTGGGAGGCCGGGTGGTCGTCGTCGGTGCTCTGGCGATGGTGGTGCTCGTGGTGCTGGTACTCGTGGTGGTGGTGACGTCTTTGGGCACCGTCGTCGTGGTGGACGGCTCGGCGATGGTGGTGCTGGTCGTGGTGGTGGATTGCGCGGGCGTCGTGGTACTCGTGGTCGAACTGGTCGGAGGTACGGTCGTGGTGGTGGTCTCGGACGCCTCCTGGAATATCGCGGCCGCCTCGGCCAGGTAGTCCTGCTCGAGTGCGTTGATCTCCTGGATCAACTCCGTGGCCAGCTGCATCAACTCAGGGTCTGAGCCGGCGATTTGGATCAGCTCGGCGATCGCCTGGTCGGCGTACACCGCCAGCTTCGCTTTGGCGTGATCGAAGGCTTGACGACGTTGCGCTTGGGTCTTGGCCACCTCGAGCTGGTCCTCCAACCAGTCCAGCTTGTCTTCCGATCGTTGTTGGTACTGGTCGAGCACCTCCTCCATGTCCCCGCCGGTACTCGCCATGGCGGGCACGCCGAGGGCTACCCCGAAGAGGAGAAAGAGAACGAGGAGAGCGAAGCCTCGACGCGGCCATTGAGTGTCCATGGGTACTCATCGACAGATCGAGCCCAATTCTTGAACCGGGGTGTCGCTCAAGGGGCTAGTTCTCCGCGCCGATAACACCGCATGCGTCGCTTTGACACCAGGCTGGTGATCATGGCCTTTCTGGCCGTGGCCGTGACCGCCCTCACGGGCGTTCTGGGCATCAGCTTTGCGCAAACCCAACAAACCGAACGTCTCGCTGCGGCCGCCGTCGAGCAAGCTCAGGCTTCGAATGCCATTCGACTCGTCGAGAGCCTGGACAGTCGCGCCCAAGGAGCCGTCATCACCGTCGCAGCCTTCAACGCCGAGCTGACCGGCGAAGAAGAACGTGATCAGGCGATCGAGAACGTCGTGGAGGTCGAGGAAGCCATAGCCACCAGTCCCAATCCTCTTCTCGACGCCTCCCTCGCCGAGGAAGTCTCGTCCTTCGTCGGCCTTCTCGAGTCCGGTGATACCACTGAAGCGCGTCAGTTCCTCGACTCCTCGATACGAACCGAGACAGCGGCTGTAGTCGCTCGAGCCAGAACCCAGAGCCAGGAGGCCGCCACGGTCATCGAGGTCGAGACAGGGGTGGCCGGGGGGTGGGGGCTCGTGACGAGCTTCGGCGTCGGCCTGCTTGCTCCCCTCCTCGCGCTCGGAGTCTTTCGAACGTTCGTCAATCGACGGAGGCGCCAGGAACACCTCGAACAGCAGCTCGCTCGGGTGCAGGAACTCGGCCAGGCCAAGGACGACATGATCGCCAACTTGAGCCACGAGCTGCGCACCCCCCTCACGGGCATCTACGGCTTCGCCCTGGCCATGGAAGACGTGGGTTTCGCAGATCCGGAGTTGTCGGCGGAGATGAACAGCTACATCATCCGGGATGCTGCCGACTTGAGCCGCATGGTCGACGACCTCCTCGTGGCCGCCAAGGCCGAGACCGGAGGTCTGAGCTTCTCGCCCGAGGCGATCAGTGTCGAGCGAGAGGTTGACGAGGTCCTCGTGCCCATGAAGACCAGCCAGAAGGCCTTCGTGAAGGATTTGCAGGATGTCCAGGTCGAAGCGGATAGGCTCCGAGTCCGCCAGATTCTGCGCAACCTGATCTCCAACGCCGAGAAGCACGGCGGCCAGAACGTCGAGATCGTCGGCAGGCAGGTGGGCGACCGATACCGGGTGGAAGTCATCGACGATGGCGAGGGTGTCTCCGAAGCGGTGTCCGCCCGGCTCTTCAAGCGTTTTGTCCACGACGGCGACGCACCCCTCACGGAGGGAAGCGTCGGGGTGGGGCTCGCCGTAGCCCAGGCGCTGGCCACGGGAATGGACTCCTTCGTCGAACATCGCCAGCGCGCAGGGTCGACCGTCTTCACGCTCGATCTCCCCGTTGCGTCGGGAGCAAGCGAACCGGCGCCGTCGAATGGCGCGCCGGCGACGCCGGAAGTACTCGTTGGGGCGCCGCTCGCGCCCGAGGTATCCCCGAGCATGGTCGGGGGCCCGCCGGCTGGATCACCAAAGCGCCGCTTCCGGCGTGGTCCCTCGTCGGCCCCCGTCGGGCAGCCGAAGAAGAAGCGGAGGGTTGAATCGGCCCTCCCCACACTGACCGCGCCAGCCGCCCTGATTCCACCTCCTGCCCCAGTCGAAAGGGAAGTCGAAAGGGAACTGGCCGCCGACCCCTTCGCCTAGTCGCCCGGGTTGCGGTGGCCTGAGCAGGTACGCTCAGTGATCTGACGTCCGTCCGGGCGAGATGAGGAGCGGCACATGGGAGAAAAGGGAGCGCGCCTGACGGGCACGGCGGTGGAAGTCGCCGAGACACTGGTGGAGGAACTCACCCCGCTAGGGGACATCACCTCGAAGAAGATGTTTGGCGGCGTCGGAATCTTCGGCGAAGCCAACATGTTCGTGATCGTGGACTCCCAGGGCACGGTCTATCTCAAGGCCGACGCAGCCATGGCAGAGGAGTTCGAGGCGGCTGGTGGCGAGAAGCACGGACGCATGCCCTATTGGTCGATTCCCGAGAAGGTCCTGGCGGATCCCGATGCATTGCTGGATTGGGCGCGCCGGTCGATGGGCTTGGCGAAGAGCTGAGCCCTAGGCGATCGGGGGAACAGTCTCGTCTGGCGGCGGACCGCCCCACACGATGGAGGGATGGGCATCCACCGGGGGCCAGTATCCATCCCGTCGATACGCCCAATACTCGAACGGGTTGTTGAAGTAGGCGGCGGTCTCGACCAACTTGGCGTAGTCGCGCCGGAGTCGCACCCACACGATGCTGGCCCACACCACTCCGATCAGCATCCAGGCCACGTATCCGACCTGGAACAAAGGTCCGAAAATGCGGTTCTGCCACACGTGGAGGACCTCGTGATTCTTCACGAATCTGAGCCGTCGGGCCGGTCGCCCCTCGCCGTCGAGCCCGATGTTGCCGCCCGCGTTCGAGACGATGTTTCCGGTCGAGAAGGCGTAGCCCTTCTTGAGGGCAAAGCCCTTCTCGTAGAGGTGGGCACCGAATCGGTACGACAGATCGGATCGGTAGAGCGGTGCATTGAAGAGCCGCTGCACGAGATGAAGAAGGAGCGAGGTGGTTGTCCCGACCAGCGCCCAGGTCGAATCCAGAAGGGCGGCGAGCCACCCCTTGAGTTCACGCCAGTCGTAGATCCCGGTCGCCCCGGACACCAAGCCGTTGGCGGCGCCGGCGGCGCCCGTCACCCACGGGAACCCCAACAACCAACCCACCGACCATCCGAGGGCACCACCGGCCAACCCGACCACAACAGCTTCCACGAGCCTGCCGGCTGCGGACCGGTCCTCGATCATCCGATCACTCCCTTATGGAACAGAGCCATGCCGTCCATGGTGGCGGCAATGGCGATGTGAAGGCCGGCTCCCCACCAGACCGAGCGCGTCTTGAGGCTGAGCGTACCGAGCGTGACCCCGCCCAGAATGGCTCCCATCGCCTCCAGGAACGGCTTGCCGAAATGGATCATGTTGTACGGCACGACCATGACGAAGATGGCTGCGTATCCCATTCGCCATTTCAGACCGTGCACGAGGAACCCTCTGAAGAAGAATTCGAGCGCCACGAATTGCAGGCCATACATGACCCACCAGCCCACCATGTAGGGCCAGAGTGACTCCCCGGGTGCGAGATCGAGGAACGGGTACTTCGCCAGGAAAGCCTCCGAAGACGACACCCAGACCACCACCGGCACCGACACCGCAAGAAGGAAGGCGTACACGGGCCAGTGGGCGCCCACGCCTCGCCAGCGAAGACCGAAGTCGCTCGCCTTCATTCGCATCGCCCGAATCGCCAGCAACGGCAGCGCCACGTAGGCGAAGAGCTGAACGCCGGTCCATACCGCCAGGCCATTGAACTGGCTGGCAGGGCCGGACGTGAACGCCGCCGTCAGATCCGTCGCCTGACTGTCGAACCCGAACCGCCCGACCAGTCGCGGCAACCAGGTCCAGTCCTTGGCGTAGAAGTTGATGATGCTGAGCGCCAGGGCGGCGGTGAGGAGGACCACTGCGACGACGCGGTTGGCTTGAGATCCCGACACGGTGGCCCGGTAGGCGTCGGATTCCGCGTCGGCGAGGTGGGCCACCTCGGTGACGTAGCGACGCCACCAGCTGCGTGGCACGAGTGAGGCACGTTCGGAGACTTGCATGGTCATTCACCCTACCGGGCGTGGGTTTCGGCTCGGACGACGATCGCCCCGCCTCCCGCGGGCGCACCGCCGATGCGACGCCACGCCGGCACGTCAGCAACTGGGCCGGTC
>CBDUEV010000073.1:0-14364 GCA_965366365.1 uncultured Acidimicrobiia bacterium | reverse complement strand
AGGCCCAGTCTTGTAAGGCCCAGTCTTGTAAGGCCCAGTCTTGTCAGGCCCAGTCTTGTAAGGCCCAGTCTTGTAAGGCCCAGTCTTGTCAGGCCAGGTCGAAGCGGTCGTTCATCATCACCTTGTCCCAGGCGGCGACGAAGTCATGAACGAACGTCTCCCCGGCGTCGCTTCCGCCGTACACCTCGGCGAGCGCCCGCAGTTCGGAGTTCGAACCGAAGACGACATCGACGCGCGTGCCGGTCCAGCGCGCGTCGCCGGTGCCACGGTCGCGACCCTCGAACACGTCCTCGGCCTCCGACGTGGGTTTCCACTCGGTGCTCATGTCGAGCAGATTGACGAAGAAGTCGTTGCTCAGCGAGCCCGGACGGTCGGTGAACACTCCGTGCCTCGACCCGTCGACGTTGGTCCCCAGAACCCGCATGCCGCCGAGCAGCACCGTCATCTCCGGGGCCGACAGGTTCAACATGAACGCCTTGTCGACCAGCATGTGTTCGGCCGCCATCGGGGCGCTCTTCTGCAGGTAGTTGCGGAACCCGTCGGCAACCGGTTCGAGCACCGCGAACGCCTCCACGTCGGTCTGTTCCTGCGTGGCATCGGTGCGACCCGGTGCGAACGGGACCTGCACCTCGTGGCCGGCAGCCCTGGCGGCCGCCTCCACCGCTGCGCATCCACCCAACACGATGAGGTCGGCCAGCGAGACCTTCTTGCCCCCCGTCTGGGCGGCGTTGAATTCGAGCTGAAGCCCTTCGAGCACGCCCAGCACCGACGACACACCCGACGTCACGTTGATGTCCCATCCCGACTGGGGAGCCAGGCGAATCCGGGCGCCGTTGGCGCCGCCGCGCTTGTCGGTATCCCGGTAGGTCGAAGCAGAAGCCCAGGCCGTTGAGACCAGCTGGGAAACCGACAGACCCGAATCGAGGATCTTCGACTTGAGGACCGCCACGTCGGCGTCATCGATCAGCTCGTGGTCGACGGCTGGGACGGGATCCTGCCAGATCAGCTCCTCGTCGGGAACCCACGGCCCCAGATACCTGGAGGCCGGCCCCATGTCGCGGTGGAGCAACTTGTACCAGGCCCGGGCATAAGCGTCGGCGAACTCGTCTGGGTTCTCGTGGAACCGCTGGGAGATCTCCCTGTAGACCGGGTCGAACTTCAGCGAGAGGTCGGTCGTCGCCATCATTGGAAGGACCTTCTGTGACGGGTCGTGAGCCTTCGGCGGCATGTCTTCTTCGGCGATGCCGACCGGCTGCCACTGGTGGGCACCTGCCGGGCTCTTGGTCAGCTCCCAGTCGTACTTGAAGAGCAGGTCGAAGTAACCGTTGTCCCAGCGAATCGGATTCGAGGTCCAGGCACCCTCCAGGCCGCTGCTGATGGTGTCGTCCCCCTTGCCGGTGCCAAATGTGCTCGTCCAGCCGAAGCCCTGCTCGCCGAGGCCGGCACCCTCTGGTTCGGGACCGACATACTTCTCCGGGTCGGCGGCGCCGTGCGTCTTGCCAAACGTGTGACCCCCGGCGATGAGAGCCACGGTCTCCTCGTCGTTCATCGCCATCCGGCTGAACGTCTCCCGAATGTCCACCGCCGCGGCCAACGGGTCAGGATTGCCGTTGGGTCCTTCGGGATTCACATAGATGAGTCCCATCTGGACGGCCCCGAGCGGGTTGGCCAGCTGCCGGTCGCCGCTGTACCGCTCGTCACCGAGCCAGGTCATCTCCGGGCCCCAGTACACATCCTCGTCGGGTGCGTAGATGTCCTCACGGCCACCGCCGAAGCCGAACGTCTTGAAACCCATGGTCTCCATGGCACGGTTGCCCGCCAGGATGATCAAGTCCGCCCACGAGAGCTTCCGGCCGTACTTCTGTTTGACGGGCCACAACAAGCGGCGCGCCTTGTCGAGGTTGACGTTGTCCGGCCAGCTGTTCAGCGGAGCGAAGCGCTGGGCGCCACTCCCGCCGCCACCGCGGCCATCCATGGTGCGGTACGTCCCGGCCGAGTGCCAGGTCATCCGGACGAAGAAAGGCCCGTAGTGGCCGTAGTCGGCTGGCCACCAGTCCTTCGAGTCGGTCATCACCGCATCGACGTCTCTGGCCAGTTCGTCGAAATCGATGCTGTTGAACTCCGCGGCATAATCGAAGTCGTCGCCCATGGGATTGGCGGACGGGTGGTTCTGCCGCAGGACCCTCAAGTTCAGCTGGTTCGGCCACCAATGCTGGCTCGCCGTGGCTCCTACCGCGGTGTGAGATCCGGCCATCACGGGACACTGAGCTGCGTTGTTCTCTGACACGGAGATCCTCCTGATATAGATCGTGATGGATGGTGTTCTGAGTCTGAAGTATCGCGTGTCGGTGCCGTTGTTGTGCCGCCACGGATCGCCTGTTGCCGAAAACCGACAATGGACGGCGATCGCCTGCCCCTTCAGGAGCGAACCAGGTCGGTTTGTGCAACCATTCCCGGCATGCACGACCCGGCGCCCTTCCGACACCCCAAGGCGCTCGCCTCCGACGGCGCCCGGCTCGGGCAGTTGTTCGACGGGACGGACCTCCTGCCGCTGTGGATCGCTGAACCCTATGTGCCGCTGGCGGCTCCGATCCTCGCCGCGCTCGAGCAAAGGGCCCAGTCCGGCTGGTACGGATACGAAGCCCGCCCCGACGGCGTGAAAGCCGCCTTCTGGGAGTGGATGGAAAGCCGACACGGTTGGAGCAACGACGGGCTCACCACCATTGTCAGCCCCAGCGTCGGGACCTCCATCGGTGTCCTGATCGACGAACTGACCGCCGAGGGGGACGGCGTCGTCATCCAGCCGCCGGTCTTCACCGACTTCAAACCTTTGATCGTGGCGTCGAACCGCACCGTGGTGCGCAATCCGCTCGTGCTCACCGACGACCGGTACGAGATGGATTTCGAACAGCTGGCTTCCCTGACTTCCGAGCCGTCAGTCCGCCTGATGATCCTCTGCAATCCGCACAACCCGGTGGGGAGGGTCTGGTCTAAGGAATCCCTGCGGTCTGTCGCTCGGATCTGCGCAGACAACGAGGTGACGGTCATCGCCGACGAGATCCATGCCGACCTCGTTCTTCCGTCCCACACTTTCGTACCGTTTGCCGAAGCGGCCCAGGACACGGGCGTGAGGTGGGCCGCCACCCACGGGCCGATCAAGACGTTTGGTCTGGCCGGGTTGTGCGACACCCTTCTCGTCACCGGCGACCGCACTCTCGCCGGTCGGTTCAAGGGGGCCAGCAACCGCCTTCACCTCACCCGGAACAACGTCTTCGCCACAGCCGCCTTCGAGACGGCCTATCGCGAGGGAGGAGCGTGGCTGGACGGGCTGCTCGGCCTCGTCGTCGCGAACATCGAGAAGCTGCGCATCGGACTCGGCGACGGAATTCGGATCATGCCGCAGGAGGCCACCTACCTGGCGTGGCTCGACTTCAGAGCGCTCGACCTCGAGGTGCCAGAGCTCGCTCGGTGGCTGGCCGCCTCGGGGCTGGCGTTGAGTCCCGGTCACTGGTTCGGCAGAGAGGGTGCGGGGTTCGCCCGGATGACCATCGCGGTTGATCCACCCGTGATCGACGAAGCCATTCGACGTCTCGCGGCTGGGCGCCAGGCCCTCGGCTGATCGACGCCGGCCGCGTCAGATCGCTCGCATGCTGTTGTTGCGGGCGTTGTGCTCCACCTCGGCGAGCCCAAGGGCTTCGAGCACCGGGGGCAGATAATTGCCGAAACGTCCGCGCAGGCCCTTCTTCAAGCCGTACCAGCCTTCAACAGGGTTGTCGGGAGACCGCCCCCAGGCCTCGACGGTGCCGGGTTTGGCCTCCTTCTGTTCATCTGCGTTGCCCAGCGGCAGCCAGTCACCGTGCTCGGTCAGCATCGCATGGAGGTCTTCGATCGCCCTGAGGTGATAGCGCAGTTCGGTGCTGCCGACCTTGACCACGAGGGCGGGAGGGTCGGCCAGCTCGTCACGGAACGCCGTGTATTCGGATTTGCCTGGTGGCGTGGTCAGCAGCCACGGATCTTCGGGTGTACCGGATCCCTCATACGAAACAGCCATGGAGTCTTCTATCCCTTCTCAGCGGTGGCCTTGAGGCCAGAGGCGAACTTCTCGAACGAAGGACCGAGGTCCGGCATCGACTTCCACATCATATTGAGGAGCGGTCCGCGGTACTCCTCCCGCATGTGGAATCGGGTTCCGCTCCCCTTGGAATCGAGTCTGTACGTGCGCACCCCCGTGAAGAGGCCGAGCGGCATCCCGCCCTTGAAGACCAGCGTATGGGGAGGCGAGAACTCGGCCACCCTCAGCGGGAAGGCGCGCTCGGGGCTCACCTCAGAGAACAGTCTGACTTTGCTGCCCGCGGCGATGGTGCCCTCGAACCTGACGATGCCGGACTCCCAGCTGGTGAAACCCGGACCATCGGCCAGGATCGCCCACACCGCATCGGGCGATGCGTCGATCTCCTGCTTGACCTCGTAGAACTTCATCGCGGCCTTTCGCGTTGCTGCGGTCAGGCTATGTGGTGATATATGACATCTTGTGTCATATAGGGCATAGTTGTCTCGTGCGAGCGGACCGCGTGGTTTCGATGATGCTCCTCCTCGAACGCCGGGGTCGGATGAGTGCCAGGCAGCTCGCCGATGAACTGGGTGTCTCCCGTCGAACGGTGATGCGTGACATCGACGCCTTGGGAGCAGCCGGCGTGCCCGTCTACTCCACGCGGGGCCCCGATGGTGGCTTCCGTATCTGGGAGGGCTTCCGTACCGAGTTGCGAACCCTGACTGCCGACGAGGCGGCCGGCCTTTCCCTGCTCGGGATTCCTCAGGTCGCTGGTCTCCTCGGTTTCGGGGAGGCGGCGGCTCGGGTTCGACTCAAGGTGGAACAAGCCCTTCCGCCGGAGCTGGCCAACGAGATGGCCATCGTGGATCAGCGGTTCCACCACGATCCCACTCCCTGGGATGACGCAGTCCCTTCGGCCGCGCTGGCGTTCTTCTCGACGGCCATTCGCTATCGCCGGGTCGTACGCACGCACGTTGGAGCAACCGCGGATGTCCTCCTCCACCCCCTCGGTTTGATCCTCAAGGCAGGGGAGTGGTTTCTCGTCGCTGAGGTCGATGGTGTCCCGGACGCCTTCGCGGTGACCCGGCTTCACGGGTACGGCACGACCGGCCAACGCTTTCCCTACCCGGAGGACTTCGATCTCGCCGAGTTCTGGGGTGAGGTCTGGAGAGACCTGGCGAGATGAGTTGGCTCATCCTGGCTCGGGAGAAGGCGGGATGTTCTGGTTGTGGTGGAAGACATTGTGCGGATCGAGGCGGTTCTTCACGGCCACGAGCCGGTCGAAGCGCTCGACGCCATAGGCCTGCCGCACTGCTTCGGCGCCGCCCTCTGCCAGGAAGTTCACGTAGCCGCCGCCCAGGGCGTGTTGCTCGATCTCGGCCATTGCCCGGCGAGTCCAGTTCCGGTGGTGTGCGTCCTCCCCCTCATCGATCCAATGGACTGCGTAATTCACGAGGAAATGCGCGTCCCGGCTCGGGAAACACCCAGAATCGGTGTTTCGTGCGACCGCGCCTCCCATCTGGAAGAAGCCCAGCAGGCTGTGTGGTGACGAGACGGTGCGGAGATGTTCGTTGAAGAGGTCGATCACCTCGTCGGAGACTTCTGCGATCGGAGCCGATTTCCAGTAGTACCGGTGGCCCACGGGGTTGGCCCCTTCGAGCACCTCCTGGTGCTCCAGCATTGGTTTGGGTTCGATGGTGTCGGCGATGACCGGGGCGAGGGTGCGGAGCGGTGCGATGACCGACTCGCCGACCGCGGGATCGCCGAAGTAGACGGCTCCCACCATCACGATCGGAGTACCGACCGCTTCGGCGGGTATCCAGGGGACGTTGGGTGCTATCCGCATGAAGACGATGGTCGTCAACTCGTCAGGGGCGTTTGCGACGACCTCACGGTAGGAACGGAGCACCCGCACGGCGTCATCGCCGGCGTAGACCGCGAATCCCGCCAGCACCTCCCGCGGCGCGTGATGGGTTTCGAACTCGAATTCGGTCACGATGCCAAAGTTCCCGCCGCCACCCCGGAGTGCCCACATCAATTCCGGATCGCCGGCCTCGTCGGCGGTGATGATGTCCCCGGTGGCGGTCACCAGGGTCACAGCCCGAAGGTTGTCGCAGGTCAAGCCGAGTCGGCGCATGGTCCAGCCGACTCCTCCACCCAGTGTCAGGCCGCCGACCCCGGTGTCGGGGTCGATGCCGGCTGGGGTGATCTGCCCAAAAGGAAGAGTGCCCCGGTCGAGGTCGCCGAGCTTGGCGCCACCCTCCACATACACCCGTCGTTTGGCGGCGTCGAGGCGAACGGCCGTCATCTCGGAGAGATCGACCACGATGCCTGCCTCGACGATGGCGCTGCCGGCCACGTGATGGCCGCCGCCCTTCACCGAGAGAGGGATCCTACTGCTCACCGCGTAGCGAACTGCTGCCGAGACGTCGCCGGAGGTCTTGCAGGTGGCGATCAGGGCGGGACGTCGATCGATCTGTCCATTCCATACGGAGCGAGCTTCGTCGTAGCCTTCTGAGTCCGGCGTGCGCAGAGTGCCCGTGAACGCGACGGCGAGATTCCTGAGTTCGAGCGTTGATGTCATGGGGGTCACCGTAGGGGTCCGTGTGCCGGCCGGGAAGTTCTCAATTCGAACTGTTTGGGCTTCGGGCGCTGTGTCATACTCCGCCGGTGCGTACCTACGGCCAATATTGTCCGATCGCCAAAGCGGCGGAACTGCTCGGTGATCGGTGGACTCTGCTCATCGTGCGGGAGCTCATGTTCGGGCCGGTCCGCTTCAACGAGTTCGAACGTGGCTTGCCCGGCATCTCCCGATCCGTTCTGACCCAGAGGTTGCGGCGCCTCGAGCGGGACGGAATCATCCAGAGCGCCCCTGACGCCAAGGGGTACTGCTTCACGGAGGCCGGCGAGTCTCTGCGTCCGGTCGTGCGTTCGCTGGGGGAGTGGGTTGGCGAGTGGGTCCTGGCGGATCCCCAAGGCGCCGAGCTGGATCCGGAACTGCTCATGCTGTATCTGTCGCGGCATATCGACCAGGACAAGGTGACCAAAGGCAAGACGGTGTTCTCCTTCGAGTTCGTCGAGGACGACCGGCGGTTCTGGCTCACGCTGGAGCCACACGGTATTTCCGTGTGTCTGGAGGACCCCTGCCTGCCGGTGGCGGTGACCGTTCGTACCTCGGTTGGCGAGCTGTATCGGGTCTATATGGGTCGCACCTCGCTGCGAGCCGCGCTCGACGCCGAGACCCTCACCCTCGAAGGGTTGCCGGCCGATCGCAAGACCTTCTCCGAGCTCATGCAGTGGAGTCACTTCGCTCCATCGGTCGGTCGCGGGATGACCAGGCGCGCGTCCACCTAAGGATCCGACACGCAACGATCGGGTTGTCGGATGCGGGTCCGGCATCGACGCCGGTCGGTCAGGTGCGGGCCGGATTCGCCACGGCAGGCTGCGAGGGGGGGGGGTTTCCGTCACGGCTCCTTGTTATGATCGAACATATGTTCGATACGATGGAGCAATCTACTCGCACCGGCAACCCGTCCGTGGTCGGCGAATTGGACGCCTTGGCGCTAGGCGAGAACGCTGTGCGGGCGGCCCTGTTGTCCCGGGTGGCCGTCTTGGAGCGGACCGAAGAATGGAAGTCTCACGGAGCGGCGACGCTGTCGCAGTGGTTGACGGCTCGCTACGGCCACTCGCATGCCACCGCCACCGAACTGGTTCGGGTGGCCAAGGCTTCGGCCGATCTCCCCGAGACAATGGAGGTCTTCCAGGAGGGCGGCCTGTCGTGGGACCAGCTTCGAGCCGTCACTCGGATCGCCACCGCCGACGACGACGGGGTGTGGGCGAAAGCTGCGCCGGGGCTGTCGGTGACCGAACTGAACGCCTTTCGTCGAGCGCCCACGTCCCGGCAGGTGCGTGACATCAGCCGGGACCGTCATCTGGTGTGGAGCTTCAGCAACGACGAACCCGCCTTCGACCTGCGGACCCACCTTCTCGACAGCGATGGCGCCACCGTCATCAACGCCCTCATGAGGATCGCCAATCAGGCCGGGCCCGACCCCGTCGATGGGACCTATGAGAACATCGAAGCCCGCCTTGCCGATGCGCTCGTCCAGATGGCATCCCAATCTCTCGGAGCCGACTCGGACCCCGACCGGGCCACCGTGGTCATCCACACGGACCTCGAAACACTCACCGACCCCACCGCACCGGGCGCTCGACCGGCTCGCATCAAGGACGGACCCGCCCTCTCCGCACGCACGCTGCATCGGCTCGCTTGCGATGCCCGTCTCCAAGTCGTGGTCACCGGCCAAGCTCAGGGACCGGTCGGAGTGGGGCGCACCACTCGCACCATTGCCCCGTGGCTTCGACGCGCCGTCGAATCGCGGGACAACGGATGCCGATTCCACGGCTGCGAACGGACCCGCTGGACTCACGTCCACCACATCGTCCACTGGGCCCAGGGTGGACCGACCGACCTGGAGAACCTCATTCTCTTGTGTGGGTTCCACCACCGCCTCGTTCACGAAGCGGGCTGGCGCATCTCCGGAGACCCGGGCCGCGACATCGTCTGGATCCGACCCAACGGCCAACCCGTCACCCACAAACGGACTCCCGCCCAGATCCACAGCTGGCGCCGGATTCTCGCCGGACAGCCACCGATCATCCCTCCACGCCTCGACCCCAATCGCCCCGAATACCTCGACACCAGCTGAGCGGGACGTCTGCTCTCTCCCTCGCCCAGGATCTACCAATCACAAGCGAACGGGCTTCTGCCCCTACCGGCATCGGCGCGGGTTGGGTTAGAAGAAGGGTGCCTAAGCAGGAGGTGTCCATCCCCGCTTTCGACCATGGCTCGCGCGCCATTCAGGTGTCCGGACTCTCTCGGACCTTCGGTGAGTTCACAGCAGTCGACCGTGTCGATCTCTCGGTAGAGGCCGGTGAGCTGTTCTCCCTGTTGGGTCCGAACGGGGCCGGAAAGACCACCGCCATCAGAATGCTGTGCTGTCTCCTCAGACCCAGCGGAGGCACCGCCACGATCATGGGTCACGACATTCGCGATGATCCCCTGTCGGTGAAACGGATCATTGCGCTCTCCCCTCAGGAGACAGCCGTTGCCGAGCATCTCAACGCCTGGGAGAACATGAGCCTGATGGCCGGCGTCCATGGCATCGAGAAAGCGGCCGCCAGGGAACGATCCGAAGAACTCCTGGAAATGATGTCGCTCGGCGGTCGAGCGAAAGAGAAGGTCAAGAAGTACTCCGGAGGAATGAAGCGACGGCTCAGCATCGCCATGGCGCTCGTCTCAGACCCCCAGGTGCTCTTTCTCGACGAACCCACCATCGGCCTCGACCCGCAGTCGAGGAGAGGAATGTGGGAGCACATCGCCGGGCTCAAAGGCAGGACCACGACGGTCCTCACCACGCACTACCTGGAGGAGGCCGACGCCCTCGCCGACCGGATCGCCGTGATCGACACCGGCAGGGTGATCGCCTTGGGGACCCCCGATGAGCTGAAGGGCAACCTCGCCGGGGGGCCCATCACGATCGTCGAAGCCGACGACCTCACGCAGGAGGCGATCGAGGCGCTCCGACAGATATACCCGCAGGTGAGGGAGATCCCCGGTGGGCTCGAAATCGAAGGCGATGACGTGAGTGTCTACGCAGTCGGCGACTGCCTCCGTGCATTCGACATTGTGATGCAGGCAACGTACAAAAAGCGGGTCTCCTTGGACGACGTCTTCCTTGAATTGACAGGACAGGAGCTGCGCGAATGAGATCGATGGAACTCGCCAAGAGGAACCTCAAGGAGATGTGGCGTGACCCGCTCTCGCTGGGACTGACGATCGGGCTGCCGACGCTCATGCTGCTCGTGCTCCAGGCGTTGGGCGGCGTCGACAGCTTCTTCACGCCAAGCTCGCTGGTGCCCGGAATCGTCCTCTTTGGCTTCGTAATGCTCATGTTCAGTGCCGCCATGGGGCTTTGCCGGGATCGAGAGAGCGCGCTCTTCGCTCGACTTCTGACGGCGCCGTTGCGACCGAACGACTTCGCGGTCGCCTATTCCATCCCCTACCTGGTCGTGGCCTTCGTCCAGGCGATCCTGGTGTTCGGCATCGGAGCTGCGCTCGGGCTCGAGATGAACGGGAACGCCGCTCTGGTCGTCCTCCTCTTGCTGTTGATGGCTGTTCTCTACGTCGCCCTGGGCATGATCCTGGGATCGCTCTTCACGCTCAAGCAGGTCCCGTTTGCGTACATGGTCGTGCTCCTCTTGACCATCTTCGGGGGTGCATGGATGGACCTCGAAGCAATCGGAGGCGTCTTCCGTTCAGTGGGTAGCGCGTTTCCCTTCGCCCACGCACTCGACGCAACGCGGGCTGTGATGATCGACGGCGCCGACTTTGCCGGCATCACCGGGGACCTCACTTGGACCCTCGGCTACACGGTCGTCGTCGTCGGACTGGCCGTGTTCACGCTGCGGCGCAGGATGGTGGAGTGACCGCCCACCCGGTTCTCGACTCGACCCCTCCGGAAGACGGAGCGCAGGAACGGTCACCGCGTTGGCACCACCTCGACGCGCTACGTGGCTTTGCCATGGTGCTCGGCATCGGCCTGCATGTGTCGTTGGCGTTCTTCCCGTGGGTATGGCCTGCCCAGGATGTGACCTCGAACATCGACGGGTTCTACGACGAGTTCTTCCACGCCGTGCACGGTTTCCGCATGCCGTTGTTCTTCCTGCTCAGCGGCTTCTTCACGGCGATGCTGTGGCGTCGGCGGGGACTCCGCTCCCTCGTCGAACACCGGATCCGGCGCATCGCCATACCCCTGGCGTTGGGAATGGTCACGATCGTCCCGGTGATGAACTGGAGCATCGACTGGGCCATCGACAACGGGGTGTCCGACTACATCGAAGAGACCGGCGATATCTGGGCGGCGGCGTTTTTCGGCAACGACCCGGCTGTCGCCGCCCTGCTCGAGCAGGGGACGGACGTCAACGCCGCCAACCCGGCAGATAGCGGAAACACCCCGCTCCACATGGCCGCCTCGACCAACGACGTGGCCATGGCCGTACTGCTCCTGGCCGAAGGGGCCGATCCGTCGGTGGCTTCTGCCGACGGTACGCCCATGGACTACGCGGTGTGGTTCGGCAACCGGGAGGTCGCCGAGGTGCTGCTGGCCGCCGGAGCCGTCGACTACCGACCTCCGAACGGTGAATGGGACGACATCTCGTTCTGGGCCGAAGGAGCCGGAACTCTCGACGAGGAGGCCGGGCTGGGACTCGAGAGCTGGCTGTCGAGCTTCTACCACCTGTGGTTTCTCTGGTTCCTGTTGTGGTTGGTGGCCGGCTTCGCCGTCTTTGCTTTCCTCGCCGACCGGCTCGGCTCGAGCGCAGAGTCGCCCGGTCAGTGGTCGGGCGTGGTGATGTGGGCTCTCATACCGATCACCCTGGTTCCCCAACTGGCGATGGGGGATGGCGGCACGGTTCCCGTGTTCGGGCCCGATACATCGACCGGACTGGTCCCGATCCCACACGTCCTCGCCTACTACGCAGTCTTCTTCGCCTTCGGTGCGCTGCTCTACGGGCGCAGGAACCGCCAGGGTGGCCTGCTGGTCGAGACGCTCGGGAAGAGCTGGATGCTGCTGCTTCCGCTCACCGCCTTCGTGGTACTGCCCGTGGCGCTGCGGCTCACCTTCGATCCGGCGGACACGTCCTGGTTCTGGGCCTCGGCGCTCCAGGTTGCCTACGCCTGGGCGGCCATCGTGTCGCTCATGGGCCTCTTCCGCTCGTTCCTCGCCCGCCGGCGGCGCGGTGTGCGTTACCTCTCCGACTCCGCCTACTGGCTGTATCTGGTGCACCTGCCGCTCGTCATCGTCGCCCAATCCTGGATCCGCAACTGGGATCTCCCGGCGGGGGTCAAGGCGATCGGGCTGACGGTCTGTGTCAGCGCCGTGCTGCTCATCACCTATCAGCTGTTTGTGAGATACACCCCGATCGGCACCCTGCTGAACGGCAAGCGCACCCGGCCTCGATCCGCGCCGGCCACGGTGGCGGGCGGCGAGGAGCGAGAGGTCGGTGCATTGAGCCGGTGATGGCGCTGTGTCGGCTGATGAACCGAGTCTCCCGGGGCCATGCTGCCCCGGGAGACTCCTCTTGGTCTACCTGAGTCGCTTGAGGCTGAGCGTGTCGCGGATGCCGATCAAGTCGTCGTTCTCGTCGAGGGCAACGCGGAACTTCCAGGAGAAGGCCCAGTTGGCCCCGTCGCCATCGGTGACGATGCCCGATCCGGTGTCTCCGAACGAGTTTCCACCGATTCCATCACCGAACAGGTCGTTGTCGGTGCCGGTGTACGAGCTCAAGGTTCCCGCCGCCCAGGGTTGTGCATCTGGATCGTCGAGTTGGTCCTGGATGTCTTCGCACGGGCCGATCAGCGTCTCCGGATCGTTCACGTCGACGTGCTCGTCGAACTGCCAGAGCTCGACGTGTACGTCGCTCGCCTCGAACAGACCGACGACCTCCCCCATCCGGCCCTTCAACGTGCCGCTGATCAGCTTCTCAACCGGCGGTGGGCCTTCTTCGCCATTCGCCACCCACTCGCAGAAATCCCGAGCGGTCATGTTGACCCACACCGAAACCTCGTTGGTGAGGTCCGGCCAGAGGCCGAAGATCGGCTCTTCGAACTCCTCCGACGGAGACGCCACTGCGGGCACCGCCGTCGTGGCTACCAATGTCATGGCGGTCAGAAGCAAGAGAAGCTTCCTCCGCGCTAGTCCGTGCATGAAACGCATCGGTTCCCTCCCGAGGTTGGCGTTCCATTTCGAACGTACCCGGTTGGCGGCCGCCGAGGTCGACCAAGTCCGATCTTTCTTGAAGGGTGCAACCATCTGACGGTTCGGCCGAACCGGGAAAGAGCCCACCAGGAAGGGCCCTGGGACTAGAACCGCACCCGAGCGGCGGTCGCAACGATCCGGATCGCACCGGTGTCGGTATTCACCACGAACAGCCGGGGTGGTTGACCGTGGTCGGCGGTCTCGGTGATCGCCGCCACGATGAAGGTGCCATTGAATGCAATGTCGGCGATGACCCCGGAGCCGTCGTAATCCCACGAAGCCAGTGCTGCGCCGGTGGCGACATCGACCATGGCCACCCGTCTGGGCATGTGCAGTTCCGTTTCGACGACCACCGCGGCGGTATCGCCCGTCGGGTCGAGGGCGGCCGACACGTAGGTGCCGGAGCCACGGGTCGAAGTGATGAGGCCGAGGTCGCTGTCGTAGAACTCCACCCACGCCGAGTCGCCCACTCCCATGGTCACGGCCAGCGTCGTGCCGGCTGCCGAGGCGGTGCCGACGAAGCCCTCCGGGTCGCCCGGCGTCATCAGCGGTTCCACGTCCAGGGAGGCCAGGTCGACTTCCAGCAGCTCGTCACCCGAGGACAAGAAGGCGAGTTCCCGGTCGGCAAGGACACCCGAGCCGACCAACTGCCCTGCCTGCGACGGGATCCGTTCGGTCTCGAACTCCCCGACCAGGTCCTCGACGGACAAGGAGTCGATATAGTCCGTCAAGCCCCACCGGCCGACCACGTCCGGCCGTCCGTACCTGGCCGTCCACCAGCGCGCCCACTGCTCGTTGCCCGGTGTGATCAGTTGGGCGGCGTCATACCAGACCGCTGTAAACGCCTGATCGGAGCCAAAGATCCGCTCGGACAGGCCGGGCCGCTCCTCCGCCGCCCCGAGCGGCGGCACGTCACCAAGCGTCAACATTCCCTCGAACTGCCCGACGGGGACCCGCCACTCCACCGGACCTCCGTCGGCCTCGAACTCGACGAGGACCGCCTCGACGCGCGGGCCGGAGCGAACCACGCCGATGATGGAATAGGGGGCTCCGCACAGAGCGTCCGCGCAGTACGCCGTGAGCAGCTCCGAGGCGCGGTCCCAGTTGTCGAAGGTGAGGCCGAGCTTGGCTTCGACGGCGGGGCTGACGCCCTCGTTGAAGAGAGCCCCGGCAGCGAATTCGTACTCTCCCGCACCCGCCGCCTCCAAGAACTGCTCGACCACCCGCACGGCGGGAGCGGAAGGCTCGGTGACCACCTCGGTGGCGGGAGGATCGAGGTAGGCGTCGAGCTGGTCGATCGGCCGGGCATCTCCCGAGAAGGCCGCGGCCACGTCGTAGAGCTGTTCGGCGACACCATCGCCGTGCACCTCCACCCTGATGAGATCGCATCCGGCCGGTCCGCCGATGTCGAGCACGATGACGATTCCATCGCCGATCTGGCGACTCTCGATCACCGTGAAGGGCCGGGGCGCCGGGTCGAAGCCTTCACCGTAC
>CBDUEV010000072.1:0-14399 GCA_965366365.1 uncultured Acidimicrobiia bacterium | reverse complement strand
CCACCCTTGCGCAGCATCTTCGCCAGATGCACCCGGTTGCGTTCGCCGCCCGACAGCTCGCCGACTCTCTTCTGTTGATCCGCCCCCTTGAAGTTGAGCGACGCCACATAGGCGCGCCCATTGATCTCCCGGTTTCCGATCTTCAGCGTTTCGTTGCCCTCCGTGATCTCCTGATACACCGTGTTGGTCGCCTCCAGCGCATCGCGGCTCTGATCGACGTACGCCAAATCCACCGTGCTCCCGATCTCGAGCGTTCCCGAGTCGGGCTCCTCGACACCGGTCAACATGCGAAACAAGGTCGTCTTACCGGCACCGTTGGCGCCGATCACCCCGACGATGCCTGCCGGCGGCAGCATGAATGAGAGGTCTTCGAAGAGGAGTCGATCTCCGTAACCCTTCGAGACCCCGTCAGCGACGATGACCTTGTCGCCGAGCCGCTGCGACAGAGGGATGGTCAACTCGAGCTTGCCGGCCCGCTCCGTCGTCTGTTGAGCCTCCGACAACAACTCCTCATAAGCCTTGAGGCGCGCCTTCGACTTGGCCTGCCTGGCCCGCGGCGACAGGCGCACCCACTCCAGCTCCTGGGCCAACGTGCGCTGCCTCGCCGACGCCTGCTTCTCGTCCTGCGCCAGACGCGCCTGCTTCTGCTCCAGCCACCCCGAGTAGTTGCCCTCGAATGGGTAAGCATGTCCCGAATCCAGCTCGAGGATCCAACCAGCCACATTGTCCAAGAAGTAACGGTCATGAGTGACCGCCACCACCGTGCCCGTGTAGTCCTTCAAGAACCTCTCGAGCCACGCCACCGAATCTGCGTCCAAATGGTTGGTCGGCTCGTCCAACAACAGAAGATCAGGATGGCTGAGCAGCAGGCGGCACAACGCCACCCTTCGCCTCTCCCCGCCGGACAAGGTCGTCACGTCGGCGTCACCCGGAGGAACCCGAAGCGCATCCATGGCGATCTCCACATTGCGTTCCAGGTCCCAGGCGTCCGCCGCCTCCATCTTCTTCTCGAGCTCAGCCTGCTCCTCGCCGAGCTTCTCGTAGTCGGCGTCCGGATCCGACCATCCCTCCAAGACCTTGTGATAGCGCTCGAGGAGATCCTTCACCTCGCCAACGCCATCCATCACATTGCCCATCACGTCCTTGGTCGCATCGAGGTCCGGCTCCTGAGCCAGATACCCGACCGTGAACCCAGGCGTCAACCGGGCGTCGCCGGTGAAGCCATCATCCAAACCCGCCATGATCCGCAACACCGACGACTTGCCCGCTCCGTTGTGGCCGATCACGCCGATCTTGGCCCCGGGATAAAACGCCAGCGTGACGTCCTTGAGGACATCTCGATCCGGTGGGTAATGACGGCTCACCCGAACCATCGTGAAAATGAACTGGGCACTCATGAGACAGCGAGCGTAGTCCGTTGCAGAACGTCGGAGACGTTCTGCGCTGGGCAGTGGCCAACCCCACTGGCTGCCCAGCCTTCACTTCGTGCGAACCGCGTGCGTCGCCTCACCACCCAAAACGGTTCGGTGAGCCATTGCACCTCCAATCTCGGTCGGGTGGCATAGGATCGGATCTATGCGAGGACGTCCGTGGGCCACCGTGCTGATCGCTTGCTTGATGATCGCCGGAACGATCGTTCCGGCCGGGGCCGCTGAGACGGAGGGTTCGCTCCGAATCCAGATCCAGACCGAGACCGGCGCCGCTGTCTCCTCGGCGATGGTCACGCTGAATGGCGAAGCCCTGGTGACCTCGGAACCGGGAGTCTTCGGGGCCGTCGGATCGGGCGGTAGCGTTGTCATCGAGGCGCCCGCCTACCTCCCGGCAGAGTTCGCGTGGGAGGGGACCTCGGGGCGCCTGATCGTCACCCTGGCTGCCCGGCCGGTCATGGCATTGCACGTGACCGGCGATGCCGCCGCCTCTCGGTGGTCATCCATGCTCGACATCGCCGACTCGACGACGGTCAATGCCCTGGTGATCGATCTCAAGGACGAGTCCGGCCGGGTTTTCTCCCAGACACCGTCGGGGATCGCTTCGTCGGTGGGAGCGTCGCTCCCACTCTTCGACCTGGCGGCCCGGGCCGAAGCCGCCCATGATGCCGGCCTCTATGTGATCGTGCGGGTAGTTGCGTTCCAAGATCCTGTGGCAGCTCTGGTCGAGCCAACCTGGGCGGTCTGGAACACGGCTACCGGCGGCCCGTACAACAAAGCCGGGCAGTGGTTTCTCGATCCGTGGGACGACGACGCCCGCTCCTATGCCCTCACCCTGGCAGAGGACGCTTGCGCCATGGGAGTTGACGAAGTGCAGTTCGACTACGTTCGATTCCCGGATGGGTATCCGAGTTCGGTGCGATTCGACGGGTCTTCGACGGCCACCGGCCGGTCGGAGGCGATCGCCACCTTCCTCGCCGAGGCCCGGGCTCGACTCAATCCCAAGGGCTGCGCCGTTGCCGCCGACATCTTCGGGTTCATCACGTCGACCACCGAAGACGGGGGCATCGGCCAGAAACTCGAAGACCTCGCTCGGGTGGCGGATGTGCTGTCGCCCATGCTCTATCCGAGCCACTACTCGACCGGTTGGTTCGGGTTTTCGGACCCCAACGCCCATCCCTATGAGGTGGTGAGCCGGGCCTTGGCCGACGGCCAGGAGCGGATCGGTGATGCTCCGGCGATTCTCCGGCCGTGGATTCAGGCCTTCTACTACTCCGATGCGCAGATCAATGCCGAGATCCGAGCGGCGGACGATCGAGGCGTGGGTTGGATGCTGTGGAATGCGGCAAGCAACTTCTCGACCGGAAGCATTTCCGGCGCAGGTGATCTCGATGTCATGGCCGCTCGCAGCACGACGAGGTTTGAGGTCCAACCCGACTCGGGATTCTGGGATGTACCCAACGAGTATCCATTCCAGACAGAGATCATCTGGCTCGCCCAGGAGGGGATCACGCTCGGATGCAATCCCCCCGCCAACGACTTGTTCTGTCCTTCCCTCGTCGTGACGCGCGGGCAGATGGCGGCATTGTTGGGAAGGGCTCTCGACTACACCGCCTCGAGCGGGACGAACCGGTTCCTCGACGATGAAGACTCGGTGTTCGAAGCCGACATCGATCGCCTCGCCACCGCCGGCGTGACGCTGGGCTGCAACCCGCCCACGAACGACCGGTTCTGTCCGTCCTTGGTCGTGACTCGTGGCCAGATGGCTGCCTTCCTCCGGCGGGCATTGTCGCTTCCGGTGGGGTCGGACGACCACTTTTTCGACGACGATGGGTCGTTGTTCGAGGGTGACATCAATGCTCTCGCCGCGGCCGGCATCGCCTCCGGTGACGGCAAGGGCGGCTACCTCCCGAACCATCCCATCACCCGGGACCAGATGGCCGCCTTCCTCTATCGGGCGTTGGCCGGCTGACGCCGACTCGGAGCTCTCACCCCAGACCTACCGACGAACGCCGGAAACAGCCCGCGTACAATGCATCCGTGACCGAGCTTTCCTCCCGTGCCCTCGATGCGTTGAGTCACGTGGTCGACGCCAAGGACGGGGGAGCGAGACGCCCGGGACAGGAGACCATGGTCGAAGCCGTCGCATCGGCGATCGACGACCACCACCATCTCCTCGTCGAGGCGGGACCCGGAACCGGCAAGTCATTCGGCTATCTCATCCCGGCGATCGTCTCGGGGAAACGGGTAGTCGTGTCGACAGCCACCAAATCGCTCCAGGATCAGCTGTCCGAGCGCGACCTTCCCTTCCTCAGAGATGCCCTCGCCCCCCACGGTCTGGAGTTCACGTGGGCCACCGTCAAGGGACGCGCCAGCTATCTCTGTATGTCGCGCCTCGAAGAGATGATCGACGACACGAAGGGTGGCGCCACCCTCTTCGGGGAAACGGCCGGGCTGCCCGAACACCTGGGGGCCCTCATCGAGTGGACCGGCACCGATCCCTCTGGCGACCGTGACGATCTGCCGGAGATCATTCCGGATGACGTCTGGGCGAAACTGTCCGTCTCGGGCACCGAGTGCCCGGGGAGAGACCAGTGTCCCCAAGCCGGCAGCTGCTACGCCATGGCCGCGCTCGACCGGGCTGCCGCAGCCGACATCGTCGTCGTCAACCATCACCTCTACGGGGCGCACCTGGCGGCGAACGGTTCGATCCTCCCCGAACACGACGTGGTCATCTTCGACGAGGGCCATCGTCTCGAAGACACCATGGCCAGCAGCTTCGGACTGGAGATCACCGCCGGGCGTCTCTGGCAGGTTCACCGCGCCTCCGCCTGGCTGAAAGGCGTGCTTGCCCCGAGTGACGTGACGCCGGTGCTCGATGGCGTGCAGCGGCGGACCAAGGAAGTGGCAGCGGAGCTCGACCGTGCCCCGGTCGGACGGCTCCGCGAGGTGGCATCCACCGATCTGGGACACGCTCTGGCGCGGGCATCCTCCGACGTGGGGGAGCTGACCAGGATGGCCCGAAGGAGCCGGCCCGATCGTCCCGGGCATTCCGGGGCCCGTGCCCGTCTGTTGCGGCTGGCGGGGCACCTGGCAGCAGACACCGAACTGGCGATGAATCCACCCTCCCACTACGTCGCCTGGATCGAACGTGCCGGGCGAACCAAGGCGTACCAGCTCGCCCCGGTGCACGTGGGAGACCTGATGGCCGATCGGGTCCTCGACGAGACCGTGGCGATCGTCACCAGCGCCACCCTTTCGGTGGGCGGCCGCCTGCGACCGCTGGCCAGGGCACTCGGACTGCGGTGGCAGGTGGCCATCGACGGGGTCCAAGATGTGGCCGATCAAGCCCCGGACGACGAGGCGGACCTCAGCTACCACGCGGTGCGCGTCGCCTCGCCGTTCGATCACGAAGCGCAAGGTCGGGTCTACGTGGCCGCCCATCTCCCGGATCCCCGAGCCGAGGGATGGGAGCAAGCAGCGCTCGACGAGATCGAGGCGCTCGTGACAGCCTCCGGGGGCCGCGCCCTCGTTCTGGCGACCAGTCACCGAATGGTGGGGAGCATCAAGGAACGGCTCGCCCGAAAGCTCGCCGTCACGGTTCTCTCCCAGGGTGAGCTACCGAAGCGACGGCTGGTCGAAGCCTTCGAGTCGGACGAGACGTCCGTGCTGGTGGCCACCCTCGGCTTCTGGGAGGGACTCGACATCCCCGGCCGCTCCCTGCAGCTCGTCATCATGGACAAGCTGCCGTTCCCCCGCCCCGACGACCCGTTGTGGGTCGCCCGGCGCGAGGCCGCCGAGGCCGCCGGCCTCTCGGCGTTTCAGGTCGTCGACCTGCCGCGGGCCGCCATGCTGATGGCCCAAGGCGCCGGACGCCTCATTCGAACCACCACCGACCACGGGGTCGTCGCTCTCCTCGACTCGCGACTGGCTACCAAGAGCTACGGGCGTGTGCTCCTGGCCAGCTTGCCCCCGATGCCGATCACCGCCGATCGATCGACGGTCGAATCGTTCCTGCGCCGACTGTGAGGCCCGGTCCCGCCACCGAGCGCGTCATCCACCCGGACCCAGGAATCAAGGTTTTCCGCCAAACCGGCTAGAGTCTTCTATGTCGACGCCGGCTTCGATGCCGCCGACCACCCTTTCCTCATGACCACACACACTCCAAGTTCCTCCGCCGACACCGCCGCCGATCCCGATTACGAGCTCGATGAAGAGCTGACCTTCGCCGATCTCGGCGTTTCGGACGTCATCGTGAAAGCGCTGGCGGCCAAAGGCATCGAAGAGCCCTTCCCCGTGCAGGCGCTCACCATCCCCGATGCCCTCGCGGGCCGTGATGTGTGCGGCAAGGCCAAGACCGGCTCGGGCAAGACCCTCGCCTTCGGCCTCCCCATGATCATGCGTACCCGTGAGGCGGCCCCCCGCCGTCCGCACGCCATGATCCTCGTCCCCACCCGCGAGCTCTGTGTCCAGGTCAGTGACGAACTGCGACCACTCGCCAAGGCGTCCGGGCTGTTCATCGCCGAGGTCTACGGTGGCGTCTCCATGAGCGCCCAGATCGCCAACTTCCGCAAGGGCGTCGACATCGTCGTCGCCACCCCCGGTCGCCTCATCGATCTGATCGACCGCAAGGAAGTCTCGGTGGCCGATGTTTCGATGGTGGTTCTCGACGAAGCCGATCAGATGGCCGACATGGGCTTCCTTCCTCAGGTGGATCACATTCTGCGAGCCATCGAGGTGGACCATCAATCGCTGTTGTTCTCGGCCACGCTGGACGGGGTGGTCGAGCGGATCGTCAAGCGCCACATGTCCGACCCCATCTATCACGAGGTTGCCTCGGAGACGATCACCGTTTCGTCCATGGACCACCGCTTCATCGAGGTCCACCAGATGGACAAGCCGAAAGTGGTCGGTGCCATCGCAGAGACCTCCGAACGACTTCTCGTCTTCGTCCGCACGAAACGCGGCTGTGATCGGGTAGCCGAGCAGCTCCGCAAAGAGGGGCTTTCCGCCCAGGCCATCCACGGTGACCTACCTCAGATCAAGCGCGAGAAAGTGCTCAAGCAATTCGGCGACGGCAAGGTCAAGATTCTCGTGGCGACGAACGTCGCCGCCCGCGGCCTGCACGTCGAAGGTGTGGACGTGGTCATCCACTACGACCCACCCTCGGACCACAAGACCTACCTCCATCGATCCGGCCGCACGGCGCGCGCCGGTGAGGGGGGACTGGTGGTCACCTTCGTCGCCTACGACCAGGTACCCCAGGTGCGAGCACTGATGAAGGAAGCCGGGGTTCTCCAGCCCCTCACCAAGATGTTCTCCAACGACGAGCGGCTGCGCGACCTCGCAGCCTTCGAGCCGCCTCCCGAACCGCCGCCGGTCAAGCGCAACCGCCGCCGTCGGCGCCTCTGAACGGCATGACGGCGTCCTCGAAGCTGCACTTGCTGGCTCGGGGCATCACCAAACGATGCGCCAACTGTGGTGGGGCCGATCTGTTCCGCCACTGGTTCACGATGGCCGACGACTGCCTACGCTGCGGGCACCATTTCGAGCGAGACCCCGGATATTGGCTCGGCGCCATGATCATCAACACGGCCGTGGTCATCGGGGTGTTCCTGGCGGGCTTCGTCGGAGTCGCCTGGCTGACCTGGCCGGAGGTTCCCTGGACTGGCATTCTCATTGGAACGATCGCCGCCAACGTCGCGGTACCCGTACTCTTCTATCCCTTCTCGAAGACGTTGTTCGTCGCTCTCGACCTCGCCGTCCGCCCCCTGACGGATGACGAGCGTTCCGCCGCACGGGAGAGAATCGGCGGTATGTCCCAGGTCGAAGCATGAACGACTCCCCGGCCGCCGAGAACACCTCGCCGGCACCTCGGAAAACGAGGCGTGTATCCTCGGATCTCGTGGAACGAATCACGCTTGGGAAGATGCAGAACCCTGTCCGAGGGTTTCTGCACGGAGGCGCAGCCTTGTTCTCGGTGGCTGGTCTGGTCACGCTCGCCGTGAAGACCGCCTGGCACACCCCCCGGATGTGGTCGATGATCGTTTTCGGCGTGAGCCTCATTGCTCTGTACACGACCAGCTCCCTGTACCACTCGATCCCCTGGCGCGAGACCTGGAACTCGCGGATGCAACGGCTGGACCATTCGATGATCCTGGTCCTCGTGGCGGGCTCGTGGACCCCGCTGGCGGTCAACGCTCTGGAGGGCACCTGGCGGATCGTCACCCTCTCGATCGTGTGGGGTCTGGCCCTGGTGGGGATCGGTCAGAAGGTCTTCTTCCCGAAGATCCGGGTGTGGTTTTCGATCACCCTGGCTGCGGTCATGGGATGGTTTGCCATCGTGCCGTTGCCCCAACTCGGCCGCAACCTCGCCATCGGTGCCATCGTTCTCATGTTCGTCAGCGGGGCGTTCTACACGATCGGCATGATTGCTTTCGCCACCAAGCGACCTCGGTTGTTCCCGCGGGTTTTCTCCTACCACGAGGTCTTCCATGTATTGGTCGTGGCCGGAAGCGTCACCCATTTCGTACTCCTGATGTTGTACGTCGTTCCGCTCCCAGCCTGAGCGCCACGTCGGTGACCGATCTCGGCGGCCTGAACTGGGTGGCGCTCGCCAAGGGTCACGGGGTGCTCGCCAAGGGCCACGGGGTGCCAGCCGAATCGGTTGATGACGCAGCGGGTCTCTCGCTTGCGTTGACCAAGGCCTTCGACGAGCCTGGGCCGCACCTGATCGAGGCGGTGTTGACATGACCAGCGACGAACGATTCTCACACATCCGTGCCGAGTACGCCGTGCCCGGACTGGACGTCGCAGACCTCGCTGTCGATCCCCTCGAACAGTTCCAGATCTGGTTCGATGAAGCCGTCGAGTCAGGGATCGCAGAACCCAACACCATGACCGTCGCCACGGTCTCCGACGGCCGCCCGACCGCGCGCGCGATTCTCTTGAAGGGCATCGACGACGGTGGGTTCGTGTTCTTCACGAACTACTCGAGCGACAAGGGGCGACAGCTGGAGGCTGTCCCGTATGTGGCCCTGACCTTCTACTGGCAGCCTCTCCATCGCCAGGTCCGGGTGGAGGGGAAGGTCGCCAAGCTCCCCGCGGCCGAGTCCGAGGCGTACTTCCACACGCGACCCCGTGGAGCGCAGCTCGCGGCGGTCGCCTCCTCACAGAGTGAGCCAATCGAAGATCGCGCCACCCTCCATGACCGGTTCCGGGAGACCGAAGCCGCCCACCAGGGTCGGCCCGTGGAACGCCCCGAGGATTGGGGTGGCTACCTGGTGACCCCCGACCGTATCGAGTTCTGGCAAGGCCAGGTGAACCGCCTCCACGACAGGCTCGTCTACACGGCCGGCGAGGGCGCCTGGACGATCACCCGCCTCAACCCATGAGCCCCTGGCCGTGTGCCCTGAACCGGTGAGATCTGAACCGGTGAGATCTGAACCGGTGAGCTCCCGCGCGGATCTGGAGGCGGCGTTCCTTTCCCACGCCCGTTGGTGTTCACCACAGGAGGCCTGCGGGGTGCTGGCCATCGACGACCGTGGGGCGATCCGTTTCTTCTATCCGATCACGAATCGTGACGGGGCGCCGGATTCATTCACCCTCGACCAGGCCGAGTTCCTTCATGCCGCCAATCACGCCGAATCGATGGGTTGGGAAGTGGGGGGAATCATGCATTCACATCCCGCCGGTGGTGCCACGCCCTCCAGGAGGGATATTCGAGAGGCGCCCGCCGCCTCGTGGCTGCATGTCGTGGTGGCCGATTCGGAAATCGGCTACTTCCGAATCCAGGGCGGAACCGTGCGGCGTGTGGAGGAGCGCTCCGTCAACGGACCAAACGCCTGACGATCCGCTGGACGGCAGCCTCCGGGTCGGCGAGCCACTGCGACTCGAAGGCGCTGACGATCTCCCATCCGGCCCTCCGCAGGGCCATCCGGCGACGAATATGGGCGTCGGCACCGTCGGCGTGAACCCGCGCCTCGACGCCCACCGCTCCCGGTCCTTCGCCGACGGCCAGGTCCACTGTCCATCCGGCCACCGGATAGTCCGGCACCACCCGCACACCGTACCGGCTCAGCTCGGCTGCCAGTTCGGCGACCCAACCGGTCGGCACCGAATCCGACTCCCAGGGGGCCGGGGGACGAGAGGACCATCGGAGGTAGTCGGCCAACAGCCCCTCCGGCAGGTCGTCCCGCTCCACCGACGTGACGATCGTCATCGATTGGCGGGCTCGGGTGACGAGCACGTTGAACAGGTGCGGGTCTTCGACGAACCGCAGAGATCGGTCGAGGGTGGCTCGATCGAGGGTCACCGAAACGATGATCTCCTCGCGTTCGTTGCCCTGGAAACCGTGCACCGTTCCGACCCTCACGCCGAATCGACGCAGTTCTTCTGAGGAGAACCGTTCGATCAGCATCTCTTCCAGAGCGTCCGCCTGGGCGCGGAACGGGCTGACCACGCCGATCGACGACCGCCCAGCCGCCATGGCATCACGGACAGCCTGTTCCGCGGCGACGATCTCCTCGTGGTTGACGCCGTCGTCGTTGCGCCGCCCGCCCACGTGGCGCACCTCGATGGCGTCGGTGCTTTCCGAGGAAGGGTGCTGGGTCATGAGCCGGAGGGTGCCTCCATAGAATCGTTCGTTCGAGAAGGAGATGATGTGGGGAACCGATCGGAAGTGCTCGTCGAGCATCACCGTCGAGGCCGCCGCAGTCGCCACGTCGAAGAGGCTGTTGCGGCGCACGTCGAACAGCACGGATTCTGCCGGCGTCAGACCCCCGCGCTCCGCGGCTTCCGCCATGGCGTCGTCGCCGACGAACGAGAGGTGCCGCAGTTGCTTCGGGTCGCCGATCACCACCG
Source organism: uncultured Acidimicrobiia bacterium (assembly GCA_965366365.1). Taxonomy (GTDB): domain Bacteria; phylum Actinomycetota; class Acidimicrobiia; order Spongiisociales; family JAENVV01; genus CBDUEV01. The sequence continues at coordinate 4,110 of CBDUEV010000072.1, read as the reverse complement.
CCCGTCGTGCCCTCGCCAGCGCGGGGGCTGCCTGGATCAGATTGATCTGGGACGCCTCATCGAAGATGACGAGATCGAACAGGCCGGGCCGTTTCGGGAGGGTGTCTTCGATCTCTTTGGTGGTCCCCAGCCAAAGAGGGAGGGCGGCGAGAAAACCGTCGGCGTCGATGTCCGCCAGGAGGCGCCGACGGGTGACCCGTCCCGATCGGAGCGCGGTGGCCAGGATCGCCACCGCCTCGGTCGAAGAGCGGTTGGAACGCTCCGGTGATCGCCTTTTGGCTTCGCTCCACGCACCGATCGCCCGCCGCTGCTCCCGATCCGCCTCTTCCAAGCGTCGCCACAGCCCCTCTCCGTCGAGTCCACCACGCACCATCACCCGATCGATGAGCCGATCGAGTTTGGCGACCTCGAGGGCCGCGACGATGTCGGCGAGGGTGGCGGCGCCGTCGGCCTCGGTGGACTTGCGGACCTTGCGCAATGCCCTGCGTCCCAGCCAGCCCGTCCCAGACGCCGTCTCCGCCAAGGATATGGCGCGCTCGATGTCGAACCCTTCGTGAAGGACTCCCGGGGCCAGCGCCGTGACCGGCCAGCCCTCCTGTCGTTCCAGGAGTGATTCGCTGAACCGGCTTTCCTCCTCCAGGAGGGTGACGAGGCGGCCGCGCAGCTCTCGATGCACGTTGATCGCCTCGGACAGGCGGTCGCGCGCCGACTGATACTCAGCTCGGCTGAGGGGGCGGTCGGCGCCTTCGGACAGCTCGGCCGAGACTCTCACTCGCCGATCGGAGCGACCAAACCGGATGTGACGCGGCCCAGGTTGTCGTTCGAGGAGATCGGCGATGGCGTCGCAGGCGAAATCAGACTGCGTTGCCATGAGCACGCTGTTGCCTTCTGTGACAGCTTGGATGGCGATCGCCGCCGCGGTGTGGGTCTTGCCGGTTCCCGGGGGCCCCGAGATCACGGTGACTGGCGCGGCGGAAGCGAGCCCCATCGCCAACTGCTGGCGCTCGTTGGTGGGGAGGGGGCTCGACACGGGGCTCGGTTCCGGGCGGCGACGGCCGCCCGAACCCCCGGAGGTGATCTCCGCGAGGGCAGTGCCTTCGAGAGGCCGGGTCGCCCAATCCATGAGCGTCGTACGGTGGTCGAGCCTGGTGAGGTCGCGGGCCAGGAAGAGACCGGCGCCGGTGGCAACGGTCGAAACGGGGCCTGCCGGCGGCGGTTCGGTGACGGGGTCGAGTATCAAGGGGCGGTCCAAGCCGAGCGCCCGAGCGGCTTGTCGGACCCACGCCACCACCTGGGGATGCCGGGCGAGGGTCCCGGGCACCGTGCGGCTCGTCAACGCCCCGAGCACCCCCTCGATACCTTCTTCGAGGGTGGCGGCCGACTCGTCTGAGAAGGCGCCATCAGGTAGGGCCGGATCGTCCAGGAACTGCATCGTGAAGCGACGTCGGCCCGGAGCTTCCTCGAGCTTGACGGGGGCGGAGAGCAGCGGCAGCCAGACGGAGCTACCGTCGGTTTGTTCACCGGAGAGGAACAGCCACCCCCAACGCAGCAGGCGCTCTGCGTTGTGGAGCTCGTCGAGTTCGGCCAATCTCGCCACCTCCGGCCCACGCACCTTCCATTCGGCCTCTGCGAACAACACCTCCGGCGAGTGAAAGGCCCGCGGTGCCTGGGCTAGGTCCAGCCGCGGAGATCCGGTGGAGAACAAGGGATTGGGTCCAGGCGGATACGATCGGGTCGGGAAATCGATCTCCGTCTTCGACCAGTCGATGAAGTGGAGATCCGCGGGCTTCGGAGTGCGGGCCAGACCGGGCGAATCGGCGCTGCCGGCCACGTCAGCCAGATAGCGCAAGATTCGAGCCGGTTCCCGTTCCACGGTCCGCGATGCTAGAGCCCTGCTCCTAAGGGAGCTGCCGAAACAGGCCGGCGACGCCACCCAGTCCCCCGGCCCTCGACTGGCGACCTCCCTCACCTGGCGCCCCCTACACTGGCGGCCATGCGGGTCACCGTCCTCGGATCCAACGGAACCTACCCCACGCCGGGCTCCCCGACGTCGGGCTACCTGGTTGAGCACGACGACACCAAGATCTGGACCGACGCCGGATCGGGGACCTTCGCCGCCCTGCAAGCCGTGTGCGACCCGTGGGATCTCGACGCCGTGATCCTCACGCACGAGCACTCCGACCATTGCCTCGACGTGCTCGGCTTCCATTACGCCCTCCGCTACGGTGAGCGGCCGTTTGCGGCGGTCCCCACCTATGCACCGGATTCGGTTCGGCAGCGTCTGCTGGCCTTTCTGGGGCGTTCTGAGCATCCCCTCACCGATGTGCTGGATTTTCGGCCCGTCGCCGGGGGAGATCGGGTGACGGTCGGTGCCTTCGATCTGGTGTTCGCAAATGCCTCCCACCCCGTGCCCACGGTTGCGGTGCGCTTCGAGGCCGGAGATGCGACGCTGGTGTATTCGTCGGATACCGGGTGTTCCGACGAGGTGGAACGTCTCGCCAAGGGCGCGGACCTGTTCATGGTCGAGGCGTCCTACCAGGGCCGAACCAAGCCATGGGAGCACCACCTGACCGCCTACGAGGCCGGCGAGATGGGGGAGCGGGCGGGCGTGGCGAGCTTGCTACTCACCCATCTGTGGCCAACCCTGGACAAGGACATCTCTCGGGCCGAAGCGGAAGCCACGTTTGGGCGTTCCGTCGAGATGGCCAAACCGAACCTGTCGATCGAACTCTGAGGAGAGCCCGTGGCGAAACGAGACCGACCCATAGATGAACTGCGCCCTGTCCGCATCACGAGGGGGTTCACCAACATGACCCCCGGGTCCGTGTTGATCGAGATGGGAGAGACACGTGTTCTCTGTACCGCATCCGTGGAGGACGAGGTTCCCAGATGGATGAAGGGCAAGGGGGAAGGGTGGGTGACGGCCGAATACGGAATGTTGCCGGGGTCATCGTCGGAGCGCATCCGACGCGACAACTACAGCCGTGGCCGGGCTCAGGAGATCTCTCGACTGATCGGCCGAGCTCTGCGGTCGGTGGTGGATATGAAAGTGTTGGGCGAGGTCATGGTGCGGGTCGACTGCGACGTCCTCCAAGCTGATGGCGGGACGCGGACAGCCGCCATCACCGGCGCCTGGGTGGCCCTTCACGATGCCCTGGCCGACGCCATGGAGCGAGGCGTCGTGGCGGAGATGCCTCTCATCGACGAGCTGGCAGCCATCTCGGTCGGGTTGGTGGATGGAGAGATCCTGCTCGACCTCGAATACATCGACGACGTGGCCGCCGACGTGGACATGAATGTCGTGATGACGGGGCGAGGCCTGGTGGTGGAGGTCCAGGGGACTGCGGAGGGGGCACCGTTCACGCGGGGCGAACTCGACCAACTCCTCGCGATGGCCGAGGCCGGCATCGCCGAACTGGCCGCGGCCCAACGGGAGTTGGTCGGCCGGTGACGATCGACCGCCTGGTCGTCGCCTCCAAGAACCCCGACAAGATCGCCGAGGTGGAAGCGGTCCTCCGTTCGGCCTCCCTCGTCGGAGAGATCGTGCGCGGGCTCGACTGGCCGGACGTCGACGAGGTGGCCGAGACGCTCGAAGGCAATGCCCTCTTGAAGGCGAGAGCGGTGGCGGCGGAGACGGGTTTGCCGGCAGTCGCAGACGACACGGGGCTCTTCGTCGCCGCCCTCGACGGTGCGCCGGGCATCTACGCCGCCCGGTACGCCGGACCCGGCGCAACCTACGCCGACAACGTGCGGTTGCTCCTCGACCGCATGGCGGGTCAAGAAGATCGCGCCGCCGAGTTCAGGACCGCCGCCGCCCTGGTCTGGCCGCCAGACGCCCAGGGCAGCGAGCACGCAGAGGACATCGTGGCGTTCGGGGTTCTGGCGGGCATCATCATCGACGAACCTCGCGGGGAGAGCGGATTCGGCTACGACCCCATCTTCGAAGTCGGTGGCCGGACGCTCGCCGAGATCCCACCTGCCGAGAAGAACCGGATGAGTCATCGCGCTCGAGCGCTGGGTGCCCTCGTGGAGGCGCTCCGGGTTCATCCGGCCGGCTGAACGTCGCCGCAGGACCGGGCAGAATCGACCGCCCAGAATCACCAGGCCAGA
>CBDUEV010000071.1:0-14775 GCA_965366365.1 uncultured Acidimicrobiia bacterium | reverse complement strand
GCCGGCGATCTGACCATCGAAGATGTCGGGCGGACGGTGCGACTGGCCGGATGGGTTGCCCGGAGAAGGGATCACGGGGGGATTCTCTTTGTCGACCTGCGCGACGCGCGCGGGGTCCTCCAGGTCGTGCTCGATCCCGATCACCTCCCCGGCTCGCACGACTTGCGGATGGAGTACTGCATCGCCGTCGAGGGCGAAGTCCAAGCTCGCCTGGAAGGAACCGAGAACCCCGAGATGCCGACAGGGGCCGTGGAACTGGCCGCGACCGCACTTCGGGTACTGAGCACCGCTGATCCCTTGCCGTTCATGCTCGACGACCGGATCGACACCGACGAATTGATTCGCCTCCAATACCGCTACCTCGACTTCCGTCGCCCGAAGATGGCTGCAGCGCTCAAGGCCCGCAGCGCCGCCACCCAGGCCCTGCGAGGCTCCCTGGCCGACCTCGGGTTCCTCGAGGTCGAGACCCCCACTCTCATCGCTTCCACTCCGGAGGGAGCGCGCGATGTCCTGGTGCCGAGCCGGCTCCGCCAGGGTTCCTTCTACGCCCTGCCGCAGTCGCCGCAGCTCTTCAAGCAGCTCCTCATGGTGGGCGGAGTCGATCGCTACTACCAGATTGCTCGCTGCTACCGCGACGAAGATTTCCGATCGGACCGGCAGATCGAGTTCACCCAACTGGACATCGAAGGAGCCTTCTGGGGCGAATCGGACGTGCAGGCGACCGTCGAGCGTGCAGTTCGGGCGGCCGTGACCGCCGTTCGGGGATCCACAATCGAGGATCCGCTGCCCAGGATGACCTACCACGAGGCCATGGCGCGTTTCGGCACGGACAAGCCAGACATCCGGTTCGGAATGGAGATCGTCGATGTATCTCCGATCTTTGCCGGCACGGAGTTCAAGGGCTTCGGCGGAGCGCTCGAGAGCGGGGGCGTCGTCCGGGCCATCAACGCGGGCCGGCTCGAGCTCTCGCGGTCGGGCCTCGATGCGTTGGTCTCTCGCGCCGTCGAATTGGGCGCCAAGGGCCTCGTCTGGATGGTGGCCGAAGAGGACGGGTCCTTCCGCTCTCCGGTCGCCAAGTTCCTCTCGGAAACGGAAATGGCCGGGTTGCGTGAGAACCTGGCCGTCGAACCCGGTGACACTCTCCTGCTGGCTGCCGACCATGCCGCCGTAGTGGCGCCCATCCTCGGCCAGCTCCGCCTCGACCTCGGTCAGCCCGACAACCACGATGAGCTGGCGTTCCTGTGGATCGTGGACTTCCCGGTCTTCGAAGAGACCGCCGAGGGCGATCTCGTCCCCAGTCACCATCCGTTCACACAGCCCCGGAGCATCGAAGAAATGCGAGATCGTCCCGGCGAGGCCATCGCCAAGTCGTACGACCTGGTCCTCAACGGCAGCGAACTCGGGTCGGGGTCGGTCAGGATTCACGACCCGGACGTGCAGAGCCAGGTATTCGAGATTCTCGGGATCAGCAAAGCGGACGCCGAGAGCCGTTTCGGGTGGTTCGTCAAAGCACTGCGGTACGGAACGCCGCCCCATGCGGGCTTCGCGGTTGGCATCGACCGACTCCTCGCCATCCTCCTCGATGTGCCCAGCATTCGAGATGTCATCCCATTTCCGAAGACGCAGCGCGGCACCGACCCCTTGACCGGCTCGCCATCGTTGGTCTCCGAGGAGCAGCTGCGGGAACTGGGAATCGACTTGCGCCCGGCGGTGAAGGCGTCACTGCAGGCTGCTTCTGATGAGGCGGACGAAGCAGCGAGCGATCCCGGCTGACATGACCACCGGGGACCTCTTCGAAGAGGCGCGCGCAGAGCGCCGCAGGGCCGCTGCCCCGTTGCCGGCCAGAATGCGGCCGCAGCGAGTCGGCGATGTCGTCGGTCATGCCAATCTCCTGGGGGAAGGGGCCGCCTTTGCGGCGATGGTCCAGCAGGGGCGACCTGTCTCGATGATCATCTGGGGCCCGCCCGGCACGGGGAAGACGACGTTGGCGAGACTGGTCGCTTCCGAGTCGAACGCCCACTTCGAGCAGTTGTCGGCCACCTCCGCCTCCGTGAAAGACGTGAGAGCGATCCTCGCCGAGGCACTGGGGCGACTCGAGGACGAGGGACGCCGCACAGTGCTGTTCCTCGACGAGATTCACCGCTTCAACAAGGCCCAGCAGGATGCGCTCCTGCCCGGCGTCGAGAACGGCACTGTGATCCTGGTCGGAGCTACCACGGAGAATCCGTTCTTCGAGGTCAACTCACCGCTCATGTCCCGGTGCACCTTGTTCAGAGTCGAGCGCCTCGGCCCGGACGACATCGGGGAGCTCGTCGACCGGGCCATGCGTGACGAGCGGGGTATGGCGGGACTCGGGTTGTCGATCGACGAGGAGGCGATCGTCGCTCTGGCCGAAAGGTGCGGCGGTGACGCCCGATTGGCGCTCAATGCCCTCGAGACCGCCGCCATCGTGGCCACGGGTCGCGGCCAGAGTGTCGTTACCTTCGCCGACGTGGAGGAAGCCCTGCAGCGCCGCATCATCCGGTATGACAAGTCCGGAGACCAGCACTACGACGTGGTCTCGGCGTTCATCAAGTCGCTCCGTGGTTCGGACCCTGACGCGGCCCTCTATTGGCTGCACACGATGCTCGAAGCAGGTGAGGATCCAGAGTTCATAGCTCGGCGCATGGTGATCTTCGCCTCGGAGGATGTCGGCCTGGCGGATCACACGTCCCTGGTGGTGGCCGGCGCGGCAGTTCAGGCGCTGCAGTTCGTCGGGATTCCCGAAGCGGCGTTTGCCCTCTCTCACGCCGCCCTTCATCTGGCGACGGCGCCGAAATCGAACAGTGTCACCAAGGCCATGGGGGCGGCCCGCCGGGAGGTCCAGAAACACCCCGGAGCCGAAGTGCCTGCCCATCTGCGCGATGCCCACTATGCCGGCAGTGCAGAACTGGGCCACGGAACCGAGTACCGCTATCCGCATGACTTCCCGGGCCACTTCGTCGCGCAGGAGTATCTGCCTGAGGTGGCCAAGGGCGTCCGGCTCTTTGAGCCAGAATCCACCGGTGAAGAGGCCGCGATCGCCCGGAGGATGGAGAGCTGGAGAGGGCGCGAGAGTCGGCCCGAGTAGCCCGCCGCGTCGCCCGTGCCGGCCGGCGATGGCGACGGCGAGCGGGTGATCCGCTGGATGGGCGCCGGTCGGGGAGCGGCCAGCTCCCCATCCGTAGGGTGGGCGCTATCCTGCGGCCTTCATGGATGCCAATCAGCTTCGTCGCTCGTTCACGGATTTCTTCTCCGATCGTCAGCACACCGTTCGCCCCTCGGCGTCGCTGATCCCGATCGACCCGACGCTCATGCTCACCAACGCCGGGATGGTTCCTTTCAAACCGTACTTTCTCGGTGAGGAACCTGCGCCGTATCCTCGCGCCGTCTCCGTCCAGAAGTGCGTGAGGACCATCGACATCGACATCATCGGCACCACAGCTCGCCACCTGTCGTTCTTCGAGATGATGGGCAACTTCTCGTTCGGGGACTACTTCAAACATGATGCGATCAAGTTCGCTCACGAGTACGTCACCGAAGTACTCGGGTTGGATGAGAGCCGGCTCTGGTACACGGTCTACAAGGACGACGACGAGGGTGCCGAGATCTGGATCGACCAGGAGGGAATCTCACCAGATCGCCTGCAGCGAGGCGACAAGGACAACTTCTGGCAGATGGGAGTCCCGGGGCCGTGTGGCCCCGCCTCCGAGATCTTCGTGGACCGGGGAGCGCAGTACGGCGAAGATGGCGGCCCGATCGGTGGTGGTGAGGATCGATTCGTCGAGATCTGGAATCTGGTGTTCATGCAGAACATCCAGGACAGGCCCTATCACGTCGTCGGAGACCTTCCGGCGAAGAGCATCGACACCGGGCTCGGTCTCGAGCGAGCCGCCGCAGTGCTCCAGGACGTCGATACCGTATTCGAAATCGACTCGATCCGGCACATCGTCGCGGCAGGGAGTTCGTACACCGGCGTCGGTTTCGGCGCCGACGCCTTGTCCGACGTGTCGCTCCGGATCATCGCCGACCATGCCCGGACGGTGACGATGCTGATCTCCGACGGTGTTCGTCCGTCCAACACGGGCCGAGGCTATGTGTTGCGCCGGGTACTTCGTCGAGCCGTACGGCACGCCTGGCAGCTGGGCGGCCAGGGTCTCCTCATGCCCGGCGTGGTGCGCGCCTCGGTGGAGGCGATGGCGGACGGCTATCCGGAACTGGCGGAACGCATCGATGCGATCACCGATGTGGCGGCCAGGGAGGAGGAGGGGTTCCGGCGCACGCTCGAGTCCGGTCACAGCCTCCTGTCGGAGGCGATCTCGGAACTTCCCGGAGGAGGGGTGCTGAGCGGTGAAGTGGCGTTCAAGCTCCACGACACGTTCGGTTTCCCGGTGGATCTGACCAAAGAAGTGGCCGCCGAAGCCGGTCTGACCGTCGACCTGGAAGCCTTCGACGTGGCAATGGACGCGCAACGGAAGCGGGCCAAGGAGGCCTTCACAGGGGGGGCCGAGGCAGAACTGAGTCAGATGTATCTCGGAGTGATGGATGCAGTCGGCCCGACGGAATTCCTCGGTTACACGCAAGAGGAGAGCTCGGGACGAATCCTGGCCATGGTCCGCGAAGGCGAAACCGTCGATCGGGTCGAAGCCGGTCAGGAGGCGGAGGTCTTCGTCGACCAGACACCGTTCTACGCCGAAGCCGGTGGCCAAGTCGGCGACCGTGGAACCATCGAGACACCGACCGGCATCATCTCGGTTGAGGACACCAAGCACGCCGTCCAGGGCTTTCACGGCCATCGTGGCAAAGTGACCAAAGGCTTCGTGCAGATCGGGCAGGAAGCCAGTCTGCAGATCGACTCCCCGCGGCGCGAGAGGATCAGGAAGTCCCACACCGGAACCCACCTTCTCCACTGGGCTCTTCGAGAGGTGGTTGGTGAACACGCCCACCAGGCCGGCTCTCTCGTCGAACCGGGTCGCTTGCGCTTCGACTTCAGCCATTTCGACGCGGTCAAGGACGAAGAACTTGCCGAGATCGAGCGACTCACCAACGAGAACATCATCACCAACGCCGGCGTGACGACCACCGTGACCAGCATGGACGAGGCGAAAGAGATGGGCGCCCTGGCGTTTTTCGGCGACAAATACGGCGACACGGTGCGCGTCGTTCAGATCGGCGGCTTCTCCACCGAGTTGTGCGGAGGAACCCACACCCCGGCGGCCGGCCAGGTTGGGCCCGTGGTCCTGCTCAACGAGAGCTCGATCGGATCGAATACGCGAAGGGTGGAAGCGCTGACCGGCGAGGACGGTTACCGGCATCTCGTCAAACTCAGGAAGGCACTCGAGAGCACCGGGGCGCTGCTTCGGACATCGCCAGTCGATGTCCCTGGGCGGGTCGAGGCCCTGCTCGAGAAGAACCGACTCCTGGAGGGAGAGCTGGCGGCGCAGGCCGACCGGGCCCGTTCCGAGGCTTCGGCCGAGCTGGCCGCCGGCGCGGCCATCGTCAAGACCTCCTCCGGCGAAACCAAGCTGGTGGTTGCAGGGGTGACAGGGGTCCGCGCCGACGAACTCCGACAGCTGGCGCTCTCCGTCCGGGACCGCATCGGCGCCGGGGTGGTCATTCTGGGCTCGGAGGCGGACGGCAAGGGCTCACTCGTGGGATCCGTCTCGGGCGAACTCGTCCGTGCCGGCGTGTCGGCCGCCGATATCATCCTGCCTGCTGCGAAACTCCTGGGTGGCGGTGGGAGTCGCGACCCAGAGCTGTGTCAGGCGGGTGGGCCGCACGGCGATAGACTGAACGATGCGCTGAATGCCGCCAGGGAAGAAGCGGGCAGAGCCCTCTCGGAGGTATAGGACCCTGGGACGAATCATGGGATTGGACTACGGCACGATGAGAATCGGTGTCGCCCTGTCGGATCCGCTCAGAATCACCGCCCAGCCCCACGAGGTCTGGGCCGCCGAGGACCCGGATCTTCTCGAGAAGGTCCGGGCTCTTGCCATGGAAAGGGAGGTGGAAGCCGTCGTCGTCGGCCTACCCATTTCCTTGGCCGGCGGCGAAACAGCTTCCACCGCCGGGGCGCGCGCCCTGGCGGAACGCGTCTCCGAGGTCGTCGACGTCCCGGTCCACCTCAGCGACGAGCGGCTCTCCACCAAGACCGCCGAAGAAGCGCTCATCGCCGGCAAGGTACGTCGGAAACGCCGCAAGGAACTGGTGGACAAAGTGGCGGCGGCCGTGATGTTGCAGCATTGGCTGGACGGACGATGATGTTCGAGGAGTCCGGCGGGGGCGGCGGGAGAGCGCTCCGGGTGCTCATCGTGGTGTTGTTGGCGGGAGCCGTTGCCGTCGGGGGAGCTCTCTACCTGGCTCGCTGGGCGGGAGGGCTGCTCGCCGAGGACGACTCGCCCGCTGTGACCGTGGCGGATGGGATTCCCGTCCAGGTGACCATTCCCCGCGGCGCCTCGGCGCGGACGATTGCCTCACTCCTGGAAGAGGCGAATGTCGTCGCCTCTGCCCGGAGCTTCGAAACAGCGGTGCGGGAGGCGGGAGTGGCGGAACAGCTGGGTGCCGGAACCTACGACCTTTCCACGGGCCTCGCCAACGAGGCTGCGATTGCCATCCTCCTCGCCGGGCCCGCTCCGGAAGATGTGTACCGAATAACGGTGCGGGAGGGTCTCCGCATCGAAGAGGTACTCACCGAGATCGCCGACCAGACCTCGGTGGAGGAGAGTGAACTCTCCGAGGCGCTGGTGGGTGGTCTCGTCGATTCGCCCTACGTTCCAGAGGATGGCACAGAGCTGGCAGAGTGGGAGGGTCTCCTGTTTCCCGACACCTACGAGTTCTCGATCAACGCCACCGGCGCCGATATCCTCCAGAGGCTCGCCGACACGATGGTCGACCGCATCGACGCAATCGACTGGACCGAGTTCGATGGGCGAGGTTTCGACCGCCACGATGCGCTGGTCATGGCCTCCATCATCGAGGCGGAGACCAGGGTGGACGCTGATCGTCCCTTGGTGGCGAGCGTCATGTTCAACCGGCTCGAGATGGGAATGCCACTCCAGATCGACGCCACGATTCTCTACGCGATGGGGGAGCGCGGGATTGGATTGACTCTGGCGGATCTCGAGATCGATTCTCCCTACAACACGTACCAGAACAACGGGTTGCCTCCCACTCCCATCGGAGCGCCTGGCCGCGCCTCCCTCGATGCCCTGGTTTCCGCACCCGACACCGACTACCTCTACTACGTGTTGACCAGCGCGGACGGGTCTCATTCGTTCACAGCCAACTACGACGAGTTCCTCGATTGGAAGGCGAAGGCCAAGGCAGAGGGCCTCTTTCCTTGATCGAGCTGGTCCTCTTGGGCGACCCGGTCGAGCACTCCCGTTCTCCCGCCCTGCACACCGCGGCATTGCTGGCGGCCGGTCTCGAGGGCCGCTATTCGGCCCGCACGGTGAACCCCCAGGGTATGGCGGCGGCGGCTGAAGAGCTGCGAGCCGGCGTCCTGACCGGCGCAAACGTGACGATGCCCCACAAGCGAGTGGCCGCCGAACTCTCCGACGAGCTCGATCAGGCCGCCCAGAGATCCGGGTCTGTCAATACGTGGGTGATGCGAGGCGCAGCCCTGACCGGGTACTCGACCGACGGCCAAGGGGTCCGGTTCGCATGGCAGGCGGGAGGCCTCCCCACCGAGGGGCCGGTCCTGGTGTTGGGAACCGGCGGGGCGGCCGCGGCGGCTCTGGTCGAACTGGAGAACCGGCAATTGTTCGTCTCCGGTCGGAGATTCGAGGCGGCGGTCGCGCTGATCGACCGTCTTGACATCGACGCCCATCCGGTGCCGTGGGGCACCACCGTGACGGGCGCCACGCTGGTCAACGCCACGCCGATCGGGATGGGCTCCGAGCGGCTTCCCGAGGGTGTGGTCGAGGCAGCAGCCGGTCTTCTGGACATGACGTACGGCCCCCGAGTGTCGCAAGCCGTGACGACCGCCGGCCTGAGCGGAATCCCCTCCGCGAACGGTCTCGACATGCTCATCGGGCAGGCGATGGCCTCCTTCGAGCTCTGGACCGGCGTGCCGGCCGATGCGGCTGCCATGCGTGCCGCGGCCGTTTGACGGGTCCGGGCGCGGGGCGCTTTGCGGCAAAGACCTCAAGGCTCCGCCTGGTTCGACCGAAAACTCTCTTGGACTGGCCAAAGGAGTTACGCAATGGCACTGAACGGACGATTGGAGTCCATCCCTCTCGCCGAGGTACTACGGATGTTGGCCCGCGCCAAGAAGTCCGGGTGCCTTCGCGTCGAGGCGAGCACCCTCGAAGGTCGCATCTACCTCCGCGATGGTCTCCTCATGTACGCGTCGACCCGGCGAGACGATGACCTACGAGCGGACCTGCTCAACGCAGGATATGTTCACGCCGAGGACTGGTTGTCCGTCGAGCGACGCGAGAAGGTCATTGCCGACGTCCTCGTCGAGGGGACCAGCGAGGCTGACCTTCGCGATTTCCTCACCGAACAAGGCACCGAGGTCATCTTCCGGCTGAACAGGCCCGGTCGAGGAACCTTCGATTTCGGCGACGACGTGGTTCCACGGTACGACGCCGGCGAACTCATCGACATCGAAGTGTGTCTCGCTGAGGCCGAGCATCGCGCCGCCCAATGGGCGGAGATCGAGGAAGTCATCCCCGGCACCAAGTTCCGTTTGCGAATGGCCCCGGAGCTCCCCGGCCAGGCTCGCGACGTCACCCTCTCGTCCGATACCTGGCGCCTCCTGGCTGCCATGGGCAAGCAGGGGACCGTCGAGGAAGTCGCCCAGGGTGTCGGCGCCACCGATTTCACCGTTGCCCGCGCCATGGCCTCGATGGTGAGGCAGGGCTTGGTCGAACTGGCCGAGAACCCCAACGCTCGTGAAACCTACAACGACGCGCATCTCGACGACGCGCATCTCGACGGGGCGCATGTCGACGGGGCGCATGTCGACGGGGCGCCTCTCGAAGAGAGCGAGTACGAGCTCGAAGCACCAGTGACCGAAGATGAAGCGGCGCCCGTCGACGACGAGGACGAGCTCTTGGCCAGTCTCCTGTCCGGAATGGGTGCTTCCGATCTGGAAGAAGGCGATGGGGACGATCTCGAGATCCTCCGCGCTTCGTACGATGCCAACGGAGATCTCGGTGGCAGCCTCAGTGAGCGCGCCGCCGAACTCTCCAGACGACGTGGCATCGGCGCGGCGATCCGCAACGAACTCGACGACCGCGAATAGCGAAGGCATCTTGTGACCAGGGATTCAGGAACATTGGGGAGCCTCCTCCTCGAGGAAGGACTGCTCACGCAGGAAACCCTCGAGAAGGGCATGGCGATGGCTGCCGAGTCCGGCCGTCCTCTCGGTCGCGTCCTCGTCGAAGAGAACATCGTCAACGAGCGGGACCTGGTGCGTACGCTGGCCCGTCACATCGGTGTCGACTACGTGGACCTCACGGAGATCACGGTCGACCCGGCCGCGGCGGGGCTCATCCCCGAGGCGCTTGCTCGTCGATATGCCGCCCTGCCGATCGGCTTCGAGGGCGAGAAACTGATCGTCGCACTCTCAGACCCGGCCAACGTCCTGGCGATCGATGACATCCGAGCCATTTCCGGTCGGGATGTCGTCACGAAGGTGGCGACCAAGACAGACGTCGAGTCGGCTATCTCTTCCGTTGCCGGACTGGACGAGTCGGTCGCCGAGTTCGAATCACTCGGGGAGGACGATCTCGAGACACAGGACCTCTCGGCGGTGCAGGCCGCCACCGAGGAAGCCCCGATCGTCAAGCTGGTCAACATGTTGATCTCGAAGGCCGCCTCGGAGCGCGCTTCCGATATACACGTCGAGCCCACCGACAAGGATCTTCGGATCAGGTTCCGTATCGATGGCGTCCTGCACGAGGTCATGCGTACGCCTCGATCCGTGGCGAACTCGGTTGTCAGCCGACTCAAGATCATGGCTGATGTCGACATCGCCGAACGGCGGCGGCCCCAGGATGGGCGGATCAGTCTTCGGGCCGGCTCTCGCACCATCGACCTCCGGGTCTCTTCGCTCCCGACGATCTACGGCGAGAAGGTCGTGATGCGGATTCTCGACAACTCCACCGCCACCCTCGAACTCGAGGGACTCGGCTTCGAGGCAGACACGCTCGAACGGTATGGGACCGCCTACAACAAGCCGTATGGCACCATCCTCTGTGTCGGGCCCACCGGGTCCGGCAAGTCGACCACCCTCTACTCGACGTTGAACGTCCTCAACAAGCCCGATGTGAACATCGTGACCATCGAGGATCCGGTCGAATACCGGCTGGCAGGCATCAATCAGGTCCAGGTGAACAAGAAGGCCGGGTTGACCTTTGCGTCGGCGCTCCGCTCGTTTCTTCGTCAGGATCCCGACGTCATGCTGGTCGGTGAGATTCGTGACGAGGAGACCGGCTCCATTGCCATCGAATCCGCCTTGACGGGTCACCTCGTGTTGTCCACGATGCACACCAACGACGCCCCCGCCGCCATCTCTCGCCTCACCGAGATGGGCGTCGAGCCTTTTCTGGTCGGGTCTGCTCTCGACGCAGTTCTCGGACAGCGTCTCGCCCGCCGGTTGTGCTCCGAATGCCGTGAACCGTACGAAACGACCCGCGAAGCACTGTCACGGGTTGGGTGGGAGTTCGAGGAGTGGGGTGAGGACATGCCCGAGCTCTTCAAGGCCGCCGGCTGCTCCAAGTGCTCCGGAACCGGCTATCGCGGTCGGGTTGCTCTCCACGAGCTGATGCTGGTATCCGAGGAAATCGAACGGATGACCGTCGACCAAGCGCCCACCGAGGAGCTGAAGAAGGTCTCGGTTGCCCAAGGCATGCGGCCGCTTCGCCAGGACGGACTTCTCAAGGCGCGGCGGGGCTTGACCTCGATCGAAGAAGTCCTTCGGGTCACCGTCTAGGGCGCCTCGCCCGCACAAGAAAGTGTCAAGGTGGGTTCGTTCCCTGCCGAACACTTCAAAGACGGTTTTTCACCACAAGGGACCTACCCATGAATCCTGCATCTCGCAAACTCGGAGAGCTGCTCGTCGATCGACGACTGATCTCAAAGGATGTTCTCGTCACCCTGCTCGACAGGGAAACCCAGACCGGAATACCGCTCGCCAAGCTCCTCACCGACGAGGGACACGTGCGCGAGGAAGACCTGTTGCGGACCGTCGCCGAGCGAGTCGGCATGGAGTACGTCGAACTCGAAAACGAGCTGCTCGATCCCGAGGCGATCAACCGCCTCGAAGCCTCGGCCGCTCGCGACCTCCTGGCCCTTCCGGTCCGGATCGCCGACGACGGCTCGCTGGTGGTGGCGGTAGCCGACCCCTTCGACGCCGAGCGCCACAGGGCCCTCGAGCAGGCGACCGGCGGCAAGGTCACCCTCGCCCTCGCCACCAAGGAGGCGATCAAACAGACGCTCGCTCTCGTCCACCCGTCAGGCGAGATCCCCGTGACGAGGGTCCCGGGAATGGGAGAGCCGATCGACGTGTCGGCCGACTTCCCCGACGAAGACCTTCACGTCAATACCCTGCTCACCATCCTGGTCGACAAGGAGGGTTCCGATCTCCATCTGGCGGCTGGTTCCCCGCCCCAGATCCGGATTCACGGTGGGTTGAAGCAGCTCGACGAATTCGGCGTTTTGACGCCGGCTGACATCCGTCGCATGGTCTATGCCATCCTCACCGAGAAGCAGCGTGAGAAGCTGGAGGAGGCTCTGGAACTCGACGCCTCGCATCCGCTCGTTGGCAAGGGTCGTTTCCGTCTCAACGTCTTCTTCCAGCGGGATGCCCTGGGCGCCGTCTTCCGGGCGATCCCGGATGAGATCAAACCTCTCGAGGCCCTGGGTGTTCCCAAGGTGGTAGGTGAGTTCGCCGACTATGCGCGCGGGTTGGTGCTGGTCACCGGACCGACGGGCTCGGGTAAATCGACCACCCTCGCCTCGATCGTCGACGTCATCAACCGCAACCGGGCGTGTCATATCCTGACCGTCGAGGACCCGATCGAGTTCCTCCATCACCACAACAAGGCGATCGTGAACCAGCGAGAAGTGGGCGCCGACACCCTCGGCTTCAACCACGCACTTCGCCACGCTCTGCGCCAGGACCCGGACGTGATCCTGGTGGGTGAGCTTCGCGATCTGGAGACCATCTCCACGGCGCTCACCGCCGCGGAAACCGGACACCTCGTGTTCGCCACGTTGCATACCCAGGACGCCCCGCAGACGATCGACCGCATCATCGATGTGTTCCCATCCCATCAGCAGGATCAGGTGCGGGTGCAGCTGGCGGCCACCATCCAGGGTGTCGTCACCCAACAGCTCCTTCCCACCAGGGACGGCAAGGGACGCGTGCCTGCGATCGAGGTGATGATCGCCACGCCGGCGGTCCGGAACCTCATCCGCGAGGGAAAGATCCACCAGATCACCACCGCCATGCAGGCCGGCGGCAAGCACGGCATGCGGACGATGGACCAGTCACTTGCCGAGTTGGTCCGCAAGAACATCATCACCTTCGAGCTGGCAGCCGAGCGGGCTGCCAACATCGAGGACCTCCAGCGGCTCGTCGGTCGCGTGGCCTAAGGAGAATCACCATGGCAACCACCTACGCATATCGAGTCAAGGACAAGGACGGCAAGGTCCGTAAGGGCGAGATGGAGGGGTCGTCCTCCGACAAGGTCGCCATCGCCCTTCGCGGCCAGGGCTTCCAGCCGATCGCCATCGAGGAGAAGAAGTCCGGGGGCCTCAACTCCGAGGTGAATATCCCTGGGATCACGGACCGGATCGGGTTCAAGGATGTGGCGATCTTCAGCCGTCAGTTCGCCACCATGATCAATGCCGGTTTGTCCCTCCTCCGCTCGCTGAGCATTCTGGCGGACCAGACGGACAGCCCCGCCTTGGCCAAGGTGATCCTGGAGATCAAGGGGGATGTCGAAAAGGGCACGAGCCTCAGCCAGGCCATGGAGAAGCACCCGAAGGCCTTCAACCACCTCTACACGGCGATGGTCAAGGCAGGCGAGGTCGGCGGTGTGCTCGACGACACTCTGATCCGGTTGGCCGACACGCTCGAGGCGCAGGCGGAGCTTCGCGCCAAGATCAAGTCAGCCATGATGTACCCGGTCGCCGTTTTCGGCCTCGTGGTCGTCATCGTCACCGCCATGCTCATCTTCGTAGTCCCGATGTTCGAGTCCCTGTACGCGGACCTCGGCGGTACGCTGCCGGTTCCGACGCGAATGCTGCTTCTCATCTCGGGCGGCTTGACCAAGTTCTGGTATCTGTTCATCCTGGCCGGAGTCGGAACCTGGGCGCTCTTCAAGGCCTGGGTCAAGACGGAATCCGGCCGAGCGACGTTCGACGCCATCAAGCTGAAGATCCCGGTCTTCGGAAACCTCATCCACAAGACGGCCCTCGCCCGCTTCTCGCACACGATGGCTTCGCTGACGCGGACCGGTGTACCCATTCTCCAGGCGATGGACATCGTCACCGAAACGGCCGGCAACGCGGTGGTGGCGAAGGCGGTACAGGACGTGAAGGCGTCCGTCTCCGAAGGTGAATCGATCGCCGCACCCCTGCAAAGCCATCCGGTCTTTCCGCCCATGGTGGTGCAGATGATCGCCGTCGGCGAGGAAACCGGCGCCTTGGACACCATGCTCGAGAAGATCGGTGAGTTCTACGACGCCGAGGTCCAGGCCATGGTCGAGGGTCTCACCAGCTTGATCGAACCGCTACTGATCGTGGTGCTGGGCGCAACGGTCGGTGGCATGCTGATTTCGCTGTATCTCCCGATGTTCAAGATCGTTGAACTCGTTCAATAACCCCACCACTATTTCGCCAGAGAACGGCGCCGCCCTCCGGGTCGGCGCCGTTCTTCGTTGCCGTATCGCCTGGAGGAGCTCGTGCGGCGGGGGAGTGCGGGGTCAAAGCGCTGGAAGCCGGCCTGCCGTGTTCCGATGCCTGGAGCGACGCTCCTGTTCCCATCACGAACGAGACATGCCTTTTTCTTCGGCCGGCGCTTTCCGACAGCCCGCCCACGTTCGATTTTGCGCAGCCGAATCGAACTAGTTCGTTCGAGTGATCGATCGATAGCGCGAATCTCGACTCAAGTTTCGGCCGGGTTTCGGCCGATAACTATCAGGTAGGTCGACAGGCGGCCTCGGAGAAACTCAGAAGGAGTCTCACATGATTACCCAGATGCGTGAGCGTCTCAAGAAGGAAGAGGGTTTCACCCTCGTCGAGTTGATGGTCGTTGTTCTCATCATTGCCATTCTCATCGCCATCGCAATCCCGACGTTCCTCGGTGCACGTGAGCGTGCTCAGGACCGGGCCGCACAGAGCGATCTGCGCAACGCCATGACCGCTGCCAAGGTGCACTACGTCGACGTGGAGAACTACTCCGATGGCGGCGCCGTTGCTGCCGACGTCACCGTTGCTCAGCTCAATGCCATCGAGCCTTCGCTGACCTTCGTGGCTGGCGCCCCGGCGGATCTGTCGTACGACGTTGGATTCGTGGTCGGCCCGAACACCGACCTCGATGTTCGCCAGGCGATCATCTTCCTGCGTGAGAGCGCTGCTGGTGACTGGTTCTGCCTTGGTGAAGAGGCCACCGGTTCGGCTGCTGGAACGCTGGACGGCCGTGGCGCTACTTCGGCCGACGTGGACACCATTGCCGAGTGCGTGGGCGGCTGGACTCCCTAGTCCTTGACGCACAATGACGAGAGAGAGGGGGGGGGCGCC
>CBDUEV010000070.1:0-15142 GCA_965366365.1 uncultured Acidimicrobiia bacterium | reverse complement strand
CTCAACGGCTGCTTCCGGTTCCACAGCGGCCTCGGGCTCCGGCGCGGGTTCGTGCTCGACGGCAGCGTCGGAAACCACGACTGGGCCGGAGTCCGTCGACTCCACCGGTTCGGTCGATGCGACTGGCACCGGCGGCGCGATATCGTCGAGGCGAGGAGCGGAGCCGGAGCGCAGCTCGGCGACCTCGCTCTCCCGTTCGGCCAGCTCGGACTTCGTTCGGTCGAGCTCGGATCGAAGCTCGCCGATCAGCCGAGTCTGGCCCGCCAGAGCGGTTCGCAAGGCACGTAGTTCCTCCTGGGCTTCGGCGGCTGCCTCGGCAGAACCTCCCAGGGCCTGCAATCGCGCGGATGCCACGGAGAGAGCCTTCTCGAGACGATCGTGATCGGCCCGGAGCTCGGCTGCCTCTTGCTGCGCCTGGCCGGTGGCGGACTCCAACCTGGCCACCGTACCGTCGCGGTCCGTGTGCGCGGCGTCCCGCTCTTCCTCGGCCCGACGGGCCTGCCGCTTGAGGGCGACGTAGTCCTCGGTGACCTGATCGAATCTGGCGTGGGCGTCGGCCGCTGCGTATTCGGCCGCCGTCACCCGCTCGGCCAGCTCCAGGCGGGTGGCCTCGGCCTTCTCGAGTTGATGACCGAGCGACTTGACCGAACGCTCGGCCTCGGCCAGGTCGTGCTTGGTGGCTTGGAGCTCTGCCATGGCGGCCTCGCCGGCGCCTTCCGACTCGGACTTGGCGAGCTCGGCGGCGGCGAGTCGTTGATCCGTCTGGTCCGCTCGCTCGACTGAGTGCCGCAGTTCTCGCTCGAGACGCTTCCTCTCTTCGGTGAGGGATCTGACCTCTTCAGCGGCTTGATCCAACTGAGGGCCGAGCTCGCGACGTCCCCACCACCAACCGAGGGCGGCGCCAACCGCCACACCAACCACAAGCAAGATCCACTCCATAGCCGATACCCTCAATCCCGATCGTGGCTCCCCCGCGGCAGCTCAGAGTAGCGGCCAGCCGTCGGTTACGTCCCAACGGCGGCGATGGATTCGGCGGAGGTGCTACGAATTCAGGAGCGGAGCGATACCAACCCGGAAGCGTTCGATACCCTCGACGATGTCCTCATCGGGGATGTTGAGGGCGGGTGCGAACCTGACCACATCGGGGCCGGCGCGCAGCACCAAGACCCCCGCCGCCAGCGCAGCAGCCGCGAACTCGGCGGACCGACCACGGAACGGCTCTGACAGGGCACACCCAGCCCAGAGACCCTTGCCTCTGACTTCATCGAACGCTTCCAACTCACGGTTGACCGCCTCGAGACCCTCGAACAGAACTCCCGCCTTCCGACGCACCTCGGCCAGGAACTCCGGCTGACTGATGATCTCCAGGACCCTTCCCGCCACCGCCGTAGCCAGCGGATTGCCACCGAAAGTCGAGCCATGGGTCCCCACGACGAAGGATGCCGCCACTTCCTCGGTGGTGAGCATCGCCCCGATGGGAATGCCTCCCCCGAGCGCCTTGGCCGACGTGAGGATGTCGGGTGTCACTCCGTAGCCCATGTACGCGAACAAGTCTCCCGTTCTGCCCATGCCGGACTGCACCTCATCGAAGATCAGCAGGGCGTCGTGGGCATCGCACAGGGCCCGCAAGCGGTGCAGGAATGCCGGATCCCCCGCCATCAAACCACCCTCCCCCTGAACCGGTTCGACGATGACCGCACATACCGCGTCGCTCATGGCCTCCCCCGCCGCATCGAGGTCGTTGTAGGGAAGGTGGGTGATCAGACCTGGAGTCGGCCCAAAGCCCTCGCGATATTTCGGTTGCCCGCCCACCGCCACCGTGAACAGCGTTCGACCATGGAACGAGGAGTCGAACGAAACGATGTGCGCCTTCTCCGACCCATGGCGATCGGAGGCGTACCGGCGGGCGAGCTTGAGGGCAGCCTCATTGGCCTCACCACCGGAGTTGGCGAAGAAGACGCGATCGGCGAAGGTCGCCTCGGTGAGAGCCTTGGCGAGGGCGATGGAAGGCGCGGTGGCGTATGCATTCGACACATGCCACAACTTCTGGGCTTGAGCCACGAGGACTTCGACGAGTTCGGGGGCGGCGTGGCCGAGGGTATTGACGGCGATTCCGCCTGCAAAGTCGATGTACTCGATGCCTTCCTGATCCCAAACCCTCGAGCCTCGGCCTCGGTCGAGAATCATCGGAGCCGGAGCGTAATTGGGGGTCATGTACTGGTCGAACATGGCCCGGGTCACCTTGGTCATCGGCAAATCTCCCTCGCTGAACGCGCAGGGAGTGTAACTGTTCCGAGGCGGGATCCAGGCGCGTTCCGGCATCGGAGGATCCCTCCGCCATCGCCGAGAATCGCTGTCGGGGAGGGCTCGAGTGCCTGGCCCGGGCGATCTGGCGGTGACTTCGCAGGTCGGTTACCGTGAGTGCGTGAGAGACCTCCAGCAGTACCTCGCTCCGATCGACTCTGCCGAAGAGCAGATGCTCGAGTCGGTGATCCGGCTCTCCAGCCACAACTCGGGGAGTTTCAATCTCGCCGGCCTCGCGCAGACACTCGACCTGGCGATGGAGATGTTCGAGCCGCTTGCAGAGAAGGCGGAGCGGCTCGATCTTCCGCCGCTCGAGACCATTTCAGATCAGGGACAACGCCAAGAAACGCCGCTCGGGCAGGCAGGAAGACTCATCACACGACCCGACGCTCCGATTCAAGTCCTCTGCGTTGGACACTACGACACTGTCTTCGGGCCCGATCACCCATTCCAGGAGGTACACGTTTCGGAACCGGGCATCCTCAACGGGCCGGGAGTGGCAGACATGAAGGGGGGCTTGGTGATCATGCAGGCGGCGCTCGCAGCCCTGGAGGACTCGCCTTGGGCGAGCAATGTCGGCTGGGAGATCATCTTGAACCCGGACGAAGAGCTGGGTTCCCTCTGCTCCGCCTCTCTGCTGGCGCGATCCGCTCAGCACAAGGACGTTGGTTTCGTCTTCGAACCGACCTTTCCGAACGGGAATCTCGCTTCGGAACGGAAGGGCAGCGGCACGTTCCATCTCATCTCCCGGGGCCGGTCGGCTCACGCCGGACGCGATCACCACCTCGGCCGCAACGCCATCTCCGGACTCGCCGACGCCATCGTGAAGGTCCAGGCCCTGAACGGACGGTGGCCTGACACCACATTCAACGTCGGGTACGTGCACGGCGGGGGCGCGACCAACATCGTTCCCGACACCGCCGTCGCCAAACTCAACGTTCGGGTTCCCACCGCCGAGGTTGGCGAAGAGGCCATCGCCGCATTGCAGGCCATCGCCACCGGCGTCGATGCGCGCGACGTCGCGATCGAGCTCGGCGGAACCTTCACCCGTCCCCCGAAGCCCCTGACCGGGCGAGGACGGAGACTGCTGGAGTTCGTCGCCGCCACCGGCCGGGATCTTGGCCTGGACCTCGGCTGGGAGCCCACCGGAGGCGTCAGCGACGGCAACAACCTGGCCGCGGCGGGGCTTCCGAACGTCGACAACATCGGCGTGCGCGGCGGAAACATTCACAGCGCCGAGGAGTACCTCGTCATCGAGAGCCTCACAGAGCGCAGCAAGCTGGCGGCGGGTGTTCTGTTGAACCTGGCCGCGGGCGAGTTCGACCCGAAGGAGCATGCATGATCGTCACCCGTCCCGCCGAGATGAGAGACGTCGACGGCATCATCTCTCTCCTCGAGAACGCCGGCACCGGGCTGACGGGTCTTTCCTCCCTGCGCCCCTACCCCGAACTGATCACCACACGGGTCGGCAAGGGTGTGGAGTCTTTCACCGGAGACCTGGACATCGACGACCGCGTCTACTTCTTCATCACCGAAGACGCTGAGTCGGGCATGGTGATCGGGACCGGAGCCATCTATGCGGCGGTGGGTATGCACGAGGCCTACTACAGCTACAAGGTGGGCATCCGGGTGAAGGCGAGCCGTGAACTGGACGTGTACACCCGGGTCCCGACGCTATACCTGACCAACGACTACACGGGCTGCACGGAGGTGGGATCTCTCTTCGTGGATCTCGACTATCGGCGCACCAATGCCGGGAAACTGGCGTCGCTGTCGCGATTTCTTTTCATCGCCGACCACCCAGAGAAGTTCGCCTCGAAGGTTTTCGCCGAGATGCGCGGCTACCACCGGGAGGACGGCAGCGCCCCGTTCTGGGAGGGCGTGGGTCAGCACTTCTTCAAGCTGTCGTTCCCTGATGCCGACAACCTCTTCGCTCGGGGCAACAAGCAGTTCATCGCCGAGCTGATGCCAGGACACCCCATCTATGTCCCCTTGTTGGACGAGGAAGCTCAGAAGGCCATCGGTGAGGTCCATCCGGCCACCGTCCCCGCCCGGCGCCTCCTCGAGCGCGAGGGCTTTCGGTACGAAGGATACGTCGACATCTTCGATGGCGGACCTTCGCTCGAAACGCGTACCACTGACCTGAGGGCGACGAAATCCAGCGTGGTGACGCCAGTCCTCATCGGGTCGCCGGAACCCTCAGCCGACCCGATCGTCGTCGCCAATCGTTCCTTGGCTGGGTTCCGGTCGCTGATCACGAGCGACTGGTCGAAGAAGGCACATGCCCTCGTTCTCACCGCCGAGGTGGCCGACGCCCTGCAGATCGAGGAAGGTGACGAAGTCCGGTACATGCCGGTCAACCCTTCGGAGGAAGCCTCATGAACAGCCAGTTCGTCGGCGGCGCGTGGAGCCAGGGAGCCGGGGCCGCGTTCAGTTCCAGAAGCCCGAGCAACGGCGAAATCATCTGGTCCGGATCCATGGCCGACGCGGCCGATATCGATCGAGCGGTAGACGCCGCCCGGTCTGCGGCCTCGGACTGGGCTCGCCGTCCCTTTGAGGAGCGCCTCGGAATCGTCGAACGCTACCGAGATCTTCTGGCTTCTCGCGCCGACGAGGTCGCCGACACCATCACTTCGGAAACCGGCAAGCCGAGGTGGGAGACCGGCGGCGAGGTCGGGGCCATGATCGGCAAGATCGATATCTCGGCGGCGGCCTACCGGGAGAGGACGGGCACGAGCACCCGGGTCCTCCCTGTGGCCCGAAGCGTCACCCGGCACAAGCCGCATGGCGTGCTGGCTGTGTTCGGGCCCTACAACTTCCCCGGGCACCTCCCCAACGGTCACATCGTGCCGGCGCTGCTCGCCGGGAACACCGTGGTGTTCAAGCCCAGTGAACTCACCCCCATGGTCGGTGAGTTGATGGCCCGCATCTGGGCCGAGGCCGGCATTCCGCCGGGCGTGCTCAACCTCGTCCAGGGAGCCAAGGACGCCGGAATAGCCCTCGCCGGCCATGATCAGGTCGACGGGCTTCTGTTCACCGGCAGTGCGACGGTCGGTGCTCTCCTCCACGAGCAATACGGCGGCCATCCCGAGAAGATGCTCGCCCTCGAGATGGGCGGCAACAACGCGCTCATCGTCGACGACGTCGCCGACATCGGCGCGGCCGTGTACCACGCCCTCGAATCAGCCTTCGTTTCGTCCGGACAGCGTTGCACATGCGCACGACGGCTGCTGGTACCCGAGAGCGCGGCGGGCGACCGCTTCCTGGATGCGTTCGTGAAGGGGGCGTCTCGCCTCGCCGTGGGCGATCCCACCGGTGACCCGGCACCGTTCATGGGCCCGGTGATCTCCGAGGACGCAGCCAATCGGCTCCTCGATGCCCAACGGCGCCTCATCGGCCTCGGAGGCGTCCCTCTGCTCGAAATGCGCACACTCGAGGCAGGACCCGCCTTCCTCTCCCCCGGGATTCTCGATGCATCGGCGATCGAACACCTCCCGGATGAGGAGTACTTCGGTCCGCTGCTCACCGTTCTCCGCTATCGGGACTTCTCGGAAGCCATCGCCATCGCCAACGCCACCAGCTTCGGTCTCGCGGCCGGACTCCTGTCCGATTCGAACGAACGGTACGAAGAGTTCTGGGCCGGAATCAGGGCGGGTGTGGTCAACTGGAACCGACCGACGACCGGCGCAGCAAGCACCGCTCCGTTCGGAGGCGTGGGAGCGTCGGGCAACCATCGAGCTGCCGCCTACTACGCCGCCGACTACGTTGCGTACCCCGTGGCGTCGCTGGAAACCGACGTCCTCGCCGTTCCCGCCAACCCCAACCCTGGAATGGGATACGAGTGAGCGAGACGGTCGAAGCCAACTTCGACGGGATCGTCGGGCCGACCCACAACTACTCGGGACTGGCCTTCGGGAACCTGGCGGCCACCGACCACGCCGAGAGAGTCTCGCACCCCAAACAAGCCGCTCTGCAGGGCTTGGCGAAGATGAAGGCTCTCCACGACATGGGTCTGGTCCAAGGGGTCTTGCCTCCGCAGGAGCGACCCGACGTGGGGACGCTGCGGCGGCTCGGCTTCAGCGGTTCGGATCACGAGGTCATCGCCGCGGCTCACCGCACCGACCCGGGGCTTCTCCAGGCGGTCAGCTCGGCTTCGGCCATGTGGGCGGCCAACGCGGCCACCATCTCCCCCTCCGCCGACACGGCTGACGGCAAGGTGCACATCACGCCGGCGAACCTGAGCGGCCAGCTGCATCGCTCGATCGAAGCAGATACCACCGCTCGGATTCTGCGCGCCACGTTCATGGATCGGACTCGGTTCGTCCACCATGAGCCGATTCCCTCCGTCGACGGCTGGGGCGATGAGGGCGCCGCAAATCACTCCCGCTTCGCGGCCAGCCATGGCCAGGCGGGTACCGAACTCTTTGTGTTCGGTAGACCGGATGCCGTCGGGTCTGGCCCGAGACGCTTTCCGGCTCGACAGAGCCTACGGGCGTCGCGCGCGGTGGCCCGCCTCCATCGACTCGACCCGTCCCGAACCGTCTTCGCCCAGCAGAATCCGGAGGCGGTCGACCGAGGCGTCTTCCACAACGACGTGATCGCCGTGGGTCACCTCAACGTGTTGTTCTGCCACGAAGAGGCCTTCGCCGACTCCTCGGACACCTTGACCCGGCTCCGCGACGCAGCGCCAGGACTCGAGGTGGTGGAGGTGCCCGGCCAGGCGGTGACGATCGAGGACGCCGTGCGCTCGTACCTCTTCAACAGCCAGCTGGTGTCCGTGGACGGCCGCATGCTGCTCATCGCGCCGAGCGAGGTACGAGCTGTCGGCGCTGTTTCCGACTACCTCGACCAGCTGGTCGCCGCAGCGTCCCCCATCGACGAGGTGATTACCTTCGACTTGCGCCAAAGCATGCAAAACGGCGGTGGCCCGGCATGCCTCCGCCTGCGGGTCGTTCTGAGCGAGGACGAACGAGCCGGCGTCAACCCAGCCACAATTCTGGATGACTCCCTCTACGAACGCCTCGTGGGCTGGGTCGAGCTTCACTACCGTGACACCCTCACCGTCGCCGAGCTGGCCAGTCCGCTGCTCCTGGACGAGTCCCGGTCGGCACTCGACCATCTCACTCAGATCCTCGGCGTGGGTTCCATCTACGCTTTCCAGCGCTGACCTCGCCCCGGCGTGACCAACGGATCGGGGACGGGAATAGACGCGGCACCGTCGGCGTTGGATCGTGGGATACCCCATAGGGTATGCTTTCGATCATCGAGACTCGACAAAGGACAGCAGTGTGGCAACCGTAGACCTGACACAGGACACATTTGAGAAGACCATCCTCGAGAACGACATCGTGTTCGTCGACTTCTGGGCAGAGTGGTGTGGGCCGTGCCGATCGTTTGCCCCCACCTATGAAGCCGCCTCCGAGGACCACGAGGACATCGTGTTCGCCAAAGTGGACACCGAGGATCAGCAGGCGCTCGCCGGCGGATTCGGAATCCGCTCGATTCCGACTCTCATGGTGTTTCGCGACAACGTCATCCTCTACAGCCAGCCCGGCGCCTTGCCGAAGGAAGCGCTGGACGACTTGATCTCGCAGGTGACAGCCCTCGACATGGAGGCAGTCCACAAGGAGATCGCCGAACGGGCCGAGTCCGAGCCCGCGGGAACCCACACCCACTGAGCCGACCCGGATACAGCAAAGCCGTCCAGCACTCGCTGGACGGCTTTCTCGTTGGGGTCTCGGGGCTCTACTCGACCTTCTTCTTGTCCCGTCGGAACAGCGACAGTCCTCCGAATCCGCTGATGACGGCCATGTAGAACCCCAGGTCGTACGGCCATCCCGTGTTGGCGACCTCATAGATCGAGATCTCTGAATTGAAAAACGAGAAGATCAGGGAGATCGGAGCGATCCAGCCGTGCCAGATCCCCGTGAAGAATCCCGCGGGGTCCGGCACGTCGCCGGAACCGGGGAAGCAGGCTGCAGCCAACAACGCCAGAGCGACAAGTCCAACTATCCGTCTTGTCTTGGTCATGTCTTCAAGACTATCGGATCGGCCTCCTCGGCGGTAGGTAGCGACGAACCGCGTTTGGCTGTGGATCTGGCGAGCGCTCCGAACCCCCCTACGGAGATGACGGCGAAGGCAAACCACTGAAGCGCGTACGCCAGATGCGTTCCCTCCGTGAGTTCCGGGATGTCGACCGGGACCGGCGAGGTCGCCGCCTCATCGAGTAGCAACCCGTACACCGGGACCAGGTCGTAGTCGACTTGCTGGGATATCCGCTCGATGTCTGGCCGGGCGAGCACCAGAAGACGTCCGTCGGGGGCATCGGCAGGGCCGATCGATCCACGCTCCTCGGTCCCTGCCAGGACGAGTTCGACTTGCATGCGCCCCTCCGGTGGGCTCGCTGAGACGGGCGGGGTGTCCTCGTCGAGGGGCACCCAGCCTCGATTCACCAGAACGGCCGAACCGGAGTCGAGCAGGAACGGTGTCAACACGTGGAAGCCGGCCACGCCCCGCAACGTCTGAGATCGGATGAGCACTTCGTCGTTCGGCAGGTAGCTTCCCATCGCCGTGACTCGTCGCCACTCGTGGTCCGCGGCTGCTTGCTGGTATCCGGCGTCGGGGTCCAGTACCTCCAGGAGTGGAGCAGGACTGGCCTCGCGGCGCTCCCGGGTGATCTCATTGTCGAGGCGTCGCTCCTCGAGCCTGTCCATTTGCCAGACCCCGAGCCGGACGAAGACGACCGTCAGTGTTGCGGTGAGGATGGCGAGGGCGACCCAGGCGGGTCGTTTCAGGAAGTCGTACACGACCCCATTATGACCCGGTTTCGAGAAACACTCTTCCCCTCCCGACCGTCAGGCCGCCACCCTCACGCCCATACTCTCAGGGTCATCTTCCTCGGCGACGAGCTCTTCGGCCACCACCAGAGGGTTGGCGCCGGGTTCGACCCGAATCGCCATGGGGCTGGTCACCCATGCCCCCGTCTGCGGGATGTCGATCGGCCGGGTCGAGTTCAGGAGGCCTGCCAGATGATCGGTCCAGTACCAGGGCATGTCAGACCTCCTCCAAGATCAGCGGCGAACGATCTCCACCATACCGCTCGTGTCAAGTCGTCCAGCGCGGGCTCAGACGATCACTGTTCCGCCCGTCCGACGGGCATCGGCCGCCGCCTGGAGCATGCCGGTGGAGTCGATCATGGCCGCCCCGACGCCTCCGAAATACATGTGCGGCTCGCTGTATTCGTGAGACGGGAGGTCGAGGTCGTCGACCGGCAAGCCGGCCTCATAGGCAACCTCGGCGAAGTCACCGTCCAGCTCCACATGCAACCGGGGGTGAGCAATCGCCTCCTCCAGGCCCATCCCGTGACGGACCAGGTTGAGCATGACGCTCGACAGGGCCGTCGTGATCCTGTCTGCGCCGGGGGACCCAATGGCGAGAGTGGCGCCGGTCCCGTCTCTCGCCACGGTGGGCGCCATATTGGAGATGAGACGCGACCCGGTCGGAAGGGCGTGGTAGCCGTGTCGATTGAGTTCGATCTCGCCCAGCGAGTTGTTCAGCCAGATTCCCGTGCCTGGCACGACGACGCCCGATCCGTACCCGGCCGACATCGTGATGGCGCACCCGGTGCCCCGGTGGTCGACAGCCGAAACATGCACCGTCGACGGAGATGTGAGGAGGCGCCGCCAGTCACCGGTTGCGGCGACCGCCAGGAGCTTTCGAATGGCCGGATCCCTGTCCAGTGCCTCGTCGAGACGCTCCCGTCGGTAGCCCATCACCGCTCGTTGAACCTGGACGAAATGCTCGACCTCCTGAAGGGACCAGGACGATTGCGCCTCGGCGGCCATGAGACGCAACATCGCCGAGAGCGTGGCCCCTCCGATTGCCGGTCCGGGGTTCGTGGCAATCGTCCAGTCGTCGAGCGTGGTCATGAGCGAGTGACGGAGGACAGCCTGGTAGTCCTCGAGGTCACGTTGCGTCACGATCCCGCCGTTGGCAGCCATGTCATCGGCCAGCGCCGCCCCGATCTCCCCTCTGTAGAAGACGTCGATTCCTTCCGCGGCAATCGTGGAGAGACTGTCGAAGAGACCCTCGACCCGGACGATCTCGCCCGCGGTCAGCACCCTGTCCCCGTCCAACAGCGCGGCGCGTCCCACCGGGTCCCGGCCAAACACGCTCTCGCCGCTGAAAGTGAGATAGTTGGCGGAGGCCTCCGACAAGGGAAAACCAACTCGCGCGCTCTCCACCACGGGCGCCATCACCTCTGCCCATGGCGCGATGCCGAATTGACGGTTCGCCATCGAAAGCGCTTCCAACCCGCCGGGAGTTCCAACCGACCCGTGCCCGACCTGAGTGGTCAGCCCGCCTCCATACTCCATGGACACCTCGACGCTTCCCTTCCCAAAGGCATCCGGGGACAGGCCACGACCAGGCATCTCCATGTAGCCGTCGATGGTGATGGGGTCCGCGTTCGGCCCCCACACGGTGACGAATCCGCCACCGCCGAGAGCACACACGCCTGGCTCGGTGACCATCGACACCAGCGTGGAGGCGACCGCGGCGTCCACGGCATTGCCACCGGCTGCCGCAACGGTCAGCGCGGCATCGGCGGCAAGTTGGGAAGGCGCGGCCACGGCAAGGGATTTCATGGAGGGGCAAGGTTACACACCCCTCGCCAGGCGGGCTTCATCCAGAGCACCGTCGAGCACCGTACTCCTTCTGCATGGCAACTCCACGACTGCTCGCTGTGGCCGGAGCCGTCGGAGCCCTGGCTCTGACGGTGTTCATCGCCGTCGCCCTCACCACCGGATCGGATAGCGCTTCCGAGCTGCTCGCTTTGTCCTGGGGACGGGTCACCGTCGCCGACCTCTATCTGGGTCTCGCCCTCGCCGCAGCCTGGGTGTGGCACCGGGAGCCGAGCATTCCGGTCCGGCTGGCCTGGATCGTGGCGTTGGCCTTGTTGGGCAACGTCGCCCTCGGCGCCTATGTCGCCCGAGCCGGTTGGCACTCGACCTGGACGGAGTTCTTCTCCGGATCCGGTTGAAGTCCTGTTTCACTGGTCACACGGCACAGCCAAATCGAGCTGGGACGACCTCCTCGTCACCTGCTCGGCAACCAGTTCGATCCTGGACCTGCGGCCGTGGGCCGAGTCCCAGAAGCGCCGTTGCAGCGATCCCGCCACCCAGAGACGCTCCCCGGGCTGAGGCTCGCTCTCGAGAAACGAGTCCTCCGGATTCCAGACCGTGACCGGGACCACGTCGACTCGGCTGCGCGGCCGGTCGGTCCGAACGGTCATCAAGAGACGAATGAGCCGGCTTCCGCTCTCGAAAACCCGCACTTCGATGGGGGCGGCAAGGCGACCGGACAACACCACGAGATTCAGATCCATGTTCCCTCTTCTTCTCAGTCGGGGAACGGCGGTGCTGCGCCAGCGTATGACACACCGACGACAGAAAAGGGGGCGTCAGCCGGCTGCGTCGATCTCGACGAGGAGTTCGGTGAGGCCCGGGAAGCCGATGTCGTGTTGCTCGACGGCCGTTGCCAGTTGACGGGCGGTCTCCTTGTCACCGAGGGCGGCGGCGGCGCGTGCCGCCAC
The DNA here is from genome assembly GCA_965366365.1 of uncultured Acidimicrobiia bacterium. Lineage (GTDB taxonomy): Bacteria > Actinomycetota > Acidimicrobiia > Spongiisociales > JAENVV01 > CBDUEV01. The sequence goes on along the minus strand of CBDUEV010000070.1, from coordinate 3,246 downwards.
ATACCATTGGCGCAGATCCCATTCCCGAGCGTCGTTCTTCAGCCTGCCGGGATTCGCCACCTTCCAGGCCTTTCGGGGGTCGCCCCGATCGAGGAGATGGGAGGCATACACCACTTTCATCTCGCAGTCGCTGGAGGACAGGCCTCCGAGCTCCTGGTACAGGTCCCATACCTTCTCCACATCCGACCAGCGCTCGAGAGCGCGGAGGCAATCCATCTCGACCGGCATGTGAGTCGTGTCACCGGCAATCCTGCGGTATGCGCGGAGTTCCCGCAGCGCCTCGTCCCACTTGCCCATTCGATAGGAGGTGAGACCCAACAGCTCGCGGATCGTCGGCGTCCGAGATGAGAGCTGCTTCGCCTTCATCAGGCGGCCGTACGCCTTCGGGAACCGACCGTCGGCGAAGGCGTCCGCCGCTTCGGTGAGCAGGACGAGCGTCGCGTCCCGCCGATCTTTGGGGGTAGATCGGAATACCTCGTCCCTGATCCACTTGGGAAGGTCCCCGCCCGAAGTACCGCCCCGGCGAAGCTGCTCGCGACGCCCGGGAGTTCCCTGTTGCGACGAACCCTCTCGACTCTGTCGTGGCTTCCCGCCACCCTGGCGCGGCTGGCGGGGCCCACTCGAGGAGCGACCCGACGAACCACGGTTGCCCGTCGGGCGTCCCCTCTTGTCGTTTCTTTCAGCCATCTGTGTCAGCCTTTGTGGGTGGGTGGGCCACTGTGAAGCCCAATGAAAAAAGGGCCGGCTCATCGCGAGCCAGCCCTTTCTTCTACATATATGTCCGGCGGTGACCTACTCTCCCAGGGGCCAAGCCCCAAGTACCATCGGCGCTGGCAGGCTTAACTTCCGTGTTCGGAATGGGAACGGGTGGTTCCCTGCCGCTTTCGCCACCGGACAAACTTGATACGAACTCTGTGGCCGGCGGCCGACGAATCCGTGTGCCGGGTCTCCCCAAGCACTCCATAGCGAGCATTAATCTTTGAACTCAAATCCAAGCCCTCGACCGATTAGTACCGGTCAGCTCCACACATCGCTGTGCTTCCACTTCCGGCCTATCAACCTGATCGTCTATCAGGGGTCTTACCCGGTTGACCCGGTGGGAATTCTCATCTCGAGGTGGGCTTCGCACTTAGATGCTTTCAGCGCTTATCCCTTCCGAACGTAGCTAACCAGCCGTGCCCTTGGCAGGACAACTGGCACACCAGCGGTTCGTCCATCCCGGTCCTCTCGTACTAGGGACAGATCCTCTCAAAATTCCTACGCCCACGACGGATAGGGACCGAACTGTCTCACGACGTTCTAAACCCAGCTCGCGTGCCGCTTTAACGGGCGAACAGCCCGACCCTTGGGACCTGCTCCAGCCCCAGGATGCGACGAGCCGACATCGAGGTGCCAAACCACGCCGTCGATATGGACTCTTGGGCGTGATAAGCCTGTTATCCCCGGAGTACCTTTTAGCCGTTGAGCTATGGCGCTTCCACTTGCCACCATAGGATCACTAAGCCCTACTTTCGTACCTGCTCGACTTGTAGGTCTCGCAGTCAAGCTCCCTTGTGCCTTTACACTCGCCGTCTGATTGCCAACCAGACTGAGGGAACCTTTGGGCGCCTCCGTTACTCTTTAGGAGGCAACCGCCCCAGTTAAACTGCCCGTCAGACACTGTTCCTGATCCGGATAACGGACCGAGGTTAGAAATCCTATATACAAAGGGTGGTATTTCAACAACGACTCCACAAAAGCTAGCGCCTCTGCTTCCCAGTCTCCCACCTATCCTACACATTGCATACCGAATTCCAATGTCAAACTGCAGTAAAGGTTCCGGGGTCTTTCCGTCCTGTCGCGGGTAGTGAGCATCTTTACTCACATTGCAATTTCGCCGAGTCTCTGGTTGAGACAGTGCCCAAGTCGTTACGCCATTCGTGCAGGTCGGAACTTACCCGACAAGGAATTTCGCTACCTTAGGACCGTTATAGTTACGGCCGCCGTTTACTGGGGCTTAATTTCAGAGCTTTGCCTAATGGCTAACCCCTCCACTTAACCTTCCAGCACCGGGCAGGCGTCACAGCGTATACGTCGTCTTGCGACTTTGCACGCTGCTGTGTTTTTAGTAAACAGTCGCTTGGGCCAAGTCACTGCGGCCTCCTCAGGCTTACGGACGCGAAGTCCTTCACCTTACCGAGGCGCTCCTTCTCCCGAAGTTACGGAGCCATTTTGCCGAATTCCTTAACCAGAGTTATCTCGCTCGCCTTGGTATTCTCTACCTGTCCACCTGTGTCGGTTTGGGGTACGGGCACCTTGTGTCCTCGCTAGAAGTTTTTCTTGGTGGCATGGGCGTTCAGCAGCTTCGCCTACAGCGGCTCGGCATCGCACCTCAGGCTTCGTGAGGTCCGGATTTGCCTGGACCTCGCCCTACATGCTTACCCCGGGTCAACCAACGCCCGGGTCTGCTTACCCTTCCACGTCACTCCATCGCTGGACTACTACTGATTGGGTCGGTAGGCCCCGAAGGGCTTTCCTTAGCAAATCAGGTTCGTCCTGAACGGCCACAAAGTGGTACGGAAATATCAATCCGTTGTCCATCGATTACGCCTGTCGGCCTCACCTTAGGCCCCGACTAACCCTGAGCGGACGAGCCTTCCTCAGGAACCCTTGGACTTCCGGCGGAGGAGATTCTCACTCCTCTCTCGCTACTCATGCCTACATTCTCACTCGAATAGCCTCCACGGCTGGCTTACGCCGCCGCTTCACTGGCTATTCGACGCTCCCCTACCACTCCTATCGCTTGGACGCACAAGGCGCCGAGCATGTGATAGAAATCCGCAGTTTCGGTACTGAACTTGAGCCCCGTTACATTTTCCGCGCGGAATCACTCGACCAGTGAGCTGTTACGCACTCTTTAAAGGATGGCTGCTTCTAAGCCAACCTTCTGGCTGTTTGGGCGACTCCACATCGTTTCCCACTTAGTTCAGATTTAGGGACCTTAACTGGCGGTCTGGGCTGTTTCCCTTTCGACCACGGAGCTTATCCCCCGTAGTCTGACTGCTACGTTCTCACGTCATGAGATTCGGAGTTTGACTGGGGTCGGTAAGCTTGTCGGCCCCCTAACCCAATCAGTGCTCTACCCCCATGACGAAACACGTAACGCTAGCCCTAAAGCTATTTCGGGGAGAACCAGCTATCGCCGAGTTTGATTGGCCTTTCACCCCTATCCACAGGTCATCCCCCCAGTTTTCAACCTAGGTGGGT
>CBDUEV010000069.1:0-15221 GCA_965366365.1 uncultured Acidimicrobiia bacterium | reverse complement strand
CCGGCCGACCAGCTCGACCTGTCCGGCGCCAGCTTGATGTTCTGGTCGAGCGACGAACAGCACCAGGTCTACGCAGTTCCCAACGCGGGACTGACCGGCTGTAACGGTGGCCCGGCATGGGACATCTGGTCGGTGCCGCTGGACGGCGTCGGCGACGCCAAGTTGACCGTCCCCCAGGGCACGTTCGGAGTCGAGCCCAGCCCCTGGCTGGGACCCAACGGGTACGTCGCCTGGACGTCGGCTTGTTCGGAGGGCGCCGAGACGACGTTGGTGATCAATACCGCCCAAGCCGATGGCACCTTCATCAACGGCGCCACCACCGTTCCGGGCGGCTACATCTCGAGCGCCTTCTGGCAGGACGGATTCTTCCTGATCGAGGTAGAGGTAGGCGGCGAGACCCGTTTCAAGTCCGTGGACCCGGCGTCGGGCCAGATCGTCAGCGACGAGGCCCTCGTGCTCGGACCGAACGCCAATTGTTCCGCCGCCGGACTCGACGTGACCCCGGCCGAGGACCCTTCCCTGACCGACGAGGCTCAGGCAACCCGCAGCGAGATCTTCGAGGCCGCCCTGGCCTGCGACTTCCTTCGTCTCGAGGGTGCCACGACTTCGGAGTTCAGCTACAGCTTCGGAGGGCCGGTCGACAGCGTGGCGCACTTCTGGGGCCGCCAGGAGTTCTTCGGCGACGAACCGGTTGCCTGGATGGCCCGCCTGCTGGCGCTGCCGGCGACGTCGACGACGATCGAGGGCGTGGGAGAGGTGTTCGTGTGGCCGGCACTCGCAACGAAGGATGCATCCGCCGCCACTGCCGCTGACCTCGCCCAGTTGACAGAACTCGGATACACCCAGGAGGACATCGACTTCTTCAGCGAGAACGGCTATCTGGGCTACCGCCTCGCCATCGGGGCCGACGGGACGTGGATGTACTTCGTCGCCGGCGACTGAGGCTCCATTTTTGGCGAACCCAGGGTTCTAGACCGCCAAAATGGCGGTCAGGAACCCTGGGTTCGCCAGGGATATAGCATTCGTTCAGGGCAAGAGGGCAAACTGCCGATACATATGGTGATGCCACTGACTCGGAAGCTGGGCTGGGTTTCGCTCCCGATGGCAGCAACCGCAGCCTGGTACCAATACAGCCGGGCGGCCCGCGAAATCGACGGGTTCGCACCGGCCTCGCCCGTGCTCCCGGGAACGGTGCACGCCGTCGCCGTGCCATGGGGCGTCCTGTCATACCGGCGCATCGAAGGCGACCCCCACCAGCCGGCCCTCGTCCTGGTCCACGGCTGGGGCCGCACCGCCGACTCAGCCTGGTGGCCGCTGGTCTGGAAGACCGACCGGACGCTCGTCCTCATCGACCTGCCCGGTCATGGACGGTCCACGCTCGACGCCCCGTTCACGTTCGAACTGGCGGCCGACGCCGTTCAGCGCGCCGTTGCCCATTCCCAGCTGCACCGGCCCATCCTCGTCGGACACTCGATGGGAGGCGCCGTCGCCCTCACCGGCATCCGCCGGATGGGAGCAGAGGCGTTCTCGGGCCTCGTCATCCTGGCCTCGGCTGCCCACTGGGTGAAGCCCCGCACCTGGGTGAGCTTGGCGGCCGCCCCCTACGTGATGGCGCCCCGCTCCCCGGTGGTTCTCCGGCGCCAACGACGAGCCATGCGCGAGATGCCGCAGGCCGCCGCCCGCCTGGTGTGGGAGTACGCCAGCCGGCCCGCCCGTCGCCTCCTCGAGCAAACCGCCTCTGCACTGCGTCGCTTCGACGTCCGCGAGTGGGGTGAGCTGGACCTGCCGCCCACCACCTGGGTCGTCACCACCCGCGACGGGGTGATCGAACCTCGACACCAGCGTTCGTCGGGAGAGCTGGTCGGAGCCCGAATCGTGGAGGTGGAAGCCGAACACTCCCTCGTTCCGCAGGTTCCCGAGGTGCTCATCGGAATCCTCGAGCGCGCCCATCTCCGCCTCGAGCCGGAACCGGAGGCGCTCGAACAGGAGGCGTGACGCCGCCGCGGGGGCTCACCTGAAGCGTCGAGTGTGCCAACAGACGTCGACTCGACGCACTGAGGCACAGTCGACCCCAGTCGTTGTGACCCCCCTGCCGCGCTCAGCCGATAGCCAGACCAGCCACGGCCAACCAGACGAGGCTGGCCAACACGGCGGTGGCGTACCACCACGCCTTGCGCCCGGTGAGTTTGAAGCCGAGCCGGCCGAACCCAGCCACCGCTGCGGCCGCCGCCGCCACCCGCATCGCGCCACCCGCCGACCATGTCAGGACGGCGTCGTAGGCGAAGCGGGCCATGAACCCGACGGCCGTACCAACCAGCATCAACGTCACCACGTGGCCGGGCGCGCCCGGGAGGGCCGGCACCGACGAGGGAGGAACGGTGGGCTTCGTTCTGGGCATGGCGCCATGGTACGAGTTCCCACCAGGACGACCACGCCTGGACGCGTCAGGCAGCCTCCAGCTCGGCGTCGTCGTGCCGACCCGGGCGGTCGCGCAACACCGCTCCCACCAGGGCGATCAGAACCACCTCCAAAAGCACCAGACCGACCAGTGTGCCGACGCCCAGCGCCGTGGTCGAAGCCGTGTCGAGGTCCACCACATGGCTGACCACGTGCAGCCCGTTTTGAAGGAGTCCGAGTACCAGGACCGGCAGTCGCCATGACGTCCGCCACGCCGCCACGATCAGCGCCACACCCAGCGGGGCCGTGTACGTGGCGAGATCTCGGACGAAGTGATCGCTTTGCGGCCCGAACGTGGCCACCGACTCGTAAAAGCCGCCCGGGTCCAGACCCATCCACGCCGCCGTGGCCAGCAGGGCGAGACCGAAGAGGGCAAACACCGATTTCACGATCGGACCTTCCCGCTCGGGCGAGTCATGGGTTCATCCTACGGACGGCGCCGGGCGAGCGACGCCCGGAACGGCGTTCCTCAGGGCGACACCGCTCCCGACCACTGAATCGAGGAGGGTGCACCGGCGCCGGCGCCGAAGCCGAGCGTCGCCAACCAATGCTCCGCCACCGAAGGCGGCAGGGGCTGGGCGGCCGAATCTCCCGGAAACATGGCCGGCTCGATGGCGTTTCGCTCCTGCCCAGCGGCTTCGGCGAAGAACGCGATCACCACCCTCTCGTCCTGGTGCCGCTCGGCGTATTCCGCGCCGATCTGCATCAGACGCTCCCGGGTGACATCCGCGTCCGTCATGACAACGTTGAACGCCACGGCTTCGTCGCTGATCGCTCCCGCGGCCAGGTGGTAGCCGGGTCCGCAGTCGTCGGGGTCGGGGCAATCCTCCTCGAATTGCACCTCGGCTTGTGTGAGGCAGCTGGTCATCGCTATGGCGATGAGGGGCAGCAGCCAGGAGCTCTTCGCGAAACCCATTCCGTACCCCTCCGCGTGTCGTGGCGACTTGCGGAATGGTATCCGTCTCTCAACGATCGCACGCCCGTTTCGCAGGATTCTCGCTCCCCTTTTCGCCGGCGACCTGGCGGGGCTGCGGCGACGAGGCTTCGCAGCCGGAGGGGGTAGGAAACCGTCCACCGGGGGAAGCAGTGCTCGCCCTGGCGGCGGGTGAGCGCTACTCCGACGAAGAGATGGCCGATCCGACCATCTCGGCGTCAGAACCGGCCACGACCCGCCCTCCGGGGCGTATTCTTGGGGTGGAAGGAGGTTTTCGAATGGACCTCAACACGCTTCCGGCGTACGACACCAGCGTCAATACGACTGGCTGTTGCCCACGCTTCAATCCCGAAGGATGGGATGCTCAGGACCTTCACCTGAAGGACAAGCGTTTCGTCCACGCCACCACTCGGAGTGCCATGCACATCCCCATCAATATGGGATCGGTCTTCGATCGGGTGCAGCGCCACATCGAGGAGGCAGGCGCCTTCAACGCGGACGATTACATCGTCCTCACCGACAGCGCCTCGCCGTGGCGGGATGAGCACTACTTCGCCGTGGCCGGGCCGGTCGACGACGAAGAAACGGTCACGTTGTCAGGCGACTTCATGACAAAGGTGTTCGAAGGGCCGTACCAGAAGATCCCAGAGTGGGACAAGGAACTGCAGGAGCTCGTCCGCGCAGAAGGCAAGGAACCGGGCCGTGTGTTCTTCTTCTACACGACCTGCCCGAAATGCTCGAAGGCGTACGGCGAGAACTACGTGGTGGGCGTCGCCGAGACGTGAGGTGAAGCTCGTTCCACCTGCCGTTCTCCGCAGGGACGGAGGAGTTTCGTCACGTCCAGCGTCGCCGCGACCTGCGTTCGGCTCAAGTCCAGGCTTCCCCGTCAGCTCCAGTGAGTGACGAGTAGCTCCAGCACCTGTTCCCATGCCTCGTCGAAATAGGCCATGTATTCGTCCCAATCAGCGCCCGTGAGGAAGCCGGTGTGGACCAGTCGCACCGTGGTGCCCGCCGCTGCGCTGGTGAACGTAAGCACAACCCAGGTGTTCGTCTCGCGCAACGCCAGATGTGGGGGTGCATTCCACGTGAACGAGAGGGACTCGCCCGGTACGTAGGCCAGCACCTTGCAGCCTTCGGAACCGCGTGATCCCTCCGGAGCGTCGTGGGCGAAGAACAGCTCGAAGGGTCCGCCGATCCGCAGGTCGATGTTGCTGGCGGGCGGGCCCCACCAGGCGGCGATGCCGTCGGAGGACGTCCACGCCTCCCACACCGTCATGGGCGGGGCCTCGACGGGTGCCTCCTTGACGAGGGATCGGATGTCGGCGCCTGCTGCGGCGATCGTCGATGTGTCGAGCATGTCGTCTCCCGGTTCGGCCGAGCCTCAGCATACGGCGCCGCGTCACCGCGTCCGAAGGATCACCGAAGGCCTGCCCTGCCGAGACGACCAGCCTTGTACTAACTCACTCATCCCAAAGAACGGCCCGACTTGGCGGCTCCCTCACCCGCCGCAGAACGCAAAGCGTTCTGCCACCTGCCTCAAAGGGGCAGGTCTCGTCTGCGCAGAACGCAAAGCGTTCTGCCACGTCCTGGCGGCTCTGCCGCCAGGACGCTATTCCATGATCCTCAGCGTGGACGGAATGTCGGTTCGGCGGAGTTTGCGCCATGTGAGCAGGGGCGCCACGGCGACTGCGGCGATCCCCAACAGTGCCGCCAGAGCCAGGAATTGAGGTGTGTAGCCGATGGTCAGTTCGATGTCGGGCATGGTCGTTTCGACGTTGGTGATCACGGCCCAGTTCACGAACACGAATCCACCGGCTATCCCGATGATGGTCGAGAGGATCCCGAGGGTTCCACTCTCGATCACCGCCATGCGCATGATGGTGCGGCGCCGGACGCCGTAGGCCATCATCGTGGCATGTTCCCGGGCGCGTTCGTCGAAACCCACGCTCGCCGAGTTGAACGCGATCAGCAGGATGAGAAGTACCGCGGCGCCTTCCGCGACCTGGAGGATCCCCACGAACTGACCTATGAAGTCGCGCAGCAGGTCGGCCACGCCCGATGCGCGCTGCACGGAGGCGACCACGGGATCGGAGAACAGTTCGCGTTGCAACTCGGAGAGTTCGACGCCGGCGGCCGGAGCGACGCTCACACTGTTGGTGACTCCCGCCAACCCCAAAAGGTCGGCCTGGCTCGAGTCCAGGTAGGCGACGAACCGGAACGGATGGGGATGCAACCCCATCACCGTCATGTCGGATTCGACCAGCGCGAAAGACGTCAGGCCCTCCCGGCGGGGATGTCGAATGGTAACCGTGTCACCCACCTGGACTCCGAGGTCGTCGGCGGCCTTGCGGGCCAGCAGGATTCCGCCCCCTGCGATGTCACCGTCGATCACAGTGGGGTGCCAGAGGTCGCTGTCGAGATCCATCACCTCGACGAGCAGTTCCAGCTCGGCGCCATCCGCGCCGAGTGCCGCGGCGGGCACCTTGAGAATCGGGTCGGCGGCCATGACGGATGGCGAGTCCAACACGGTCTGGACACCTGACTCGGATGCGAGGTGGAACGTGTCGAGCCCGACGATGATCCGATCCGGAACGCCGGCGGTGACCTCGGCTGCCCCGAAATCGATGGTCTCGGTGAAGGATTCGATCATCACCACCATCCCCACCAGAACGGTCACAGAAGCGCCGATCCCCAGAGCGGTCAGCACAGTACGCCGGGGTGCGCGCATGATGTTGCGGAACGGGATCTTGGCGAGCGAATCGCCGGGGAGCCGCCGCAGCCAGCCGGCCGTGCCGGTCCCCCGGACCGCCAGATGTCCGGTCCGGATCGCATCGATGGGAGGGACTCGCAACGCCCGCCACACCGGGACGGCTACCGCCACGAAGGTGGCCACGAATCCGAGAAGGGCCGCCACGGCGAAAGGCCCCAGCCGGAACGGCGTCAGCCAGGCAGGCAGCGGGAAGAACTCGGCCATCACCGACTTCATGAGCGAGTTGACCACGAACCCGACGCCGATCCCGAACATCACACCGAGAAGCGCGATCTGAGCGCCAACCAGGAGCGGCCGGATGGCGATCGATCTCCGGCGAGCGCCGAGTGCCATGCTGATGCCGATCTCGCGGCGGGTCGCCTCGACCATCCGATTGGTGAGGTTGAACGCCGCGATCACAGCGCCGAACAGAATCAGCAGAGCGAACATCCGGAAGAACTGCTGGTCGCCTTCGAGGTCGTCGTAGAGGAGGCGGTACGTTGCGTTCTCCGTACCGAGGGTGGCCGTTCCTCCCAGCTCTGGGGCACCGGAGTCGAAGAGCGCCTGAAGCCGGGGCAGGATCTCAGAGGGTTCGACACCTGGGGCGGTGAGGGCAACGAGATCGTTGACCTGGCCTTCGAAACCACTCAGCCGTTGGGCTGTCTCCATCGACGTGATCACCAGCCCGTAGTCGGCTTGGGAGAAGAATCCACCCTCGGGAGGCTGCACGACGAAGAACTCGGGGGTGAGGCCTTGCCCGACGTAGGTGACCTGACTGCCGCCTGCCAACGTGAGCTCCCCTCCCGCGGGCAACTCGTAGAAGCGGGCGAAGTTGTGCTCCAAGACCACGGTGTCCTGACCGATGTCGGAAGCAGTGAGACCCCGACCCACTATCGCCTCGTAGCCATTGACAGGCGGCTGGCCACCGGCAATGGGGATGCCCATGAGCAGACCCCGGACGATGACGTTGCCGTCGTTGGGGGTGGGGACGTCGAGCTGCGTGGGCGTGAGCAGCCGTTCCTCGGCGACCAGGACCTCCAGCGCCAAATCCGATCCTTCGACGAGTTCGGTGAGCCGACCCGCCTCGGCGAAGCTCCCGGCGGCCAGCGTGACCTGGAGGTCGTACATGTTGAGCTGGGAGAAGCTCTCGTCGTAAGACATGCGAGCCCAATCGATGTTGGACATCAAGCCGGCGTACATGCCGGTTCCCATGCCCACCACCAGCGCGATGACCAGCACCTGCACCCAACGGGTCCGCAGGTCCCGCCACGACCATTTCAGGAGCAGCCGGTTCATGGGGGCCTACCAGTGGAGGGCGGCCAGCTCGGCCCGCCCGCCGCGCGGCGGCCCGTCCGATACCACCCGACCCGATGACAGTTCGACCACTCGGTCGGCGATCCTGGATATCTCTCGATTGTGGGTGACCACCAGTACGCATCGGCCCTCGTCCGCCTGACGGCGCAGCAGTTCGAGGATCTGCACCCCGGTCTCGAAGTCGAGTTCGCCGGTCGGTTCGTCGGCCAGCAAGACCGGGTTCCCCGTGGCGAGCGCCCTGGCGATGGCGACCCGCTGCTGCTCTCCCCCGGACAGCTCGTGAGGGAAATGATCGGCCCTATCGCCCAGCGCCACAGCCTCGAGGACTCCCTGGACGGTCAACCCACGGACGGCCCCGGCAGTGTCGATCCCGAACTGGACGTTCTCCGCGGCGGTCAGGCCGGGGAAGATGTTGAAGCTCTGGAAGATGAAACTCACGGTGGACCGCCGGAAGCCGAAGAGCTGGCGGTCCGAGGCTTTGGTGATATCGACCCCACCCACGGTGATCGAACCCTCCGTGGGGTTGTCGAGGGCGCCGATCATGTTGAGGAGCGTGGTCTTGCCGCTCCCGGATGGGCCCAACACCACGACGAACTCGCCGGCGTCGATGTCGAGATGCACGTCTTCCAGGGCGACCACGGTGGTCGGGCCCACGTCATACCGCCGGGAGACCCCGACCAGGTCGATGAGATGTTCCATCTCTCCAGTGTGAGCGCGCCGAGGTGGAAGTCCCAGGGGCCAAACTCCTCTCGAGGGCCCGTTCGCCTTCACCTCGGGCGGCGCCTGGGAGGAGTCTCGCTCTCACTGGACCCTTCACAGCCTCTCCTCGACCGCTCACGTATGGTTGACCAGAGAAGGGAGCCACGTGGCGATCACCGGAGCGCACATGTTGTTGTACAGTCCCGCCGCCGAGGCCCTTCGCGCCTTGTTGCGTGACCATCTCAATTGGGACCATGTCGACGCCGGCGAGGGATGGCTGATCTTCAACCTCCCACCGGCCGAATTGGGGATTCATCCCGCTGAAGCCCCGCGACACGAGCTGTCGCTCATCTGCGACGACCTCGAGACAACCGTCGCCGAACTCACCGCCAGAGGCGTGGTGTTCAAGGGCGAACCAACCGACGAAGGCTGGGGCGTGGTCACCACGATGGTGCTCCCGGGCGACGTGGAGATGATGCTCTACCAACCGCGCCACCCAACGGCCATCTAGCGAAAGGGCATCCGGCGATGGCGGAACTCAAGACAAAACGAACCGACGACGACGTGGCAGCTTTCATCGCGTCGATCGAAGACGACACCAAACGTGCCGACTCGGAGCAGCTCGTCGAGTTGCTCGCCGAGGTGACCGGCGAAACCGGGGCGATGTGGGGCAAGAGCATCGTCGGGTTCGGGTCGTACCACTACGTCTACGAGACAGGACGAGAAGGTGACTGGTTCAAGGTCGGCTTCTCGCCCCGCAAACAGAGCCTGACGCTGTACCTCATGTCCGGATTCGAGCAATACGGACAATTGCTGGAGCGATTGGGAAAGCACACCACCGGCAAGTCATGCCTGTATGTGAAGCGCCTCGCCGACATCGACATGGACGTCCTGACCGAACTGGCCACCAAATCCGTCGAGCACATCGAAACCGCATACGACTGACGGCTGCCGAGCCGGGAGCGAAGTCGCTTTCCCTGGCGTGCCGGCACTGATATGGTGTCGACCACGGAGAGCGAGGGAAGGGACGACTGTGCGGCTTCGGAGTAGGCAGAGAGCCTTACTGGCAGGGATCTTGGTGACGGGAGTACTCACCGTGAGTGGTGCTGCCGTGGGAGCGGCAGATGTGGTCACGGTGGCGGTAACCGCCCAGGTGGTCCAAACGCAGGGCACCGCGGCGGACTCCTTCGCAGTCGGCGAGCCTCTCACCCTCGTGTATACGTTCGATCCCATGACCGACGACCAGTTCCCGGAGAACCCGAATTTCGGCCAGTACTACGGCATCTCGATGGAGGCCTCGAACGCCGATGGGAGCTTCGTTGCGCAAGCAGACTCCGTCTACATCGTGATCGGCGACGACCAACCAGGAGAGTTCGACCCCGAAGTCGACCAGTACGAACTGGTGAGCTACACGTGGGCGACGGACTCGGAGTTCACGGTGACCTACGGCGCGTTGTTTCTCCAAGACCTGTCGGCCACAGCCCTCTCGTCCGACGCGCTCCCGCCCGCCGCACCGGCGCTGGCCGATTACGACGTGGGTGGGGTCATCAACCTCAGCAGCTTGTTCGGTTCGGTCGACGCGCTGATCACCGACATCAGCGAGGTCACGCCGCCGCCCAACCAGGCTCCGGTCGCCCACGCCGGACCCGACCAAACGCTCGAAGCGATATTCCCGGGCGTGGCCACGACGCTGGACGGGTCGGCCTCGGTGGACCCCGACGGCGACTCGCTCGCCTACTCGTGGACGACCCAGGTTCAGATGTCGGGCGGCGCTACCGCCACACCCACCGTGTCGTTCACCGAGCTCGGCACCTACGCCTTCGACCTGATAGTGAGCGACGGTGCACTCTCGGCGGAAGATCAGGTCATGGTCCACGTGGTGGACTCGGGCTCCCCCAATGCGACAGCCACCCTGATCACCCTCAAGGCAAAACGGAGGTCTGCCACGGTCGAGGTCGGAGCGACTTGCGCGGACGCCTGGGACCAGGCTCCCACGATGTCGGCCGACATCAATGGCGTGACCGTCAGCGACGGCCAAGTTCTGGACTTGAAAGAAGGCGCATCCCAGAAGGTGACGGTCCGCAAGGGCAAGACGATCATCACGGCGCCGTCGTTCACGCTGTCAGTGGAGTGCGCAGACGAGTCGGGCAACGCCTCCGCGGACACCTTCGACTACTGAGTCAACCCCACCGGTCCCGGCCACTCCGGGCCGAATCGCTGGAACTCGATGGTGTGACCGTCGGGGTCGGTGGCGAAGAACTGGTAGACGGCGAAACGCTCGTTGTGCTGCGGGGGGCCATCGGTGGGGACACCGGCCGCGGTGACCCGCTGGTACCAGCCGTCGACGTCCGCCGTCACCAGCGTGACGATCGTTCCCGGCGGATTCGGTGGGCGATGATCGCACAATCCGACGTAGCCGGTGCCGGTCACCCGGTAGATCCGACACGCCCCCTGGTCCAGCACCATGTCGAGCCCCAACACCTCACCGTAGAAGCGGTGGCTGCGCCCGAGGTCGGCCGAGTAGAGAAAAGTGATCAGCTCATCGACGGGCGGTGGCGGTGTCATTCCCCCGACCCTAGATGACCGGGTTTGCCACGTTTGTGACCATCGTCGCCGCCACTCACGTATCGTTGAGCAAAGGCTACGGAGGTTGCCATGGGCACCGCTCAGCATGAACAGATCACTGTGCTCGTGCACGGCACGTTCGCCAACCCGGGCTTCGCGAACGAGGTGAATGATGTTCCGGCCGTCGGGGCGGAACCCATCTGGTGGCGCCTGACCGGACATGGCGCCGACGAAACGACCGCCGATCGACTCCAGAACGCGTTGGAACGTATCGATCCGGCCTTGGCCGAAACCGTGTGGCACCCCGGCCAAGACCCCCGCGACGGCGAACTCACCTACCGCGAGGTGGGCGAGTGGACCGGTGCCAACACCCACAAGGCCCGTCTCGTGGCGGCGAGGAATCTCGCCCAGGCGTTGGAGCAGATCGCCCAGGGTCGGGAATGCACCGCCGACAACCCGCTACTCGTCAACCTCGTCGCTCACTCGCACGGCGGAAATGTGGTTTTGGAGGCACTCAAGCACCTCGATGACACCGTGCAGGCGCGCCAGGTCTGCATGCTCGGTACTCCCCTCACCTGGCGGTTCTTCGATCCGCGGGTGCTCTACCTCGGCTACATCCTGTTCTTCCTGATCGTCTCGGTCGTCGCCGGAGCGCAGGGGTTCGTGGAGGGCCTCCGCGAGGGCGAAGACGGATTGACGGGCTTGGGGTTGGTGGTGTTTGCCATCGTCGGGTACGCCCTGATCCTGCCCTTCTTCCTCTGGCTGGGCGTGGCCGCCATCAGCGCTGGTCGGGCGGTCTCCGGCCTCTCCAAGGGGAAGCCGCCGTACGGCCCGAGGCCTGATGCCCTCGAGGAAACTCTTCGGGGTAGACCCGTCGTGTTGTTCATCAGCCCCGAGGACGAGGCGGACCTCATGCTTCAGTTGGGGGCGGCGCCCCTCGACGCCTATCGGGCGCTCGTCCGAGGGCAACCCTCGCTCGAGGGGGTAGACGGGTTCGTCGGCCGATTGATTCGCCGCCTGCTCAGATATATCGAACTGGCATACGTGCGTCCCTTCTCCTACGTCGTGGCGATCCCTCTGGTGGAGATCACCCTGGAGCGTTTCGGGTTGGGTTTCCCGCTGCTCTCGGTCCTCTTCCACAACTACGAGATGGTCACCTGGACCGGCGCGCTGACCTACACCGACGATCAGATCGTGACCAGCGCGGTGGGAGCAGCCGATCTGAAACCACGGGTGCTGGCCGTCAGCCTGGGCGAACGCAAGCTCCACGTGGCACCGAAGCAAGGGACCCGGCCGGGGACTCGACAGGACGCCGAACGCATCGAGGCATTGCGAGACGTCCTCGTTGCGACGCTCGGAGGGCTACGAGAACAGATCCAGCTCCGGCACTCCGGCTACTACGAGAGCCAGCACATCATCGAACACGTGGCAGAGGCCATCGCCGCCCCCCACCCCACCGGCTGAGTGCCCGGCCGCCGGCTCCTCCGGGTAGTGCAAAACGCCCGAAGGCGTTTTGCGTGCGATCAGGAATCGAGGTTCCGGGTCGGCGTCAGCGGGTTTCGCGGAAGGGGACGACTTCCACTCCACCCGCCCCGGCCACGACCAAGAGGTGTTCTTCGTCGTGTCCGATCAGGGCTTGTTGGATCTCTTCGAGCATGAGGGGAGGTCGGCCGTTGTCGAGCCGCTCCCACACCTGGACTCTTGCACCGGTCGCATCGGCGAGCGCCTTGGCCTCGTCTCGGGTGCCGCCCACCAGGATGAGATCCCGGATGTTCGACTTGACCTCCACCGGTAGGCGGGCTCGGTCGGCCCGGTAGACGGTCCAGTGGTATCCGGCCACGGCCCCGACGGTGAAAACGAGAGCCAGCGGGATCCGGATGTCGTAGAGCAGTCCTGTCCCGGCGGTTCCTTCCAGGATCTCCTGAATGACCACGCCGAGCATGACCAGCAGGGACACCAGGGCGATGACACCACCCAGCCCGAACAGCAGGAACAGGTAGAGCCGGCGACTGGTCGACGAGGTTTCCTCGAGTTGGCTACCGGCCAGCAGCTCGATCCGCCGCCAGAACGCCCACCACAGCGGGGTGCCGACGATGAGCAACACCACGGCGAAGACGAGGGTGTCGCCGGCACCGGATTCGGCGATCCCCTGCGGCGCCATGGATTGGAAGAGCGCCGTCAACAGGACTGCCAACCCGGTGGCGGCAGAACCGAGACCGGCGGCGGACACGACGTAGTCGTAGACCCGGTCGATCTCCGTTCTGCCCTGGCGGCGGCTGGGAGCGAGAACGGCCCGGTGATACCACCACAGCCAGGCGCCGATCAGCGCCGCCGCCACGGTGCCGGGGACGCCGTCGAAGTGGCGGGCAGCCGTTTCGGTGACGTCGCCCAAGAACCAGATCGCCACATCGAACAGGGCTCGGGCCCCGGAGCTGATCAGGATGATCAGACCTGAGAGGACCCCGCCGAGCAGGAGATAGGTGTGGCGGAGAACCCCGGCTTGGCGGTCGGGTGCGGTGTGCCGCAGCCAATACCACGCCCAGACGGACCCTCCCACCAGGGCACCAGCCAGGGCTTCGCGCCAGGTGAACGAGAACTGCGTCCCCAGGGTCACGGTGAAGAGTTGGGCGTACAGCTCACGCAGGACGACGGCGAGGAGCGCCCACACCCCGACGGCGAAGCCGCCGAGGCCGATCGCCGAACCGACGGTGCGATGGAACCGCATCCGTTCGGTCGGGACCGCCACCGTGTTGAGCCACCAATGGGCGCCGAACACGCTCCCCCACGCCAGCAGTTGGGCGAGAGGCTCGGGCTCGAACGAGGTGGCGCCGAGCGCCCATTCGAGTACCTGAAGGGCACCGACCGACGCAACGATGAGCGACGTGATGGTGGTGATGGTCAGATAGGCGGCCCACGCCAGTGAGGCGCTCTCGGTGGGGTCGTCGTCCTGGCGGCGCTTGGCCCAGATGCCCATGCCGACGAGGGTCGGCACGCCCACAATGATGAACGCCAGTGACCTGGCCACCACTTCCTCGGTGCCGACGGCGATGGTGACATCACCGGGTAGCGCCAGTGCCAGGAGCTGGGAGAGCCCGATCGCCACGAGGATCAGGGCGACAAAGGTGATGCCATAGTGAAAGATCCGTCGGACCATCAGCCCGGCCGATTCGGTGGAGGCACCCACCCGCCGGCCCTTGACCGACCGGTAGATGAGTATCCCGATCCCGATCGGGATACCGAGCGTGATGAGCATTGAGATCAATCCGGAAACGATTTGCATCATCGACTCCTCCGTTCAGCACCCGTAGAGCGGCCAGGGGGCTTCAGAAATCCTCCAGCCGTCGGCGGTATCGGTGAGATAGAAAACCTCTGTGTGTTGCCATTCTTCGAGCAAGTCAGTGGATTCGTGGATGGTCACCTCGACCCGGGCTTCGTCACCGGTGATGGTGGCGTCGTCGAGTTCGACTCGCGCCGCCGAGGTTTCGAAGCGGGGGAAATCACCGCGCCGGCATGTTGCCTCGAGGTTCGCCGTCAGGAAGGATCGGGCGGCGGGTTCATCCTGGTCGAAGACGGCCATGACGTAGGACTGGACGACACCTTCGGGGCTGTCCGGGTCGAGTTGGGCGACGTCGCGTAAAGCACCAAGCACGGCCGCCACCACGATGGCGACGACCACCACCGCCGCCACGGCGATCAAGGCGATCCGAGACTGGCGGTTTTCTCTCGTTGTCATGGTCTTGTCCTCCACGCCCCCATTATCGCCCGAGGAGGGGTTGGGGGACATGGGTGAATGCCCTGATTCCCCACTCAGGGTGTGACTGGTCTCCCCCGGAATACCGGCCGCTGGATGGGCCAAATTGGTCGGCCCGATCAGGTGTCGCGGCCGGCCATTTCTCGCAAGATGGAGACCGTCTTCCAGTTGCGACTGGTGGCGGCGGCTCCCAGCTTCTTTTCGAGGAAGGTGTTGGTGAGTTTGGTCTTGCTGAAACCGTTCGGGCAGTGAAAATGGACTTCCCGACCGATGATCTCGAACTCGTCGGGCCTGATCGCATCGGCGTCGAGTTGAAGGCGCTCCTCGGTTCCGGGGACCCGGTCGAGGAAGGCAACGCCGACCCGGGCCGGGTCGAAGTGTTCCCCGGTGACGGGCCCGGTAGCTCCGACCGCCGCCAGTTCGGTGGCGCTGCGGATCATGACAGGCACCTCGAAACCGAACTCGGCGGCGATCGCCGCCCCGATCATCTCGTCGAGGCCGTCGGGTCCCTCTTCGGCGTCGAAGACGACGTTGCCCGACTGGATGTAGGTGGCGACGTTGGCGTGCCCGAGCCGTTCATGCACCGCACGAAGCCGAGCCATCGGCACATCCCGGCGGCCGCCCACATTGATCCCCCGCAGCAAAGCGATATACGTCACCACCCCGCGAGCCTAGACCGGGGGCTCACTGCCCCCTACCCACAAGAGTCCGAAACGATTCCCTCCCCCGCCCCCGGGGGAGGTGGCCCGCTG
>CBDUEV010000068.1:0-16229 GCA_965366365.1 uncultured Acidimicrobiia bacterium | reverse complement strand
CGAGATAGCCGAGAAGGATCAGGTGGGCCCCAAACGCCACCAGCCCGATCAGCCAGGTCGAGTTGAACGTATCCAGGGCGACCAGCGCCTGAGCCTGCAACTGGTCGGCGTCGAAGGCTGCGAGGACGTCGGCTTGGCCAAGGAATTGCAGAGCCTGGAAGAAGTAGATCAGGGCCACGCCGAGAAACACCGTGTAGACCAGCCTGAACCACGCAGTCACCAACGACAGGTCTCGGTTCACGCCTCGGAAGAGGATGTACAACGCCCAGGCGACTACCACATCGAGCAGGAAGATCACCATGAACGCAACCAGTCCGAGCCGGAACAGACCCTCGGACTCGCCGATGTTGGCGGCGGTGGCAGCCGGATCGGCGGCCACGATGAGTCCTTCCCGCACGAAGAAGTTGGCAAAGATGGCGAGTGCGAAGAGCGCAATATAGCCAATGCCGGCGATGAGGGCTGCCCGACGTGGCGACATGCCCTGATCGCCCGAACTCGTGGATGCGATTGTCTTGATCGGTGTGGCGATGGTCATCGGTGCCCTCCTTCTTCGGTGGTCGCCTGAGCGACCTGATCTTCTGGTTGCTCTCGGCGACGGCGCTTCTCCCATACGGTGAGCGGACCAAGCGTGGTGGCGACCCACAAGGCGAGAGGCCAGGCCAGCTGGTCGATCACGAGGATCACGACTGCCCATCCGGCCGACAACGCCAGCCACAACCACGGCACCAGCCGCCAGAGGTCACGGGCTGATTCACTCATCGTCGTCCACTCCCCTCTGGCGAACGGCGATGACGGTCTTGCCGCTGATCCGGCCGGCGTCCATCTGGCGAATCGCCTCCGGCGCCTCTTCGAGATCGAATCGCCGACCGATGACCGGCACGACGGCACCCGACTCGAGGTACCGGGCGAGTCGCTCGATGAATGAGGATTGCGCGGTACTGATGAAGGCAGTGAGGCGTTGCTTGCCGAAGGGCGAGAGCATCATGGCTCGAAGCTGGCGCCCCACTCCTCCGGTCAACCGGTTCCCGCCTTCGCCGCCGACGATGACCAGCACCCCTGCAGGGGCGAGGACACTGCGAAGTCGACTGAGGCTGTTGCGTCCCCCGATGTCGAGGATCAGGTCGAAACGATCGGAGCCGTCGACGAAGTCTTCCCGGGTGTAGTCGATGACCCGGTCGGCGCCGATCGAACGAACCATCTCGATGTTGCGGGTTCCGGCGACGGCGGTCACCTGACCACCGAGAACCTTGGCGAGCTGTACCGCGAACGTTCCCACGCCACCCGAGGCGCCGATGATCAGCACACGTTGGCCGGGCTCGAGCCGCCCCACGTCGGTGAGCGCCTGGAGGGCGGTGATTCCCGAGACGGCGGACACAGCTGCTTGCTCGAAGGTGACGCTGCTTGGCTTGTGAGCCAGCTTGGTCTCGGAGGCGCTGGCATATTCGGCGTAGGAGCCGTTGGCAATGCCGAACACCTCGTCCCCGGGAGTGAACCGGGTCACGGACTCTCCAACGGCGACCACTCGCCCGGCGACGTCGGAACCGAGCACAGGGTTCTTGGGCTTGGTGAATCCGTATCCGGCAAGGCGGACCAGGTACGGCAACCCGGTCATGAGGTGCACCACTCCACGATCGAGTCCGGCGGCAGCCACCTCGATGAGGACCTCGTCAGCGCCGAGCCCCGGTCGCTTCACGGTTGCCCGCTCGAGCACCTCGGTAGAACCGTATCGGTATTGGACGATGGCTCGCATCGTCTGACTCCCCGACTCGTCCGGCCAATGGGTGGGGGCGGTCTTGGCTTGCTGTGTCTCCTGCATGTGCAGTCTCCTCGTTCATGACTCGTACTTAGTACGATGATTTGCACGACCGTACCCGTACTTAGTACGGTTGTCAAGAGCAAAGTAGGAAGCGAGCGATGGCACCCACGAAATCGGCGGACGAGGCGCGAAAGGGCCGGCTCACTCCTGAGCGGGTTCTGGCCGGGGCGATGGACCTGGCCGACCGGATCGGGATCGAGCCTTTCACGATACGAAAACTGGCTGCGGAACTCGATGTGAAACCGATGACGATCTATCACCACGTGGACGGCAAGGAGGCGATCCTCGACGGGATCGTCGACCTCGTGTTCGCCGAGATCGACCTCCCTCCGCTCGACACCGACTGGAAGTCGGCGATCCGCCAGCGGTGCGTTTCTGCCCGGGCGGTGCTGGCCCGCCACCCGTGGGCTCCCCCGCTGATGGAGTCGAGGACCTCGCCGGGAATGGCGACCCTACGGCACCACGATGCGGTGCTCGGGTGTTTCCGGCGGGGAGGGCTGTCGTGGCAGATGACCGCCCATGCCTACGCCATCGTCGACAGCTACCTGTACGGCTTCGCCCTCGAGGAAGCGAACCTTCCGTTGAACGGTGAAGAGGGATTCGGCGAACTGGCCACCGCAATGCTCGACGCCCTCCCAGTTGATGAGTTCCCGAACCTGGCCGAGTTCACCGCCAAGCACGTGGCCCAGCCCGGCTATTCGTTCGGTGTCTCCTTCGAGTTCGGCCTCGACCTCCTCCTCGACGGACTCGAAGCCGCCGCCAGCTGAACAGCGTCCTAGCCGGGCAAGGCTCCGAAGCCGGGAGCGACGACTCCCCTGCACCAAGGTCTCTCCGCGCGAAGGCGAAGCCGCGCTGACCCGCGCCGGGTCTCGGAGGTCGGTCTGAGCCATGCCCTCGAGGGCGCCGCCGCACAAACGCGGAGCGTGCCGCATCATCGGTAATGTGGCGCCGTGGCAAACCGGATGGTCTTCGTGCTCGTAGGCGTCGTTCTGGTGGCGGCGTGTTCGAGCGACGGTGACACGACCTCCACCTCGGGCGTCGAAACACCGCCAGCGCCCGAGGCCACGACCACCACGTCGACATCCACTACTCCCGCGACCTCCACCACCTTGCCTGCCACCACCAGCACGGCGGTCCTCGAAACGAACCGGGAATGCGGGGAGCTATTTACGGGTGCTGCATCGCCGAAGCGGGCAGTGATCACGGAGACCGACTACGCGGGCAATCTCCGGTGGGCCGCCACGATCAACCGGGCGCCAGGTCCCCTCAACGCGAACGAACAGTACGTGTTCGCGGTGGACGGCAACGAACTGATCGTCCTGGACCGCAGAGCGTGCCGGATCGCCACTACGGAAGAGTTCGCCAACGGTTCGTTTCTGGGCGAATTGCTCGCCACCCGCCTGGACGATGAGGTCTCGCTTCAGAATCTCGACACCGGAGAAACACTGTGGACGATGACCATCCCCGACCTGGTCCGTCCCCACACCAACAGCAATTTCGTTGCTCTGATGGCTGACCCCGTTCGTCTCGTCACGATCGACGAGGGAGACACGATCACCGAAATCGACGTCGTAGGCGAGCTCGGAGAGGCGGCGGTGTCTGACACCAGGCTGTTCTACGCCGACGGTACCGCCCTCGTCGCGATCGGCGAGAACGCCCAAAAACTGTGGGTGGCTTCCGACGTCGGCGAGGTGGAGGAGATCGCAGAGACGCCCATCGGCGTCCTTGTCACGACCACCGAAAACGACTGGATCCTTTTCGACCTGGCGACCGGGGCCGAGATCGCCGCCGGTCCAGAAGGCGTTGGAGAACTCGAGTACCTGGAGGGAGACGAGACGGGCATCCTGGTCTACAGCGACTCCGGGTTCATCCTCAGGATGGAGCCCAACGGCGACTTCGCGGCAGTCGGCGGGTTCATCGGCCAAGGCGGAACGGCCGTCGACGGGGGAATTCTCTTCGACGACCTGGACACCGGCCCTCCCCCGGGCGTCGAAGCGAGCCATTGGCTGCTCGACGTTAAGGGGGAGGTCATCGCCGAGTTCACGCTCGACGATCCTGAAGCCTCCGTCCAAATCGAAGAAGACGCCATCATCATCTCCACCGTCTTGGTAGACGACCCCGAGTGAGCCGTCGGTCGTGATGGATCTCAGATCCCGGTGGGCCGGGAGTCGACGTTTCGGGCAAAAAGACAGAGATGAAGTCCAGATCCATGCCTCCGGCACAGCCGTGAAGAGCGATAGCTACCTGGGTCCGCTCTCTAACCTGGCGGCATGGAACTCGATCGTCCCCGCTCGCTCGACCTCAAGGTGCGCACGCTGTGGTGGGGCGTCGCCGTCGTCGTGGCCGTCGTCATCGCCGCCCTCGCCATCGTGGCCGAGTTCCTCGTTCCTACCCCGCCAGGCCTCATCGCCGCTCCCGGGATCGCCGCGGTGGCCGCCTGGGCGCTTTGGTATCCGGCCGCTCGCTACCGACGGTGGAGCTACCAACTTCGTTCCCACGACCTGGTCCTGAACCACGGCGTCGTCACCCGGGTCGAACGTCTCGTTCCTCGGACCCGCATCCAGCACGTGGACATCATCGGCGGACCCATCGAACGGGCCATGGGACTCCGCCAACTGGCCGTGTTCACCGCCGGAACCAGCCTGGCCGACGCCCGAATTCCCGGCCTCACCAAAGCCGACGCCGATGCCCTCCGGGCGGAGCTCTTGTCGTGGATCGAACAGCGTCGGGTGTCCGGGGATGGATGAATCGGCCGGCGCCGGCCGCCGGCTCCATCCCCTGTCGCTGGTGGTCGGACCGCACCAGGCGCTCCGAGGCTGGGTGGCACCTTTGGCTATCGCCGTGGCGGTCGGCGGCATTGGTGGACTCGGGCGGCAACTCGGCGGGTTGCTCATCTTCGTCATCCCGTTCGCGCTCGGACTCGTCGGGCAGCTGGTGTGGATCCTCAGGCTCCGCTACCGCCTCACCGGCACCGACCTCCATCTCCGCACCGGCGTCCTCCAAGTCCAGGAGCGAACGATTCCCTTCGAGCGCATCCAGAACGTCAATCTGTCCGAACCTCTGGTGGCCCGGATCTTCGGGCTGGCAGCCCTCACCATCGAAACCGCCGGGGCGGTCGGCGCCGACGTCCGCCTCTCCTACGTCGCCCTCCCCGAAGCCGAACGGCTCCGCACCCTCCTGGCCAGCTCGCGTCAGTTCCCCGAGAACTCCGCGGTCATTGGCGACGATGTCCTGTTCGAGGCGCCATTGTCCGAGCTGCTGCTGGCCGGCGCCACCGCCAACCGGGTCGGCACCCTGGCAGCGATCGTGGCGGCCGGATTCGCCTACGCCGACGATCTGGGGTGGAGCGGCGATGTCTTTGCCTGGCTCGAACGTCGGGCCGGGGTCCTCGGCAACAGCCTGGTGGTCGTCGCCGCCGCAGCTGTGCTTGCCGCCCTGCTCGTGGGCTGGGTGACGTCGATCGCCGCCACCGTCGCCCGCTTCTACGACTTCAGCTTGGTCCGCCGCGGCGACGACCTGCACCGATCCCACGGATTGCTGTCACGTTCGTCGGGGCTGATTCCGCTCCGACGGGTGCAGCTTGTTCTGGTGAAACGGCCCCTGGTGTGGCGATTGCTGCACCGCGCCTCGCTGGTGGCCAGCACCGCCGGTTCGCCGGGAAAGCCCAACACGGGCGTAGGGCTGGTCGCACCGATCGCCCCCGACGGGCGGATCGGTGGGCTGGTCGCCCAGGTGATGCCGGACGTTGTCTATGACGAGATCGACCTCACCCCGGTGAGCCGGCTCGCCATCCGGCGCGGGTTCGTGCGGGCGGCGTTGCCCGGGCTGCTGGTCTTCGGGGCGGCCTCCTTCTTGGACCTGCGCTTCCTCGCCGGCGCCCTTGCCTGGGCACTGGCGGCGTTCGCGTGGGCCCGAGCCCGGTACGCGGCCCTCGGCTACCGGCTGGGCGACGACGCCACTCTCACCGCTCGGGCGGGCGTGTTCACCCGCTCCACCTGGGTGGTGCCCGAAGACAAGGTTCAGGCGGTGGCCGTCGTCAGTTCGCTGTTCCAACGCCGCCTCGGGCTCTCCACCGTGCTCGTAGGAACCGCCGGATCCGGCATCGGGCGGATCAGCATCGTGGACGTCGCGCACCCCACCGCTCGTCACATCGCCGATCATCTTTCGATGGTGTCAGCGGCCACCGCCTTCGCCGGCGACGCTGTCTGACCTACGACATCGCGTCGGCGATGGGCAACCCTCGAAGAATCCGTGGTCGCGAACGGTCGTCGTCTACCAACGGCGAGGAGCCGTGGCGTCCGATCGTCAGCGGATACGGCGACCTGGCCACCGCCATGCTCGACGCGCTCCCGGTTGATGAGTTCCCGAAACCTGGCCGAGTTCACCGCCAAGCACGTGGCCAAGCCCGGCTATTCGTTTGGTGTCTCCTTCGAGTTCGGCCTCGACCTCCTCCTCGACGGACTCGAAGCTGCCGCCCGCTGACCCGGTTCGTTGACGGCCCGGGACGTAGGCGGCGATTTCACGGCACGGTGGAGGTTTGTGCGGGTCAGAAAAGCACCCGCTGGGCGAGCAGGGAGGCGCCAGGTGCAGCTCGATCTGCCTCTCCGCGTCCTGAGAGAATCCAGCAGAAGTCAATGGCGTCCATGTCGATCACCGGTCCCGCCCCAGACCGCCTGTAGCTGCCACCGGCCGGGCCCGTCAGGCGCATTTCGAAGGGTTGGTCGTGGCGGTCTGCCCATTCCTTGACCACGTCTTCGACGATGCGCCTGTCCACAGGGGGATCGATGCGGAGTTCCCGCCCGAGGGCCCGGGCGATGTCGACCCGGTGCAGCCAGACGTCTCTGGTGTAGATGGTCTTGAAGAGCTCCCCCATGTTGAGCCGGCTCGGCATCCCGGTGGCGGTCGAGCCGGCGGCGTCGATCGGGACGCTGATTCGGCCGAACATGCGCGACCTGCCCACCCGGGCCTTCACCGACTTGGCGTAGACGGCGTCGAGTTCGGTGAGCAGCTCCTCAGGCTCGAGATGCCGGTGATCGGCTACCTGCAGGTCGTTGGTGGCGTCGAGCGCATTTCCGCCAAAGCCGGACTTGTGGCGGGCGCCATATATCTGCTGACGCATCATCTCTCGCATGGAGACGTTCCCCTTGGCCGCCCCGAGAAGATGCCGGACCATGTCGGCGACGGTCCAGGGGGCGCACACCGTGGTGGTCTCCCACTCCCCCGGCGCGAGCTCACGAAGATCTGCGAGCAACGCCTGATAGGCGGCGTTTCCCAGTCGCTCCGCCTCTCCCGGCTCGCTGATGCGTGGGATCGTCTCGATATCGGTGCTGGTAGTGGTCACGCTTTCCTCCTGCGGATGTCGTCGAGCAGCATTCGTGCGGCGGCTGGGGCGAGACGAACCCAGCGATCACCGGTGGGGTCGTTGGCGATCTGTTGGGCGGCGAGTCCCGAGGCGAGGGCGGTATACAGATCGAGGTCCTCGACACTCGTGATACCCAGCCCGACGAGCGCCTCTGCCATGCGCTCGTACTCCTGCCGAGACACCGCATAGGCCGCTTCGGTCGGTTGCCATCCAGGGATCGCACGGGTGAACATGAGCTGGTAGCGAGCGAGCGATGTCTGACAGAACCTGATCCAGTGCCCGATCACCGTGCCGAGGGCATCGGCCGGTTCTGCGTCTTCAGCGTCGGCAACCCAAGCCGTGGCGGCTTCGCCGAGTTGAAGGTACCCCTCGGCAAACATGGCATCGAACAGCGCGTCCTTCGAATCGAAGTAGGTGTACAACGATGGGGCTCGCATACCGACGGCCCTGGCCACCTCGCGAAACGACAAGCCCGCGATGCCGCTGGCTTCGGCCAGCCGCCAGGCGGCGTCCAGGATCTCCCGCCTCGTCTCTTCGTGACGTCGCTGACGCGGTCCCACTGTGGATGTCGATGTCGTCCCTAACACTGTACGGAAAAACATACAGTGTTAGTCCTTGGTCGTCAAGGCTGGTGTGCAGACATCCGCTTCGGTCCGGGGAGGCTGGCGGCGGGGGTTCACGGCGAAGGCGGCGGGGCGGGCCTCGAACCAAAAGGTGACCGTTGTACCATCGCCTGATGAGCGTCGATGTCGCGGTGGTCGGCTTGGGGTTGATTGGTAGCGCGGCGGTTCGCTATCTGACTCAGCGTGGGCTCTCGGTGGTTGGGATCGGACCTCCGGAACCCGAGCGGCCGTCAGCGTATGGCGGCCCGTTCGCCAGTCACTACGACTCGGGCCGGGTCACCCGCCGGCTCGACGCCAGGTTCGAGTGGGCGGAACTAGCCTCGCGGTCGATCGCCGAATACGCCCCGTTGGAGGCGCACTCCGAGATCCGATTTCACCATCCGGTGGGTTTCCTGTTCGTCCGCAACGATCAGGCCGGCATCGACCACCAGCGAGCGGTTGCTCAGATGCTCGACCTGCCCATCGAGATGCTCCCGAGCGAGCGGCTCGCATCGGAGTACCGGTTCCCGACGGGTTTCACCGTCCTCGCCGAGCCGGCACCGGCGGGCTTCATCGATCCGAGGTTGATGCTGGCGGCCCAGCTGACCGTGGGCAGGCGGGACGGCGCGACGATTCGGCGGACCTCGGTCGAGGAGCTGAAACGGGTGGGCGAAATGTTCCGGCTCCGTTGCGCCGACGGCTCGTGGGTGGAGGCCGATCGGGTGCTGCTGGCGACCGGTCCGTACCTGAACGACCTGGTTCCGCGACGACTGGCGGCCCGGGTCGTGCCCGAGGCTGTGGTCTTGGGTCGGGTGGCTCCTCGGGAGGCCGCCCGGCTGGCAGACCTTCCTTCGATGATCTTCCTGCCAGATCAACCCGAATACGAAGACGTCTACGTCGTTCCCCCGACGGAGTATCCGGATGGGCACGCCTACGTGAAGATCGGCGGGTCGATCGTCGGGGTCGGCAGCCTCGAGACGGCAGATGAGAAGCGGGCATGGATGGCGGGGTCCTCGGCCAATCGGGAGCTGCCGCGGCTGCGGACAATGCTGGAGACGGTGCTGCCCCGCGTCGCCTTTGAAGCCTTCTCTGCCAAGCCTTGCTTGATCACCGACACCGCCCACGACCTTCCCTATGTCGATCAGGTTGAGGACGGCCTCTTCGTGGCGGTGGGCGGCAACGGGCATGCCGCCAAGTCGTCGGACGCCATCGGCGCGCTGGCGTCCGGCCTCGTGGCAACCGGCGAGTGGCCAGATGCCGACCTGGGCCGCTCAGCGTTCCGAGCAGTCTTCGGCGCGTTCGACGCCGGCACGCTCGGTCGTCACGGCTACTGAGAACAGGCCGTGGCGACCGACGCAGTGTCGTTCATTCTTCCCGGTCAGAACCCGGCCAGGAGCCGTAGCGATCAGTAGCCGGGTGGCGGCCCCAGCAAACTGGTGGAAGCCAGGGTGTCGAATGCGTCTTCGAACGTTCTCCACGCCCTCAGCGACAGAACCGGCGCGTCGGGATCACCCAGACAGGCGCGAGGACTGGCCGCACCGACGGTGATCCAATGGACGAATCCATCTTCGACGGCCAAACGCCAAGTATTCAACTCGGTGGTGGCCCCATCCTTCGTCAGCGAGAAACCGACCGCCCGGCCGTCGGAAAAGGCGACCTCGGCGGACGCGGGGGGACTTGCCTGGAACTCATACCCTGGACAACCGATGGCGCGATCCTTCCGGAACGATCGCAGAATGTCGCGCGCCACGTAGTCCAAGACCGCCTGGTCCCCCTCCACACCATCGGGCAGGTCGGAGACTGGCATGGCGCCGTGGTTGATCACCCCGAGCCATCGTCCATTGCGGAATATGCAGGCGACGGGCGCTTCCCCTCCGCAGGGCCCGACCACCCAACCATTCGCATATTCGTGGTCGGTTTGGTTTGCCCAGTCATATGGGTCGGTCGCAGACGCGACTGGCGCTGCTGAGACCGTCAAGAGAACCACCACCACCAGCGACACGATTCTTCGCATCTCAGATCCTCCTCTCGTTGCGGAATTTTACCCAACGGGCCATTCTCAGCGACGTCCGAATTGTGATCAGGAAGGAACACCATGGCCGACACGTTGAGCCCCGAAGCCCGAGCCGTCATCGAATCGGGGCGCCTCGCCCACTTCACCACCATCGCCGCCGACGGTCGACCCCACACGACCATTGTCTGGGTGGGCCTCGAAGGCGACGAGATCGTGATCGGTAAACTGCAGCCCGATCGCAAGGTCGCCAACATCACACGCGACCCGCGGGTATCGCTGTCGATCGAAGCGGACGGTGCCCAGTACGGCATGCAGAACTACCTCGTCGTCGAAGGCACCGCCCGGATCACCGAAGGCGGCGCCCCTCAACTACTGCACGACCTCGCCCAGCGGTACGTCGGGCCAGGCACTGACTTCCCTCCCATGCCGAACCCTCCCGATGGCCTGATCATCCGGGTCACGCCCACCCGTGTCCGGGGAATGGGCCCCTGGGGCACGAGCCTCTGACGGGTTCGGACACGAGCCTTCCAGGGACGGCAGCCCCGGCACGGCAGCTCAACCGACGGCTACCGCCGGGCAACGCGCCCCTTCCACGCCCCTGCCCTGAACCCATCCAACGCAACACCGGAACGGCCGACTTCCAGCTACTGTTCCGCTCCGCCAACGACCAACCCCACCAGAGAGAACATCACGATGGACAACGCCCCTTTCCCCCACCTCAGTGCACGATCACGCCGATTCCGGATGGGCGCGATCGTCTCGTTGCTTGCCTTGGGTTTGGCGGCGTGTGGTGATGCTGACGAACCGTCGGCCTCCATCACCACCGCTCTGAGCACGACCACCGAAGCCCCATCGACGACGACCACGGTCCCGGCACCCACGACTACTGCACCCACCACCACGACGATCCCCGCAACCACAACGACGGTTGCGCCGACCACGACCACCCCTGTCGCCGCCGTCACACTCGCCGTGGCGCCTGACGGGTTGGTCCTCGTTGACACCACAACCGGCTCAACGACCCAGCTGCCGTTTGGGACCGCCCAAGATCAGGTGGTAGCAGCCGTCGATGCCGCCCTCGGCGAGGCAGGAGAAGTGAGCCCCGGCAACCCCGAGTGCCCGAACGACCAGGCAGGTGTTGCCTCGTGGGATGCCATCCAGCTCGAGTTTTCACCGGACGGCCTCATGGCCTGGTTCCTCAACATAGGGTCGCCCGTCACCGACATGATGGGAGTCGGCCTGGGCTCGAGCGTCTCGGACCTCACCTCCGGCTGGGACGTGACGATCTTCGAATCGACGCTCGGCACGGAGTTCTACTCGAGCGACGACGGCCTGGGCCTGGGCGGCCTGCTCTCCGATGGTTCGGACGATGCCTTCGTGGTCTCGTACTGGGCCGGGTTCATCTGCACGTTCCGCTGAGCGAGATTCCCCTGCTGCGCCTCCGATAACACCGGGCCGACAACCGCGGAACGGCTCGATCATCCGCGGCACGCCCACCCGTGTCCGGGGCATCCGCCCCTGGGGCGCGAGCCTCTGACAGGCTCGGGTGGTCGCAGCGGCTGGGCAATTCAGGTGATGACGGTCGCTGTCCCCCTCATAGAGATAGGGAGTCCAGGCGTGTTCCGCCTGGACTCCCGGATCCCGTCTTTGTGTCAGTAGCTGAGTTCCCCTCCGGTCCACGTTGCCCACCAGGACCACGGAACGAATGGATCGTCCGGATCTGTTTGAACGCCAAACGCAATCATCTCCGCGTGCCCGCTCGCATCGGCGAACCGGCCAGTGCTCTCGCAGGGCGCATCGTTGAGCAGCACGCAGGATCCCTCCGTGATCTCAGGCAGGAACTCCACGAAAACGTGGATCCCGTCTTCCGCGTATACGCCGTCGTATTCGCCGTACAGCACATCACCGTTGGCGGCGATCATGGCCAACTGTCCGCCCACTAGGCCGGTCAGACCTGGGCAATGGGCGAACTCGAGGTGCGTGCGACCAAGATGGCTGCCCCGAC
This sequence comes from uncultured Acidimicrobiia bacterium, assembly GCA_965366365.1. Taxonomy (GTDB): domain Bacteria; phylum Actinomycetota; class Acidimicrobiia; order Spongiisociales; family JAENVV01; genus CBDUEV01. Next base: position 4,430 of record CBDUEV010000068.1, on the reverse strand, counting down.
CATCTGCGCTGGTGAACGTGGTCACCCGAAAATACTCGACGACCTCGGGAGGAACGCCGGGCAAGTTGGCCTCGTCGCATGAGAGGACGTTGGTCAGACCATCCGGGTTACCCTCTCCGCCGAACTGGATGAGACCCGAAGCCTCTCCTTTGAACGGTCGATCCGTTCCACCCGGTCCGGCCATCGCCATCGGAATCGTGGAAAACACGAGGATGGCGACAATGAGCTGAATCAAGCCGTAGCGCTTGAGCATACGAAGACCCCCAAACTCGCGGGAAGAGCACCTGACCGGCCCCAAAGGAACACTCACCGTCAGCCTCCCCCCAACGGACGTTGCCTCTCCAGTCTCAGACCAGCCGTCCCCGGGCTCCAGAGGAGTTGGGCCCTAGTGCACGCTAGGCCTATCGAGGGAGAAGGGCTGGGCCAGCGTGTTCCACACCCGGCGCTCAACCGGCCGGCGTGCAGACTCGGAGAGGCCCTCCCTCAGTGACGGCGATACTGATGGTCGCGGCTGCATCGCCGAGGTGAGTGACGGTCTGACCGCCCACGAACTGGAGCTCACGAAAGCCCGAACCCCAATCATCCTCGTGGAGGATCCGCGCCGACACCTCCTCGATCGAGCGAAGGACCAATACTGGCTGTGCACCGGCTGCCACGACGTGTGTCTGGCCGGCAAACACCCTCACGCATCCCGATCCCGCCCCACCGCGCACCACGTGAAAACGAAGGATCCCGCGAGCCCTTTCGATTGCGTCTGCGTCGTACTCACCTTGCGGCTCCCATCCCGTACCGAGGAACTCGCGGACGCCGGCAACCGTGAAGAACCCCCGTCGCGCCTCGCCGCCTTCGGGAAACTCCAACTCCGCTTCGGACACGGCCGGCTCTCCTTCGAGCAACAGGGATGCCACAGCGCTCAGGTGGTCCCGCGTTTCCCGGCTCACCACCTCCCAGCGATCGGCTTCCTGCGAGAAGATGAGGAGGTTGCCGACACCCAAGAAGACCAGTGCCGCCACGATGACCACTCTCTTGAGTTGATCGTTCGATGGGAGACGGATGTGGGGTACCAGTGCGGGGACTATCAGCCAGGTCAGGATGAACCCGAACCGAATATTCTCCGGGTCCTGTCGCCCAGTACCAACCCGCACCACGGTCACCATGACGATGTAGGCGGCACTCATGAGAAGCCATACGGCGTCGAACTTGGTCAGCCGACCCTGCCGGAACCAGATGGCGACCAAGGCGATGAGCACAACGGCGACGAACCCGGCCCATGAACTGGGAAGCACCAGGGTTCGCGCAGCGGCCGCGCCCACCATGCGGATCATGGAACCGGGAATCGCCGCCACAGTCTCCAGTGTCGGTAGGCGGGCCCCCGCGTTGTCGCCTTGGAAGGAAACGAGCCATAGGCCGTAGACGGCGACGCCGGCAAGGACAGGAAGCGCCGCATGTCGGATACGCCCCGCAGCGACGGACACGACCGCGATCGCGGCGGTCGCGGCGATACCAGAGCTAGTCGTGATCACCATGCCGACGATCAAGACCCCAAGGAACACAGATTCGCGCGCCGAGCGCGGACCGCCACCGTCCAGGATGGAAGCTGCGACCGCCACCGCCGGCAGCACCAAGAAGGCTCCCATGCTGGTGGAATTGAGAACTCCGGATGCACCGAGGACTAGCAACACCACGAGGGCAATCCACGCCACCTCGGGCTCCGCGCCTCGGCGCCGCAAGACGATCCACATCACGAACGTCATGACGCCGTAGCCCACCACCCGCAAAGCCCCAAACCACGCGAATTCGAGACCGAACGACTCGTAGAGGGCTTGATGAATCAACGCCACGGTGAACTGGAGGTGGCGGTTGTGGGGCTTCAACAGGCTCGCGATATCTGCCAGGTCGCGTTCGAGGAAGAAATCCCAGTAGTCACCGTAGAACCAACTGTCCCGAGTGAGCCATGCCACCACCATCATCGCAACAACGGTGAGACCACTCGCCAAGGTGATTTCTCCAGATGAGGGAGCAGGCGCCGGCCAGCGCGATTCAGCAGTCAATCGGCAACGACCGAAGGACTGCAGAACTGGCGAGGAACGTGACTACCTATCCCGTGTCCGGCCTGGTCCATCATGCCCCCATCTCCAAGAGCGACATCATACCGACACCGGTGACCGAGCAGAGAACCCCGCGAACCATCAGCATCTCTTCGCCATCGGACAGCCGTGGAGGAAAACGAATCATTGCCGCAGGTTGCGGTGACCGGACTCCGCGGCGATGCCGGGTCGAAGGCAGACAAGCGATGTCGTCGAGCCACGAACGATGGATCGCTCTACGGCCTCTCAACGATCAAGCACAGCGACAACCGCGACCCTTTTGGCCCAGGTCGTGCACGGTCACCCCACATGCCTCTCGGCAGGTCAGCTCACCATCCCTGTCCGAGCTTTCCTTCGGCACCCTTCATCGCAGCTTCGACCCGAGCCGCTTCACTCTCGGTCGTCAAGCCGAGATCCTCTCCGAAGGCGATCACCGAGCAACCCACCGTCACGTTGTCGAACCCCAGATCGAGGACCTCATCGTCGGGCGAGTGACAGACGATGCGGTTCTCGTTGCCGAGGACCACCACGTCGCCGTCCAGCGGCTCGAGTCCCGTGAAGTCGTTGTCGATGACTCGCCAGGAATCTGCGAAGAGGGTCACACCCGCACTGCCAAACCCATACACATGGTTGCCGGCGATCAGACCCTCGGGGTCACCGACCACGAAGATGCCGTTGTACGAAGTGTCCACCAGTTCGATCTCGTTGCCGATCACGGTGGCATCGATCAACGGTTGACCAACGAATTCTCCTGCGAAATCGAGAATCGCGATGCCGTCCGCTTCTTCCAGAACACCGATCGTGTTGTTGCGCACATCGAGTCGGAATGGCTCATCCCCAGGGAGCGCATCGGCAATGCCGAAAACCCCAAACGAGAGCACGCCGGCCATGTCGTTGTGCGACACCACGGCACGGGAGCCGGAGAAGTCGACGATCGTCACACCCCACAAGGAATCGTGGAACCTGTTGCCGGTCACCCGGACGGTCGAGTCGTCGACCATGACGGCAGTCACGCCGAGCAGAACATCGTCAAAACGAGAGTTCTGGACGACGATATCGCCCACGAGGCGGACACCAGGACAAGCCTCATATGTCTGATGGAAGGGACTCGCCAAGATGGCGTGACTGAACCCGTCCCAGAGCCTGATGGGCCCCTCCAGGTCGTAGAACAAGTCGCCGTCGACGGCGAGATCGACCACCTTGAGAGCAACGGGTTGCGGGTCTGGGCAGAGACCGGCGACAGGCAGGTTGGCCAGGACACCGATCGCTTCGATCGAGCCATCCTTCACGCCCGTCCCATCCGGGTTCACGAAGTCGATCCGCGGGGCTTCACAGACGTGGTCGCCTCCGATGCCGACGCTGAAACCTCTCAAGGTCACGTCACCGCCACCGAACCTCAGCATGGACGTTTCGCCCGTCAGAGCGAACTGCCCAATGCAGTCGATGCCCTCGGGCAGCGAGTACACATGAGTCAGCTCCGACCCGGCTCCTCGCACCGTGCCATTGAGTCCTTCGACAGCGAGGAACGAGGTGAAGAAGTCTCCTCGAGCGAGCCGCACCTCACCGCGACGCATCGCAGCCGCGGCATCGAGCGCACATTGAAGGTTGCTGGTGTCGTCGACTCCCGTCGGCTCCACGTAGATCCTGGGACCGGACACGGAGACATACTCCGGGTCGCAGCCGGCTGCCTGAGCAGCCTCTGATGCGGGCAATGCCACGAGTAGCGCTGTCACCATCACCGGGGCGACAAAGATCGCCAGGAACCTCGAACGCATTTCCCCCTCCTTTCCGCGGCGACCCTCTTCGAGTGGAACACGGAACGAGGCCACCGCCTCGGGTTTCAACGTATCGCGCTGCAGACCGTCGCTGCCAGGGCCAACCGACCCCGCATTCGGCCACCCTGAGCAGGTGCCTCTCACCCTCGGAGGCCGGTGGCCCGACCCGGAACCACGGCCAGCCAAACGTCGTCATAGGGGAAGCATCCACCAGCAGATGCAGAACACCGGGGAAAGGGGAACGTCATGGTTTCAACGATTCTCAGATCGATGCTCCGCAGAGGCATTGGCGTCGTGTCGACGATCGTCGTCGGCTTCTGGGCGATGACGGCGACTGCCGCCAGCGCCTCTTGCGCGGAGACCGTCTCGATAGAACAAGCCCTCATCCAAGCGCCCACGATCTTTGTCGGGACGGTCTCGGACATACAGTTCGACGGAAGGGTCGCCACCTTCGCCGTCGAGGACGTCTGGCGCGGCGAGGTACCAGCGACAGTGGTGGTGACCGGCGGTGCGAGCCTCTCGGCCCTCGAGGCGGCACAGGCTCAGGGTCAGGACCTCCTGACCTCGG